>CAXBFU010000022.1:0-64594 GCA_963975205.1 uncultured Flavobacteriaceae bacterium | reverse complement strand
CATTTAATTCCAACACATCCAGCAGCCATGGCACTTCATTATGGTCAAGCTATTTTTGAAGGTATGAAAGCAACTATTAATTCTGAGGGTACACCTATGTTATTTAGACCACAAACAAATGCAAAAAGGTTAAACCTAAGTGCAGATAGAATGGGAATGCCACATTTTCCTGAAGAGTTATTTGTTGAAGGGTTAAAGCAATTAGTGGCTGCTGAGCAAGCTTGGATTCCACCTCAAGAAGGAAGCGCTTTATATTTAAGACCATTCATGTATGCCGACGAACCTTTTATTGGTATGCGTGCTGCAACGAGTTTTAAATTCATCATCATTGCATCGCCTTCTGGACCATTTTTTACGAAAAGAATTAAACTTTATGCCGAAACCAAATACATTCGCGCAGCAGAAGGAGGAACAGGTGAAGCCAAAGCGGCTGGTAATTATGCGGCAGCCATTCGTCCAACAGAATTAGCAAAAGCAAAAGGATACGACCAGGTATTATGGTTAGATGCAGTTGAGCATAAATACATTCAAGAAGTTGGAACCATGAATATTTTCTTCAAAATCGATGGAAAAATTGTAACACCAAAACGTGATGGAGCCATTTTAGATGGCATAACAAGAATGAGTGTCATTGCCTTGTTAAGGCACAAAGGCTTTGAAGTAACCGAACGACCAATTACCATTGATGAGATAAAAGAAGCCTCAAATAATGGAACGTTGGAAGAAGCATTTGGCACAGGAACAGCGGTTGGTATTGCTTACATTCAAGACATAGGATTTGGTGATGAAACGATTCATGTGTCAAATAAAAGTCCTGTTGGGTTAGATATAAATAATACCTTAAACGGAATTAAAACTGGAAAAATTAAGGATACTTTTAACTGGATGGTTAAAATTGAAAAAGAATTGGTATAGAATAATTTGGGCGTTACCACAAGGGTCAGGCTTTCCGCTATATCTTTTGCTTAGGCAAAAGGATGCCGCTACAATCCTTAACGCAACCAAGATCTCACAAGTTTTTAAAACCTATGAGGTCTAAAGAATAAATAAAAAACCAAAAAAGAAAAAGAGAAAAAGAATATGAACTTGAAATTAAAAATTTGAATATTAGGAATGTCCCCTCAAGGATTATCAAAATGAAAATATATTTTCATTGAATATACAGAGCGTAGCTCTAATAGGGGTGTTTTTTATTTCCTGTAAACCAACAATATGAAGTATCTTAAAAAATAAACTAACAAAAGAAATCTTTTTTTTTAACAGATTAACACCTCATTTCATACCTCGAAATCCGTAAAAAAAATGAATAAAGACATACTAAAGAAAGCATTTTCAAAACTCTGTACAGCCAAGTCAATGACAGAGTTGTATGAAGCAAATTTCAAGCAAGTTTCAAAATACGTGCATGCAACTTCGCGTGGGCATGAAGCCATACAAATTGCCTTAGGTTTACAGTTGTTGCCACAAGATTATGCATTTCCTTATTATCGTGATGATGCTATGTTGTTGTCTTTTGGAATGCAACCTTACGATTTGATGTTACAACTTATGGCAAAACGTGACGACCCTTTTTCTGGAGGTAGAACGTATTACTGCCATCCAAGTTTAAAAGATGCTGATAAACCAAAAATACCACATCAATCTTCAGCGACTGGTATGCAAGCCATTCCAGCAACAGGAGTTGCTATGGGAATGCAATACCTGGAAAAACAGGATATGAAAAATCCTATCACAAGTGAGCACGCTTTAGCTTCCTTCCCTTTGGGAAGGATTGAAGATGGGCTTGTAGTCTGTTCCCTTGGTGACGCCTCAGTAACCGAAGGCGAAGTGGCCGAAGCCTTCCAAATGGCTGCCTTAAAGCAAATGCCAATTTTATATTTAGTTCAAGATAACGGCTGGGATATTTCTGCAAATGCTGCTGAAACCAGTGCTCAAAATGCTTTTGAATACGCTCAGGGTTTTCATGGTTTAGAGGCTATTTCTATTGATGGTGCAAATTTTATTGAAAGTTATGAAGCACTTAAAAAAGTAATTAAAACCATTCGTGAAGAACGCAAACCGTTTTTAGTGCATGCTAAAGTTCCGTTGTTGAATCACCATACTTCAGGCGTTAGAATGGAATGGTATCGAGATGATTTGGATGAAGCACGTTCTAGAGACCCTTATCCAGTTTTAAAACAACAATTATTAGATAACGGATTTACTTCCGTAGAGATAGAACAAATAGAAACTTCTGCAAAGACGAAAGTTGAAGAAGATTTCGAAAAAGCCCTTAAAGCAGAAGATCCAAAACCAGAAGATTTGTTCACTCACGATTTTGTATCAACACCAATTACTGAAGAAGTAGGAATACGTGAACCTGAAGGTGCGAACAAAGTTGTGATGGTTGATTGTGCCTTGTTTGCAGTTGAAGAACTTATGCGAAAACATAAAGAATGTTTGTTGTATGGTCAAGATGTTGGAGGACGACTTGGAGGCGTGTTTCGTGAAGCTGCAACGTTAGCTCAAAAGTTTGGTGATGACAGAGTGTTTAACACACCAATACAAGAAGCTTTTATAGTAGGTTCAACTGTTGGAATGAGTGCTGTTGGTTTAAAACCAATTGTTGAGGTTCAGTTTGCCGATTATATTTGGCCTGGACTCAACCAGTTATTTACCGAAGTAAGCAGAAGTTGTTATCTCTCTAACGGGAAATGGCCTGTAAGTATGATTCTCCGTGTACCTATTGGTGCTTATGGTAGTGGAGGGCCTTACCATTCGTCTTCAGTAGAAAGCGTGGTTACAAATATTAGAGGTATTAAAATAGTGTATCCAAGTAATGGAGCCGATTTAAAAGGCTTGATGAAAGCTGCATATTACGACCCAAATCCAGTGGTGATTTTAGAACACAAAGGATTATATTGGAGTAAGGTTCCTGGAACTAAAACAGCAACTTCAGTAGAGCCTGCCGAGGACTATATTTTGCCTTTAGGGAAAGCTTGGGTATTACAGGAAATTTGGAGGCAGGAAGATATTGAAACATTAACCATTGTAACCTACGGAATGGGAGTTCATTGGGCTTATAATGCTTCAGGTGAATTAAATATGAGAGACCAAATTGAAATTATTGATTTACGTACCTTATTCCCATTAGATGAAAATACAATTATGACTTCTGTCAAAAAAACTGGAAAATGTTTAGTGGTTACTGAAGAACCATCAAACAATAGTTTCGCATTAGCATTGGCTGGTAAAATTCAAGAGCAGTGTTTTCAATATTTAGATGCGCCTGTTACGACCATTGGTAGCGAAAATATGCCTGCAATTCCGTTAAATGCTACGTTGGAGAAAACCATGATTCCTTCAACAGAAAAGGTAAAAAATAAAATTTTAAAAATTTTAAATTATTAAGTTTTTGTATTTTACATACATTAAAATTTAGTATATGTACACAAGACGCATTTACCCAATATTGGGCATGATGAAATGGACAAGATGGGAAACCATGTTGTTTTTTATAATTGCTTTAATTCCAACTATTTTATTTGAAGTATTTGAACTAACATGGCTACAAATACCTTGGACACCAATAGCACTTGTTGGTACTGCATTAGCGTTTGTTATTGGTTTTCAAAACAATGCTGCTTATGGACGTATTTGGGAGGCTAGAAAAATTTGAGGAGGCATTGTTAATACATCTAGAACCTGGGGAATGAAAGTGAAAGCAATGGTAACAAATGATTATAATGATAATCCGGTTTCAGAAGACATTCTACAAAAAGAAATAAAAACCCTCACGTACAGGCACATTGCTTGGATGACTGCGTTGAGACACGCAATGCGTCAAAGAAAGCCTTGGGAAGTTTTTATGAATCACAAATCGAATAAAGAATATGAACGACAAATGCATATTCCTGAAAGATTAAATACTTTGGAAGATGAGCTTGAACCTTATCTTACTGCAGAAGAAAAAGAATATGTATTATCGAAAGGAAACAAGCAAACAGCACTTTTAAATTTGCAGTCCAAGCATTTAAAATTATTAAAAGAAAAAGAATTAGTTTGGGAATTTTCATTTTTAGAACTCGAAAATATTTTAGAAGAATTATTTACACTTCAAGGAAAATCTGAGCGCATAAAAAACTTTCCGTACCCTAGGCAGTATGCTACTATTGGGCACTATTTTGTTTGGATTTTCATCTTACTTTTACCTTTTGGAGTGATTCCAGAGTTTGAAGGAATTGGAGAAAAGTTGCTTGGCGATTTTCCTTTTATTGGGAAATATTTCATTTGGGCTGCCATTCCATTTTCAGTAATTGTATCTTGGATTTTTCATACTATGGAGCGTATTGGTAGAGCTGGTGAAAATCCCTTTGAAGGAACTGCCAATGATGTTCCAATTTCTACTATTTCAAGAGGTATTGAAATTGATTTACGTCAGATGCTTGACGAAAATGACGACGAGATTCCAAAACAATTTCCAGTTATGTGGGATTCTCAAATGTAATAGATTGAATTTTAGCTCAAGGAAAAGTATTAGTAGTACTACAACGTCTAACCCTCCATAGTTGTGGAAGTGTTGGTCTGCTTACAAATATAATTTAAAATATTTTTTTTGAATATTTTTCCAGTGTAATTGCCTAATAAACTTGCCTTGCGATTCATTAACAAGAAATACTTGTTTTTCTTTTTTAGCCTTGAAGTAACCAATAATTGAATTTAAAAAAAAAGAAACACTTCTTTTATTAAAAGCACTTTTAATTGAAGCAATTATACTTAAGGTAAACCCAAAACGCATTTTATACAAAGCTTCACCTCTTAGGGTTTTTGTGTTTTTTGAATAGGCTTTTCCAGTTGGCTTTAGGTGTTTTACATGTAAATCTTTGTTGGTTTTAACCTTCCAACCAAAATACTGCGCTAATAAAACATCAATAGAATCCCAACCAACCGATTTTTTTAAACCTCCAATATCTTTAAAGCATCCTTTTCTATAAGATTTTATAGGGCCTCTTACATGATTTTTAGAAGCCACAGTTTCGTAAACCCATCTATCACTCTTTTTTATGTATGGAATACCACCTGCGATTCCAATATTTTTATCTGATTTAAAAACCATAGCTAGGGTTTCTAAATAACTATTAGGGAAGATGATATCTGCATCAAATTTACAAATGATATCATAGTCTTCATCTAGGGTATTTAGCCCTTCATAAAAGGCATTAATTACTTTAGCTCCTGGAATATGCTCAGTCGATGAAGTGATATTTATTGAAAAAATCCAATCATATTTTCTGGTAAATTTTGAAATTATTTGATGCGTATTATCTGATGAATTGTCGTTTACTACAATTAGTCGTTTAGGAGGTAATGTTTGATTAACTAGAGATTCTAAAGTAAGACCAATAGTGTCTTGTTCATTATGTGCTGGTATGACGATGTAGAAATCCATCATTTTCTTTCAGCATAAACTATGTAGTAACGAGGTGTAAACCATCTTAAAATTGGTCTAATTCCAATTTTTTTTGTTGGATTGGTCCATTTTTGTCTATCAATAATTTTCCATCCAGCTTTTTCTAATAACCAATCGAATTGCCAATCTTCAAATTCGTGATAATGTCTGTCCCATTTATCAGTTTTACTTCTGTAAGCTGAAGCAAACCAAAGTTTTAAAGGGACGCTAGCTACTAGTTTATTTGCTTTAATACTTTTTAAAACTGTAAAAGGCGATAATAAATGCTCAAAAATTTCAAAAGCTGTTACAACTTCTGTAGATGAGTTTTCTATGCTCGAAGTGTTAGTGTCTAAATCTTCACCTTTAGTATTTTCAACTTTATAACCAAAGTCTTCCATTATTTTTGTGAATGGGTTTTCCACACCAAGATCCAATACTGTTGAAGTAATAGGAACGTGGTCTTTTAAAAAATCTAAAGTATGTCTGTATCTTTTATGCGGAAATTTACCTTCGTACATTTTATACCTTGTAAACTATGGCATTAATATTCATTCCGGCACCAACACTGGCAAATATGATAATATCTCCTTTATTGATTTGTTGTCCTTTTAACTTGCCTTTTAAAATCATGTCATATAGTGTTGGAACGGTCGCTACACTGGAGTTTCCAAGTTTGTCAATAGTCATGGGCATGATACCTTCAGGCATTTCCATATTGTGCAGTTTGTAAAAGCGTTTTACGATGGCTTCGTCCATTTTTTCATTGGCTTGGTGAATCAATATTTTTTTTACCTCACCAATTGGTATCCCAGCTTTATCAAGACATGATTTAATTGCAATAGGTACGTTGGTCAAAGCGAATTCATATATTTTTCTGCCATACATTTTAATATAGCGGCGTTTATCTGTGACTTCTGGATTATTGGTTTCGCCAAAATAGATAAAATGGGCTTCATCAAGTGCAAAAGTGGCAGTATCATGGGCAATTATTCCACCCTCTTCATTGGTTGATTCAACAACTACAGCTGCTGCACCATCAGAATATATCATAGAGTCCCTATCATGTTTGTCAATTACTCGAGATAAGGTTTCAGAGCCAATAACCAAGCATTTTTTTGCAATTCCCGACTTAATAAAAGCATTGGCTTGAATGACACCTTCTATCCAACCTGGACATCCAAAAAGAATATCATAGCCAACACATTTTGGGTTTTTAATTCCAAGAAGATGCTTTACCCGAGATGCAATGCTAGGAACCGTGTCGCTTTGTTCGGAATCGTGTTTTATATCGCCATAATTATGAGCAACAATAATATAGTCTAATTCTTCAGGGTTAATTTCGGCATCTGCAATGGCTTTTTCAGCAGCATAGGTTGCAATATCGGAGTTGTTTAACTGCTCTTTAATATAACGTCTTTCGCCAATTCCTGTAATGGATTTAAACTTTTCAACAATAACTTGGTTTGTGTTGTTTATTGGAGAACCATCAGCATTTAAAAATTCGTGTTGATAAAAATTTTCGTTCGTTTCAATTCGGCTTGGAATAAAACTTCCTGTACCTGTAATTTTTATATTCATATTAAAAATTTGCCTTTAATTTTGCTAATGTAACGAATATAATAGCAAAATATTAAGAGCCAAAAGGGTTTTAATTTATTTTACGATGTTCAACACATGTTAAGCTTCCATAAATTCTTCAATTGGTGCGCAAGTGCATATTAAATTCCTATCACCATAAGCATCGTCAACACGTCTTACACTTGGCCAAAATTTATTATTTTTTACATAATCTAGAGGGAAAGCTGCTTCGGTTCTACTATAAGGTAAATCCCAAGTATCAGCAGTGAGCATTTCCATAGTGTGAGGTGCGTTTTTTAGCACATTATTTGGGTTGCCTTTATCGGCAACTTCAATTTCTTTTCTAATAGAAATCATGGCATCACAAAAACGGTCTAACTCTTCTTTGCTTTCACTTTCTGTTGGTTCAATCATTAAAGTTCCAGCTACAGGAAACGATACTGTTGGCGCATGGAAACCATAATCCATTAATCGTTTAGCAATGTCACTAACTTCAATACCATGTGCTTTAAAAGCTCTGCAATCCACAATCATTTCGTGTGCTGCGCGTCCTTGTTCACCAGAATACAGCGTGTCAAAATGACCTTCTAAACGCACTTTTAAATAGTTGGCGTTTAAAATGGCGATTTTGGTGGATTGGGTCAACCCTTCAGCACCTAACATGGATATATAACCATAAGATATCAAGCAAGCTAAAGCAGATCCATAAGGAGCAGCAGAAATTGCGGTAATAGCATTTTCTCCTCCAACATTAACTATTGGATTTCCTGGAAGGAAAGGTACTAATTGTTTTGCAACACAAATTGGGCCAACTCCTGGACCACCTCCACCATGAGGAATTGCAAAGGTTTTATGAAGGTTTAAATGGCAAACGTCTGCTCCAATATTTCCTGGATTCGTTAATCCTACTTGTGCATTCATATTGGCACCATCCATATAGACTTGACCACCATTATCGTGAACTATTTGAGTAATCTCTTTAATAGCAGATTCATATACACCATGTGTTGATGGGTATGTTACCATTAATGCAGATAGATTGTCTTTATGAAGTTTAGCTTTTTCTCGTAAATCATCTACATCTATATTTCCTTCTTCGGTAGATTTTGTTACAATCACTTTCATTCCAGCCATAACTGCGCTTGCAGGATTTGTACCATGAGCAGACGATGGGATTAAACATATATTTCTATGATGGTCACCTCGAGATTCGTGGTAAGCTTTTATTACCATTAATCCAGCGTATTCACCTTGAGCACCAGAATTTGGTTGCAAAGACGTAGCTGCAAATCCTGTGATTTCTGTTAATTGATCTTCTAATTTTTTAAGAACAGTCAAATAACCTTCTACTTGATTTAATGGCGCAAAAGGATGGATGTTTCCCCAATTGGACCAACTTAAAGGTAACATTTCGGCAGCTGCATTTAACTTCATTGTGCAAGAACCTAACGAAATCATCGAGTGATTTAATGATAAATCTTTACGTTCTAACAATTTTATATAACGCATTAATTCGGTTTCTGAATGATAAGTATTAAATACTTCATTCTCTAAAAACTTAGATGCTCTTTTTACTGCATTTAAAATGTTATCTGCTTTTGAAATAGAAGCTAATTTATTTGCTGATTTACCAGCTACTTCAGCAAAAATGGAAATGATGGTATTTACATCAGATAATGTGGTTGTTTCATTCAACGAGATAGTTATAGTATCTGCATTGGTATAATAGAAATTGACACCTTGAGGTTCGGCAATAGCCTTTACTTTATTGGCATTGGCTTTAATTTTTAAAGTATCAAAATATGCTGAGTTTTCTTGAACAAAACCTAAACCCTGTAATGCAGTATCTAAACTGCACGTTGTATTATGAACTTTATCTGCTATGTATTGCAAACCTTTTGGACCATGATACACTGCATACATTCCAGCCATAACTGCCAATAACACTTGAGCAGTACAAATATTAGATGTTGCTTTATCACGTTTAATGTGTTGCTCACGGGTTTGTAATGCCATTCGTAAAGCGCGATTTCCATTGGTGTCTTTTGTCACACCAATAATACGTCCAGGAATACTACGTTTGTAATCTTCTTTGGTTGCAAAATAAGCAGCATGTGGACCTCCATAACCCATTGGGATTCCAAAGCGTTGCGTGGTTCCAACTACCACATCTGCTCCAAATTTCCCTGGAGCTTCCAATTTTACCAAACTTAAAATATCAGCAGCGACTGCTACTTTAATATTTGAATTGTTTGCTTTAGCTATAAACGATTTAATGTCGTGTATTTGTCCATGTTTTCCTGGATACTGTACAATAGCAGCAAAATATTCTGATGAATGATTAAACTCGTTTACATTTCCTAGAACCAATTCAACACCTAATGGATTTGACCTTGTTTTAAGAAGCGATAATGTTTGAGGTAATATGTTTTTATCTACGAACAATTTTACAACATTGTCTTTCTTTTGTTGACGTTCCCTTACCGCAAACAGTAAAGCCATAGCTTCAGCTGCGGCAGTACTTTCATCTAATAAAGATGCATTGGCAACCTCCATTCCAGTTAAATCGACAATCATGGTTTGAAAATTTAGAAGCGCCTCTAAACGGCCTTGTGCAATTTCGGCCTGATAAGGTGTGTATGCTGTGTACCAACCTGGGTTTTCCAGAATATTACGTTGTATTACTGCTGGTAAATTAGTTGGATGGTATCCCAGACCAATGTACGATTTGAATACTTTGTTTTTGGAGGCCAGATCATGTATGTGTTGCAAATATTCTTGCTCACTCATGGCAGTATCTAAATTGAGTGGATTTTGTAATTTAATATTATCTGGAACTGTTTCAAAAATAAGTTGGTTCATGGATGATGCTCCAATGGTATTGAGCATAGCTTCATGGTCACTGGTTCGAGGACCTATGTGGCGCAGAGCAAACGAATCTGTATTCATACTAAAAGGTTGAGTTTTGAAGCGCAAAATTAATGAATAAAAAACGGTTTTGTTATGCTAAGAATGAAAGTTTTTAACCAATTTAAGGCATTATTAACAGTTTGCTTAAATTTGTATTATGCTTTTGCTAAAACGCATTTTCGATTTTTATATTAACAGTAGCATACATGTCGCTCTTGCTGTATGTGGATTGGTCTGGGTAACACTGTTAAATTTTAATGTTGGAGTCGATTTAGATTTTTTGTACTTCACATTTTTTGCTTCGGTTACTGGCTATAATTTTGTAAAGTATTTTGGTTTGGCCAAGTTTCATCACAGAAGTTTGGCAAGTTGGTTGAAGTATATTCAAATATTTTCGTTTTTGTGTTTTATAGGTTTGGTATATTTTACATTAACACTTAAAGGACAAACCATTATTTATTTTGGTGTGTTAGGTGTTATAACATTTATATATGCCATTCCTTTTCTTCCCAAAAGAATATTTTTGGAAGCTGGGAACCTAAGAGCTATAAGCGGCTTAAAAATTTATATAATAGCGTTTGTTTGGATGGCTGTAACCGTTATTATTCCTTTGTTAAATGAAGGCTATGTGTATGATAATGATATGTTAATTGAATCTGTACAACGTTATGTATATGTCATTATAGCGATGTTGCCTTTTGAAATAGGAGATATGAAATACGATAGTATTAAGTTATCTACAATACCACAAAGTATTGGTATTGCAAGAACAAAAACCATTGGAATCTTTATGGTTTTGGCTATGTTTTTACTTGAATTTTTTAAGGATGGATTTTACGTAAATAAAACAATTATTTTAGGAATAATATCCTTATCGCTCTTGTTGTTTTTGGTATTTAGTAATGTCAAACAAAACAAATATTATTGCGGATTTTGGGTTGAAGGCATCCCAATATTGTGGGCATTATTGACCACTGCTAATTACTAATGGGATTTTTTAATTCTTTTTGAAAATTAGTTTCCAGTTGTTCTTTTTCGCATTTTTTTAAACAATCAACTTCGGGCTTGTGAGTTAGCTTGGTAAGTTTAGTATTGTTTGCCGAATATTTCCTGCAAGCCTTACAGTACAGAAGATGTATATTGAGCTTGATTTTTTCCCATAATGAAGCTTCTTTGTACTGTGTTTTGTCACAGGTATGAGTTGCTTTATCACATGAAACAAATAATTTAAAATCTTTACTCATTATTATATATTAAAACCAGTTTTTTTCCATACATGAAGCTAAAGATGTCCTTGCTCTATGTATTAGTACCCAAAGGTTAGACGCTGTAATACCTAACTCATTACAAATTGTTTCGGTATCGTAGCCCAACAATGTTTTCATTTTAAAAACCTGGGCTTGTTTGGATGGCAATTTACTAATGCAATTGTGAATTGCCAAACCAAGTTCGGTGTTTTCTAGGTTGTTTTCGGCTGTTTTGTCATAAGGGTCTGCTACACGTTGTTCAAGCCAATCACCTTCATTTTCGCCATCAAAATTAAGGTTCATCCTCACTTCGGCCTTGCCTTTATTGGAGTTAATTTTCCTGTAATGGTCAATTATTTTTCTTTTCAGAATAGAAATTAACCATGTACGTTCACTGGCTTGACCTTTAAAGTTTTTCATGGACTTGAGTCCAGCAAAAAAAGTTTCTTGTACCAAGTCTTGTGCAGTCTCTCTGTCCTTTACACGTGTAATGGTGAAGTTGAAAAGATAATCTGAATACAAATCGATCCACTTATTTGGATTTATTTCGTGACCTGACATAGATGGTTGTTAATTTTTCACTCATCCAAAAATATAATAAAAAGTGGACTTGTAATACTTTTGCTATAAGTTTAAAATTTTCATTGATAGATTGAGTTTATGGTGTACTGTAAATAAAAGCAGAGATTAAGAATATTACGCTGAAATATGTCCACAATATTGAAAATAAAACATGCATACTAGTTTCAAAATTTTTGCCTTTCCACAGTTGTCTAGAATAAACAAATAGTTGAAAGAAAAGCCTAGTTACCCAAAATAAAGCTAGTCCTAGTGAAATTCTTTTTCCGAGATTGGTGTCTAAAAGTTCTGCTGACGATGTTAGACAAAGCAAGCCCATTAGAAACACTACAAGCGCAATAAAAAAAGTATGAGTAGTCATCATTTGTCTGTTTATTAGACTTAATGGTTTTAAATCTTTTTTCCAATGAAAGTATTTCGGAAAAAACACATGAATGAAAGCCAGAAGTATTAAAAGAATTCCAATTATTTTTAAGTGTATATACATGATTCTAAAAATTAATTTGTTGAGGTAAGCATTTAAATACAGACATAAAAGATGTAAATTTTGTTTCGTTAATAATTGAGAATTCAGCACTTCTAAAAGTGTTTGCCCAAGTCTTTTTTGAAAAAAAGTGAGTAAATCCAATAGAAAATGCTAAGAAATTTGGAAAATCTCTTAGATGCTCAACCATAATAATATTTCCATCTGGTTTACATATTCTGTAACATTCTTTAAAAAACTGAATTTTTTCTTTATTTGAACGAATTTCATGGGCAGCAGATAATAAAAAAATAGTATCAACTGAATTCGTTTCTAGAGGGATTGAATTAGTTGTTATTTGTTGAGTATTAGGATATACTAAGCTAACTTTTCTAGCTCTTACAATTGCAGGTTCAGTATGTTTAATTGGATTGTAAAAATCGAATACCTTTAAGTTTGATTTCGGAAATTTATTTTTAATAATAAAACTTGTTTCGTCAAATCCTGCATTAATATTTACAAGTAATTTTGATTTATCATCTATTAGTTTTAGGTTCTTTAACCAATTAAAATTATAATAACCTGAGAGATCATATACATACGCAGACACAAGTAAAGGCATTAAAAGGCCATATATAAATGCTGTAGTAATAATCCAAAATAGAGTAGTAGACCAATTAAGGATTATGTAGCTAATAATAATTAGAGATAATACACATAAACCGTATATGTAAAAATGTCTATTAAAGCTTAAAATGTTTAGTACGCCTTGAAATTTCCGTCTTTTTACTTCCATAATTCTTTTCTTCCTTTTTTCCAGTGATATGGTATGTTTTCAATAATAAAGGCATTTGCTAAAGCCATATTTTTTAGGTTAAGTTTGTATAAGAAATTAATATGATGTGTGTTGATTTTTATAGGTTTTGGTTTCCAGTTTTGCCTAAGACCTTCAATAATCAATACTTCTTTAGTGTTCTCATTGTAAGTAAATGTAAAAGGCAAAGGACCTGCAAAACGTCTAGCTTCTTTCCAATTTGAAAATGGAGAATTTTGAGGTAATGAGATTGAATCACTTTCTGTAGTGTCAAATTCAATTTTAAAATCTGATAGAACTGATGATATTTCACTTTTAATGCCATTGTTTTTTATGTTTATATCTGTTGTGGTGTAGTTATAATGCGTAAATAAATTACCCGTAACTTCCATTTTCTTTTTATTGGTTTCAGATTTTATAATGTACAGACCACGTAAGCGTTTTCCTGTGTTAGTTATGTAGCGAACAAATATGCGAAAGCCAATTAAAAAGAAGTCGTTGCCCAAAATTTTTGGAAACCCTTTTGGTCGTAAGTCTTTTGTTTGAACCATTGCAGCAGCAACAAAAGCGTAAGTATCGTTAAAAGTGTCTAATTCTAAACATTCAGGTATTAAGCTTTCTAGTTCCTCTTTTGGAACAGCAAAAGTGAGTACAAGCGAACTTTCGAAAAAAGCTTCAACAGCAAAGGGATGATTTTTAAGTTTTGATAACATGCTTTTCTTGTGTTTTAAAGTTTGTATAATACACTATCAAAATGAATAGGATAGCAAATAGTGAATTGAATTTTCCCCAAAGCAATAAATCTTTAGCGAACATGAATTCTATAATATTCATAGTCGCAAGAATTATTATTTGTGTTAATGCATTTAATTTAGATTTATAATTAGTCAAAATCCAAATGGTCATTATAATTTCTAATATTCCAATAATAATTGTAATTATTTCAGAATTGTGACTTCCTAAAATTCTTGCCACTATTTCTTGATGTCTCGGTACTAGATTTAGCACTTTACAAAATAGTCCGTTGACAAACCAAACAGAAGCAATAAAGTAGGTCAATATATTGTATGTTTTGCTCTGATTCATAAATATTCAAAACTTTCAAAAAAAATTGAAAATATATTTTAAATTTTTTTAGGTTAGGAGTTTAATGATTGATTTTGTTAACCAATTATGCTTTTGAGTGACTAGTTTATTTAGCATCCCATCTGCATTTTGAGTTAAATCATGCAATGCTTTGGTTTGTTTAATTAATTCTTTTGTTTTTTCTGAGCCATCGTCTTTAATAGAAGAGACATCATTAAGTACTTTAATAACTGGTTGTATTTCTCTTCGGCTACGTTCTTTTGCGATAATTCGAGTTAATTCTTGAACATCTTTTTCGGTAATGAAATATTCTTTACGCTCTCCTGGAATCAATTGTTTAGTTACAATTCCCCAATCCATAAGCTGTCTTAAATTCATACTTGTATTACCACGAGAAATCTTGAGTTCTTCCATAATGTCTTCCATTGACAGTGGTTTCGTAGAAATAAATAATAAGGCTTGTATTTGCGCCATTGCCTTATTAATTCCCCAAAGCGAGCCTAAACCTCCCCAAGTGCTTATGAATTTATCTTTAGCTTCTTCGTATTTCATATTACAAAGATATAAATATTTTTAAACTTTCAATAATTATTGAAAGTTTATTTTATAAATATATATTATAAGATTTCTCACTTTGTTCGAAATGACAAAAATTAATCTATTAACCCAGCACGCTTCAACAAAGCTTCAGGTTTTGGTTCTTGACCACGAAAACGTTTGTATAATACCATTGGGTCTTCAGTACCTCCTAGTGAGAGTACGTGTTCTTTAAACTTATTGGCGACTGTTTTGTTGAAAACACCCATTTCTTTAAAATATTCAAAAGCATCGGCATCCAAAACTTCGGCCCATTTGTAGCTATAATAACCAGAAGAGTAACCGCCTTGAAAAATATGTGCAAAAGCAGTACTCATACAATTTTCAGAAACATCAGGATAGAGTTGTGTGTCTCCAAAAGCTTTCATCTCTTGAGCTTTCACATCTTTTATATTCGAAGGGTCTTGTCCATGCCAACTCATGTCCAATAAGCCAAAACTAATCTGGCGAAGGGTTTGCATACCTTGTTGAAAAGTTGCCGATTCTTTTATTTTGTTTACTAAATCCATCGGAATCATTTCATTGGTTTTATAATGCTTTGCAAACAGTTCTAAAGCTTCTTTTTCGTAGCACCAATTTTCCATAACCTGACTAGGTAGTTCTACAAAATCCCAATACACCGATGTTCCTGATAAACTAGGATATGTAGTGTTGGCTAACATGCCATGAAGTGCATGGCCAAATTCGTGAAACAACGTAGTTACTTCGTTAAAGGTGAGGAGTGAAGGCTTGCTTTTAGTAGGCTTGGTGAAATTGCAAACAATAGATACATGTGGTCGTTCTTCTTTATCATTATGCAAATATTGAGGCTTATATGAAGTCATCCACGCACCATTACGTTTTCCTGCTCTTGGGAAGAAGTCGGCATAAAAAATAGCTATTAATCCTTTATCATCAGTGACTTTATAGGTTAAAACATCTTCATGATATTTGTCAATATAATCTATAGCATCTTTGTCTTTAATTTCCTCAAATCTTAAACCAAAAAGTTTATTGGCAACTGTAAAAGCACCATTAATAACGTTTTCGAGTTTAAAATAGGGTTTTAGTTTTTCATCATCTAAATCAAATAGTTTTTGTTTTAACTTTTCAGAATAGTAAGCGGAATCCCATTTTTGGATCTCATCAATATTATCTAAATCTTTTGCGAAACTTTCAAGGTTAGCAAACTCACGTTCTGCTGCTGGTTTGGCTTTTTCTAATAATTCATTTAAAAAGCTTTCAACCTTTTTAGGTGTCTTTGCCATACGCTCTTCTAGCACAAAGTGAGCATGTGTTTTATAGCCTAATAGTTGCGCACGTTTAAACCTAAGATTAGCAATTTTAATAACAATATCCTGATTATCAAGTTCATCATTTTTAAATGCTTTACTTCCAAAGGCTATCGACATCCTTTTGCGTAATTCACGATTATTGGCATACGTCATAAAAGGGATGTAACTAGGATAATCTAAAGTTATTAACCAACCTTTTTTGTTTTTGCTTTCGGCTAGTTGTTTAGCTGCTTCTTTAGCACCTTCAGGCAAACCAGACAAGTCGCTTTTATTAGTAATAAGCATTTCAAACTTGTTGGTTTCAGCCAGCACATTTTCACCAAACTTTAATTTTAGTTGACTTAGTTCTTTATCTATAGTGCGAAGCTGTTCTTTTTTGTCATCAGGAAGGTTGGCTCCATTTCTGGAAAAACTTTTATAGCGTTTATCAAGTAAAGTTTTTTGTTCTTCGGTTAGATTGTTTGGCTCAGTGTTGTAAACGGTTTTTATACGTTTAAACAAGTCTTCATTTAAAGTGATATCGTTACCAAATTCTGATAGTAGAGGAGATACTTCTTGTGCTATTTTTTGAATCTCATCATTAGTTTCGGCTGAATTTAAGTTGAAGAAAATACTTGAAATTCTTTCCAATTCTTGACCTGAAAATTCTAAAGTTTCTATCGTATTTTCAAAAGTTGGATGCGCTTCAATTTTTACAATTGCATCTATCTCTTTTTTAGCTTTTTTAATAGCCGTTTTAAAGGCAGGCAAAAAATCTTCATTACTAATTTTTGAAAAAGGAGCTGTGTTATATGGTGTTGAAAATGGTTTATTTAAGATGGACATTTATGGGTAAAAATTAATTTAATAAATAATTATTAGAAATTAGATTACAAAAAGGTAACTTGTATAAGTTTTTTCTCTCTAACTTGTTGATTTTATTAATAATAGTTAACAATTTATAGTTAGCATGAGATATTTTTTTACATTCGCACAATAATTTTTTAAAGAGAATCTCACTCTTAAAAAATAATAATTAATAGCAAATGTAAAACCTCGATAACATCGAGGTTTTATTGTTTAATGGATTTAGCAGCTTCAATTACTTTAGTTTTTAAGCCTTCTTTATAAACTAGCACCTTATCTAATACGCACTTATCTGATGTGCCAATAATTTGAGCCGCTAAAATACCTGCGTTTTTAGCACCATCTAAAGCTACAGTCGCCACTGGGACACCTCCAGGCATTTGTAAAATAGATAACACAGAATCCCAACCGTCTATTGAGTTTCTAGACTTTACAGGAACACCAATAACAGGTAGTGGTGATAATGAGGCAATCATTCCTGGTAAGTGTGCTGCACCTCCAGCACCTGCAATAATTACTTTTATTCCGCGAGTATGTGCGTTTTTCCCATAATCAAAAAGTTTGTCTGGAGTACGATGTGCGGACACAATATCGACTTCAACTTCAATATCGAAGCCCTTTAAAATGTCTATCGCGTCTTGCATAATAGGAAGGTCACTATTGCTTCCCATAATTATTCCTACTTTATTCATAAAATTCCAATTTTAATATTCCAAATAACAAAGATTAAAGATGTATTACTAACTTTAAAGAAGTTGTTGAAATTTGGTGTTTGTTTTTTGTGATTTATCTACTTATTACTTTTATTGTCTTTTTTACGTTAGCTGCTATTTTTCTAGCTTCATTAATATTTTCATGTATAATAGTTAAATGTCCCATTTTTCTAAAAGGGCGTGTTTGTTTTTTGCCATAAATATGAGGCGTCACACCATCCATTGCCATAATTTGTTTTATATTTTTATAAACCACATCTCCTGTATAATCTTCGGCACCAACCAAATTTACCATAATTCCACCTACCTTGCTGTCTGTTTTGCCAAGAGGTAAATTTAATATAGCTCTTATATGTTGTTCAAATTGCGAAGTATAACTTGCTTCAATAGTATGATGTCCAGAGTTGTGTGGTCTAGGAGCTACTTCGTTTATTAAAATTTCATCATTTTCAGTTTGAAACATTTCTACGGCAAGTAAACCTACATGTTTAAAAGCAGCTGAGGTTTTTAAAGCTATTAATTCGGCTTTCAAAGCTACTTCTTTTGAAATTCTAGCAGGACAAATTACATATTCAACTTGGTTGGCCTCAGGATGAAACTCCATTTCTACAACTGGATATACTTTTGTTATGCCTTCTATGTTTCTTGCAACAATTACCGAAAGCTCATTTTTAAAGGGAATTAACTTTTCTGTAATGCATTCAACATTAGGGACATCATCTAAATCGGAATGTGAGCGCACAATTTTAACACCTGTACCATCATAACCAAATTGAGCACTTTTCCAGACAAAAGGAAACCTTAATGTTTCGTGTTGAATGGCTGTTAAAATTTCATCTTTATAAGCAAATCGTGAAAAAGGAGCAGTAGGTAAGTTATGATCTACATAAAATAACTTCTGCTTTGCTTTGTTTTGAATAGTACGTAATGTTTTTGAAGTAGGATAAACCTTAATACCTTCTTTTTCTAATTTATCAAGAGCATCCACATTTACATTTTCAATCTCGATGGTTAATACATCTACTTTTTTACCAAATTGATACACTGTATCAAAATCCATTAGGTCTCCTTGAAAAAACTCATTACAAGCAATTTTACAAGGTGCTTCACTGCTTGGGTCCAAAACACAAGTATAAATATCGAATTTTCTAGTGTCATTGAGCAACATCTTACCAAGTTGCCCACCACCTAGAATGCCTAATTTAAAATTTGAAGAAAAATAGTTCATGCTCATTTCCCGAGAAAATGGGAATCTATTAAATTAACGACTAAAATTTATCAATTTTCTGCTCTCGCACCACAAAAATACATTTAAAAATTGAACCAATTTCCAAAAACATAAATCAAAATATCGTTAAAACCTAATCAATTGATTATCTTTGCCTCTTTCAAAATTTAATAATGTGATAAAGCTCCACGATAAATACTTTAAACCATTTATTTCTGAACAAGAAATTGATGATGCTATTACAAAAATGGTAGATGAAGTTCTTGCGGATATTGGTGATGAAATCCCTGTGTTTGTTGGAATATTAAATGGCTCATTTATGTTTGTGAGCGATTTTGTAAAAAAATACCCTAAACCGTGCGAAGTAACGTTTATTAAACTAGCATCCTATGAAGGCGTAAAGTCTACCGAAGATATTCAACGTCTTATTGGGCTTACTCAAGATTTAACAGGAAGAACAGTGGTGATTCTTGAAGACATTATCGATACTGGTAATACTCTGGTAGAAGTACACAGAATTTTTAAAAACGAAAACGTAAAATCTTTGTTAATAGCAACATTATTTTACAAACCCGAAGCTTATAAAAAAGATTTTAAATTACATTATGTAGGTATAGAAATTCCCAATAAGTTTATTGTTGGATATGGATTGGATTATGATGGATTAGGCAGAGACATACCAGAAGTTTACCAAATAAAAGCAACGCAGCACATGACAAACTTAGTATTATTCGGCCCTCCAGGAGCAGGAAAAGGAACACAAGCCGAATTTTTAAAGGAAAAATACAATTTAATACACATCTCGACTGGAGATGTATTTCGATATAACATTAAAAACAAAACAGCTTTAGGGACACTTGCTAAATCTTATATGGATAAAGGAGGATTGGTGCCTGACGAGGTTACTATTAAAATGTTAAATGCAGAAGTAGAAAAGAACGCAGATGCAAACGGTTTTATTTTTGATGGCTTCCCAAGAACTGAAGCTCAGGCAAAAGCATTAGATAAACTTATGGAAGATAAGGATTCTAGCATTAATGCCATGATAGCTCTTGAGGTAGATGATGATGTTTTGGTAGAACGTTTATTGGAAAGAGGAAAAACCAGTGGTAGAGCTGATGATGCAGATGAGAGTATTATTAGAAATAGAATAACCGAATATTATAATAAAACAGCGGTTTTAAAAAACTATTATTCTGCACAAAATAAATATTTTGGTGTAGATGGTGTTGGAAGTATTGAAGAAATTACAGTGCGTTTAAACAAAGTGATAGATAGTTTGTAATTTTTGTTACTGCTAAGGCAGGAATCTACTTATTTTAATATACATTTTAAAAAGTTTCCACATTCGTGGGAAATAAATATGACTGAAGGGAATTTCGTAGACTACGTAAAGATATTTGCTTCTTCTGGAAACGGAGGGAAAGGCTCTGTGCATCTTCATCGCGAAAAATATATTACTAAAGGAGGTCCTGATGGAGGTGATGGTGGTCGTGGAGGTCATGTTATTGTTCGAGGGAACGAAAATCTTTGGACACTATATCATTTAAAATTCAAAAAGCATTTTAAAGCTGGCCATGGAGGTCACGGAAGTAAAAGCAGAAGTACTGGAGCCGATGGCGAAGATGTGTATATCGATGTGCCCTTAGGAACAATTGTAAGAGACTCCGAAACCGATGTAATCCTTTTTGAGATCACCGAAAACAACCAAGAAAAAATAATATGCAAAGGAGGCATGGGAGGACGAGGCAATTGGCATTTTAAAAACTCTGTCAATCAAACACCTCGCTATGCACAACCTGG
Organism: uncultured Flavobacteriaceae bacterium; assembly: GCA_963975205.1. Taxonomy (GTDB): domain Bacteria; phylum Bacteroidota; class Bacteroidia; order Flavobacteriales; family Flavobacteriaceae; genus Pontimicrobium. Next base: position 44,025 of record CAXBFU010000022.1, on the reverse strand, counting down.
AATTCCGCTAGAAGAAAAACGTATTACAATTGAGTTAAAGATTTTAGCTGATGTTGGTTTGGTAGGCTTTCCTAATGCTGGAAAATCTACATTACTTTCGGTTATTACCTCGGCAAAACCAAAAATAGCCGATTATGAGTTTACAACACTCAAACCAAACTTAGGTATTGTCGAGTATAGAGATTATAAGAGTTTTGTAATGGCAGATATTCCTGGAATTATTGAAGGAGCTGCAGAAGGTAAGGGACTTGGTCATTACTTTTTAAGACATATTGAACGTAATTCAATTTTATTGTTCATGATTCCTGCTGATGCAGACGACATCCATAAACAATACGATATATTACTAGATGAATTGCGTCGCTATAACCCTGAGATGCTAGATAAAGAACGATTTATTGCAATTTCCAAAAGCGATATGTTGGATGATGAGTTAAAAGCAGAACTGAAGGAAGAATTAGATAATAACTTGCCAATTGATTACATGTTTATTTCTTCCCTTACTCAAGAAGGCATCACACAGCTTAAAGATAAATTATGGCAAATGTTGAATAATTGAAGTGAAAAATAGTTAACTTTATATAAAACTGTTAGCTATGAAATTTATACGATTGTCCCTATTGGTGTTTTTAGTAGTTTCCTGTGCACCAATATATGTGAATTATGACTACGAGAGAAAAGCCGATTTTACTAAATACAAAACCTACAATTACTATTCAGATATTAATACAGGACTCAGCGAACTAGACACAAAACGATTATTAGAAGCATTGGATGGAGTCTTACTGCTTAAAGGATTAACATTATCTGACATGCCAGATTTTTATGTTGACATCTCAAGCTTAGAGTTTGAGAATAACCAAAGAAACAATGTTGGTGTTGGAGTAGGTAGTGGAGGACGCAATGTAGGTGGAGGGATTTCTATTGGTTTGCCTGTAGGACAGCCAAAATTGAGTCGACAAATAGTTTTTGAATTTATTGACGAAGACGGAATTGGATTATTCTGGCAAGCAGTTAGTGAATCTAGTTATAATCCAAACACTGGACCAGAGCAAAAAGAATCGCGAATTAAAGCAATTGTTCAAAAAGTTTTAAAAGGGTTTCCTCCTAAAAAATAAAGAGGATTAACTAACAGAGTGGGAAAGGACCTCACAGTCCCGACGCTTCGGGATAAAACCTGTGAGGTCTTACTGTCGAATGCCTACTGTTGACTGCCAACTGAAATTCTAACACCTTCACTATGGCTACTAAATTCTGGAGCATACATGCTTTGAATTGTCGCAATACCATTGCTCATGTTTCCAGCATTGTTTACTCGTAAATCATATTCAAATACATAGACACCTTTTGGTAAATAGTCAAAGAAAAAGTTAGTGCTTGCATCTTTAGTACTTTCATAATAACCCAAGCCATCTTGCCATTTGTATTGGGATAATACATTTACGGGTTCCAGTCCAGATGCTCGCATATCTTTCATATGGATAAATTCCATATTTCTATCGCTGCGTAATTCAATGCGAACTCTTACTAAATCACCAACTTTTAGTTTAGTTTCAGAAGTGATTTCTGATATTTCTTCACCTTTGTCTGTATTGGTTTTAAGGAATAGTGTCTTACCCAACTTCAGCGGAGTTTCAGCTGAGGTTATTTTATCTAAATCCTCAAAATATTGCCAATACAAACTTCCCCAAGCGATGCCATCTCCTTTTTTAGAGAGTTTTATATCTGCCATTTTCGGTTCAATTTCATTGCCATTCCATGAGGTTTTGTAATAACCTGTACCAGCTTCTACTTTTACATTTTCTAATTTAGAGGGACTAATTTCTTGTCCTCCTAAAACGACATCAACCATTTCTGTTACACTCAACCAATCGTTGCCTTGAAGCAACAATGCATAAACAGCTTCTGTAGTAGCTTTGGTGGTTTTCCATTGGTTGGTTTGCTTGTTTTTAAGTAACCAGATTTTAAGGTTATCAATGGTTTCTGTATCATTCTCAATTTCAGAAAAAGCTTCAATTAATAAGGCTTGTGTTTCAATTGGTGCTTGATACCAATACCAAGAATTAGTGTTTTCTTTCCAATACATGCCTAACTCATCAGATGTGATGCTATTCTCTTTTAAGGATTTTAAAATTTTAGTAGCAGTTGTTTTATCGGCCATTCTATCAACAACTAAAGCCATTAATCCTTTTGCATACAAAGAACGAGATAACCAATATTTTTTAATTTGAGAATGGTAATAAGCTGTAATATCGTCAACTTCTTTTGATGTTGTAATATTATTGAAGAAACTTCGCATGTACAAGTAGTGCAACTGTGTATAACTTAAATGGTCTTTACTCAAGTCAACATCTTTGTTATATTTTCTAATGTTTTTATACTCTTTTACAAATTCAGCATCTAAATATTTAATGGCTTTTTTAATCATGTTAAATTCTTCACTTTCGTTCAAAATAACATTTAGCTGTTTTAAATGCCCAAACCCTGTAATAATGTGCTGAGTGATATAACGATTTTCATAACCACCATTAAACCAAGCCCAAGCGCCAGAATTCATTTGATTGTTTTGTAATTTTCGTAAAGACGATTGCAACTCGTTATTCATTTTATTAAGGTCGAATAACAAAGCGATGCGTTTCTTTTGTTCGGTTTCGCTTTGTGCATCTCGTAACCATGGTGTTTCTTGAATTAAAATAGATTTAAGCTCTTCATTTTTTTCAAGATTAGAAATCAAAGCATCAGTGTTGGTGGCTGAGCCTGTCGAAGCTCTCCATTGATTAAACACTTCCTGAATTCTAGGATTGCTATTCGCAATATGACTTGCCAGTGCATTTGCATAATAACGAGAGAATATTTGCTCATTACACTCATAAGGATATTCCATTAAGTAAGGCAAGGCTTGTACAGCATACCAAGCAGGATTGCTTGTCATTTCTAGCGTTAACTTATGATGCTTAAGTGTTGTGGAGTTGTTTGTTTTAAGCTTATCTAAACTAAATGTTCTTGTTTCGTTGCTTCTTATCCACATAGGTAGTGTTTCGGTCACTAACATTCTGTTGCTTAACACAGGTAAAGCATTCTGTTCGCCATCACTAAAATCACCAGCTTTGGCAATCACTTTGTATTGCACTGCTTGTACTGTATCTGGAATATCTAATTGCCAAGATACTTGTGTGTTGCCCTTGGCATCGACCAAAAAGGAAGCCCTCTGCCCACTCTGTCCTTCGGACATCTCTCCCAAAGGGAGAGAATTAACGGAACTCACAATTATATTTTGTGAAATGTCTTTTCCAGAAATTGCATCAAATAATTGTAAAACAGCTTGACCTGAAAGTTGCTTATTTGAAAGGTTTGCAATTTTTGTACTGATTGTAATTTGGTCGCCTTCACGTAAAAATCGAGGTGCATTTGGAATGACCATGAGTTCTTTTTGAGTGACTGTTTCTAAACTCGTCACAGCACTTTCCAAAGTTTTGGTATGTGCTAATAATTGTAGTTTCCATTTAGTTAAAGCTTCTGGTGTGGTGAAACTAAATGTCACATTACCATCAGCATCTGTTTGTAAATGCGGAAAGAAAAAAGCAGTTTCTTGCAGGTTTTTACGGATGGTAACTTCTGAGAAATCTTGTTTTTCTGTTTCTTCTGTAATTTGAACTCCTGATGTTTTACCGGATAATAACAATGCAACGTCTGTTTCACCTTCTTCAATGCTTTCGGAATCCACTACCGAAATTGCATATCCAAGTGCTTTCTTTTCTCTCTTGATACCAAGGGCTGTAACTACAACTTCATCTAATCGAGCAGAATCTTCAGCTAAGGAAATACTTAGGCTATTGTTTTTGTTGAGATTAATTTCACGTGATATAAATCCAATATAGCTAAATACTAAAGTTTCACTTTTAGATGCTTTAATGCTAAAGTTGCCATCAAAATCTGTTGTCACACCTCTTGTAGTTCCTTTTACTAAAACATTTACTCCAGGCAACGGATTTCCTTGTTCATCGAATATGGTTCCTGAAACAAATCCTTTCTTGATAGACTCATCAAATCCTGATTCAGTTTTCAATCTTAACGTTTTTACATAATTATCATAACGCCATTTATTAAAATAAAACCCAAACCAATTCAATTGGTCATATTGCTGTGTTTTAAACTGATAGTTAGGTGCTCGTTCTTTTTGCAATCTAAAATTAACATTCCTAAAGCTTTGGCCAGTATTTCTTCTTGAGCTACTTCTGTAAATGGGATTTTGAATTGGGTTAAAACTCCAGTTATGTGGTTTAAATTGGTCTAAAGAAGCATCGTACATGCTTGCTAATAATTCGGCAGAAACTTTATCGCCTTTTGGTCCTTTTATTTTAAAACTCCAAGTTTCGTCGGTTCCTGGTTGTAGCTTATCTCTAAAAGTGAGCGTTTCAATATCCAAATCGGTTTTTGGATAAGGCACACTTATATTTACCATACCACTTTCAAAACTATTAAAGGCAGCAAAACTATAGTGTATTACATAGCCTCCTAAATCGTTTTGAGTCACTGGAACAGTAATGGTTTGTTTGTTGTTGTTAAGATGAATAATTTCTGTTTTAACAATATTATAGTCTTTTTCAACATCCACAGTTACCTCAATATTAGCAGCTGAAGCAAAGGTTATTGTAGCAGTATCTCCAATATTATACGTTGATTTATTAGTAGTTACAGCAAATAATTGGTTGTCAGAAATCTGTTTGTCAACATCACTATAAAGTGTTGTTTTTATTTGGTCTTTCACTTCTTGACCAAACTTGTCTTTTGTTTCTAGTACAATAATATATTGTCCAGATTCCCATTTTTTAATCTTGCCTAAAGCGAGTTCTTTAGATTGTTCTGTGTTAAAAGGTTTTTCAAAAACAAGCGTTCCTTTTTCCCATTGGTTGTTATCATCTTCATTAGCATAAGCATCATGTGGGAATAGTTGTTTGAATTCACTTTCTGAAAGCATTTGGTAATCTGGAGCATTCCAAGGTCGTTGCCTTAACACAGAATTTGGTGCAACTAGTTTGTATATTTTAATAGTTCCTTTTGCTGGTACAAATTCACCATTGAGGTTTTTGGTGTCGATAGTTAACTTGTGGTCTTTTTGAGTTTTGTCCAATTTAGCATCAACTGAAATATTTGCTGTTAAGGCATGATAACCAACATTCACAATAGTTGTTGTGCTTCGTGTTTCACCATTCAAATCGGTTACATCAGCAGTGATTTCATAATTAAAAATGGGCAAACTGGATTTATCAACACTTTCGTCTGGTAAAGCTTTAAAGATAATCTCAAATTCGCCTTTTTCATTGGTGATACTTTCACCATGAGTAATTTCCTGTGGTTCGCTATTAAACCAAGGTCTGTACCAATAATACCAACGAGGATATTGCACTTTTCTGTGTACTCTGTAAACCACTTTGGCATCTGTAATGTTGCTTCCAGCATAAGCTAAAGCATTTCCTTTTACTGTTACTGAATCATTGACTTTGAATGTTTCAGTAACAGGATTAAAGGTGGTTTCAAACTTTGGACGTTTGTATTCTTCGACAGAAAAGTAGTGCTCTAAATAAAAATCTTTATTTTCCCCATCAAATTCAATATTATATTCGCCATTTAGACCATTGTTTGGTAATATAAACTCGCCAGAAACAGAGCCATATTCGTTAGTAATTAATTTGAGTTCTTTAATTTCATCATCATTTGCATCATATAATATTCCATAAACAGGTTCGTTAGAAACGACTTCAGACTTGCCATTTTCTGTTTTGATGGCAATGCCTTTAAAATACACGGTTTGTCCTGGTCTGTAAATGCTCCTATCAGTGAATAAAAAAGCACGATATTCAGTTTCAGATTTATCTTTATTTTCTCGACTATATATATAATAATTATCAAAATAAGCTATGTCGTTTTTGGTGTTTACATCAATATCCAACTGCCAATAACGGTTTTTTGTTTTTGTTATGTTTATTTCACCTTTTGAATTGGTCGTTTTATATTCGGTTTGCTCATCATTACTATTTCTACGATAGTTTAGTGTGATTTTAGCATTGGCAATTGGCTTTCCGTTATTTCTATCAATAACTTGATAAATGTGATTTTTGTCATCACTTTTATCTACAATAGCTATGTTGGTAATTTGTAACGTCGCAAATGCAAAGGTGTTTTCTTTGTCGCTTTCAGGTGATGCAAGTGTGACATAGTAACCATTGTTTAAAGCTGGTAATACAACTTCGGTTGTATGTGTTTGATAATCGTTTTCGTTACGTAAATCATTTTGCCATTGTTTCTCAACTTTCAATTTTTTGATATAGGCTAGTTGTTCTTCTTTTCTATAAGTTCTATTTAGTTTATTTAGTTGATTTCTGTTTAAGCGAAACACCTTAAAGTTTAGCTTTTCGTGATTTTTGTATCTAATAAGCAGTCGAGAACTTTTGTTAATTGGCAAATGGCTTTCAGCAGTAATTTGAAGAGACTGTTGAAGAATTTGCCGTTTTAAAATTGTGCATTTTTCTGCTCCTTTACTGTTAGGAAACCTTTCAATGACAGCTTCACACAATTCAAGGGCTTCTTTAAGTTTCCAACGAGGTGTTTCGTTGGTTGTTGGTTTATAAGTGTTGCCTTGTTCAAGGTAAATAGAAGCTATTTCAAAATCGTAAAGTGCTGAAACTTCATGAGATTTTAAGCGTTCGCTTTCAGATTTTAAGGCTTCAAATAATTTGTCATTTTTATTATTAAAAGTAGCATGCTGTTTTACATACAGTAAGCGTTTTATATCAACATCTGCAAGCGCATAAGGTTCTTTATCTTTTAAATGAAACTGTGTTAAATCTTGATACAGTTTAAGAGCCTGTAATTGTAACGAGGTACTATCTTTTGAGGTGATGTTTATTCTTGAAAAACTATTGGCATCACTCAAAAATTGCTCATGGTCAATCTCGAATTTATAAGCAGGTTTGGTAATGCTATTTTCAGGAGTTGCATAAAACTCTAAAGCATTATGAGCTAAAAAATCAAATAGAGTTGGTCTGTATGTTTTGGAATCTTCCTGCAAAATCAAAAGCTCATCAAAGTTTTTTAAATCTTCAAGCTGTAACAATAACTGTTGGTTTAAGGAATTTTGGTAATGCAGGCTAATTTCATCAAACATCGTTTGTAAATCCCAAGTTCTAAAATCGGTTGGATCAACTTTTTCAGAAGTTTTTGTTCTATTATAAAACTGCCATCTGTTTTGCTGAAAGTATTGCCAATATAAGTTGGCTAATAAGTTTTCTAAGATATTTTTTCTTGGAAATTCACTTTGTGAAATATGGCTTTTAAAATCATTAATGATGTTTAACTGTGCATCTTCTTCAAGTATCAAGGCGAATTTGCTTTTAAATAAAAGTGCTTTAATACGTTGAACGTTATTATTTTCTTTATCTGCTTTATTGTTAATGGTTTCAACAACTTCTAGGGCAGATTTTGGCAAACCCTCGACTTCAAATTTCTCGACCGATTTCCATAAATCAGCATAGTTATTTTGAGAATGCCCTAGATTTGCAAATAGCAGAATCATTATAATGGTAAATATTTTGTTCATGTTATTAATTTTTCAGGATAATACATTCAAAATGTGTTCCAAAAAATACGAAATGAGTGAATGCCTTCGTTGAATGAGTAAAGTTACCTTTTTTTAAAGTCAATAAGAAAGTTTAATTTCGCATTTTCGACTAAAAATTACATGAAAATATTTTTGTTTTTGCTATTGTTTCCAACATTGTGCTTTTCGCAATCTATTGTGAGCGAAGTCAATTTACTGTTCAAACAAAAACAGTTTGCAAAAGCTGAACAAATAGCTAGCAATTATGTGTCTGAAAACCCAAACGACATAGATGCTATTGAATTATTAGCAGATGCCTATGGATATCAAAAAAAATGGGATGATGCCATTGTGCAATACAAGAAACTTGTTGATACCAAAAAAAACAATGCTAATTTCCATTACAAATATGGAGGTGCTTTAGGTATGAAAGCGCTTGAAGTGAACAAATTTAAAGCTTTAGGTATTATTGGTGACGTTAAAGAGGCTTTTTTAAATGCAGCTGAATTAGATCCAAAACATATTGATACACGTTGGGCTTTGGTAGAACTGTATATGCAATTGCCAGGAATTATTGGAGGTAGTAAAAAGAAATCGCTTAAATACGCTGAAGAGTTAGAACAACTTTCAAAAGTAGATGGCTACTTAGCAAAAGGTTATGTGTATGAGTATGATAAAGAACCTGAGCTCGCTGAAAGTTACTATAAAAAGGCGATCAAAGTTGGAGGTTCATTAACGTGTTACGAGAAGCTAACTAACTTATATAAAACCGAAAAACAACCTAAAAAAGCGATTGCCAATATTGAAGAAGCTTACCAAAGACACAATAAAAATCACTTGCATTACCAGATAGGAAAGGTAAGTGCAGATTACAATATTGAATTGGACAAAGGCGAACGTTGCTTAAAAATGTATATAGAAAACCACTCTGCAAAAGATGGTGTACCCATTGAATGGGCTTATTTTAGGTTAGCTCAAATTAATAAAAACAGGAATAATAAACCAGAAGCCTTAAAATGGATTGATAAGGCAATCAATATTCGTCAAGATTTTAAACAAGCAAAAGAAGAGAGGGAGAAAATACTTTCTCTTTAGAATTTGGAATTTGGGTTTGTATTAGTGAAATTTGTTGCTGTTGAATAACACACTATGAACGTACATTTTATTGCTATTGGTGGTGCAGCAATGCACAATTTGGCCATAGCACTTCACAATAAAGGATACAAGGTAACAGGAAGTGACGATGTTATTTTCGACCCTTCTAAATCGCGATTGGAAACTAAAGAATTATTACCAGAAGCGTTGGGTTGGTTTCCAGAAAAAATTACTTCAAATCTTGATGCAACAGTATTAGGAATGCACGCCAAAAAAGATAATCCAGAATTGTTGAAAGCTCAAGAATTAGGCTTAAAAATATACAGTTATCCGGAATTTTTGTACGAGCAATCCAAACATAAAACACGAGTGGTTATTGGTGGAAGTCATGGAAAAACAACAATCACTTCTATGATTCTACATGTGATGCATTATCATGAAAGAGATGTCGATTATATGGTTGGCGCACAATTGGAAGGGTTTGACGTCATGGTAAAACTAACCGAGGACAACGATTTTATTGTGTTGGAAGGCGATGAGTATTTAAGTTCACCCATTGACAGACGACCAAAATTTCATTTGTACAAACCTAATATTGCCTTGTTAAGCGGAATAGCCTGGGACCATATTAATGTGTTTCCAACTTATGAAGGTTATGTAGAACAGTTCAGCGTTTTTGTAGATAGCATTGTAAAAGGTGGAAGCATTAATTATAATGAAGAAGATGCAGAAGTAAAGCGAGTCGTGGAGGCAAGTGAAAACACCATTAGAAAACTACCTTATCGCACACCAGAATATACAGTTGAAAATAGACAAACCTTACTTGAAACTCCAGAAGGCCCTTTACCAATAGAAGTGTTTGGAAGGCACAACCTTAACAATCTTGCAGGCGCCAAATGGATTTGTCAGCACATGGGCATTGACGAAGACGATTTTTACGAAGCCATTTCCACATTTAAAGGCGCAAGTAAGCGTTTAGAAAAAATTGCCGAAAGCGACAACAGCGTAGCTTATAAAGACTTTGCACATTCACCAAGTAAAGTAAAAGCTACTACCAAAGCAGTAAAAGAGCAATACCAAGATAGAGTAGTGGTAGCTTGTTTGGAGTTGCACACCTATAGCAGTTTAAATGCTGAATTTTTAAAGGAATATAAAGGTGCTCTCGATGCAGCAGATGTGGCTGTAGTTTTTTATTCACCTCTTGCAGTTGAAATTAAAAAGTTAGAAGAAGTCACACAAGAGCAAATAGCCAATGCTTTTGAGCGAGACGATTTGATTATTTACACCAATCCAGACGAGTTTAAAAATTTCTTATTCTCTCAAAATTTTGATAACAAAGCGTTGCTATTAATGAGCTCAGGTAATTATGGTGGTTTGGATTTTGAGGAGGTGAAAGCATTCCTGCTAAAGCAAGAACCTTATTGATTTATACAACTACTATTACATTGTCATACTTTGGCTATTTAACTATATTATCAATAGATTTAATTAGTTTTAGAGCATCTTTCGTGTATTCTTTTATATGCTCTAAATAAATATTATAATGTAGTATATAGAAAGAACCTACTCTATTCCTATAATCTGATGTAAGCATATAATTAATCATGTCGTCTTTGTAAGTAGGGTTGCTATCTAATCCGTAGAAAGTATTAAACCAAGGCATATTGTTTTTCCAAAACACATAATTATTATTAAAGTCCTTTGACATCTCATTTAGTGAAACCTCAATTTCAGCATTATAGTAAGAATAAAAACTGTTAATACTAATATTAAGGCTATCCTTTTGAATGTCAAATAAAGAACTATTTTCTTGCAGTAGCTTTAAACCACGTTTTTTTAATACAATATCTGGATAACCTCTAATAATACGAGAGCAATTTTCGCAATTTTTATAGTTTTCAAAGGTCATTGTTTTATTAATAACGTTTTCGAAAATGGTATCTACAGTTTCCATATAGTTAACAATTTCGTCAATACCATTAATGTCCGATTGTAAATCGTTTTTAATAACCGAATATATATTGTTAATAGTGTTTTGAAGTTTACGATTCTCATTCCAATTATTAACTTTTAATGCTAATAATATCCCTACCATAACCAACACAATCTCTCCAATGGCGTATTTTAAATACTTTCCTGTGTTGCCTTCTGATAGTAATTTTTGTCTAATTTTTCTAAAGAATTTTATCATATCTACTTCATGAAACCCTATTCATTCATAGGTGTTGTTACCAATGTTATTTTAGGATGTATTTAATTCCTATTGTCAAGCTGTTAGTAGCGAGCTTGTTACGAGTGTAGTCACCAACCAAAGTTTCCTTATACACGCTCGTTATTGCCGTTCGGTAATTGTACCCTATTTCAGCGTCCCAATTTTTACCCAATTTATAGGAGAGCGACACTCCAGCGAACCCTTCTAAAAAGTATCCATTGCTACTAAAGTATTCATTGCTATTTTCTAATTCATTTATCAAGCTAATATTATTTATAAATCCAAGTTTCAAATGTGGTCTCAATCTTGATTTAAGAATTCCGTAACTAACTGAAACAGGGACACTCAAATACTGTTGCTTAATCAATACAGGGATTACATCACAAGTATTGCAGATTATTGCTCCACTAACGTTTTTGTTTGAGAAGAATAGACCTGAACTTATAGTTACCCTTTCATTTAGATTGAATCCAGACAATATTCCAATACTATAATTGCGTTCAGTATATCCTATAGTATATCCACTGATGAATCCACTGGTAACAACATAATTTTCGCCTGATAGATTATCCTCAGAAACTTCTATACCTAACTTCCAGTTGGGCTCTTGTTGAGCATATAAGATAGTCGCTATTAAAATAAATAGAATAGCCGTTCCTTTTTTCATGGTTTCTAATATTGGTTTAACAATACGAATATGATTATAGTTGTTTTAATGAAATATACTCAGAGTTAAACAAACTTAGCCATTTTTTCTTTCTATGTCAAACAAATACTTTATCCAAAAACGCTTCAATGCTTTTTTGATTGGCTCTAATTAATTCTTGTTTCGCATTATCAATATCACTTTTCTTTTTGTCTTGCGAGAGTTTAAATTTCCCTTCCCAATGGGTAATGGTAATTTCAAACATTTTAATATAATCTAGAGCAGCTTCCATTCTTGGGCTATCAGGCTTTAAAATATATTTATGGTCTGGTTGTTCCAAAAACTCGGTCATATTAATTAAAGACTCTTTTAAGGCTTCTTTGTTTTCAATGGCTTTTATGTTCCCTTTTAAATGTACTTTTATGTAGTTCCAAGTTGGTAATTGTTTGGTTGTGTAAACACTTGGCGAAATATAGCATTGAGGTCCAGAGAAAATAATGGTAACATTGTTGTTATCTTTCATCAATTCTGTTTGCGGATTGTAAATATCAATATGCCCAATAAGTTTCCCATCTGTTTCCCTATAAATTAAAGGCAAGTGAGTAACCAAGGGTGTACCATTTTTTACTGAAACAACTGTTGCTAAAGGATATGCTTTAATCACTTCAATCATGTGATTGATATCGTGATCTTGATGATGAGGTGGTGGATAGTTGCCCATTGTTTAAACGCCAAATTGTTTTAAGTGATGGTCTAAATGTTTGTACTGCATTTGTCCCCATTGTTGCTTGGTAAAATAACCAAAAGCTGGATGTGGATTCCATTCTTTCTTCTCTCGATGAGAATAAACTTCATTAACAAGCTCAATAAGTTTTGGCTTTTCCTCATTAAAGTTTTTGTCATCTTTTGTCTTTAAAAACTTTGCAGTTGGCAAGTTTTTACGCCATGGTTTATCGTTATATAATGATTTTTTAAAAAATACTTTTGCCAACCAACTTGGTTTCATGCCATAATCGTTCTTTTCGAGCATGATATTAAAAGGTCCTTGACAATGCCATGCCATTTGACCTACATTCATTTTTCCCCAATGAGCCGAAGTATTTTCATTCAATTTTTCAATTCTATCAAGAATTTCTTTATGAGCATTAGCGTTAAATATAGATTTCATGTTAAAAGTTTTTATTGCTTCTGAAATTTACAATATTTATATTTACTGAATGCCAGAAAAACCATCTTCTTTTTCTATAAAAAACTGGTCGCAAGATGACCAACCAAGAGAAAAACTTCGCGACAAGGGTAAAGCTGCTTTAAGTGATGCCGAATTGGTTGCTATTTTAATTGGTTCAGGAAATCGTGATGAGAGTGCAGTAGCATTATGTAAACGCATATTAGCAAGTGTAGATTATAATTTGAGCGAGTTAGGAAGGCTTTCTATAAACCAGTTGATGGCGTTTAAAGGTATTGGAGAAGCCAAAGCTATAACTATTGCTGCTGCAATGGAGTTAGGTAGGCGACGAAGAGGTGAGGAAGCTTTGGAAAAAAAGAAGATTACTTCTAGCGCTTCGGTTTTTGAACTCATGCAACCCATTATTGGCGAATTGCCACACGAAGAGTTTTGGATAATTTATTTAAATAACTCCAATAAAGTCATTCAAAAAAACCAATTGAGCAAAGGAGGCATTACTGGCACATTAGTAGATGTTAGGTTAGCACTTAAAACAGCTTTGGAAGTTGGAGCAACAGGTATAATTCTTGCTCATAATCATCCTTCAGGAACTTTAAAACCAAGTAATTCTGACAAGCAACTAACGACAAAATTAAAAACAGCTGCACAAAGTTTGGATATAAAAATTTTAGACCATTTAATTATAACCGAAAAAGCCTACTTTAGCTTTGCAGATGAATCACTGTTGTGAAAGCACCAAAAATCAAAAATAAAATTTCAATAACTTAAGTATTTCAATTAACCAATTCATTTGGAATTTGGTATTTTTAACCTTTGGAATTTGCAAAACCCATGCTACTAGTTTATACCCATAAAATAACACCTCGTTTAAATTATATTTTTAAACAAGTATGCACGCGTATTTTAGGTATTCCTGTAACTTTTACAACCACTGTTGAAGAGTTTATTGCGCACGACAGTTTAAAAATGTCTTACTCAAGACAATCTTTGGGCAATGAATTCCATATTAAAAGCCATTCAATATTATTTGAGCAAGGCCTTGCCGATAACGACATTAATGTACAAGAATGGGACGAGACAAAATGTTTTTTTTATATTGGAGATAAGAGTGCAATTCCGTTCGATATTTTTGCTGCTTCCTTTTATTTACTGAGCCGCTATGAAGAGTACATGCCTCATGTAAAAGACGAATATGGACGTTTTACAGCAAATGATAGTTTGGCATATAAGCACAATTTTTTGAAACAGCCAGTTGTGGATATTTGGGCTTATAAATTTAGAAAGGCACTACAAACTAAATTTCCAGATTTTCAATTTGCTGAAAGAACTTATAACGTAAAGCCCGTTATTGATGTTCCAATGGCCTATTATTTTAAGCAAAAGGGTTTAATGCGAACCGTAGGTGGTACATTAAGTGATATATTTAGGTTTAAAATAAAACAATTATACCAACGTTATTTGGTTTTATTACGATTTAAAAGAGATCCTTACAATACTTTTAAATGGATTATCAATATGCAAAAGCACAATAATAGCAAGTTTTTGGTGTGCTTTTTAATTGGCGATTTTACAACATACGATAAAAATATAAGCATCAATAAAAAAGAGTTTGTATCGTTAATAAAATCGGTTGCCGATTATTGTAACGTTGGTTTAAAAGCATCTTATTTTGCATTGGAGGATTTGGATGTTTTAAAAAAAGAAAAACAAACTATGGAGTCTACAATTAATACATCTCTTATAGCCTCCAGAAACTCATTTTCAAAACTTAACTTGCCAAACACCTATCGCAATTTAATCGATTTGGAAATCAGGGAAGATTATACCATGGGTTATATTAATCATATTGGATTTAGGGCTGGAACATGCACGCCTTTTTTGTTTTACGATTTAGATTATGAAGTGCAAACCCCATTGCTGGTAAATACATTTCATTTAATGGATTATGCGCTTGTAAAACATGCTTCCTTATTGGACAAAAAACAAACTTTAGAAAAAATTATATTAGAAATAAAAAAAGTGAATGGCACTTTTACGCCCATATTTCATAATTACTCTTTTAGCGACGACCCAAGATGGTATGGATTTAAAGAGTTGTTTACCTTAGCATTAAATTCAGCACATGAAAATTAATAATATCTCGCACGTTTTTTTTGATTTAGATCATACATTATGGGATTTTGATAAAAACTCAGGGCTTACTTTTGAAAAAATATTTCAATTAAATAGTATAGATACTAATTTAAAAGAGTTTTTAGAAGTTTATGAGCCAATCAACTTTAAATATTGGAAACTGTACAGGGAAGAAAAAATAGAAAAGTCCAAATTGCGTTTTGGTCGTTTACATGATGCATTTAATGAGTTGAAAGTTATTGTAAAGCCAAGTGTGATTTACAAATTATCCGAAGATTACATCACACATTTATGCACTTTCAACCATTTGTTTGAAGGTGCTATAGACATCTTAGAGTATCTCAAGCCAAAATACCAACTTCATATAATAACTAATGGGTTTAAAGAAGTACAACAAGGAAAATTAAATAATGCCAATATAGACCACTATTTTAGCACAGTTACCAATTCCGAAATGGTAGGGGTCAAAAAACCTAATCCAAAAATATTTAATCACGCGCTTGATTTAGCAAATGCCAATACTACAAACAGTATTATGATTGGAGATAACCTTGAAGCTGATATTTTAGGAGCTTTAGATGTTGGCTTAGATGCTATTTGTTTTAATTACCATAACGAAAGTTTAAATGGAGAAGTAAAACATGTTGATAACCTCATCGATTTGAAACAATTTTTATAATTACAAAATGTATATTTACAATTCTTAACAAAGCAATAAAATTATACAGATGAAAAAAAAAGTTATCACATTAATTCTAGTTTTAGGGGTTGTTATTTTTGCAAAAGCACAATCTAGTATAAACGATTATAAATATGTAGTAGTACCCCATTTTTATGAATTTGTAAAAGGAAAGGATGCTTTCAGATTAAATACTATTACAAGATTCCTTTTAAGAAAAAATGGATTAAATGCTTTTATGCAAGAAGAAATAAAAGAAACGGATTATAAAAGGAACAATTGTCTTGCATTAAAGGCTGATGTAATGAATATTAATAGTATGCTTATGACAAAGCTAAAAGTAGTTTTGAAAAATTGCGATGGAGACATTGTTTTTGAATCTAAAATTGGACAGTCTAAAGTTAAGGAGTATGGTATTGCTTATAAGGAAGCATTAAATAGAGCTTTTGAATCATTCGAAGGCATAAACTATCATTACATACCAAATAAAGATATTATCTCGAGAGCTGATGAAAAAAATTCTGAAGATGAAGCAGCTATAGCTAAAAAGCTAGTGGGAAAATTAAAGGATGAACTAAAAGAAAAAAAAGATAAAGAGATTATTGTTAAAACAAAAGAAGATGATGGACGTAAAATTTTGCCTGATGAAATTATAAAAGACAATAATACAAGCTATTTAAAGGCAATACCAGTAAATAATGGATTTGAATTAATTAATATTGGCACAAACAAAATAGAATATATAATTCAAAAAACAGCATTGAAAGAGATTTATATCATTAAAAATCAAAATGGTATAGTTTACAAAAAGGAAAAGGTTTGGATTATAGAATATTTGGTTGATGGAAAATCTATTTCCAAAACATTAGAAATTAAATTTTAATACTCATATTTATCTTTCCATCGGGTTTTTAAAAATTCACGTAATCCATTTTCACGAGGATTATCACCAGGATTATAGAGCTTTGTGTTTTTAATGTCATCTGGTAAAAATTCATGAAGTGCAAAGCTGTTTTTATGGTTATGTGCGTATTGGTAATTATCGCCATAACCTAATTCTTTCATTAATTTTGTTGGTGCATTACGTAAGGAAAGCGGCACACTCAAATCACCAGTTTCTTGTACTAACTGTTGTGCATCCTTTATGGCTTTGTAAGCTGCATTACTCTTTGGCGAACATGCTAAATATGTAACACATTGGCTTAGTATAATTCTAGATTCAGGATTACCAATGGTCGAAACTGCTTGAAATGTACTGTTAGCGATTACCAAAGCTGTTGGGTTGGCATTTCCAATATCCTCACTTGCTAGAATAAGTAATCGACGTGCAATAAATTTTACATCTTCACCACCTTCAATCATTCTAGCTAACCAATAAACAGCAGCATTTGGATCACTACCTCTAATAGATTTTATTAATGCGGAAATGATATCGTAATGTTGTTCGCCAGTTTTATCGTATCTAACTGTATTGTTTTGTACTTTTTGTAAAACAGCCTCATTTGTAATTATAATTTTATTAGAATCGTAAGAATTAACGATTAACTCGAAAATATTCAACAATTTTCTAGCATCGCCTCCAGAAAGACGTAACAGAGCTTCCGTTTCGTCGATAATAATACTCTTTTGGGATAGAATGGCATCTTTTTCCACAGCACGCTTTAAAAGGCTTTCTAAATCGTTTTTGTCGAACGAATTTAAAATATAAACTTGACAACGCGATAACAATGCTGGAATCACTTCAAAACTTGGATTTTCGGTCGTGGCTCCAATTAAAGTAACCCAGCCTTTTTCCACAGCTTGTAATAAAGAATCTTGTTGAGATTTACTAAAGCGATGTATTTCATCAATAAACAAAATAGGATTTTTTGTTGTAAACAAGCCACCGCTTTGTTTTGCTTTATCAATAATTTCACGCACATCCTTTACTCCAGAGTTTATTGCACTCAGTGTGTAAAAAGGTCTTTTAGATTCGTTGGCAATAATGTGCGCTAAAGTTGTTTTTCCAATTCCTGGAGGTCCCCAAAAAATTATTGAAGGAATGATTCCTTGTTTAATAGAACTTGTTAGCGAGCCATTAGGACCAATTAAATGCGACTGACTAATGTAATCTTCTAGGGTTTTTGGTCTTAAACGTTCTGCTAAAGGTTCATTCATATTGTAAAATTAAGCGAATTATTTATTATTTTAATGACAAAGTTTCATAATCAATAGTTTTGGTTAGTTATTTGATTAGTTACGACTAAAAAGTACCATGAGCAATCAAGATCAATTTAAATATACAACAGGAGTTGTTGGTTATCCAATAGCATTTGTAATGCTTATTTGGCTAGTTTTTTGGTTTGAAGTTCGATTTGGATTTAGTTTTAATGAGCTTGGAGTGTATCCTAGAACTTTAAGTGGTTTAAAAGGTATAATTTTTAGCCCTTTTATACATGGCAGTATAGAGCATTTGTATCATAATTCAATTCCTCTTTTTGTGCTGTCTATGGCTCTGTTTTATTTCTATCGTTCTATTTCCTGGAAAATTATTGGCTTTGGTATTTTATTTTCTGGATTGCTAACTTGGTTTATTGCACGACCTGCTTTTCATATTGGAGCAAGTGGGTTGATTTATGTATTGATGAGTTTTATTCTTTTCAAAGGTATTTTTGCTAAGCATTTTAGGCTTATTGCATTATCATTATTAGTGGTGTTTCTTTATGGCTCAATGATATGGTATGTATTTCCAATTAAGGAAAAAGTGTCTTGGGAAGGACATTTATCTGGATTAATCATTGGGTTTGTTTTTGCTTTGTTTTTTAGAAAATCGATTGTAAAACCTAAAAAGTATGCTTGGGAACAACCTGATTATAATGAAAATGAAGACCCTTTTTTAAAACACTTTGATGAAAATGGAAACTTTATAGAGCATATCGAGCCTGATGTAGAACAGGAAAATCCTATAGTTAATTATACTTTTAGAGAACATAAAGAATAATGTTTAATCCCAAAAGTCTTAAAACCTAAGATAATCTTTGCCTAACCACTTCATACAAAAAGGCACCACAAGCTACAGAAACATTAAGAGAACCTATGCTTCCATACATTGGTAGTTTGGCTTTATCGTCAGCCAGTTTTAGTATAGAAGGTGAAACACCTTTGCCTTCAGATCCCATTATTAATGCGCAAGGTTCGGTAAATGATACATCGTAGAGCGTATTATCAGTTTTCTCTGTTGCAGCAATTACTTTAATACCAGAGGCCTGTAAATGAAACATAGCATCTTTTATATGGTCAACTTTACAGATAGGTACGTTAAAAACGGCTCCAGCACTTGTTTTAATAGTATCACCATTTACTGGAGCACCACCTTTTTTTTGAATAATGATACCGTTAACGCCTGTACACTCTGCGGTACGTATAATAGCACCAAAATTTCGAACATCACTTATTTGGTCTAACAATAAGAACAATGGGGTTTTACCTGATTCAATAACGTTTAAAACTAAATTATCAAGATTATAAAATTCAATTGGCGAAATTTGAGCCACAACACCTTGATGGTTATTTTTAGTCAATCTATTAAGCTTTTCAACAGGAACGTATGATGTATTTATACCTTCCTTTCTTAAAAGAGCTTCTAATTCAAGAAATAATTCGCCTTTAAGCCCTTTTTGTACAAATACCTTATCTATGGTTTTTCCTGAGTTAATGGCTTCAATGATGGCTCTTATACCAAATATTTTGGTTTCTTTTTGCATGAGAGCAAAAGTAGGAATTATAAGTACGATTTCTTTATACGAAGTCAGTTTTTTAGAATTATTTATAAAGATTAATTTATTTTTAAGTTTAAAAAATAGTTTTAAATATAGTTACACCTTTAACAAAAATATTTAAGAGTTTACAAGTGTATTGAAATTCAATATGAAGTAGATTTTACAAAGGTGACAACTAGGCTGATGTTGCATTTAATACTGAAGATGTAGAATATTTAACTTAATGATTTTAAGATAATGATGGTGACCTTGATATTTATCTGAAAGGAGATAAAGTGTTGATATTAAACTATGGAAAAAAACTCTTCTAATTCTAATAATTGGATAAACTATGGTTAACTATTAATTTAGTTGATTCACCAATGTATCATAGTGAGCAAACAATTTAATTAAATCGCTTTCGTTGTCAATATCTACTTTTTCTTTTTTAATAAACGATTTCATTAATGTATCATAAGAGTCGTCAAAAGCATTATAAATAGTTTTTTTCGTTATAGGCAAAGCAATGTCTTTAGTATTATCTAGAAAGTAATAGTTTTCATATTGTACAAATTTTGCAGGAAACGAACTAGTTAATGACGTTTTTGCTGGTTTAGGTTCTCTATACTTTACCAATTCCTGTTTTAATAAAGTAATTTTTTCGCCGTCATGGATAACTTTTAAATATCCTAATTTTCCAGTATCACTTTTGTTAGGCAAATATTTTTGATACACATATAATTTACCAGCTATAGAACAACTAATATTTAACGCTTTTACTAAAATTTCTATTGTATTTTCTTTTTTAACTTCTATCACATCAAAATAGGCATTATATCTTGCAGCAAATAACTCTTTAGAGGCTTTATTATTAACAAATACTTTTCCTAATAAAAATGAATCAATAAAATACTTACTTCCTATTACATTTTCTTCATTAACATAAAGCGATTTATCAAGATTGTTAACAAGAGACATAAATACTTCTTGCATTCTATACTCTCCAGTTGACGCAAGATTTGAGCTATTAAGGTTTTGACTAATTACAGTTTGTGCATTTATTAAAAATGGAATCAAGACAATTAATACTAATAAATTCTTTTTCATGACGTATAGTGTTAAGTATTGAATATACAAATAATATATTATAAAACAAAACGCAATTATTAGATTAGTTATTGTTGAATTGCTTTATTAGACATAAGGTTATTTAAGAATAGGATATAAAAAAACCATCATGCAATTGCATGATGGTTAATAAATTGAATAGTTATCAATTTTTATACTTTCAAAAATATGTACTATATCGATTTAATAAAAAAAAAGCCTGTGAAATAACAACTATCACAGGCTTTTGAATTATTCATTATACAATGATTTTAATCATTAATAAATTTATTCATCACATAAATTTAATGCAATTGGACCTGCACTAGTACCTGTCCCGTAATCTGCTATAAGGTTCCCACTTGGAGCATATATTTGGAATGAAATTTCACCAAAAAAATCTCCAGGGAAATACCAATCGGCAGATAATGATCCTGCAGGTATTGTAATTGTATCACTACCACTACTATAGTCATTAACACAAGCATATGTACTAGCTTCATAGGGGCTACATAGGCCAACTTCTAAAACTACTCCTGTATCTAAAGTAACAGTAATACCTGGGCCACCATTACTTGTTGTTGTTTGCCAACCATCACCATAACTATCCTGCATGTCTATTACATAAACTCCAGAGAATGGTTGAGCTGGAATACAAAGCATACCTGCTTGATATACATAAGGCGATTTAAAATAAGAACCTTGTAAACTACCACTACCATCAGCGGCACTAAAAGTTCTACCATCGGTTAACACTACTTCTAAACGAATATTAAACGTGTCACCACCGTTATATTGGCCACTTGCTAAACCTAAAGCAGTCACCATATCATTTAGTGTATACATTAGAGAGGTTGTAGGGAGACCATTAGCACTAGTGGTAAATTCACTAGCTGGAATGGTGTTTAAAACTACTTCAGCTCTATTATTATCATTACCATCGTCTTTGTTATCGGTATAGCCAACATAAACAACTACCTGAGATAATAAAGCTCCAAACTCTTCATCTTGGGTTTCTATGGTAATGTCCCAAGAAGAAGATAAATCAAAAAGATTAAAATTTTGGTTACCCGTATTAAGTGTTCTAATAATAGCGCCATATTCTACGCCATCAAAAACATCATAAATAGCATTATTTGTATCTGAACAACTAAATGTAGATACTGCTAATACAATTAATATAAATTTATTTATTATTTTTTTCATCTTATCTTATATTTAATTTGCAACAGGAAAACCTGGAGATGCTGGGTTTGTGTCCCAGAATACTTGAATATCTACTCCACTTTTTTGAGTTGCATTTGAGTTAGTATTAGTATAGTTTGCTGGATAGAAAAACGATCGGATAAACCCTCCAGGAGTAGGCTCAATATTTGGTTGTAATGTTGTAGGATACCCTGTTCTTCTATAAAAGTTATAAGCATCAGCTCCATTGCCAAACATAGCAACAAAATATTGCATGGATAAAATGTCCCATTTATCGCTAGTTGACCCTGCATCCCATTCAGCAGATAAGTCAGCATTAAACCAATCTATATAGTCAGATTCTAAAGCTAAAGCTGGACCACCATCAGCAGTTCCAAAAATCCAATTATATCTGTCTGTTTTAGGAGAAAAATTAATTACTTTATCTATAGACATATTTATACCTTCAAACATTGTTGTCTTAGCAGTAGGAATATCTCCAGCAACCATTAGCGTCTCAGCTATCATAAATTTTGTCCATGAGGCTAGCATAATTGGAGTAATACCTGCACCACCATTACCATCACCATTTACTTGTGGATCGTAAGATAAGTCATCAAGAGTACCTCCAGCAGGGTACACGCCATTTAAAGTTCTTAAGAAACCATCTGGTGGAATACCATTGTCATTACCATGGTCTCTTCCCCACCAACCTTTAGGGACACCACAATATGTGTAACCTGCATAGTGAGGAGGAGGATTTATTAATCCACACTCAAGAACTTCTTCATCAGCTGGTTCT
This sequence comes from uncultured Flavobacteriaceae bacterium, assembly GCA_963975205.1. Lineage (GTDB taxonomy): Bacteria > Bacteroidota > Bacteroidia > Flavobacteriales > Flavobacteriaceae > Pontimicrobium. The sequence continues at coordinate 21,646 of CAXBFU010000022.1, read as the reverse complement.
CCACCTATCCCTGGAGTTTGACTAACTTGTCTATAGAAATAGAATAAAGTTCGAATATCAAATCTAGATGGACTAGAATAAGCATCAGGATCTGTTCCAGTCATGTAATCCATTAAAGAATTAGACATATATCTAGCACCACCAGTAGTAGTATAACTTGCACTGTAAGCTGGATGACGAGTATCTGGTTGTAAAACATTTTTACCCCAGCTAAATTGAAAATCATCATCGGTAGATGCAATATAATTTCCAGAAGTAACGATAGAATTAAAACTAGCAATGGCACTGCCATCTACTAACCTAGTAGCCATATAGGCCTTCATTTTAAGTGTATTAGCAGCTTTTATCCATTTATCCCAATCTCCATCGTAAAAGAAATCAAGTTCCGGATCAGCAAGAGCTGTATCGTTAAAATTCGTAATTGCAGAGTCTAATAATGCGATTGCTGCCGCATAAACACTTTCACCACTATCAGAGGCAGGATTTAAATTTTCACCACCTAACAATGCTTCAGTGTAAGGGATGTCACCAAAAAAGTCAACCAAGGTCATAAGTATGTACGATTGCATAACTTGTCCCATAGCAATGTGGTGTGTTAAACCTGATTCTTCAGCTAAAACATTCATTGTTTTTAAATCTAATAGCATACCTCTATATGCTGAACTCCACCTTCCATCGAATGATGTAGGGGAAAAAGCATTAGTATAGTCTCGACCTGACATATAATCAATACGTGTCATTTGAGAACCGGTTCTACCAAAGCCTTCAACAAAGAATGCAAAATTAACTTGAACGCTGTTCAAGAAAAAATCTGGATTAGCCTGATCTGGCGTCAAGGCATTTGGATTTTTAGTTATGTCAACATTAGTACTTTCACAAGAGGATAATAATACCACTCCGCAAAACAATACCAATTTTATTAAATTATTTATTTTTTTCATAATATATTAAAATTAATTTTTTTTATTAGAATGAAGCTTTAATGCTCAAACCATATCTTTTAGAACTAGGACCATTTAAAAATTCAAATCCACGACCATTACCTACACCAAGACCAGCTACATTAGGATCAAAGTTTGTTACACTAGGAATATTAGGCGCATAGTACCATAAATTATAAGCCGAGAATGTTACGTTAATTGATCCAAAAGGAGTTTTTTCTAAAACTTTTGCTGGAAAATCATATCCTAACGACAACTCTTGTAATCTAAATACAGTAGCATCGTAAACTAACATTTCATCTGGACCATATAATACATTACTAAAGTAATAAGTTGAATTATTAATTTGAGTTGTATTAGGTTGACCAGCAGGATTAACACCAGGTAAGATAAAAGAATTTTGACGATCAATACCTTTTTGTGTTACAACACCTCTACCTAATGGAGTTGCAATACCATAAGAAAATAAATCACCACCTTGTGTCCAATTTGCTAAGAATCCTAAATTAAAGTTTTTGTATGAAAATGAGTTTACCCAGTTCATAACAAAATCAGGGTTTGCATCACCTATAATGTTTAATCCTTGTTTTTCAACATAACTACCAGCAGCATTTACTCTAAAATTACCATTATCGTCACGATCAATAGCAGTACCTACCATAGTACCTAAAGATTTTCCTACGATTGCAGCATTACCAAGATTGGTAAACCCTTCATAAACTACAATATCTGTATCTAAACCTAAATCATTTACAATAGCTTCACTTGTTGACCAATTAAAACTGGCATTCCAGTTAAAACCATTGGTATCGCTTTTAAATACATCTACACCTAAATCAATTTCAATACCATCATTTTGAATTTCTCCAATATTAGTTTGTGTAGTTGTATATCCTGTTGAAGGATCTAAAGGTCTATCTATAATTAAGTCTTTAGTTTTTCTACTATATATAGAAGCATCTAAAGTCACTCTATTTTTAAAGAACCTACCTTCAATACCAAACTCCAATTCATCAATTCTCTCAGGTTTTAAATTTAAATTACCTAATTGAGCCCCTGTAGTATTTGAAACAACATCTACACCTTCTCCATCTTGAAACGTTTGGGTATTTAAAATTAACGTAGATGAAATTGGATATCCAGTTGGGAAGTTTGCAGAAGTACCATAACCTGCTCTAAGCTTTAAGTAATTAACCGCTTCACTTTCTGCAAGTGCATCAATTACTTTAGATGGTACGAAAGAAAGACTGGCAGAAGGGTAAAATATTGATCTATTGTCGGGTGCTAAGTTAGACACCCAATCTTTACGACCAGAAAGTGTTAGATATAAGGCTTTTTGAAATCCAACTTCAGCTTGACCATAAATACCTAATAGATTACGTTCATTGAAAAATTGAATTTCATTTTGCTCAGCAAAATTAAAATGTCTTAAAACATTAAACACTTGTTGCCCTGTACTAGTCACACCATTTCTATCATAAACAGTCCTTTTAGAGGTTGCACCAACAGCAAATGATACATAAAAATCATCATTAATATCATAATTACCTGTTAAGTTAATATTATGGTCATTAAGTGTACTAAGGTTATTCCATGTTTGGTATCTTCCGTCTCTATTAGCTTGGCTTCCTGTTTTTCCACCTTTATTGGCAAAATTAACATTGTTCTCACTATAAACATCAATACCTAATTGATACATTAAATTAAGATTTTCATTTATTTTATATGTCAGTTGTAAATTTCCGTAAACTCTATTTGTTAACTGACTATTTCCAGCATTATTAACTGTCCAAAGTGGATTTTGAATACTGTTATTTTGTCTATAATAAACAGACTCTCCAGTTACTGGGTTTTGATATGGTAAACCCATTAAATCTACACTTCTAGGTGTGTAGAATAAGTTACCATATACAGATGCGTTTGTTCCACCAACATTACTACCATAACTTGCAGCTACAGGAGGAGATGTAAAATCTGTTCTTGAATAGTTTAAAGTGGCACTGGCAGTAAAATTATTTGTTAATTCTGCTCTTCCTCCTAAACCAAAAGTAGATCGTCTTAAAGTATTACCAGGAGTAAATCCTTGGTCTTCAAGATTACCATAGGATACATTATAAGAAATTTTCCCATCATCTGATGCCGATTGAACATTTACATTAGTGTTTTTAACTACACCTGTTCTAAAGAAGTCTTTAACACCATCATACGGTTTCCATTCATAACGCGCTCCAGCATATTCTGGAAAAGCTTGAGGGATACCAGTAGCTAAAGACGCTGTTGAGTATGGGTGAGGTAACGTTCCATTAGCATCAAAAGCTGAGCTATTTCCCCATCCACCAGGGCCTTCTTTTTTAAATGAAGGTCCCCAGTTACTAAAGAACCATCCAAAAGCTTGATCAAAACCACCACCCCATTCATTTTGGTAATCAGGAATTGAAGCAATTTCATTTAAAAATAGTGAACTTGAAACTGTTATTTCAGTTTTCTTAGCACCAGTTTGTCCAGAAGAACCAGCTTTAGTTGTGATTAAAATCACCCCATTTCTACCATCAGTACCATATAAGGTAGCTGCTGCAAGACCTTTTAATACTTGTACATTCTCAATAGTGTTTGGATCTAAATCTAAAAACCTACTTGAGCCATTATTTCCATTAACAAAAGTATCTTGAGCATTTGTATCACTGGCAAACGGCACACCGTTTACAATAAATAATGGTTGGTTACTACCACTAAAAGAGTTAAACCCTCTAATAATAACACTTGTCCCAGATCCAGATACACCACTTTGTTGTTGTATTCTTACACCAGAAGCTTTACCAGATAAAACTCTGGCAATATCACCTTCAGAGCGTTGCTCAAGGGATTCCGAAGCAACTTCACTAACAGCATAACCAAGAGCTTGTTTTTCTCTCTTAATACCTTGTGCTGTTACAACCACCTCATCAAGGACAGCAGCATCCTCTTGCATAGTAACATTAATCGTATTTGCTGCTCCAACGGTTCGCTCGATAGTTTTTAATCCTACATAGGAAAAAACTAATACATTACCAACATTTGCAGTAATACTGTAATTACCGTCAAAATCAGATTGAGTACCATTAGCAGTTCCTTTTACAACAATGTTAACTCCAGGAAGAGGCATTCCAGATTCATCCGAAATTGTTCCCGAAATTGTTTTTTCCTGTGCAAAGGTAAATTGCACAACAAACGCCAATAATAGCGTTAAAATTCCACTAAACTTTGTTTTCATTTTATAATTTATTTGAATTAGTCAAGCCAAAAATCATAATAAAAAGTTAATAAAACAATAATTATTGGTTAAAATTTCAATTTTTTTAAAAAAAAAGGTTTTAAAAAGCGTGTTTCGAATAAAAAACATCAAATATCTATACTTTAATAAGATTGGTTCAATAATAGCTGCTACATTGAAAAATTTAAGTTTGATATAAGCAATAAGAAAACTTGTAAAGATTTAACGAAACTATTAAAGCTTTTTTAAAATAGGGTTACGGATATATGTTGTAAAACATAAAATGATTAAAAACAACCTATTAACTGGTCTCAAAACAAAACTACAATCTTCTATAATTTGACTATAAAAATGAATGAAGCTTATAAAATTTATTAATCAGAAACAATCAGTAGCTAACTTCTGACCTCTAAATTATTTCTTAAATATTTTTTAGTTCACAATTAATCAATAAAACATCAACAGAATTAAAATTTAGCATTTAAACTCAGATGAATTTTAGAATTAGAAAATTTTAACGATTGATTCTCTGTTTTGCCATTAGCAAAAACAAGTTTTAATAAACCAGCTTTGGTTAAAACACCCAATCCAAATCCAAATCCATATAATTTCTCGTTTAAGTTATCTAGACTATTATTAAGGTAAGCAGCATCTGTAATAGTATGTATGTATATTGAAGGGCTTAAATTATATCTGTATTCTAAGTTAATAAAGCCAAATAATGTTGCCAGAAGGGTGTTTTCTTCAAAACCTCGTATGCTATTTATGCCTCCAAAACGTAGTAGTTCATTTGTAAAATAACTTTCTGATTGAACGCCTTGCGATTTTACTCGCAAAAAAATGTTGTTTTTTATATTTAAATTAAAAATTTTGTAAACGTTTACTTCATAAAGTGCCTGATTTACTCTGTTTTCATTATTTTTCCTATTTCCTAAACCTATTTTAGCATCAAAATTAAAGTTGCTAGGAAACAGTAAATTAGTGTACTGTGGTTTAATAATTTGATATTGCAAATTATAGAATATAGAATTATAATCCTCAATATTTGAAATACTGTTTAGCAAATTATTTGATTGTATTGAAGTGAAGCCAGCAGATATGATTTGTTGATCGTTTATGGGGTAAAATAAATGTCCAGATTGACTAACTGTTGTAAACGTTGAGTCTTTCTTGAATATTTCAAGATTAACTTGAATACCTAAAGGGGATTTAAATATATATGGTGCTTTAATGTCAACATTAAACGTTTTTTGTTCATTTTCATCGCTCTTGTAAATTAGGTTAATAGATTCGCCATAATTTAAATTATTAGTAAGGGCAAAATCTAAGTAGCCATCAAATTCAAGTTTGCCAGTTGTTTCATTAGTTCCAAACCCTAAAAAGCCATCAAACGTGTTGCTTTTTCTCTTTTCAAGGTATAAATAAATTGTAGAAGAGTCTTTTGTAAATAAAATCTCTGGATCTCGAGCTAGATTTGTAAATGGTAATGAATTTAAAATTTTAGCTTTCTCTTTTAAGGTATTTATGTTTAAGCTTGTGTTGGGTTTAATTTTTAGATAATGTTTTAAAAATGATTTTGGAAAATTTTCATAACCTTTAACAATCACTTCATCAATTGTTCTTTCAGTATTTGTGTTAGTAACTAATTTTGCTTCTAGATTTTTGCTGTCATGTCTCTTGTTTAAATAATTTAATTTTACGCTAGAAAAGGGATAACCATTGTTAACTAAGTAGGAATTTATTTTAGATAGAACTGTTGCAATATTATTGATATTGGTTTTAAAATACTCCTTTTCTATGTCCAATGGTAACAACTTCAAATAATCTTCAGGAACAATATTATTTTCGTAGTATATATATATGGTGTGATATTTTTTACCTAATCGTATTTTACTGTGGTATGTCGAGTCGTTTTCTTTTTTCGTTTCTAAAACTTTATTTTCAATAAAACCAATTTTTTGTAAGTCATCTTTAAGGCTCATAATTTCATCTTGCAACGATTTAAAATTTAAAAATGTTTTTTTATACCCAACAGAATCAATAACTCTTGATTCATTATCGGATTCTCCAGAAATAACCAAGCTTAGATTTTGTGAGTACAAACTATTACTAAGCAATAAGCCATAAGCGAAACATAAAATAACAATTCTAATAATTTTCAAGCCTTAAATTTGAGTATAAAACTAACGGAAATAAACATCAAATAATATAGAGTGAAAATTAATTTTTAATGAAGAGTGAAAATTAATTATTTAAGATTTGAATTATTCATATTAATTTCTACCTTTGCAGCCCTCTTATAAGAGGGTATTTAAAAAATATTATAGAATAATATGCCAACAATTTCACAATTAGTAAGAAAAGGAAGAGCCAAAATAACTAAGAAGAGTAAATCGGCTGCTTTAAATTCTTGTCCTCAAAGACGTGGAGTTTGTACACGTGTTTATACTACAACACCAAAAAAACCTAACTCGGCAATGCGTAAAGTTGCAAGGGTAAGGTTAACAAATGGTAACGAAGTAAACGCATACATTCCAGGAGAAGGGCACAATTTACAAGAGCACTCGATAGTATTAGTTAGAGGTGGAAGGGTAAAAGATTTGCCAGGAGTTAGATATCACATTGTTCGTGGAGCTTTAGACACTGCAGGTGTCGAAGGCAGAACGCAACGTAGATCTAAGTATGGTGCAAAACGCCCAAAGAAGTAATTTAAACTTTAAGAAGAAGACATGAGAAAAAGAGCAGCAAAAAAAAGACCGCTTTTACCAGACCCAAAATTTAACGACCAGTTAGTAACTCGTTTCGTTAACATGATGATGTGGGATGGTAAAAAGTCAGTAGCTTTTAAAATTTTCTACGACGCAATAGATATTGTGGAAGAAAAGAACACAGACGAAGAAAAAACCGCTTTGGAAATATGGAAAGATGCTTTATCAAACGTTATGCCTCACGTAGAAGTACGTAGTCGTAGAGTGGGTGGTGCAACATTTCAAATTCCAATGCAAATACGTCCAGACCGTAAAGTTTCAACAGCAATGAAATGGCTTATTAGCTATTCAAGAAAAAGAAACGAAAAATCTATGGCTCAAAAATTAGCAGCAGAAGTATTAGCTGCAGCTAAAGAAGAAGGAGCAGCCGTTAAGAAAAGAGTAGATACTCATAAAATGGCAGAAGCAAATAAAGCATTCTCTCACTTTAGATTTTAAGACATGGCAAGAGATTTAAAATTCACAAGAAATATAGGTATTGCTGCACACATTGATGCAGGAAAGACTACTACAACAGAACGTATACTTTATTATACAGGTGTTTCCCATAAAATTGGAGAAGTACACGATGGTGCTGCTACAATGGATTGGATGGAGCAAGAGCAAGAAAGAGGTATTACAATTACTTCTGCTGCTACAACCTGTGAGTGGCAATTTCCAAAAGAAAACGCACAAGTTTTACCAGATACTAAAGATTATCATTTTAACATTATTGACACACCAGGTCACGTTGATTTTACGGTTGAAGTAAACCGTTCTTTACGTGTACTTGATGGTTTAGTATTCTTATTTAGTGCAGTTGATGGTGTTGAGCCACAATCTGAAACTAACTGGAGACTAGCAGATAATTATAAAGTGCCAAGAATTGGTTTCGTAAATAAAATGGATCGTCAAGGTTCTGATTTTATGATGGTTTGTAGCCAAGTTAAAGAAATGTTAGGTTCTAATGCAGTCCCTATCGTTTTGAATATTGGTGATGAAGAAAACTTCAAAGGTATTGTCGATTTAGTAAAAAATAGAGCTATTGTTTGGCATGAAGAAGGAATGGGAGCGACATTTGATGTTGTTGATATTCCTGAAGAGCTTAAAGAAGAAGCGAAAATTTTACGTGCTAAGCTAATTGAAGAAGTAGCGAGCTATGATGAAGACTTACTAGAGAAATTCATGGAAGATGAAGATTCTATTACAGAAGATGAAGTGCATGCTGCACTTAGAGCTGCTGTAATGGATATGGCTATCATTCCAATGATTTGTGGTTCTGCATTTAAAAATAAAGGGGTACAATTCTTATTAGATGCTGTATGTCGTTATTTACCTTCTCCAATGGATAAAGAAGGTATTGTAGGTGTTAATCCAGATACAGAGAAAAAGGAGCTACGTAAACCAGATGTAAAGGAGCCTTTTGCTGCTTTAGCATTTAAAATTGCTACTGATCCTTTTGTTGGTCGTTTAGCATTTTTCCGCGCCTATTCTGGTCGTTTAGATGCAGGTTCTTATGTGTTGAATAACCGTTCAGGTAAAAAAGAGCGTATTTCTCGTATTTATCAAATGCATGCTAACAAGCAAAATGCAATTGATTATATAGAAGCTGGAGATATTGGAGCTGCTGTTGGATTTAAATCTATCAAAACAGGAGATACACTTTCAGACGAAAAACATCCTATTGTTTTAGAATCTATGGACTTCCCTGATCCAGTAATTGGTATTGCGGTGGAGCCTAAAACGAAAGCAGATGTAGATAAATTGGGAATGGGTTTAGCTAAATTAGCTGAAGAAGATCCTACGTTTACAGTGCGTTCAGATGAAGCTTCAGGACAGACTATTATTTCTGGAATGGGTGAGCTTCACTTAGATATTATTGTTGATCGTTTACGTCGAGAATTTAAAGTTGAGGTAAATCAAGGTCAACCACAAGTTGAGTACAAAGAAGCAATAACAAGACCTGCAGATCATAGAGAAGTTTATAAAAAACAATCTGGTGGTCGTGGTAAGTTTGCTGATATTGTATTTACTGTTGAACCAGCTGATGAAGGCGTAGTAGGTCTTCAGTTTGAATCTATTATTAAAGGTGGTAACGTTCCTAAAGAATTTATCCCATCAATTGAAAAAGGATTTAAAATGGCAATGGTAAATGGTCCATTAGCAGGTTACGAAGTGGACTCTATGAAAGTAACATTGAAAGATGGATCCTACCATGATGTAGATTCAGACCAACTATCATTTGAGTTAGCTGCAAAACTTGGATTTAAAAATGCTGCCAAAGCTGCAAAAGCAGTAATCATGGAGCCTATTATGAAACTTGAGGTAATTACCCCTGAAGAAAACATGGGTGATATTGTAGGAGATTTAAATAGAAGAAGAGGTCAAGTAAGTGATATGGGAGATAGAGCAGGTGCTAAAACAGTAAAAGCAACTGTGCCATTATCTGAAATGTTTGGTTATGTAACAACATTAAGAACATTATCATCAGGTCGTGCAACATCAACTATGGAATTTTCACATTATGCTGAAACTCCTTCAAATATTTCAGAAGAAGTAATTAAAGCTGCTAAAGGCGTTGAATCGTAAATCTTAAGAAAATGAGTCAAAAAATTAGAATAAAATTAAAGTCTTACGATCACAATTTAGTAGACAAATCTGCTGAAAAGATTGTAAAAACAGTAAAAAGCACAGGTGCTGTTGTAACTGGACCAATTCCATTACCAACACACAAGAAAATTTTCACTGTATTACGTTCACCACACGTAAACAAGAAGTCGAGAGAACAATTTCAATTAAGCTCTTATAAACGTTTACTTGATATTTATTCTTCATCTTCAAAAACAATTGACGCTCTAATGAAATTGGAGTTGCCAAGTGGTGTTGAAGTGGAAATAAAAGTGTAATTATACTTTTATTGAACATCTCGAACTTGCTTCGGGATCTCATAAAAGAGAAATTAAAATGTCCTTAACGATGGTTGGGGAAAAACGGTAAAAATACAATTCAAGGTCGAATGTATTTTCGGCCTTGAATTTTAAATAATAAATAGTAATAATTAATAATAAATAATATGTCTGGGTTAATTGGAAAAAAAATCGGAATGACCAGCATCTTTGATGAAAACGGGAAGAATATTCCTTGTACAGTAATCGAAGCTGGACCATGCGTTGTTACCCAAGTCAGAACTGAAGAAGTTGATGGTTATCAAGCCCTACAACTTGGTTTCGATGACAAGACAGAAAAAAATGCTACAAAAGCTGACATTGGTCACGCTAAAAAAGCAGGTACTTCTGTTAAAAGAAAAGTCGCTGAATTTCAAGGTTTTGATGAGGAGTACAAATTAGGTGATACAATAACAGTAGAACACTTTGCAGAAGGTGAATTTGTTGATGTTGCTGGAACCTCAAAAGGTAAAGGATTTCAAGGTGTTGTAAAACGTCATGGTTTTGCTGGTGTGGGTCAAGCTACTCATGGTCAACATAATCGTTTAAGAGCGCCAGGATCCATTGGAGCTGCATCATATCCTGCAAGAGTTTTCAAAGGAATGAAAATGGCAGGAAGAATGGGTGGCGAAAAAGTGAAAGTTCAAAATTTAAGAGTTTTAAAAGTAGTGACAGATAAGAATCTACTTGTGGTAAAAGGATGCGTCCCTGGACACAAAAACGCTTATGTAACAATTCAGAAGTAATGAAGGTAGCAGTTTTAGATGTAAACGGAAAAGACACTGGAAGAAAGGTAGACCTTTCAAAAAAAGTGTTCGCAATAGAGCCAAATAACCATGCTGTTTACTTAGACGTTAAGCAATATCTTGCTAACCAACGTCAAGGTACACATAAGGCCAAAGAAAGAGCAGAAATTACAGGAAGTACACGTAAGATTAAAAAACAAAAAGGTACTGGTACTGCAAGAGCAGGAAGTATTAAATCTGGTATATTTAAAGGTGGTGGACGTATGTTTGGTCCAAGACCAAGAAACTATGGTTTCAAATTAAATAAAAACGTAAAGCGATTAGCTAGAAAATCAGCATTGTCAATCAAGGCTGGAGAGAAGGCAATAACAGTTTTAGAGGACTTCAATTTTGATGCTCCAAAAACTAAAAACTTTACTGCAGTATTAAAGGCTTTAGACCTTCAAAACAAAAAATCTTTGTTTGTGTTGGGAGCGTCAAATAATAATGTATATTTGTCGTCACGCAATTTAAAAGGGTCTGAAGTTGTAACAAGTTTAGAATTAAGTACTTATAAGATTTTAAATGCAAATCAAGTAATACTTTTAGAAAGCTCTTTAGAAGGAATTGAATCGAATTTAAGTAAATAAGAAAACCATGAGTATCTTAATTAAACCGATAATCACAGAAAAAGCAACAAACGATAGCGAATTAAATAATCGCTATACTTTTCAAGTGAACAAAAAGGCGAACAAGGTAGAAATAAAAAAAGCAGTAGAAGCTGTTTATGGTGTTTCTGTTGAAAAAGTTCGTACAATAAATGTCCGTCCAGACAGGAAGACTAAGTTTACAAAAACTGGTGTCCAACATGGTAAAACAAATGCCGTTAAAAAGGCAATTGTACAACTGGCGGAAGGTGAAACGATTGATTTATATGCTAATATCTAATTAGACAAAAATGTCAGTAAGAAAATTAAAACCAATCACACCAGGACAGCGATTTAGAGTAGTAAATGGATTTGACGCCATAACTACTGATAAGCCGGAGAAAAGTTTATTAGCTCCGAAAAAACGTTCAGGTGGTAGAAACAGTCAAGGGAAAATGACCATGCGCTATAAAGGTGGAGGTCATAAAAAAAGGTATCGTATTATTGATTTTAAACGTAACAAAGCTGGAATTCCAGCAGAGGTTGCATCAATAGAATATGATCCAAACAGAACAGCATTCATCGCATTATTGAATTATCAAGATGGTGAAAAACGTTACATTATTGCACAAAACGGACTTCAAGTAGGTCAAAATGTAGTGTCTGGTGAAAGCGGTGTAGCTCCAGAAATTGGAAACACTATGCCACTTAGTGAAATACCTTTAGGAACAATTATTTCTTGTATTGAGTTGCGTCCAGGTCAAGGAGCTGTTATGGCTCGTAGTGCTGGTGCATTTGCTCAATTAATGGCAAGAGATGGCAAATTTGCAACGGTTAAGTTACCATCTGGTGAAACAAGATTGATTCTTGCTAACTGTATGGCTACTGTTGGAGTAGTATCTAACTCAGATCATCAATTACTAGTATCCGGTAAAGCAGGTAGAAGTAGATGGTTAGGAAGACGTCCAAGAACCAGACCAGTGGTAATGAATCCAGTTGACCATCCAATGGGTGGTGGTGAAGGTAAATCTTCAGGAGGACATCCACGTTCTAGAAATGGAATTCCAGCTAAAGGCTATAGAACACGTTCTAAAACTAAAGCAAGTAATAAATATATTGTTGAACGTAGAAAGAAATAATAAATCATGGCAAGATCATTAAAAAAAGGACCTTACGTTCATTATAAATTAGAAAAAAAAGTAGCTGCTAATGTTGAAGCTAACAAGAAAACAGTTATCAAAACTTGGTCAAGAGCAAGTATGATTACTCCCGATTTTGTTGGGCAGACAATTGCAGTCCATAATGGCCGTCAATTTGTACCAGTATATGTTACTGAAAACATGGTAGGTCATAAATTAGGAGAATTTTCACCAACAAGATCTTTTAGAGGTCATGCAGGTGCTAAAAATAAAGGTAAAAAATAAGAGCTATGGGAAGTCGTAAAAAACAAATGGCAGACGCTATTAAGGAAGGTAAAAAGCAAGTTGCTTTTGCAAAACTTAATAACTGTCCTACGTCACCAAGAAAAATGCGCTTAGTAGCCGATTTAGTAAGAGGTGAAAAGGTAGAAAAAGCACTTAATATATTAAGATTCAGTCAAAAAGAAGCATCACGTCGTTTAGAGAAATTGTTAATGTCTGCAGTTGCAAACTGGCAAGCTAAAAACGAAGATGCCGATATTGAAGAAGCCGAATTATTTGTAAAAGAGATTAGAGTTGATGGCGGAACAATGTTAAAAAGATTGCGTCCAGCACCTCAAGGTCGTGCACATAGAATTAGAAAAAGATCTAATCACGTAACACTCGTGCTTGGAGCTAATAATAACACACAAAGCAATTAATAAATGGGACAAAAGACAAATCCAATAGGAAATCGCCTTGGAATTATCAGAGGATGGGAATCTAACTGGTATGGAGGAAATGATTATGGAGATAAACTTGCTGAAGACGATAAAATCAGAAAGTATGTGTATGCTCGTTTATCAAAAGCTAGTGTATCGAGAGTAATCATCGAAAGAACTCTTAAACTTGTAACCGTTACTATCACTACTGCTAGACCTGGTATTATTATTGGAAAAGGTGGACAAGAGGTAGACAAGTTAAAGGAAGAACTTAAAAAGATTACAGGTAAAGAAGTTCAATTAAACATCTTTGAAATTAAACGCCCAGAGTTAGATGCATTCTTAGTTGCTTCAAGTGTTGCACGTCAAATTGAAAATCGTATTTCATATAAACGTGCAATCAAGATGGCTATTCAAGCTGCAATGCGTATGAATTCTGAGGGTATTAAAATTCAAATTAGTGGTCGTTTAAACGGAGCTGAAATGGCACGTAATGAGCATTATAAAGATGGAAGAATTCCTTTATCTACTTTTAGAGCCGATATTGATTACGCTTTAGTTGAGGCCCATACTACTTATGGTAGACTGGGTATAAAAGTATGGATCATGAAAGGTGAAGTGTATGGTAAAAGAGAACTTTCTCCGCTTGTTGGTTTATCCAAAAAGCAAGGAAAAGGTGGAGCGCGAGGTGGAAACAAGAACCAATCTCGTCGTAGAAAGTAATTTTTTAAATTAAAGAAAAATGTTACAACCAAAAAGAACAAAGTTTCGTAAGCAACAAAAAGGGCGCATGAAAGGTAACTCTGGAAGAGGCCACTTGCTTTCAAGCGGAATGTTTGGTATAAAATCGTTAGACTCGAAGTTTATTACTTCTCGTCAAATAGAAGCAGCACGTATTGCCGCTACACGTTATATGAAAAGAGAAGGGCAGCTATGGATTAAAATATTTCCAGACAAGCCTATTACAAAAAAGCCTCTTGAAGTACGTATGGGTAAAGGTAAAGGTGCTGTAGAGTATTGGGCAGCTGTAGTTACACCAGGAAGAATTTTATTTGAAGTAGGAGGAGTGCCATTAGACGTAGCAAAAGAAGCATTGCGTCTAGCTGCACAAAAACTTCCAGTTAAAACTAAGTTTATAATCGCTAGAGATTTCGAAGCTTAATTTATTGATATTATGAAATGAGCTATTTAAAATTTTGAAAAATAACAAAATATATCAATAGCGAATTACATCTGACAAACAGATAAAAAAGAAATTAACAGATGAAACAATCAGAAATTAAAGAACTATCTACAGCTGAGTTACAAGAAAAACTTGGTGAAACCAAAAAGAGTTATACAGACCTTAAATTGGCTCATGCTATATCTCCTCTTGAAAATCCAATTCAGTTACGCACTGTAAGAAGAAACGTAGCAAGATTGGCAACAGAGTTAACTAAAAGAGAAGTACAATAATTGTATTCGGCTTAAAGATGGAAAAAAGAAATTTAAGAAAAGAACGTATAGGAGTTGTTACTAGTAACAAAATGATGAAATCAATTGTGGTTTCTGAAGTTAAAAAAGTAAAACATCCTATGTATGGAAAGTTCGTGTTAAAAACAAAGAAATATGTTGCACACGACGAAACAAACGACTGTAACGAAGGAGATACTGTAAGAATCATGGAAACACGACCTTTAAGTAAATCTAAGTGTTGGAGACTAGTAGAAATAATTGAAAGAGCTAAGTAATTATGGTACAACAAGAATCAAGATTAAAAGTAGCTGATAACACTGGAGCAAAAGAAGTTTTAACTATTCGTGTTCTAGGTGGTACAAAAAGAAGATACGCTTCTGTTGGTGACAAAATTGTTGTTACTGTTAAAGACGCTACTCCTAATGGAAACATTAAACAAGGAGCGGTTTCTACAGCAGTTGTTGTACGTACTGTAAAAGAAGTTAGAAGACCAGACGGCTCATACATTAGGTTTGATGATAATGCATGTGTCCTTTTAAATCCTACGGGAGAAATGAGAGGCACTCGTGTATTTGGACCTGTGGCCAGAGAGCTTCGTGACAAACAATTCATGAAAATTGTATCATTAGCACCAGAGGTGCTTTAATGCAAAATATTACAATGGGAAAGCTTAAAATAAAATCAGGAGATACAGTAAAAGTAATTACTGGAGATCATAAAGGATCAGAAGGGAAAGTACTTAAAGTATTAACCGATAAGAATAAGGCGATAGTAGAAGGCGTAAATATGGTGAAAAAACATATGAAACCTAGTGCCGACAATCCTCAAGGAGGAATCGTAGAAAAAGAAGCATCTATTCAAATGTCAAACCTATCATTGTTAACATCAAAAGGTGAAACAACAAGAGTTGGATATAGAATGGAAGGCGATAAGAAAGTAAGATTTGCTAAAAAATCTAATGAAGTAATTTAATGGTTATGGCTTATATTCCAAGATTAAAACAAGAGTACAAGGACAAGGTTGTTCCTGCTCTTACAGAAGAATTCGGTTATAAAAATGTAATGCAAGTTCCAAAACTTTCTAAAATAGTTTTATCTAGAGGAGTTGGAGGAGCTGTTGCAGACAAAAAGTTAATCGACTATGCATTAGACGAGATGACCAAAATATCTGGGCAAAAAGCAATAGCGACAATATCTAAAAAGGATGTTGCATCTTTTAAATTGCGTAAAGGCATGCCAATTGGTGCAAAAGTGACTTTAAGAGGTGAGCAGATGTATGAGTTTTTAGATCGTTTAGTAACATCGTCATTACCACGTGTAAGAGATTTTAACGGTATTAAGGCTAACGGATTTGACGGTAGAGGTAATTACAATTTAGGAATTACTGAACAAATCATTTTTCCTGAAATCGATATCGATAAGGTAAATAAAATTTCAGGGATGGATATTACATTCGTAACCACTGCCGATACCGATAAAGAAGCAAAATCATTATTAACTGAACTAGGATTACCTTTTAAAAAAAACTAAGTTATGGCTAAAGAATCAATGAAAGCCCGCGAGGTAAAAAGAGCAAAAACAGTAGCTAAATATGCAGCTAAACGAAAAGCTTTAAAAGAAGCAGGAGATTATGAAGCATTACAAAAGCTACCAAAAAACGCCTCACCAATTCGCATGCATAACAGATGTAAGTTAACAGGAAGACCTAAAGGTTATATGAGAACATTTGGAATTTCCCGTGTTATGTTTCGTGAAATGGCCAACCAAGGATTAATTCCAGGAGTTAGAAAGGCAAGTTGGTAAAATTATAAATTGATTAAAGGTTTAGTCCCGACGGTTCGGGATTAAAAACCATAATCGCAAATTAATAACTATGTACACAGATCCAGTAGCGGATTATTTAACAAGAATTAGAAATGCGGTAGCAGCCAATCATAGAGTGGTTGAAATCCCAGCATCTAATTTAAAGAAAGAGATGACTAAAATATTATTCGATCAAGGATATATTTTAAGTTACAAGTTCGATGACTCTACAGTACAAGGAACTATTAAAATAGCCCTTAAGTACACAAAAGAAACTAAAGAACCTGTAATAAAAAGGATTCAAAGAATAAGTAAACCAGGTTTACGTAAATACGCAAGCTCAAAAGAATTACCTCGTATCCTTAACGGTCTTGGTATTGCCATTGTCTCTACTTCTCACGGAGTGATGACAGGTAAACAAGCTCAAAGAGAAAATGTAGGTGGTGAAATATTGTGTTACGTTTACTAATTTAAAGCCCAAAAGAAATGTCAAGAATAGGAAATAATCCAGTAGCCATTCCAGAAGGCGTAACAGTTGATATTAAAGAAAATATCGTGACTGTTAAAGGTAAATTAGGAGAATTAACACAACACTTCGATTCTATAGAAATTAAAGTTGAAGATGGTAACATTATGGTTACTCGTTCTTCAGATACTAAAGATCAAAAAGCAAAGCATGGTTTATATAGATCATTAATGCATAATATGATTGAAGGCGTATCAAAAGGATGGACTAAAGAATTAGAATTAGTAGGAGTAGGATATAGAGCAAGCAACCAAGGACAAAAACTTGATTTAGCTTTAGGGTTTTCTCATAACATTGTATTAAACATTGCTCCTGAAGTAAAAGTTGAAACAATTTCAGAAAAAGGAAAGAATCCCATAGTAAAATTAACATCCTTTGACAAGCAATTAGTTGGTCAAGTAGCCGCAAAGATTCGCTCTTTCCGTAAACCTGAACCATACAAAGGAAAAGGAGTTAAATTTGTAGGAGAGGAAATTAGAAGAAAAGCAGGTAAATCAGCATAATAAGTAAGTTATGGCATTATCAAAGAACGATAGAAGACAAAGAATACAAAACAGAATTCGTAAAATAGTTTCAGGAACCGAAACTAGACCAAGATTATCTGTTTTTAGAAGCAATAAAGAAATTTACGCACAAATTATAGATGACGTAAACGGAAAAACTATTACTACAGCATCTTCTAGGGACAAAGACATTAGTTCAGTAAAAGGAACAAAAACAGAAATTGCTACTTTAGTAGGTAAAAGCGTTGCTGAAAAAGCTTTAAAAGCAGGTGTAGAAACAATCTCTTTCGATAGAGGTGGGTATTTATACCATGGTAGAGTAAAATCATTAGCCGAAGGAGCTAGAGAAGCAGGACTTAAATTCTAAGAAATTATGTATCAAAAATACAAAAGCGCAGAGTTAGTAAAACCAAGTGGATTGGATCTTAAAGATCGTTTAGTTGGTGTGCAAAGGGTTACAAAAGTAACAAAAGGTGGTAGAGCATTCGGTTTTTCGGCAATCGTAGTGGTTGGCGATGAAGCAGGTGTTGTAGGACATGGTTTAGGAAAATCTAAAGACGTTGCTAGTGCAATCGCAAAAGCAATAGAAGATGCTAAGAAAAACCTAGTTCGAATTCCTATTATTAAAGGAACATTACCTCATGAACAAAAAGGTAAATTTGGTGGAGCAAGAGTAAATATTATTCCTGCAGCACCTGGTACAGGAGTTATTGCTGGTGGAGCTGTGAGAACAGTTTTAGAGGCCGTAGGTGTTCATGATGTTTTATCAAAATCTCAAGGTTCCTCCAACCCACACAATGTTGTAAAAGCAACTTTTGATGCATTATTGCAATTAAGAGATGCTAAAACCATTGCTAAGAATAGAGGAATTTCTTTAGAAAAAGTTTTTAACGGATAATTAAGGATATCATGGCAAAAATTAAAGTAACAAAACAAAAAAGTGCGATCAACCGTACTCAAAGACAAAAAAGAACTCTTGAAGCTCTTGGTCTTAGAAAGATTGGTCAAACCATAGAACACGATGCCACACCAAATATCCTTGGTATGGTTAATAAAGTTAAACATTTAGTTTCTGTAGAAGAAGCTTAAAAATTTAAACTGAAATGGATTTAAGTAATTTAAAACCTGCAGAAGGTTCAGTTAACAATAATAGTAAACGCATTGGTCGCGGACAAGGTTCTGGAAAAGGTGGTACCGCAACAAGAGGTCACAAAGGAGCTAAGTCTCGTTCTGGTTATTCTAGAAAATTAGGTTTTGAAGGTGGACAAATGCCGCTTCAAAGACGTGTGCCAAAGTTTGGTTTTACTAACATTAACCGTAAAGAATATCAAGGCATCAACCTAGATACATTACAACAAATGGTTGACGATAAGAAAATAAAAGGCACTGTAGATTTAGATACATTTGCAACGTTCCGTTTAGCTGGAAAAAACGATCTAGTTAAAATTTTGGGAAGAGGCGAATTAAAAGCTAAATTAAAAGTATCTGCGCATAAATTTACTGCTTCAGCAAAAGCTGCTATCGAAGCTGCTGGAGGAGAAGCTGTAACTTTATAAAAAGACCCAACAAACAATGAAATTAATAGAGACTTTAAAGAATGTTTGGAAAATAACAGAACTAAAAGACCGAATCATTTTAACGTTAGGGATGCTTTTAGTGTACCGTTTTGGAGCACAGGTTGTTCTTCCTGGTATCGATGCAAGTAAATTAGGAGCCTTAGGAGATAGTACAGATAGTGGTCTTCTAGGTTTGTTAAACGCCTTTACAGGTGGTGCTTTTGCTAATGCTTCGGTATTTGCTTTAGGTATTATGCCATATATCTCGGCTTCTATTGTGGTGCAGTTAATGGGAATTGCAATTCCTTATTTACAAAAACTACAAAAAGAAGGCGCAAGTGGTCAAAAGAAAATTACACAAATAACACGTTGGTTAACCATTGCAATATGTTTGGTTCAAGCACCAGGTTATTTAGTAAGCTTACCTTCTTTAGGAATACCACAAGAAGCATTTTTATTAGGTCAAGGTGGATTATTTTATTTTTCTTCAATCGTTATACTTGTAACAGGAACTATTTTTGCCATGTGGTTGGGTGAAAAAATTACAGATAAAGGAATAGGCAACGGTATCTCTATATTAATTATGGTAGGTATTATTGCAACAATGCCAACGGCTTTCGCTCAAGAATTTGATTCTACAGTTAACCAGTCTAATGGTGGATTAATCATGATCCTTATAGAATTGGTAATTTGGTTTGTAATTATCTTGGCATCAGTTATGCTTGTTATGGCTGTACGTAAAATTGCAGTACAGTATGCAAGACGTACTCAGTCTGGAGGTTATGAAAAAAATGTATTTGGTTCAAGACAATATATACCTCTTAAATTAAATGCTTCAGGTGTAATGCCAATTATCTTTGCACAAGCTATTATGTTCGTTCCAGGATTAATTGGAGGCATGGACTTTATGAAAGATTCCAGCGTAGGTCAATGGATGCAAACTAATTTTCAAGATATGTTCGGCTTATGGTACAATGTTGTGTTTGCGATATTAATTATAATATTCACATATTTCTATACTGCAATTACAGTACCTACAAATAAAATGGCCGACGATTTAAAACGTAGTGGTGGTTTTATTCCAGGAATTCGCCCAGGAACAGAAACATCAGAGTACTTAGATAAAATAATGTCTCAAATTACCTTACCAGGTTCTATATTCTTAGCATTAATAGCAGTGTTCCCTGCATTTATTGTAAAGCTTATGAACGTACAACAAGGTTGGGCATTATTTTTTGGAGGAACCTCGTTGTTAATTATGGTTGGAGTTGCAATTGATACGATGCAACAAGTGAATTCATACTTGTTGAACAAACATTACGATGGCTTGATGAAGACAGGTAAAAACAGAAAAGGCTAAAAACCTAATTACTATGGCAAAACAAGCGGCAATAGAACAAGACGGAACAATTATAGAAGCATTATCAAATGCGATGTTTCGTGTTGAATTAGAAAATGGTCACATTGTGACTGCACATATTTCTGGTAAAATGCGGATGCATTATATTAAGTTATTACCAGGAGACAAAGTGAAATTAGAAATGAGTCCTTATGATTTGACAAAGGCTCGCATAACTTATAGATACTAATACGATGAAAGTAAGAGCATCAGTAAAAAAACGTAGCGCAGATTGCAAAATCGTGCGTAGAAAAGGCAGACTTTACGTCATTAACAAAAAGAATCCTAGATTCAAACAAAGACAAGGGTAATTATGGCAAGAATTGCAGGTGTAGACATACCAAAACAAAAAAGAGGAGTAATCTCTTTAACTTATATCTATGGAATAGGTAGAAGTAGAGCAAAAGACATTTTAGCTACTGCTAAAGTTGACGAAAGCACTAAAGTTCAAGATTGGACCGACGACGAAATTGGAGCAATCCGTGATGCTGTTGGGACATTTAAAATTGAAGGGGAACTACGTTCTGAAACACAATTAAACATTAAGCGATTAATGGATATTGGATGTTACAGAGGTATTCGTCATAGAGCTGGTCTTCCATTAAGAGGACAACGTACTAAAAACAATTCTAGAACTAGAAAAGGTAGAAGAAAAACTGTTGCTAACAAAAAAATGGCAACTAAATAATAAGTAGGAAATGGCAAAGTCAAGTACTAAAAAACGTAAAGTTATAGTAGAATCTGCTGGAGAAGCACATATTACCGCTTCTTTTAATAACATTATCATTTCACTTACCAACAAAAAAGGCGACGTAATTTCATGGTCATCAGCTGGTAAAATGGGATTTAGAGGCTCTAAGAAAAACACACCTTACGCAGCACAATTAGCAGCCGAGGATGCTTTAAACGTAGCCAAAGAAGCTGGTTTAAAGAAAGTGAAAGTGTATGTTAAGGGTCCTGGTAATGGTAGAGAATCTGCTATTAGATCAATTCATAATGGTGGTATTGAAGTTACAGAAATTATCGATGTAACACCAACGCCTCATAATGGATGTAGACCTCCAAAACGTAGAAGAGTTTAACAAATTAACTTAATTGTCACTCTTAGCATTACCGAATAATAAAATATATTTTGTTATGAAGGTAGCAAACAAAGTTTGTCGAAGAGTCTTTTAAGTTTTTAAGTAAACTTTAAATAAAGATTAATATAAACAAGTATCAACGAGAGATTCACGATTATCGAAGGATAAGATTAAGACCTTAATTCATAATCACTCTCAAAACAAATTTAAAAATGGCAAGATATACTG
>CAXBFU010000021.1:0-64779 GCA_963975205.1 uncultured Flavobacteriaceae bacterium | reverse complement strand
AATAAACACCTTGATTTTTTAAAAATCATTAAACTTATGAGTTACTTTCAATCCAGATTTTAGCATTCACAAATGCTTCAAGCCAAGGTGAAACTTCGTCTTTTCTTCCATTTGGATAATGAGCCCAATTCCACTGGAAAGTAGAACGCTCTATATGTGGCATGGTTACTAAATGACGACCGGTTTTATCGCACATCATGGCAGTATTGAAATTGGAACCATTAGGATTGTTAGGATAGCCTTCATAACCATATTTCGCCACAATATTGTATTTGTCTTCTGAATAAGGTAAATCAAATTTTCCTTCACCATGACTAATCCAAACACCTAAAGTACTTCCTGAAAGTGTTGAGAGCATCACCGAATTATTATCCTGAACTTTAACAGATGTAAACGAACTTTCATGTTTACCAGAATCATTATACGTGAGTTTTCCATGTAGGTCATGGTCTGGATTTACTAAATCTAATTCCATCCATAATTGTGCACCATTACAAATTCCGACAGATAAGGTGTTTTCTCTTTCAAAGAATTTCTTAAGAGCAGTATTTGCTTTTTCGTTGTATTTAAAAGCTCCAGCCCAACCTTTGGCAGAACCTAAAACATCGGAGTTTGAGAAACCTCCAACTGCACCAATAAACTGAATGTCTTCCAACGTTTCACGACCGGAAATTAAATCGGTCATGTGTACATCTTTTACATCAAAACCTGCCAGATACATAGCATTTGCCATTTCACGTTCGGAGTTAGAACCTTTTTCACGAAGGATTGCGGCTTTTGGAGCCCCATCCCGACCTTCCCCAAAGGGGAAGGGAAATTTTCCTGTAAAGTGTTTTGGAAAATTATATTGCAATGGTTGATTTTTATAGTTGTTGTAACGTTCTTCTGCCAGATTGTTAGCTGTTTGTTTTTGGTCGAGTAGGAAAGAGGTTTTGTACCAAATATCTCTTAACCTTGAAACTGTCAATACAAATACTTCGGCATCATTAATCACGCTTAGCGTGTCGCTATTGGTAACTTTTCCAATGTTAAAGAATTCGATATTCGCATCAGATAAAACGGATTCGATTGATGCGTCTTTTGCTTGAAACACAATTCCGGAGTTTTCAGCAAACAACACTTTAAAGGAGTCTTTTTGATTCAATTCAGAAATATCCAATTCCGCACCAAGATTATTATCGGCAAAACACATTTCCAGCAATGTAGTAATCAAACCACCTGAAGCCACATCGTGTCCAGCAATGATTTTTTCGTCTTTTATTAACTGTTGAATCGTATTGAAAACGGTTTTAACATAAGCGGCACTTTTTACATTAGGTGTATTACTCCCTATTTTGTTCACTATTTGAGCAAACGAGCTTCCACCTAGCTTAAAGCTGTCTTGCGAAATGTTTATATAATAAATATCACCTTGATTTTTTTGAAAAACAGGCTCCACAACTTTTGTAATATCATTACAATTTGCAGCAGCTGAAATGATAACTGTTCCTGGTGCAATGACTTCATCATCTGGATATTTTTGCTTCATCGACAATGAATCTTTTCCTGTTGGTACATTAATTCCTAAATCGATAGCAAATTCTGAAACTGCTTGCACAGCTTTATATAAACGAGCATCTTCACCTTCATTTTTACAAGGCCACATCCAATTTGCAGATAATGTTACGCTTTGTAAACCATCCTTTAAAGGTGCCCAAATAATATTGGTTAATGATTCCGCAATCGAGTTGCGACTTCCTGCAACAGGATTTATCAATCCAGAAATAGGCGAGTGTCCAATAGACGTGGCAATGCCTTCTTTTCCTTTATAATCCAACGCCATTACACCAACATTGTTAAGTGGTAATTGTAAAGGACCAGCACATTGCTGTTTTGCCACTTTACCACCAACGCATCTATCAACCTTGTTAGTTAACCAATCTTTACAAGCCACAGCTTCTAGTTGTAAAACTTGCTCTAAATAGGTGTGAAAATTATTCGTATCATAGGAAATTCCACCATAATTTCTTTCAACTGTTATATCGTTCATGATGGTTTTTGGAGAACTACCGAACATATCTTCAAGTGCCAAATCCATAGGCTTATCGCCTTTGGTTTTCGATTCAAAGGTAAACCTATTATCACCAGTGACATCACCAACAGTGTACATTGGTGAACGCTCACGTTGAGCAATTTTGTTTAATGTTTCAATATGTTTTTCTGCAATTACTAATCCCATGCGTTCCTGTGATTCGTTTCCAATTATTTCTTTTGCAGAAAGCGTTGGGTCTCCAACAGGAAGTTTATCAAGGTCAATATTCCCTCCTGTATCTTCTACTAATTCTGATAAACAATTCAAATGTCCACCAGCACCATGGTCGTGAATGGAGACGATAAAATTCTCGTCGCTTTCAACCATGCCACGAATGGCATTGGCAGCACGTTTTTGCATTTCCGGGTTGGAACGTTGTACTGCATTCAATTCTATTCCAGATTCAAATTCTCCAGTATCTGCCGATGATACAGCAGCTCCTCCCATTCCGATTCGGTAATTTTCACCACCAAGAATCACCACTTTATCGCCTTGTTTTGGTGTGTCTTTAATAGCTTGGTCAGCTTTTGCATAACCAATGCCTCCTGCAAGCATGATTACTTTGTCGTAGCCAAGTTTTCTTGCTGTCACCTCGAGCGCAGTCGAGAGGTTATTACTTTCATCATGTTCGAAAGTTAGAACCGAACCACAAATTAATGGTTGCCCGAATTTGTTGCCAAAATCGGACGCTCCATTTGATGCTTTTATTAAAATATCTATTGGAGTTTGATACAGCCAATCACGCTCTGGAAATGCTTTTTCCCAATCCCGATTGCTATCGGGACTGTTTTTCTCTAATCTTGAATACGAAGTCATGTAAACAGCGGTTCCAGCTAAAGGAAGCGAGCCTTTTCCTCCTGCCAATCTATCACGAATTTCACCACCAGAACCAGTTGCAGCACCATTAAAAGGCTCAACGGTTGTTGGGAAATTATGTGTTTCGGCTTTTAATGAGATTACAGAATCAAATTCTTGAGTTGTATAATAATCAGGAATATCAGCGCGTTTTGGTGCAAACTGCTCGACTTTTGGGCCTTTTACAAAAGCTACATTATCTTTATATGCAGACACAATATCGTTTGGATGTTGTTTTGACGTTTCTTTTATGAGTTTAAAAAGTGAGGTTGGTTTTTCAATTCCATCAATAACAAACGTTCCATTAAAAATTTTATGGCGACAGTGTTCGCTGTTTACTTGCGAAAACCCAAAAACTTCAGAATCGGTTAGTTTTCTATTTAGTTTTTTGGATAAATTTTCAAGGTACTCAACCTCATCATCACTTAATGATAAGCCTTCTTGTTGGTTGTAAGCAGAAATATTTTCAATTTCCAAAATTGGTTCAGGCTCTATATTAATAGTAAATGATTCTTGATATAATCCTTTAAATTTTTCAGAAATCATTGGATCGAAATCCATAAAATCTTCAGTTACAGCTTTAAATTCTTCAATTCTAATAATGCCATTAATCCCCATATTTTGAGTAATTTCAACTGCATTTGTGCTCCAAGGTGTTATCATAGCTGCGCGAGGTCCAACAAAAAAAGCATCGAGTGATGCTTGCTTAATTTTTGGTTGGTTGCCAAAAAGCCATGTTAATTTTGAAATGGTTTCTTTAGATAATTCTTTTGTTGCTTGAACAGCAAAAACTTTGCTGTTTTGGTTTCCGAAGAAATGAATCATTCTGTCTTAGTTTGTTGTTTTTAAATAAAGAACAAATTTAATTTTTTTAGTTGTAATTATTCGCTAAAATAACATCTTAATTTTATAGTTATTCACTAGGTTTTAAACATAACAAAAGCAACCAATTTTGGTCGCTTTAAAAGCATAGATTTTTTATTGTCGAATAAACTTTTTTGTAGTTACGTTTCCATTATTATATAATTTCATTATATAAACACCAACAGATAATGTGGCTATATTTAATTTAGGGTTTGAGGTTTTTATATTGGACTGAATCAATTTTTCACCTAAAATATTAAATACTTCAACTTTAATATCTTCATCGAATCTAACAAAAATGTAATCGACATTTGTTGGGTTTGGATAAATTGAAAGGTTGGTCCAATTAAAATTTGATGTACTTAATGTTGTTGTGTGTATTCCTAAATCGCCAACAGTATCCTGTGCAAATAATGTCCATTCATTTATAAAATCGTATGTTGTATTTGGTTCTACCACCGAAGGCTTTCTGCGTAGTGTAACATCTTTTGCAAAATTTTCGCTTCCACCGTTAAATACGCCAACGATATCTATTAAATCGTCATTTTTAAATAACCCTACAGGATCATTACCATTAAAGTTTAGTGGTTCGCCGTAACTAGTGTCAACATTATTTGGAATGGTAATGTCTGCTTGTGCTAAAATAGTTGCATTTGTTGCACTACCATTTATTATTACTACAACATCGCCAGGGTTTACATTTCCTGATAAGTCAAATTTTGTAGACCATGAGCCAGCTCCATTTGCTTGTCGCCTTAAGTTATATACAGACAAGTCAATAGTGTTTTGAGTGAGGTTTGCTATTTCTATGGCTTTATTGTTTGAGCTTCCTTCTATATATTCTGAGATTAATAATTCGTATGCATTGCCAGTGCCTCCATCTGTTGTCATTGCATTTACTGGTGTGCTTTGAGACGACATGTTGCCTACGGCGTCTTTTGCTAAAACTGTTACTGAATACGTTGTTGATGCGGTTAAATTATTTGCCGTATAAGTTACATTTGTTGTTGATGCGTTAAAAGTTCCGTCTAAGAATACATCATAAGCTGTTACTGCAGTATTATCGGTTGATGGATCCCAAGTTATTTTAAAAGAGGTATCGGTTTGGTTACTTACAACAATGTTCATAGGAATTGTTGGTGCCTGAGTGTCCTCTAATGTTGTACTGATTAATGGAGAACTTTGAGCTGATGCATTTTCGGCAATATCTTTTGCTAAAACTGTTAAATTATAAGAGGTGTTTGATGCTAATCCAGTAATTGTATGATTGGTATTTGAGGTAGAGGTTTCAAAGATTCCATTCACATAAACGTTATAGCTGGTTACTGCAACATTATCTGTTGAGGCATCCCAACTTAAATCTATTGAGTAGGTGGTTATATTTGATGCTACCAAATTAACAGGGACACTGGGAGCTTCGGTATCTGAACTTGTATAAATTCCCCAGATATCTTCAGCTTCTGGACCACCCCAAATTCTTGTTGCTAATCTAGGGTTGTCAATAAAAGGGTTTCTGTTTCCTTGTGCGTATGTGTTCGAGGTATTTTCGTGATAGGTATTTCGCTGTTCTTCGATATTGGAAACGGGATCATCTGCGTTCCATTGCAAAAATAAATCAATCATATCATCAGGAGTGGCTGCGTTATTTCCTATGCCTACATTTGTTGGTAAACAGCGATTGCCATATCGTAAATACATATACATTACAATTCTTGCAACATCTCCTTTCCATTCGTCTCCAGGATACCATCCTGAACTTATAGGCCCAGAATTTCCTGTTCCTGATATAAATAGTTTATTTCCTCTAGATGAATTTCGTTGTGCATCACAAGGTCTTAAATTATGTGCGTCGGCATAAGGAGGTCCATCGGTTCCTCCTTGATCTAAATTAGGAGTTCCCAATGAGTTTGCATAAACATGTTCTCTGTTCCATTCGCCCGAATTTCCACCATTGTTATTTATTCCTCGTTCCCTATCATTGGTAATATCTCCATCTATACCACTTTCATAACCGTACATTAACAGTACTTGGGTTGCATTATTTGGGTTCACATCTGTAATCTTACTAGCGTTCCAAATATCTGGTGTGTATAAAAGGTTGTTGATATGGGTTGTGGTTATTTTGTCTGCTAAATTATTTCTTAGTGTTAAACCAGTTAAATTAAGATCTACATCATTATAGTAGCTTTGTTGAGCCAATAAAATGAACGAATAAAGGGAAAAAAAGTAAAAAATAAGTTGTTTTTTCATCTATTTTTATTCTAAATATAAGTATATAAAACGCAATACTTTTTAAATTGTACTGGATGTTGCGTAATTATTTTTTGATGGTTATTTATGGTATTTTTAATAAATTAAGCTAACTGGTTTAATTAATATTTATTAGTTATTGTCTAATAAGTTTTTTAGTAATGCTTTGATTATTATTTGAAATTTTAACTAAGTAGATTCCTTTATTAATATTCGAGATATCGACATAGTCGTTATTATTTGTTATGGGTTTTGAAATGACTAGTTTTCCAAGTATGTCGTAAATTTTAATATCTAAGTTTATATTTGTATTAAAATAAATTGTATTGTTTTTTACAGGATTAGGAAAGATTTTTACAGACGAGATCAATTCCTCTTGAGTACTCAAGTATAATCCCCATCTGTCTTCTGCTGGAGTTTGACCAGCTGGTGTGCCCCAAATAAGATTTGCTAAAAAGGGTTCGTCTATAAAGGGATTTCTATTGCCTTGTGAGTAAGTTGCACCACTTGTATGGTATGTGTTTCTATTATCTTCGTATGTAGAAACAGGATCCTCAGAGTTCCATTTTAAAAATAATTCAATCATATCATCTGGAGTACTGGCTGAGCTTCCAACACCAACATTGGTTGGTAAACATTGGTTGCCATACCTAATATACATATACATAATAATTCGAGCTGCATCACCTTTCCATTCATCTCCGGGATACCATCCACCAGTTACATTTTTTGAATTGCCTAATCCATCTGCAAACTTTTGATTGCCTCTAGCCCCATTTCTTTGTACATCTGAAGCTCTAATATGATGTCCATCTGCTCCAGGTGTACTATTACTTGAAAAGCTAGGGGTTCCTAAAGATTTTGGATATACATGTTCTCTATTAAAATCACAGACGCTTCCTCCATTGGAGTTGACGTTTCTTTCAAGGTCATTGGTACAATCGGCGTCTGTACCGTCTTCATAACCATAAATTAATAATACGTTTGAAGAATTGTTTGGGTTTAAATCGGTTGCTTTAGTTGCATCCCATCCATAAGATAATACATTGGTATGTGTAGTTGTTACTTTGGTAGCTAACTCATTTTTTAATGCTAAACCTGTGAGGGTTAAATTTACATCGTCGTAGTATGATTGTTGTGCATAGACACCGATGTTTATAGTAACAATAAGAGATAAAAAGTATATTTTCTTCATAAATGCTATTTTTTTCTTTCTAAGAGAGCCATGTAAAATCCGTCATATCCAGATTCATGTGCTAAAACTTTTTTGTCTTTTACAAATGTAAAATCTTTTCCTGAATCTGACACTAAAAACTCGTCAACCTGTTTTTGATTTTCAGATGGTAAAACAGAGCAAGTAGCATATACCATTTTGCCACCAGGTTTTAGCATTTTTGAGTATTGTTGTAACACTTGTTGCTGTGTTTGTTTAATGTTATCTATAAACTCAGGTTCTAGTTTCCACTTTGCATCAGGATTTCTACGCAATACACCCAGACCAGAGCAAGGAGCGTCAATTAAAATCCTATCGGCTTTACCATATAATTTTTTAATAGGTTTTGTAGAATCTATTACTTTTAAATCTACATTATGTACACCATTTCTTCTAGCTCTTACTTTTAGTTTCTTAAGTTTGCTTTCATAAATATCCATGGCAATAAGCTGACCTTTGTTTTCCATAAGAGAAGCTAAATGCAATGTTTTACCACCAGCTCCTGCACAAGTATCAATTACTTTCATTCCTGGTTTTACGTCAAGGAAGTCTGCCACTAGTTGCGAAGAAGCATCTTGAACTTCAAACCAGCCATTTTTAAAAGCCTCTGTTTTAAATACATTGGCACGCTCAACGAGTTTTAATGCTGAAGGGTGATTAGGTAAAAATTCGGTTTGTATATCTTCCGATTGTAGCTTTAGTTGTAAATCTTTTTTATTGGTTTTAAGTGTGTTAACTCTAAGTATAACTTCGGCTTGCTGGTTTTGTGCAGCAAGTTCTTTGGTCCATTTATTCTCTCCAAGTTCTTTTGCTCCAAGGCCATCCATCCAATCTGGAATAGATTCTCTAAATTTTCTAATTTTAGACAACTCATCAAAACGACCTTTAATTTTGCGTGTTGGTGTGTTCTCGAAGTATCTCCAATCGGGTAATTTAATCCCTTTAAGTGTTGCCCAAACGGCAAATAAACGCCAAGCATCATCACGGTTAAAAGGTTCTTTTACGTTAGCAATTTCGGCATACAAGCGCTTCCATCTAACAATGTCGTAAGTAGTTTCGGCTACAAAAGCACGATCACGACTTCCCCAACGTTTATCGCGCTTTAGAAGTTGTTGTACGACTTTGTCGGCATATTCGCCTTCATTGAAGATCTGTATTAACCCATCAATAACTGCAAAACATAAATTTCTGTGTAAACGCATCTCAATATTTTAAGCAAGCAAAGGTAGTTTAAAAAGTTTATTTGTTAAATTGATTATATGTTTATTCAATGAGTTTTCTATTTTTATAAAAATTTAAACCATGAAACACTTACTTTTTGCATTTCTTCTAGCTTCATTAATTTCTTGTAAGAAGGAAAATGCGTTTACTCCTAGGGATTTTAATACAGTAGAAGTTGAAACAATTTTAGAGGATTCTCTTTTAAGTATTCGTGCTATCGATATATTAAATGATGCAAGTTTAGCATTTGCAGCCAATAACAACACGTTTGGTTTGTACAGTCCTAATAAAAAAACTTGGAATATCTCAAAACAAAAAAGAGACACACTAAGCTTTAATTTTCGAGCTGTTGCACACACAAGTACAGACTTTTTTATGTTAACCATTGAAAATCCTGCATTGTTATTTAAAACGACCAATTCTGGCATGCAACTAGTGTATAGAGAAGATCATGAAAATGTGTTTTACGATGCTATGAAGTTTTGGAACGATAATGAAGGTATTGCCATTGGAGATAGCATAGAGGGCTGTTTATCTATAATTATTACACGCGATGGAGGAAAAACTTGGGCTAAACTAAGTTGCGACCAACTGCCTCAGGCTAAGGAAGGTGAAGGTGCATTTGCTGCTAGTAATACCAATATTGCTATTGTTGAAAATAAAACTTGGGTTGCTACAACAGCAGGAAGAATCTACTACTCTGAAGATAAAGGTGAAACATGGGAAGTTATAGATACACCAATAATTAGAGATAAGGATACACAAGGGATTTACTCTGTAGATTTTTACGATGAATTACAAGGATTTGCAATTGGAGGAGATTATACAAAGCCTGATGCTAATAATGCTAATAAAATAAAAACCGAAGATGGAGGAAAAACTTGGCAATTGGTTGCTGATGGTAAAACGCCCAATTACCGAAGTTGTGTGCAATATATACCAAATAGAAATGGACAGGAATTAGTAGCTGTGGGTTTTAACGGAATAGATTACAGTAATGATGGTGGAAATACCTGGAAAACAATAAGTGACGAAGGGTTTTTTACTATTAAGTTTATAGATGAAACAACAGCCTATGCTGCTGGAAGTGGACGCATTAGTAAACTAACATTGAAATAAAAAGAGGCAATCTAAAAGAAATAAATAACTATAATTTGTCTTTCCAAATATAGTATAAAAATCTCAAGATTAGCATGTTATATTTTGATAGCACACAATATGATACTGAAAATCACTTTTTAGGCAGTCGCCTTTATTAAGGTTTTTTGTTTTTTAAACGTTGTTCACGTCTTTTCCTGTAAGATTCCATGAGTTTTCTATTAAATGCATCTTCAGCAATTTTTAACTTGATGATTTTTTGGGGCGGAATAACGCCATCTAAATCTTTAATTAATTGTTGTTTGGCAAGATGTTTTTTATTTTCAACAGTTAAAAATTGATTTATAACATCTTGAGCTTCTTTTTCAGTAAGCGTCTCTTTTTTCATGGCATCTCTAATGGCTTTTTCATCATTTCTACGTATTTGGTGTAATTGATCTTCAAACGCATTATAGATAGGCCAAAATTTTTGAGCCTCTTGTGGAGTTAAGCTTAGTTGTTCGGTAATAAAAGCTACTTTTTGAGCTTTTATTTGTTGTCGCCAATCTTTACCTCCCGATTGTGCAAAACTCGAGAAGCAAATAATAAATAGCAATAAGGGAGTTATTATTCTTTTCATTTTTTTGTTATTGGTCAATGAAATCTTCTAAATCCATATTTTCTAGCAAATAATCTTCTAGGGAATCGTTGTTAAAAGTTTCATCAAAAATTTCTATGTCTATATTTATTTCTTCATCGTTGGTTAGTAAAGCTGCTATTTCAAAAGTGTTTATTCCTTGGTCAATAAAATAGTTTTCTACAAGTTCAGCATCTAATGTATCTATTGTGGTTTCGGTTTTATTCCAAAAAATATTAAACATAATTAGTACTGCTGCAGCCACACCAGAAATATAAATAAGCGTTTGTTTGTTTAAAATAGAAATTACTTTTGGATTACTAGTTTTTGTGACTTTAGTTAGCACAACGTCTTCCAAGGTATCTAGATAACCTTGAGGTATTTTAAAACCAGCATCATCAATGCTTTTGAGTGCATTATCTAGTTTAATAGTATCCATTATTTGGTCTTCCAAATTTTGAAAGTAATTTTTTGGAGTTTTAAAACCTGTTTTTTTTATGTTATTTAATTTGCTTTTCATGCTTAGTAATTAGACTCCATTTTATTTAAAAGGTTTAATTTTTAATTAAATACGTTTCAATTTTTTTAACAGCGATATGATATGAAGCTTTTAAAGCGCCTTCGCTGGTTTCTAAAATATTGGACATGTCTTTATATTTTAAATCGTCAAAATATTTCATATTAAAAACTATTTGTTGTTTTTGCGGCAGTGTTGCAATTGCTTTTTGAAGTTTAAGTTGGATATCGTTTCCATCAAAATACACATCAGCTTTTAAATTATTAACTGCTTTCGATTGGACTTCTTCGTTACTTATCTGTAACCGTTTGTTGTTTTTATTTATATGTGTTATAGCTTCGTTGGTTGCAATACGATACATCCAAGAGAATAATTTGCTATCGCCTTTAAATTTATCAATGCTTCTAAAAACTTTAATGAAAGTATTTTGCAAAACATCATCAGTATCGTCATGTGAGATAACTATTTTACGTATATGCCAATACAAACGCTCTTTATAGAGTGTTATTAGCTCTCTAAAAGCTTTCTCTCTTGTTGATGGTGATTTAAGTTGAGACAATAAAAGATCTTCTTTATCCAAAAAAAACAGTTTACTTTTTAGACTTATCAATTTATTAAAAGTTTAATGACTTTTATCTTATTTTTTTTAAAATATACAACTACTTAAAAAACAATAGATTATAATAAATTAAATCGATTAAGTGTAAATAATATCGATAAAATGCATTTTTTTCTTGGTGGATACTAAAATATGTTATATGTTTACATTGTCTTAACCTACTAAGTATTACCATTTCCCCCAAGATTGGTAATATAAGAGAAAAGGATGTTACCCAAATTACATCCTTTTCTTATTTTATAATGTTTCCTAATTTATTTATTATTGAAAGGATTGCATTGCAATTAAATTGCTATAAACACCACTTTTATCGAGTAGCTCTTGGTGTTTTCCTTGCTCAACGATTTCGCCTTTTTGCATCACGATAATTTCATTGGCGTTTTGAATAGTCGATAAGCGATGTGCAATTACAATGGAGGTTCTATTTTTCATCATGTTCTCTAAAGCCACTTGTACCAAGCGTTCACTTTCTGTATCAAGAGCTGAGGTTGCCTCATCTAAAATCATAATAGGTGGATTCTTTAAAACAGCTCTTGCAATACTTATTCGTTGCTTCTGTCCGCCAGAGAGTTTATTTCCAGAATCTCCTATGTTTGTATGTATGTTTTCAGGAAGATTTTTAACAAATTCCCATGCGTTTGCAATTTTTAAGGCCTCTATAACTTGCTCGTCTGACGCATTTTCATCGCCTAAAAGAATGTTATTCTTAACCGAATCATTAAATAAAATTGAGTCTTGGGTGACTAATCCCATAAGATTCCTAAGCGAATGTTTAGTAAGCTCTCTAACATCTATTCCGTCAATGGTGATTTTTCCATCTGTGACATCATAAAAACGGGTCACTAAGTTGGCGATAGTACTTTTGCCACTTCCAGATTGCCCAACCAAAGCAACCGTTTTTCCTTTGGAAACATTTATGGAAAAATGCTTTAACACAAGATCTTCTTCGTATTTAAAAGATACGTTTTCTAATTTAATACTATCGTTAAAATCGTGTTTTACTGTGGCATTAGGTTTGTCTTTTAGTATTGATTTTGTATTCAAAATTTCAAGCACACGTTCGGCAGCAGCATTTCCCTTTTTAACTTTATAGCTTGCTTTGCTAATGGCTTTTGCAGGTGTTAAGATATTATATGCAAGCCCCATATAAACCAAGAATAACCCAGGATCTAGAGATTTGTCGTTCAACACCATTTGACCTCCATACCAAAGCAGGATAGCAATAACTGTAATACCTAAAAACTCGCTTGTTGGTCCAGCTAAATTTTGTCTATTTAAGAGCGAATTTGAAAATTTATAAAAGCGATTTGTTGATTCTTTAAACTTATTACCAAATATTTTTTCACCATTAAAACCTTTAATTACTTTTAATCCAGAGAGTGTTTCATCTACAATCGATAGAAAGAACCCTTGCTCTTGTTGAACTTTGTTTGATTTTCTTTTTAAAGATTTACCAACTAATGAAATTAAGAAACCTGAGACTGGAATGAAAATGAACACGAAAACGGTAAGCTTAGAGCTTATTAAAAACATTGATATTATGGTGAACAATATCATTAATGGTTCTCTCACAATCAACTCTAAAATAGATAAGAATGAATGCTGTATTTCTAAAACATCGGTTGAAATTCTAGACATGGTGTCGCCTTTGCGCTTTTCAGAATAAAATGAAATTGGCAAGGAGGTTATCTTGTCGTAAAGTTCGTTTCTCATGTCTTTTAGCACACCATTGCGCAAAAAAGTAATAAAGTACATTGCCAAATAACTAAACACGTTTTTAAGCAAAAATGTAGCGACAACCAAAATCACCATAAAAATTAATACATCTTCATTTCCAGTTGCTTTTTTTTGGGTGACAAAATAGTTGAGGTAACTCTCTCCATAGGTGGTGATATTTTTTAGACCATCCCAAACAGGTTCTGTTTTTAAGGGTTTTGTATCGCCAAACAGCACTTTAAGCATTGGAAATAACGATATCATCGATAGGGTTCCAAACAATGCATAAAAGACATTTGAAATAATGTTTAAAACTGCATAGATTTTATACGGTTTTGCAAATCGGAGTATTTGCTTAAAGTAGTTCATTAATTAAGTTTCATGTCTTTAATAATGGCATCGATCTTATTTTCCAATTGTTGTTCCGTTGTTTTATAGGCTGCCACATTGTCTAGTGTGGTATTTACACTAATATAATATTTAATTTTTGGTTCGGTACCACTTGGTCTTAATGCTATTTGACTGCTATCTTCTGTATAGTAAATAAGGACATTGGATTTTGGAACATCAATTTTAGATACTGCTCCTGTAATTGTGTTTTTTGAAATTGATAATTGATAGTCTTCAATTTTTACAACTTTACTTCCATTAACTTCCGTTAGAGGTTTTTTTCTGGCTTCAATCATCATTTGCTTAATTTCTTCAGCACCTTCTATTCCTTTTTTTGTAATGGATATTAAGCGTTCTTTATAACATCCATGTATTATATACAGTTTAATTAATTCCTTGAAAAATGAACTTCCTTTAGCCTTGGCTTGAGCGGCAATTTCACAGGCTAAAAGTGTAGCGGTTACTGCATCTTTATCTCTAACAAAATCACCTACCATAAAGCCAAAACTTTCTTCGCCACCTCCAATAAAATCGAGTTCAGGAAAGTCCTTAATCATTTTTGCGATCCATTTAAAACCAGTAAGGCCAATTTTACATTCCACATTATAATATGATGCTAAATCTTTCATCATTGGTGTAGATACTATGGTAGAACCTATAAATTCTTTTCCTTGGATTTTATTTTCGTTTTTCCATTGTTTTAAAAGAAATTCGGTCATAACAACCATGGTTTGGTTGCCGTTTAAAAGTTTCATGTTGCCATCTAAATCCCTTACAGCGACACCAATTCTATCGCTATCTGGATCTGTGCCAATTACAATATCGCCATTAACTTTTTTGGCTAATTCCAATGCCATTTTTAAGGCTGCTGGTTCTTCAGGGTTTGGAGAATCAACCGTAGGAAAATCGCCATTAGGCACTTCTTGTTCTTTTACAATATGGACATTTTTATAACCAGCTCTTTTTAGTGTTTCGGGGATAATGGTAATAGAAGTGCCATGTAGCGAAGTAAACACTACTTTTAAATCATTACGAGCTTTTTCACTGGTGTTAAAACTCCCGTTTTTTATGGATGAATTAATAAACACATTATCTATATCTTTTCCTATATATTGAATGAGTGATTCTTTCGAATCAAAATTAATTTCAGCATATTCTAGATTATTTATTTCAGAAATGATTTCAGAATCTTGAGGAGGTACTATTTGCCCACCATCTTGCCAATATACTTTATACCCATTATACTCTGGCGGATTGTGTGATGCTGTTAACACAATACCACAATGACAGCCTAAATGTTTTAAAGTAAAGGACAATTCAGGTGTTGGTCGCAAGTCTTCGAATAGATAGACTTTAATATTGTTAGCCGAAAAGACATCTGCTACAATTTTTGCAAATTCTTTACTGTTATGTCTGCAATCAAAAGCTATAGCTACTTTTAGCTGCTCGTTTGGAAACGATTGTTGTAGATAATTACTTAAGCCTTGAGTGTTTTTGCCAATGGTGTATTTGTTCATTCGATTGGTTCCAACTCCCATTACACCACGCATTCCGCCAGTACCGAACTCTAAATTTTTATAAAAGCTTTCTTTTAAGGTTTTTGGGTTTGTAGCGATTAATTTTTTAATCTCTTGCTGTGTATCTGTATCGAAAGTAGGCGTTAACCACGCATTTACTTTTTCTAGAATTTGAGGTTCTATATGCATCATTAATTAAAATTTATATACAAAAATAGCGAATTAACTTAGGTAAAGTTGTTGCAGTAACGTTAACAACTTATAAATTTATTTTATTATCAATTTTATAACGGTCTTTATCTTCCTTGTTGCGTAAAATGATTTCACCCAAAAAGCCAGCAACAAAAAATTGCGTACCAATAATCATCGTTACTAGAGAGATATAGAATTGTGGTCTTTGGGTAATTAATCTTCCACTAGGATTAATAAATAGTTTATCAATACCTAAATAAACAGCAAAGCAAAACCCAATAAAAAACATTAAAGCTCCAAGAGCTCCAAAAAAATGCATTGGTCGCTTCCCAAATTTGGATAAAAACCAGATGCTTATTAAATCTAAAAAACCATTAATAAATCGTTCCATACCAAATTTTGTTTTTCCATATTTACGTACTTGGTGTAGCACCACTTTTTCACCAATATTATTAAACCCTTCATTTTTGGCTAATACAGGAATATAGCGATGCATTTCGCCATATACATTTATATTTTTTACAACCTCTTTATTATAGGCTTTTAAACCGCAATTAAAATCGTGTAGTTTTACACCAGATGTTTTTCTGGCTGCCCAATTAAATAGTTTTGAAGGCATGTTTTTTGCAATAACCGAGTCGTAACGTTTCTTTTTCCAACCAGACACCAAATCGTAACCATCTTCAATAATCATTTTGTAAAGTTCTGGTATTTCTTCTGGATTGTCTTGCAAATCGGCATCCATGGTAATAATTACCTCGCCACGTGTTTCTAAAAACCCAGCGTGAAGTGCTTGAGATTTTCCGTAATTTTTTAAAAACTTAATGCCTTTTACGGTATTGTTTTTTTGTGATAGTGTTTTTATAGTTTCCCATGAACCATCAGTACTGCCATCGTCAATAAAAATAATCTCATACGAAAAATGATTGGACTGCATAACTTTTGCAATCCAATCATGTAATTCGTTTAAAGAATCTTTCTCGTTAAGTAGTGGTATAACTACTGATATGTCCATTTTTTAATAATTTCTAAATTCTCTGCCAAAAGTAAAGAAATTATTTAAGCATCTGGGTTAGATCTTTTCA
This sequence comes from uncultured Flavobacteriaceae bacterium, assembly GCA_963975205.1. Classification (GTDB taxonomy): domain Bacteria; phylum Bacteroidota; class Bacteroidia; order Flavobacteriales; family Flavobacteriaceae; genus Pontimicrobium. The sequence goes on along the minus strand of CAXBFU010000021.1, from coordinate 48,555 downwards.
TAATCGCAGCGACAATTAGTCCAATTACAGCTTGAAATAATAATCCCCAAGCTAAAGATTTAGCTGTATTAAGAATGCTAAATTGATTTTGGCTTTCAATTTTTTCAACAGCTTCAGCTATTGCTTCAGCTGGTGCTCCAAAACCTTCCATCATACTAATAGTAGAGTCAACAGTAAGTTGTTGTATTTGGTTTGCAGCATCTGGATCTACATAATTAAAAAGAATCATACTTACTATTGAGCTAATTGCAATTCCAATTGCAACCGTAATAAAATACGAAGAAAAGGCTTCCTTGAAAGTTAAAACACCTTCTTGTAAACTTTTAGATTTGGCTGTAGAAACTACTCCAAAGGCTATTATGGCTAATAATAAACCTATGCCAAGCCACATATTTGCCATTAAGTTTATGTCTATGAACCAAATGGCCACAGTAATTAAAGATAAAATACCACCTAAATAAAGGCCGTAATTAATTGCACTCGATTTTATTGAGTTTTCCATGTAATGTTTTTTTGGTTAATAATATATTAGTATCGTAAAGATAATATATGTTACAATAAATATAGATGAATAAAAAAATAAATAATATGTTGTTGTTTTATGAAAAATTCTTAAATTTGCAGCTCGAAAAAAGAAACGATTTTAAAGTTTAAGTGATGAAAAAAGGTATACATCCAGAAAATTATAGATTAGTAGCATTTAAAGACATGTCTAACGACGATGTGTTTTTAACAAAATCTACTGCAGATACTAGCGAAACAATAGAGGTAGATGGTGTTGAATATCCATTAGTAAAAATGGAAATCTCAAGAACGTCTCACCCTTATTATACAGGTAAATCTAAGTTGGTAGATACTGCAGGACGTATCGATAAGTTCAAAAACAAATACGCTAAGTTTAAGAAATAAACTCAGTAAAAATATATTTTGCAAAAGCCTTCAGAATTTTCATGAAGGCTTTTTTGTTTTCAACATTTAAGTTACTTTTGGTAGTGGATTAACCAAAGTTATAGTTGGGGAGATTATTTTCTAACTTCTAGCTTATAATTTCTAACGTCTCATGAACTACATTCTTTTTGATGGTCCTTATAGAAATAAATTACTCCCATTTACATATACACGACCAGTTGCAGATATAAGAGTTGGTATTTTAATCATTCGTGAAAAATGGGAAACATATCTTGGTTATAAGACCTCTACAGTTACTGAGGGCTATTTAACTCAAAAACATCCAATGGTAGAACTTGAGGAAAATATTATGATTAATGCTTCATATTTACCCAATGGTGAACTTGTTGAATTAATAAGGTCTTTAACCCAAAAGCAAGCCATATTTAAAGATGAAGATGTTATAGCATTTCACACTCAAAAAAACCAAGAAGCCGTTAATTTTGACGAATACGAAGCTATTGAGTTTGAGAGAGAGCTTGTATGTATTGAAAACACTTGGGATATTTTTTCAAAAAACGGAAAAGCCATTGAGGATGATTTTGAGTTACTGACAAATGGAAGGCAATCACAGCCAATACCAAAAAGCAATAATGTAATCGAAGCCAACAATATTTTTATTGAAGAAGGTGCAAAAGTAGAGTTTGCTACCTTAAATGCAAGCTCAGGACCTATATATATTGGTAAGGATGCTGAAATCATGGAAGGTAGCATTATCAGAGGGCCTTTTGCATTATGTGACCACGCGACCATAAAACTAGGAGCAAAAATATATGGCTCTACTACAATTGGACCTTATAGTAAAGTAGGAGGAGAGGTTAATAATTCAGTGCTACTTGGCTATTCTAATAAAGGTCATGATGGATTTTTGGGAAACTCTGTGTTGGGTGAATGGTGTAATTTGGGAGCAGACACCAATAATTCTAACCTAAAAAATAATTATGCACAAGTAAGACTTTGGGATTATGAAACCGAAGGTTTTGCTAGAACAGGATTACAATTTTGTGGACTTATGATGGGAGATCACAGTAAATGCGGAATTAATACCATGTTTAATACAGGAACCGTTGTAGGTGTTAGTGCCAATATTTTTGGTAGTGGTTTTCCACGAAATTTTATACCAAGTTTTAGTTGGGGAGGCAATAGTGGCTTCACGACCTATTTAACCAAAAAAGCATTCGAGGTTGCTAAAGTGGTAATGTCTAGGCGAAATATTGAATTCACCGAGAAAGATGCAGCTATTTTGGAACACGTGTTTGAAGTAACACAAAAGTATAGAAAGCAATAAATTTAAAAGATTACTTATGTTGCATTACTTTTAAATTTCTTAATAATATATAGCGGTTCATGATGCTGCACTTCGTTTTATCATCTGCTAATTAAATTGTAAATTTGCACGCTTGATAAAAATACAAGGGATGGACGCTAGAAAAAAAGTCGCTTTTTACACACTTGGATGCAAACTTAATTTTTCAGAAACTTCTACCATTGCCAGAAACTTTAAAAGTGAAGGGTTTGACCGTGTAGATTTTTCTGAAGTTGCAGATATCTATGTAATAAATACATGCTCGGTCACCGAGAATGCCGATAAGCGTTTTAAAACTATTGTAAAACAAGTTCAAAAAACAAATCCTGAAGCGTTTGTTGCTGCAATTGGTTGTTATGCACAGTTAAAACCAAAGGCTCTGGCCGATGTTAATGGCGTAGATTTGGTACTTGGTGCTACCGAAAAATTTAAGATTACAGACTATTTAAACGATTTAACCAAAAATGATTTTGGCGAAGTGCACTCATGCGAAATTGAAGATGCCGATTTCTATGTTGGTAGTTACTCGGTTGGAGATCGTACGCGTGCTTTTTTAAAAGTGCAGGATGGCTGCGATTATAAATGTACCTATTGCACTATACCATTAGCTAGAGGGATATCTAGGAGTGACACGCTTGAAAACGTATTGAAGAATGCCAAAGAAATTTCGGAGCAAAACATTAAAGAAATTGTACTCACAGGTGTTAATATTGGTGATTATGGTAAGGGCGAATTTGGAAACAAAAAGCATGAACATACGTTTTATGAACTGGTCCAAGCTTTAGATGAGGTTAAAGGTATAGAGCGTTTACGAATCTCGTCCATAGAACCAAACCTGCTAAAAAATGAAACCATCAAATTTGTTGCAGGCAGTAAAACCTTTGTGCCTCATTTTCATATTCCGTTACAAAGTGGTAGTAACCATTTGCTTAAATTAATGCGCCGACGTTACTTACGAGAGCTTTATATAGATCGCGTAAATAAGATCAAACAAGTTATGCCACATGCTTGTATTGGCGTTGATGTTATTGTTGGTTTTCCAGGAGAGACAGAAGCTCATTTTTTGGAAACCTATAATTTCCTATCAGAATTAGATATCTCATATTTACATGTGTTCACATATTCTGAAAGAGATAACACATTAGCAGTAAAAATGAAAGATGTAGTACCTAAAAATGTACGCTCCAAGCGCAGTAAAATGTTACGCGGTTTATCGGTTAAAAAGCGTCGCGCATTTTACGAAAGCCAGTTAAAAACTAAAAAGACCGTATTGTTTGAAGGCGAAAATAAAGAAGGCTACATTCACGGATTTACCGAAAATTATGTAAAAGTAAAAACACCTTGGAATCCAGAATTGGTTAATACACTACACAATGTGGTACTTTCTAAAATTGATGACGATGGACTGGTGCGTTTTAATTTTGTGAATGATACTGTTGCTTTAAACTAAAAAAGTGACCCGAAAGTCACTCTTTATTAAATTCTTACACCAACAGGAAGCATGCTTTTGTAGCGTCTGTTTCTGCGGATAAATTTTGCAATAGGAGGGCTCGTTGGCACCACACTAATGTTTCTTTCTTGAATATTTTCCATTACAAGTTTTAAAAAATCCTCAACAAATATGTCGTCCGAAACACATTCAGGAACAACAAGCTTTGTTAAAAAAATCTTACGGTCTTGGAGAGAATATTCAATAGTTGCTAAATTACCTTCAACGTCAAGTTGAAATTGCCGTAAAAAGGTATTGTCAATGAGTTCAGCTGCATCTATCATAATTAGTCTATTTATTCAATGGAGAAAGAACTATTTTATATAGTTTTGTGATGCAAATTTACAAAAAATATCGTTACAAACATTACAAACACTGTCTTAATTACTTATGAACCAAGACCTAGTACACCTATACCTTATGCCTGGAATGGCGGCAAACCCTTCAATTTTCGAATATATAAAGCTGCCAGAGGAGCAGTTTAAAGTACATTGGCTTGAATGGGAAATTCCAAATACCAAAGAATCATTATTGGAATATGCCAAACGAATGGCACAGAAAATTGAGCATGAAAATGCCGTACTATTAGGTGTTTCCTTTGGAGGTGTTTTGGTTCAGGAAATGAGTAAGTTTCTAAATCTTAAAAAACTCATTATCGTTTCCAGTATAAAAACTAAGCATGAATTACCTAAAAAAATGAAACTAGCAAAAGCTACAAAAGCTTATAAACTATTGCCTACTCGGTTTGCTAGTAATTTCGATGAATTTGCAAAATATGCTCTAGGAGAAACTATAAAAAAGCGCGTTAAATTGTATAAAAAATATTTATCGGTTAGCGATAAGCGATATCTAGATTGGGCAATTCATAACATGGTGTGTTGGGACCAAGAGACCGTTATTCCAAATATAATCCATATTCATGGCGATAAGGATCCAGTATTCCCAATAAAATATATTTCAAATTGTGTTACCATAAAAGGAGGTACTCATGTTATGATTATTAATAAGTATAAGTGGTTTAACGAGCATCTTCCAAAGTTGATTCTTAGTTAAAATGTATTGTCTTTTCAGTTTTTTCATTATTTTAGACCAAATAAACTTTTTAAAATGATGAAGACAATAAAAAATATTCTAGCATGTCTTGGGTTATTAAGTTTATCTGCGCTGTTTATTTTTGCAGTTCAAGATGCTCCAAGTGATGATAATTTAGAAAAGAAAATTATTAACGATTACAACGTTTATGCATTAAACGTTCCAGATAATTTGAATTTTGCAGGCGAAGCCATGCCATTGAGTGATCCAGACATTTTAGAACGTATGGATCGCGAATTATTGGTAAATACCTATTGGCAATCCAACGCCTTGTTAATGTTTAAACGTGCCAACAAGTATTTTCCTGTAATTGAACCAATTCTTAAAAAACATGGAATTCCAAATGACTTTAAATACCTAGCTGTTATAGAAAGCGGTTTAACCAATGCAGTATCGCCTGCTGGAGCAAGAGGTGTTTGGCAAATCATGAAAGCTACAGGACGCGAAAACGGACTGGAAATTAACACAAACGTTGACGAGCGTTACAACCTCGAGAAATCAACCGAAGTGGCCTGCAAATACCTTTTGGAAGCCAAAGAACGTTTTGGCAGCTGGACACTAGCAGCAGCGTCCTATAATGCTGGAAAAGCTGGAGTGGCCAAACGGCTAAAAGAACAAAATGTTTCTGGTTACTACGATTTGTTACTTGGAGAAGAAACTGGAAGATATATGTTTAGAATTGTGGCTTTAAAAGAAATTTTAAACCATCCCGACAAATATGGTTTTAATTTTAGGCACAAAGATTTATATAAGCCTATTCCAACCTATAAAGTTGCAATAGATACTGCTGTGACCGATTTTGTAAAATTTTCTGAACAATTTGGTATTAACTATAAAATACTAAAATTGCACAACCCTTGGTTGCGTGAACCACATCTTAATAATAAATCCCGTAAGGAGTACTTTATTGAAATTCCAGAAGAAGGTCACTACTCAAAACCTTGATAATAGATATATTCTTATCTTTTACTTTTACGATGTTGCCTCGAAGAAGTAGGGCTTCCATAGTGTTGTTTTGGAATTGAAGCACGTTTCATTTGCTCTTTCATCATTTTTATTTGATCTGCTAGCATGTCACGTTTATCAAGCTTTTGAGCTTCACTCAATAACTTTTGGGCTTCCTGTTTGCGACGCTTACTAAAGGCGATTCCAGCTAAATTCAATTTAGCCATTGCCATATCATGATCCATTGATAAGCCTAAAGACACAGCGTTTTTAAAATATTTTTCGGCTTCATTCATATTGGTTTGCGAAACCATAATCCCATTTAAATAGTTATAATAACCTTGTTGCTTTCTTGTTAAAGCAGAATTCGGGTACTTAATTTTGTCTAACCATTTTTTAGCACCATCAAAATCCTGCTTTCTTAATTTTAAAAACGCCAGAAGAATAAACTCGTTTTTAAAATATAGAAATACAAAAATTGAAGATAGTAACACAAACATAATTCCATTGCCAATAAAGCCTTCTACAAATTGGTATATAGCGTATGCAAAGATTAAAAGGGCAAGAATTAACTTAATAATTTTATTGTACATTTTAATTGATTAAATTTAAGAGTGCAAAGGTAGTAAAAACAATTAAAAATATTTTTAATTTTAGGCTTGTCAAATAAAAAAGGCTTTGTATATTTGCACCCAGTTTTGAGATAGCTCTCAACTTGAAAAAAGAATATTAGTTTATAAAAATATAAGACAATGCCAAAAAGAACATTTCAGCCATCAAAGAGAAAGAGAAAAAACAAGCATGGTTTCAGGGAAAGAATGGCATCTGCTAATGGCAGAAAAGTACTTGCACGCAGAAGAGCAAAGGGAAGAAAGAAATTATCTGTGTCTTCTGAGTTAAAGCATAAAAAATAATGATTAACAATTGTTAATATATTAAAGGTGTTACTGGTCGTAACGCCTTTTTTTATATCCTGTCGTTACCTATTTTTGAAAAATTTTTATAATAACAATAATAAATACCAATGCCAAAGAGAAAAGATTTAAACTCCATTTTAATTATAGGTTCAGGACCAATTATTATTGGTCAAGCTTGCGAATTTGATTATTCAGGATCGCAAGCACTTCGCTCTCTACGCGAAGACGGAATTGAAACTGTTTTAATAAACTCCAATCCTGCAACCATCATGACAGACCCATCAATGGCAGATCATGTGTATTTGTTGCCTTTAAATACCAAATCTATTGTTAAAATACTTAAGGAGCATCCTCAAATTGATGCGGTATTACCAACAATGGGTGGGCAAACAGCCTTGAATTTATGTATAGAAGCAGATGAAAAAGGAATTTGGAAAGATTTTGGAGTTGAAATTATTGGTGTCGATATTGATGCCATAAATATTACCGAAGATAGAGAGCAGTTTAGGGAACTCATGTTGAAAATAGGAATTCCTATGGCACCACAAGCCACTGCAACCTCGTATTTAAAAGGAAAGGAAATTGCTCAGGAATTTGGATTTCCGTTGGTTATTAGAGCATCATTTACACTAGGTGGTGCTGGAGCATCTTTTGTTTATAAAGAAGAAGATTTTGATGAATTACTAACCCGTGGACTGGAAGTTTCCCCAATTCATGAGGTAATGATTGATAAAGCCTTAATAGGCTGGAAAGAATATGAACTTGAGCTACTACGTGATGCTAATGATAATGTAGTTATTATCTGTTCCATAGAAAATATGGATCCTATGGGAATTCATACAGGTGACTCAATTACTGTAGCACCAGCTATGACATTAAGTGATACAACGTATCAGAGAATGCGTGATATGGCAATACACATGATGCGTAGTATTGGTGATTTTGCTGGAGGTTGTAATGTACAATTTGCAGTAAGTCCAGATGAGAAGGAAGATATTATTGCTATTGAAATTAACCCTCGAGTATCCCGTTCTTCAGCATTAGCGAGTAAAGCTACAGGATATCCAATTGCAAAAATTGCTGCAAAACTGGCTATTGGTTATCATTTAGATGAACTTGAAAATCAAATTACTAAATCTACTTCAGCTTTATTCGAACCAACATTAGATTATGTTATCGTAAAAATACCTCGTTGGAATTTCGATAAATTTGAAGGAAGTGATAGAACTTTGGGGCTGCAAATGAAATCGGTTGGCGAAGTGATGGGAATTGGACGTTCGTTTCAAGAAGCACTTCATAAAGCAACACAGTCTTTAGAAATTAAACGTAACGGTTTAGGAGCTGATGGGAAAGGATATAAAGATTACGATCAAATAATAAGCAAACTTAAATATGCAAGCTGGGATCGTGTATTTGTGATTTATGATGCCATACAAATGGGGATTCCATTGAGCAGGATTCACGAAATCACTAAAATAGACATGTGGTTCTTAAAGCAGTATGAAGAATTATACTTCCTAGAGAAAGAAATTTCAAATTTCAATATCGATACCATAGAGCGTGAACTATTATTGGAGGCTAAGCAAAAAGGCTATGGTGACAGGCAAATTGCACACATGTTAGCCTGTTTGGAAAGCCAAGTATATAATAAACGTGACGAGATGAATATTAACCGTGTTTATAAACTTGTAGATACTTGTGCTGCTGAATTTGAGGCAAAAACTCCTTATTATTACTCAACCTTTGAAAGCGAAGTTGAAACTGTTGATGGTAAAAGGTTTTCGCACAATGAAAGCATTGTAACTAATAAAAAGAAAATTGTAGTCCTTGGGTCAGGCCCAAATAGGATTGGTCAAGGAATCGAGTTTGACTATTGCTGTGTTCATGGTGTATTGGCAGCAGCAGAATGTGGTTACGAAACCATCATGATTAACTGTAATCCTGAAACTGTTTCAACCGATTTTGACACTGCCGATAAATTATACTTTGAACCCGTTTTTTGGGAACATATATACGATATTATTCGTCATGAAAAACCAGAAGGTGTTATTGTGCAGTTAGGTGGTCAAACAGCATTAAAACTTGCTGAAAAATTAGATCGCTATGGTGTAAAAATACTTGGAACAAGTTATCAAGCATTGGACTTAGCCGAAGATAGAGGTCATTTTTCATCGCTTTTAAAAGAACTTAATATTCCTTATCCACAATTTGATATAGCCACTACAGCTGACGAAGCAGCAGCAATAGCTGATGTTTTAGATTTTCCAATTTTAGTGCGTCCTTCCTATGTGTTGGGAGGACAAGGGATGAAGATTGTTATTAATAAAGAAGAATTAGAAGAGCATGTTGTCGATTTATTAAGAAGAATGCCAGGAAATCAATTACTTTTAGATCACTATTTAGATGGTGCCATTGAAGCTGAAGCCGACGCAATTTGTGATGGTGAAAACGTTTATATTATTGGTATCATGGAGCATATTGAACCTTGTGGTATTCACTCTGGTGATAGCAATGCAACGCTACCTCCTTTTAATTTAGGAGACTTAGTAATGCAGCAAATTAAGGATCATACCAAAAAAATAGCATTAGCACTTAATACTGTTGGTTTAATTAATATTCAATTTGCCATAAAAGACGATATGGTATACATCATTGAAGCCAATCCAAGAGCCTCTAGAACAGTTCCTTTTATTGCCAAAGCTTATGGAGAACCGTATGTAAATTATGCAACTAAAGTGATGTTGGGTGAAAAGAAAGTAACCGATTTCGATTTTAAACCACATTTGAATGGTTATGCCATTAAGCAGCCTGTATTTTCTTTTAATAAATTTCCTAATGTTAATAAACAATTAGGGCCAGAAATGAAGAGCACAGGCGAGAGTATTTTATTTATTGACAGCTTAAAAGACGACAAATTTTATGATTTATATTCTAGACGAAAAATGTATTTAAGTAAGTAAATACATCATTTTACCGAATTTATTTACCTTAATTAACTGAAATTACTATTTTTACAATTAAATAAATCACAAATTGACTATGAAACAAAAACTACTTTTTTTAATATTTTCAATATTAATATCTACTTCAGTTTGTGCACAAACTGTAGGTCAAGAAGATGATTTTGAAGACGGAACAACACAAGGTTGGGTAGTTGGTCTTTTTGGAGCTACACCTCCACTTGCTAATAGACCAACCAATGAGCCCACAGGAGGTCCAGCAGGTGTTGATGATAATTTTTTTAAATATACTTCTAATGGTGGTTCAGGTGCAGGATCAAAAATGATAATCCAAAATGTTGATAGCAGATGGCTTGGAGACTTCACTACTGCAGGTATTGTAAGAATTAAAATGGATGTTAGGGTATCTGGAGCTGACTTGGATTTAAGAGTTTCATTGACAGGTGGTGGAGGCCGAATAAGTACCACTAATGCAGTGACTGTAACTGCGGGTACTAGTTGGACATCTATAATAATTCCAATTGCTGCAGCTGATATGGAAACTGTTACTGGAGGATCTAGTGTATCTGGAACTTTGGCTAATGTTACTGAAATGAGAATTTTAAGCAGTCCAACTCCTTCTTGGCAAGGAGAAACTATTGCTGCAACTTTAGATGTAGATAATATTCTAGCTATGGCTGTTTTAAGCACAAAAGACAATAAATTAGCTAATGCCTTTTCAATTTCTCCAAACCCAGGAAATGATAGACTTAATTTAAAACTATCTAAACTTAATAGCAATGCGACTGTTGAAGTTTTTGATGTGTTAGGAAAAAAGATTTATCTCGATAAGGTAAATGCAATTACTAAAACCGTAAATGTATCGCAATGGAATAATGGTGTGTATTTAGTAAGATTAACAACAGATTCTGGTACACAAACCAAACGCTTTGTAAAGCAATAGCTTTACTTTAATATAAAATTTTATAAAACCATTAGTTTAACTGGTGGTTTTTTTATGTAAGCGCATTAAAAATAAGTCCAACAGCAATGGCAATTCCAAAACTAATAAGAGTGCCAATTAGTATGTATTCGGTAAGTTTACGGTGTTTGGGTTTTTTTAAATCGCCAAAACGGAATACTGATTTTGCAGTTATTAAAAACCCTACAGCTTCCCAATGATTGGTTATAATAAAAATGAACACCAATAAGCGTTCTAAAATACCTATGTACTTACCAGCATCTCTTAGGGACTCGTTGTTATCAGTTAATTCTGTTATGTCCCATTTTGTGAAAATGGTTTTCATTATTATAGAAACTGGTCGCGTTAAAAATACTAAACATGTTATTAGTAATAGATTTTGTTCAGAAAATATGTCGTCAAAATATAAGGTAGTTTTTGTAAAGACATAATACGTAGTAATAATAACTAGAACATGTAATATTTGATCAATAAAGAAGAATAGGCGCTTATTTTTCTTTTTTTGAAGAATAAGCTTAAAAGCATCAATAATAAGATGTGAAAAGCCAACAACTAAAATTACAGGCCAAAGCGATAGATCCCAAAGAATAATCAATAACAATACAAAATGTATGGCTATATGAAAGTATAATTTAGGTGATTGTAGCTTTTTCTTTTCCTTTTCTTTAACCCAATGTACTGGTTGAAGAAAAAAATCGCCTATGATATGTGCTAGTAAAAGTTTAATAATAAGCGTCATATTAAACTTATTTTATGTCTATACATGTTGTCCAACTCTAATATATGCTCTAAGCCAGCACGTTTTTGGCGTTTGCTAACAGCGTCTTGTTTTGTTCCTAACATGGACGCTAGTTCATGCTGCAAAGCCTTAGGGTTTTCTATGCTTAGTTTTACGATCTCAGCTGAGTTTACTGTCCAATTATCCATAAAGGTTAAGGCTAGCTTAAAATAAAGATTAAGTTCTTCATCTAACTTAGGATTCTTTGTTTTTACACGTAAATTTTGTTTGTCTCTTTTTAAAGTTTCTAAGGTTTCTCCCGAAAAGACAAAGGCTTCTCCGTTTGATTCGCTTACCTTTTTACCTTGGTATGTTTTGTTGCCAATGCCTATAGCAAGTCTTACATCAAGGTTCTTTATCATTTTTACGCAAGCTTTTAGATATACAGCATTTATAAAACTATTATTAGTATTAGGTATTTCAATTTGAAAACTGTCGCCACGATATATTTCCCAAAAAGCGTTATCGTTATTTAAGGTTGATAGCCCTTTTTTGAGCACTTCTATCCATATTTCAGGATTGCTGTGAGTTTTAGATTTAACAATATCTCCAGTGATGACACTAGTCATAAGAATTTAATTGATTTAACATTCCCTTTTAAGGGAATAAACAAATATATTCCTTTTTTATGGAATAAACAAATATATTCCTTTTTAGAGGAATTAATAAAATTATTAATCTATGTCTTCAGCACGTTTTAAAATAGCTTCTGGAAGCGATTTCTTTGCTTTAGCTCCAAGTTTTTTGAGTTTTTCGACACTTGTAATAAGGTTACCTCTACCTTCAACTAACTTGTTCATAGCAGATGAGTAATCCTTTTTTGCATCATCAATCTTTTTGCCCACACCTGTTAAATCACTTACCAAACCTTGAAATTTATCGTATAGCGCTCCAGCTTGTCGTGCAATTTCAATGGCATTGCGTTGCTGTTTTTCATTGTTCCACATCGTGTCAATTGTGCGTAAAGTAGCCAAAAGAGTTGCAGGTGTAACGATAACAATATTCTTTTCAAAAGCCTTGTTGTATAAGGAATTATCGTCATTAATAGCTATGGCAAAAGCAGGTTCAATTGGAATAAACATAAGTACAAAATCTGGAGATTCGATATCGTACAAATCTTCATATTTTTTATCAGATAATTGGTCCACATGCTTTCTTATGGAATTAACGTGTGCTTTTAAAAATTGAGGTCTATCATCTTCGTCCGCATTGACATAACGTTCGTAATCGGTTAAAGAGACTTTCGAGTCAATAATCATTTTTTTATTGTCAGGTAAATGTAATACCACATCTGGGAGCACTCTTGAACCTTCAGTAGTTGCAAAACTTTGCTGTACAAAATACTCTCTGTCTTTTTCAAGACCAGATTTTTCCAATACACGCTCCAATACCAATTCGCCCCAATTTCCTTGCATTTTACTATCGCCTTTTAATGCTCTAGTTAGGTTTGTGGCTTCTTTGGTCATTTGTTGGTTCAAATCTTTTAGACCTAATAACTGTTCTTTTAAAGCAGAATGCATCGAAATACTTTCTTTTTGGGTGTCCTCAACCTTTTTTTCAAAAATTTGAATTTTTTCTTGAAGCGGAGTTAATATCTGTTTGATATTTTCTTTATTTTGAAGTGTAAATTTCTCAGATTTTTCATCTAAAATTTTTGAAGCCATTAACTCAAAATCCTTACGAAGCTGCTCCTGCTGTTTGGCTAATTCTTTATCACGCTTAAGGTTTTGCTCTTGAAGATTTTTGAATTCTGTGTTTTTTCTGGTTAATTCTGAATTTAAAAAGTCTTTTTCTCGCCTTATTTCTTCGCGCTCGCCTTCAATTTTATTTAGGTTTTGCTTAAGCTCGTCAATGGTTACACTCATTTGGTTTTGACGTTCTTTTAAGGTGCTTTGCTCACTCTTGCTTTTTAATTTAGTAAAAAGCATACCTAAATAAGCTCCGATTGCTGCTGAAAAAAGGATGGAAAATATAAGGATAAGATTGTCGTTCATTTAAAAAGTATTCTTATTCAAATATACATTTATAGTCATATCTCACAAAGCAATAAATAATTTACTTATTAACTTTAAATGATTGTGAGACTTTATCAAAGACAATAAATTCTTTGGGGAATAATGTTTCAAAAGTACCACTTTCTATAAGCTTGTTTGGTGTATCTAGAACCACTGTGTTTTCGGTCATTACTATGAGTTTATCACATAATTGAATAGCCAAGTCAATTTCGTGTGATGAAAATAGAATGGTCTTATTGGTGTCCTTGGCTAACTTTTGTAGCAGTTTTAATATATAGGCTTTATGATACATGTCTAAATGCGTTGTTGGCTCATCGAGGATAATTAAATGAGTGTCTTGCGCCAATGCTCGTGCTATCATCACTTTTTGTAATTGTCCATCACTAAGTTCATAACACTTTTTATGTTTTATTGCGTTTAAATTTGTTTCTGCTAAAGCCTTGTTGACGATGTCAATATCAGATTCTATAAGGCTACCAACCCAATTTGTATAGGGTTGACGACCCAAAGCAACTAATTCAAAAACAGATAAATTTTTTGAAACTACCGATTCGGTTAAGACCAAGCTCAACACTTTTGCGAGTTCTAAGTTACCATACTGTTCCAATGGTTTGTTGTCAACCAGTATGGTACCACTTAAAGAAGATTGTACATTGGTAAGTGTGCGAAGCAATGTAGATTTGCCAATACCATTGGCACCTACCAATCCAATCAATTCACCAGAATGTAGTTCTATGTTGATGCTGGAAGCGATCATAGTTTTTGCTTTCTTGGTTTGGTAACCAATTGAAAGGTTGTTGGTTTTAAGGATGGTATTTAAATTCTTTTTCGCCATATTAAAACACCATTTTACGTTTTCGTACTAATAACCAAATAACTACTGGAGCACCAATTATAGAGGTTATAGCATTGATTGGCAGTGTATAATCGCTTGTTGGTAATTGTGCGATGCTATCACAAATTAACAAAACAATTGCACCAAATAATATAACAGCAGGAATCAATACTTTATGATTTGATGTATTAAATACTTGCCTAGTAATATGTGGAATTGCTAAACCAATAAATGCAATAGGTCCTGCAAATGCTGTAATGGTTCCAGCTAATAAACTTGTAGCAATAACAATAAGCATGCGACTTTTTTTAATATCCAACCCTAAACTTTTTGCATAGTTCTCACCTAGTAATAAGGTGTTTAATGCTTTTATAGAAGCAATACTCAAAACGATTCCTATAAAACAAACACTAAAGAGTACTAAAACTTCATTCCAACTTAAATTACCTAAACTACCAAAACCCCAAAAAATGTATTGTTGTAATTGTTGGGCAGATGCAAAGTAAGACAAGACACTCACAACAGCAGCCGTAATGCTTGCAAACATTAAACCTATAATTAAAATAGCCATGGTGTCCCTAATTTTTGATGAAACTAATATAACTGCTAATAATACTAGGAAACTACCTAAACTAGACGCTATTACTAAACTCCATTTTGACGCTAATACTAAAGCTATTGAGCCACCAAAAAATGAACTTCCCATAATAACCAATGCAACACCTAAACTTGCTCCAGAACTAATACCAAGCACAAAAGGACCTGCTAACGGATTTCGAAACAATGTTTGCATTAACAAGCCCGAAATGCCTAATCCTGAGCCAACAATAATTGCTGTAAAGGCTTTTGGCAGTCTATAATTTTGAATGATATAATTATTTGATGAACCTAACAAGGTATTGACAATTTCTTTGAATGAAATAGAAACAGAACCTAAGCTAATATTTGCAAAAAAGAAAAAAAGCAAAGCAATGCTAAGTAAAATAAATGAATATCTATATGTTTTATGAGTTGCCAACTATTTTAAAGGTTTAAAAAATGTAAAAGTGTACTCTTTGAGTAACTCTGGGTAACAAATTTTTATTAAATCTTTTAAAACCAAATCTGGACGTGCTGTCCCTAATTCGTAATACAATACACCACCAGTTTTTCCAGTTGTATTTACAAATGAGTACACGCTTTTATTTTTAAATGCTTTAAATTGTGTGTAATGGGTGTTGGCACTTTCCAAAGCCTTTAAGGATGAATAATATGATGGACTTATCCATAAATCGGCATTTAGGGCTTTTTTAAAAACGGTTTCAAAACTTAAGGCTAAACTACCATTTGCAGTAGTTTCGCTCCATAAGTAATTAGCGTTGGCATCTCTTAGAAACTGTGCTTCAGGACTTGTTCCACTTGGTAAATACCATACATCTTTATGTAAGGCACCACTTAAAACGGTAGGCCTATTGTTTACTTGTGATGCCAGTTTTTTTGCATCTGAATAATTTTTTTTAATAGTGTTAAAAATAGAGTCTGCCTTCTTTTCTTTATTGAATAAAGTGCCGAAGAATTTAACCCATTCGGCTTTTGCTAAAACCGAGGTTTCTACCCAATCGCCATTGTAAAGTACTGGAATACCAGATTTTTGTATGGTTTCAAAAGTTTTGCTCACACCATTTACACCAAAGCCAACCACCAGATCTGGCTTTAACTCTAAAAGCACTTCGGTATTGATGCTTTCATTTTTACCCAACTCCCTAACCTTTCCTTGGTCAATGAGTTGTCGTGTTTTTTTTGAAGACACATAATCTGTCCCTGGAAACCCTACCAAAGCTTGCTCGACACCTAAAAGCTCCAAAGCTGGAATATGCGTGGTAGAGGTAACGACAATTGTTTCTATTGGAATGGTAATTATTCCATTATAATCATCCTTATTATAGTTGTTTGCCAAGGCTTGTTCTTTGGTTAGGAGCAAATAATTGTATTCTTTTTTAGCTTTGGGCCAAGGATTGCTTATTTTTAAGATAGTATGTTTATCTGTTTTAATTACTGAAAATCCTTTTGCAAAACTGTTATCTATTTTTTTTGAGCTACTTATAGTTGTTTGGATTTTAGTGCTTCTATTTTCTTTACAAGAAACAATGCCAATAAACAATATGGTATAAATGAGTTTTTTCAAAGCTTATATTTTCAATTTCAAAAATAAGATTATTTAATGTTTCTAATAAATCCTTGAACAAAATGTTTACTTTCGCAATGAATTTTGGTTCTTTTCTTTTTTAAGATAGGATTAAAAGGGAATCTGGTGCGATAATTATCAAATCCAGAACTGTTCCCGCAACTGTAAGTTTATGTCAAATTTAATTTGACACCTCATTAATTTGAGTTGTTATTTACTTCTATACCACTGATTTATTTTGGGAAGGTGAAATAACAAGAAACAAGTCAGGAGACCTGCCATTTTCAACAAAAAATAAGTCAAACTTTCGGGATAAAAGTTTACGTATAAGCAATTATACTGCTCTCGATTAACAAAGAATTAAAATGAACAACAAAGTATGTGTTATAGGTGTATTTTGCACACTTATTTCAACATTTGGTTTTTCACAACATGATGAAAAAACTAAAACGGAACAATTAAACGAAGTAGTAGTAACCAACTCGCGTTTTGAAATTAAAAAAGAAGATTCTGGGAAGATTATTACCAAAATCACTCAAGATGAGTTACAACAATTGCAAGGAAAAAGTATTGCCGAAATTATCAATACAACAGTTGGTATTGAAATAAATGGTACCAAAAGTAATGCTGGACAAAACTTAAGTTATTTTGTTCGTGGAGGACGCAACAGGCAAGTATTAATTTTAATAGATGGCATACAAGTAAGTGATGCATCGCAAATTGCAAACGATTATGATTTGCGTTTACTTAATGCAGATCAAGTAGAATCAATTGAAATTTTAAAAGGCGCATCGAGTACTTTGTATGGCTCTGGAGCTGCAACTGCTGTGATAAATATTAAGCTTAAAGAAGCTACAAAAAAATCAATTTCAGCGAATTTTAAAAGTATTTTGGGAAGTAATCAATCTCAAAACGAGACTAATTATACCATTGAAGATTTTAGAAATAGTGTGTCCATTAATGGAACCGTAAAAAAGTTTAACTATTTGGCAAGTTTTGGAAATCAATTTACCAATGGCTTGAGTGCTTTAGCAGACGGAACAGAAAGCGACGCTTTTAATTCTATAAATGGAAATTTAAAATTAGGTTATTACTTTTCTAAAGCATTTAAGACCACTATTTACGGAAGTTTTGACAAATACAAAGCCGATTTTGATGATGGTTTT
Organism: uncultured Flavobacteriaceae bacterium; assembly: GCA_963975205.1. Lineage (GTDB taxonomy): Bacteria > Bacteroidota > Bacteroidia > Flavobacteriales > Flavobacteriaceae > Pontimicrobium. The sequence goes on along the minus strand of CAXBFU010000021.1, from coordinate 30,979 downwards.
GCATTTGTCGATGCGAATAATAATTTAAAAACAAATCAGTATCGTTTCGGACTGTCTTCGGAATATAAATACAACAACGGAAGCATTACTGTAAATGCAGCATATAATAATGTTGAACGCGATGTAACATCTAGTTTTTCGTCACAGTTTAAATCTAAAGGTTTTGTGGTTGATGCATTTAATAAATACAATATTAACAATGTGTTTTATACGGTTTTAGGTATTAATATTCAGGATAATAATATGGAGAGTTTCTCAATTCCGTTTGGAGGAACTGATTTTGCGCAAACTATTAATCCTGAAACAGCATCATTTTCTATAATAGACCCTTATGTAAATGTAGTTTACACTTCAAATTTTGGTTTGAGTATTAATGCAGGAGCACGTTTAAATAATCATAGCGAGTATGGTTCTCATTTGGTATATAGTGTAAATCCGTCGTTTAAAAAAGATGTGAATTTTGGGTATTTAAAAGGATTAGCAAGTTATAGTACAGCATATATTACACCTTCACTGTTTCAATTATTTGAACCTGCTTATGGAAATATTGATTTAAAACCTGAAGAAAATGCAACATTAGAAATAGGCGCAGAGCTTGGTATAAAAGATAAAGCAACGTTTAATATAGTTTATTTCAATAGAAAGGAAACCAATTTTATTGATTTTGTGGATTTAGGTAATTTTGTATTTCAATACAAAAATGTAAATGAATCGTTTATGGTAAATGGTATTGAGTTTACAGGAAATTATAAATTTAATAACAAGATAAATTTTAATACAAATGTTTCTTACACTAAAGTTGAAGAGGATTTAAACCTTCGTATTCCAGAAATTAAGATAAATGCAAAGTTAAATTATCAAATAAATGATAATTTGTTTATAAGTGCATCTTATCAATTTAATGATGATAGAAACGATGCTTATTATAACAATACAACCTTTACAAATGAGGATGTAACTTTAAAAAGTTATAGTTTGTTGGATTTATATATGAGTCACAAACTCATTAAAGATAGAATGACACTTTTTACAAATATTACTAATATTTTTAATACAGATTATCAAGAGTTATTTGGTTATACAACCAAAGGGAGAAATATAAATATTGGGTTTAGTTTAAGTTTTTAGACAAATTAAATAAGCCGTAAAATTAACACTGTTATTAATTATTTTGAATGCGTTTTTTATGTAAATCTAAAATACCTTCATCAATGTACATCTCGTTAACATGCGGAATTAACTCATTGCTACTACCACTAGGTTTTACTTGACTTCTTGTAGAATAGTTAAATCTTCCAGTACCTAGAATATCTGCAATTGCAGCTGCAAGTAGAGGTTCATTTATATTTCCTAAAACTCCATAATTTGCAGGGTTTTCTAAAATATTTATAGTTGGCGTTAATCCGTTTGAAGGCACAGAGTTATTGAGTTTATTTAAAGTATTTGCTACCAAAGGTTGCATAGCATAGGTGTGATTTGGATTTGCACCTTCACGTTCTAAATTAGGTGAATCGTAAACTGTAATGGATGCTTGAGATTTTCCTGTCGTATTGTCACCAATTTGAACAACCTCAATATAAGAACTTAAACTATTAATAATCATTTCACTTGCCGAGGCCGAATCTTCAGTAGTCAATACATATATTTTGTTTAAGTTTAGACTGTTTATGGTGGCATTATTATCTAGTTGAGATTCAAATTCAAAATCGTAATTATTGGCCTGTAAATCGTTATTATATATTAGTTTAGCAAAAACCTCTCCATTAAATTGCCCAGTAATCATACTCCCCAAAAAGGATGCTGTAAGTACCGAACCTCCTGGGTTATACCTTAAATCTAATACCAAATGCTCCACATTATTGGATTTAAAATCATTAAAAACAGTGTTTAGTTGACTGTTATAGGATGATGTAAAACCATTGTACATTAAATAACCTAAATTTGCACCTCCAACATCAATAATTTCTGTTTTAAATATAGGGTTTTCAGAAAGCTCTGTTTTGGTAAGTGTAGTATTTTCACCGTTTGGTGTAATAATATCATCAGCTAAATTTTCAGGAGTGCCATTATCATCATAATCGGCAAAAGCAATGGTGTAAGAATCTGGACGAAATAACGAACGGTAATTATCTTCAGTCATTGCAACCCCATCAATAGTTGTAAACACTTGCCCTCTCGCCAAATTATTGTCACTAGCATTACTTCCAGGTAATACTAAACGTACAATACCAAATATATTTGTAGCACTTCCAGGAATTGGATATATGTCGAACTCGTAACCACTTCTTACAGAAACACCGTTAAAAAATTCTTCAAGAGCTAAATAATCATCTACAATCCAGCTAAATCTATCTACGGTTTGTCTTTGGTAAATTAGACTTTCAAAAAGTTCTTCAGGCGATGAAAAGGAATTTAAATAATCTGCGTAGTCACTAGTGGAAGGGAATCTATCATTGGCAAGATCAGGAATGTTCTCTTTATATAAATAAACGGCATTCATACCTTTCCAAACAAAATCATTAATTTCACTAGCAGATATGGCGTTGTCATCAACATCATCAAAGCAACTATACGTAAATGTTGCTAACACTAGACAGCATAAAAGGGTTTTAGGGAATTTCATAGCAAATGGTATTTTCTTTTAAACAATAAATGTACTCACAATATTGTAAATTAAAAATATTTATTCCAGAGAAAGCAAGAATCTTTAAATGTAAATCTGGATAAGATGTAATTTACAAGAAATAAAGTTTTACATTTCTATGTAACAAAATAGAAAGTACATCGTCGTAATAACAAATAGCAATAAAAGCTATAAGCTAACCAAAAAAATGACACAGGCTGAGTTTTTAAACATAGTAATGCCTTTTAAGGATAAAGTATTTCGTTTGGCAAAACGTTTACTGGTTTCGAAAGAAGAAGCCGAAGACGCTACCCAAGAAATCTTGTTAAAGTTGTGGAACAACAAGCAAAAGATTAGCGAATACAAAAATGTAGAAGCATTTTCTATGACTATGACAAAGAATTTTTGTTTGGATAAATTAAAGTCTAAGCACGCTCAAAATTTAAAGATTGTGCATAGTAACTACCAAGATAAAAATGTGTCATTACAGAAACAAGTAGAGTTGAATGATAGTGTAGATTGGGTTTCTAAAATCATGGAAGAGTTGCCAGAGCAACAAAAAATAATATTACAGCTTAGAGATATTGAGCAATACGATTTTGAGGAAATAGGAAAAATGCTGGACATGAACCAAACAGCTATTAGAGTCGCTTTATCGAGAGCAAGAAAAACATTAAGAGAAAAACTAACAAAAACACATAGTTATGGTGTTAAATAGCATAGAAAAATTAATAGCAAAGTACGAAAACGGAGAAACTACTTTAAAAGAAGAGCAACAGTTAAAAAACTATTTTTCGCAAGAAACTGTTCCGCCTCACTTAGAAGTTTACAAATCAATGTTTCAGTATTTTTTGTACACCCACGAAGAACAATTTACTAAAGACGTTCCATTAAAACCCAGAAAAACATATAGTTTGTACCAATGGATTTCAGTCGCAGCAGTTGCAGTTGTTATGTTGGGGATTTTTACCCAGATTGATTTTAAATCTCAATCTAGAACCTTAGCAGATTTAACTCCGCAAGAACGAGTTGAATATGAAGAAGCTAAAGAATTATTTGCCTTAGTATCTTCAAAGCTAAAACAAGGATCGGAAAATTTGATGGCTCTTAATATGGTGTCAGCAAACTTCGATAAAGGCGCAGATAATATTGCGTATCTTGGCGAATTTTCAAAAAAAACAAATAAATTTTTAAAAACAAATTAGTAAATAATAAAAACAAGTAAACATGAAAGATTTAATAAATTTTCACAAATTCTTAATCAATAAGAGTGTGATGAGTAAAAAACTAGTATTGATATTGGCAGTTGTAGCAACACCTTTAATGTCTTTTGCACAAGGAGGGTTATTCGATAAGTACGAAGACATGGATGGTGTAACTTCTGGTGTCATCAATCAAAAAATGTTCTCGATGCTAGCATCATTCGATATCGATACAGATGATCCTGAAGCTGCGGCTTTTTTAGATATGGCAAAGAAAATTAAAAGCGTAAAATTGTTAACTACTGGAGATAAGGCAATCTCAGCAAGAATGGCAGCAGATGTTAACAAATATATTGGTAGCTCAAAACTAGAAGAGCTAATGCGTTTTAAGGATGGCGAGCAAACAGTGAAGTTTTATGTTAGGGAAGGCTCTAATGAAAACCATGTAAAAGAATTATTAATGTTTGTAAATGGTTTAAAAGAACTTACTAACGGAGAAAAAATTACTATCAATGGAAAAGATCGTGAAATAGAAACCGTTATAGTATCCATATTAGGAGATATAGATTTAAGGGAAATCTCTAAAATTACAAGTAAAATGAATATCCCTGGAGGTGAGCATTTAAAGAAAGCTGGCGATAAAAAGAACTAGAATATAAAAAGCAATTATTATCATCATGAAAACATCAATCAAAAATATTGTGGCGTCACTTCTTATAATCACAGCTTTAACCAGCTGTGGTTATGGAGGAGAGACTTTGCAAGGATATTATGTTGTAAACCAGGAGGCACCTAATTTTATTTCGGTAGATATTCCTGTAAGCTTTGTAGATTTAGAACAAGCAAATCTTACCAAAGTACAGTTAGAAGCTTATGAGTCGATAGACAAACTTAATATGCTTGGATATAGAAAAAGTGATGATAATATAGAAGCGTATAAAACAGAGTTGGCTAAAGTGCAGACTATTCTTAAAGATGAACGTTACCAAGATTTGTTTAGAGGTGGAAACTCTACTGATGGAAAAATAATCGTAAAATATATTGGAACCGATACAACAATAGATGAACTGATTATTTTTGGTACCATGAATGACGCTGGATTTGGAATAATTAGAGTTTTGGGCGATAATATGGAACCTGCTAAAATTATGAAGCTAGGCGAAGCTGTTAATCAAATGTCATCTAACGAGAATGCAGTTCAAGATTTTATGCAATTCTTTAGACCTGGCAATACTGGAAGTGATTTTGAAGACTTCTCTGAAGTTTTTGATTAATCAGTCAAAAAAAATTACTGTCAATCAAAAAACGTTAAAATGTTAATGTAAAAGAGACTATCTAAAAACTACTTTTTAGTGTCATATTGAGCGCAGTCGAAATATCTAACATGCTGGTATTTAAGATTCTTCGACTGCGCTCAGAATGACAAGTTTAGTTCTTCATAACTTTTTAGACAGCCTCTTTTTATGATTGATCGTCTTTGGATTTTATAATAATGATGTTTACAACAATGCCAATAAATCCCAAAAAAAGCAGCATCATAACAATAAAATTATCTAGCAACTCCATAAGTCCAGCTATAAAAAAGAAGACAACCAAAAGTGCAGATGCTAATAATGTGACATTATTTCTCATTTAAATACCAGTATAGTTACTTGGTGTAATAGCTTTCAATTCAGATTTAATGGTGTCGTCAACTTGCAAAGTATCAATAAAGTTCGCAATGGATTGCTGCGTTATAGCTTCATTGGTTCGTGTTAATCCCTTTAAAGCTTCATAGGGGTTTGGATAACCTTCACGACGTAATATGGTTTGTATAGCTTCAGCAACTACTGCCCAGTTTTGCTCTAAATCTTCAGCAAATTTAACTTCATTTAAAAGTAATTTATTAAGTCCTTTTAAAGTAGATTTAAAACCAATTAAAGTATGTCCAAAAGGGACGCCAACATTACGTAAAACCGTACTATCTGTTAGGTCACGTTGTAAACGGGATATTGGTAGTTTAGCAGAGAGATGCTCAAAAACAGCATTGGCAATACCAAGATTCCCTTCACTGTTTTCAAAATCTATTGGGTTTACTTTATGTGGCATGGCACTGCTGCCAACTTCTCCTTTTTTAATTTTTTGTTTAAAGTAATCCATGGATACATAGGTCCAGATATCTCTATTTAAATCGATAATAATGGTATTAATGCGCTTTAAACAATCAAACAATGCAGCCATATGGTCGTAATGTTCAATTTGTGTAGTAGGGAAGGAGTGGTAGAGACCTAGTTTTTCTTGAACAAATCTACCTCCAAATGCTTTCCAATCAATGTTTGGATATGCTACATGATGTGCATTAAAGTTTCCGGTAGCACCACCAAATTTGGCAGCACTTGGTATGTCGTTTAATAAATTAAATTGCTCTTTAAGTCTAACTACAAATACCTCAATTTCTTTTCCTAAACGCGTTGGAGAGGCTGGTTGCCCATGTGTTCTTGCTAACATTGGGATATCTTTCCAATCTTTTGAAAGTTTTTCTAATCTATTTAAAACAGTAAGGTATTCAGGTACATACACATCGTTTATCGCATCTTTAATGCTTAATGGGACTGCTGTGTTATTAATGTCTTGAGAGGTTAATCCAAAATGAATAAACTCTTTGTATTGTGAAATACCTAAAACATCGAATTGTTCCTTAATAAAATATTCAACCGCCTTTACATCGTGGTTAGTTACTTTTTCAATGTCTTTTATTGCTGTGGCATTTTCAGCAGAAAAATCTCTATAAATGTTTCGTAACTTTTCAAACAAGCTAGTATTGACCTCCTTTAATTGTGGTAATGGAATTTCACAAAGGGCAATAAAATATTCAATTTCTACTTTTACCCTGTATTTTATAAGAGCTTCTTCGGAAAAATAAGGTGCTAAAGCTTCAGTTTTACTTCTGTAACGACCATCTATTGGAGAAATGGCATTGAGCATTGATAAAGACATATCTATGAAATGATTTTTGAAGCTGTAAAGATAAGTATTTGATTTACGATTAACGATTTTTGATGACCGATTTTAAAATTTCCAGTTTTTGATTATTGCCCTCTTTTCAAAAGTGAAAAAATTGTATCTTTATTTTATGAAATTTATCAAATGAAAAAACTACTCCTTCTATCCGTTTTTGTTTTGCCCAATTTAATATCTGCTCAATCCTATAAAAAATCCGAACCTTTTACACATACCTATTCCATCGTCGCTAGAGACTCTGTGACAGGAGAAATGGGTGTTGCCGTACAATCGCATTGGTTTAGTGTAGGTTCTACAGTGTCTTATGCTAAAGCCGGAGTTGGTGTAGTAGCAACACAGTCGTTAGTTAATCCTAGTTATGGACCTAAAGGTTTGGCATTAATGGAGCAAGGTTTATCGCCACAACAAGCACTGGATGCTTTAATTGAAAATGATGAAGGTGAAATGTACAGGCAAGTCGCTTTTTTAGATACTAATGGAGAAGTTGCCACACATACGGGAAGTTTATGTATTGCCGAAGCTGGACATAGGCAAGGTAAAAACTTTTCTGTTCAGGCCAATATGATGTTAAATAATACGGTTTGGGATGCAATGGCAAATGCTTTTGAAACTACAAAAGGAAGTTTAAGTGAGCGTATTTTGGCATCATTAAAAGCAGCTCAAAACGAAAAAGGAGATATTCGCGGGAAACAATCGGCTGCTATTTTAATTGTAAAAGGAGAAGCTACAGGAAATTCTTGGGAAGATACTATTATGGATTTAAGGGTTGAAGATCATCCAAATCCAATTGAAGAATTAGAGCGATTAATAAAAATTCATAAAGCTTATGAATATATGAATAAAGGTGATTTAGCGATGGAAGAAGGACATTCTAAACAAGCAGAACAGTTGTATTTAAAAGCTCAAAACTTATTTCCCAATAATTTAGAAATGCAATATTGGTATGCAATCAATTTATTAAATAATAAGGAGTTTAATAAAGCTAAACCTATTTTAAAATCTATTTTTAGTCAGGATAAAAACTGGAAAATATTATTACCTCGTTTGGTTGAGAGTAAGCTATTAGACATAACTGAAGCAGAGCTTAAAACGGTTATGCAGTTTTAATTTTTTTTAGCAAACACCTTGCTCTAGCTTTATATCCAGCACTACCTGATTGAAAGTCCTTTTCTAATATCATTTTTAACTCCGGACGAATCCAATCAAAATCTTTACCCAATAAAAACAGTGTATTCATAGCATAAGCTTTTGCGGCTATTTTCTGGTCGGTAATCATATAATCGAAACACAATTCGATAATTTTTTCTTTATGTTTGTGTTTTAATTTTTCTTTGGTGAGATTCTCGTTCTTGTTATAATAGGCTTCAACAAGATATTCACAAATTTTGGCAATAGGTCTTACAGCAGAATCTAAATATACCTTATGCATTTTAAAAGTAAAACAATCTAAATGTGGTAAAACTGAATCTAGGTTTTCTCTAGCAACAAATTCTAACAACCAACCAGCACGACATGAAACTTTATCGTCCACACGAAATAGAATATCCATAACTTGCGTAATTAACTCAGGATTATTAATAACTAAAAGGGCATACTTTTTTCGATTTTCGCGCGAATGATTTACATAATCCAATTCCTTGTATAATTCTTCTGTAGTCATCAATAATTTAGTACATTTAAAAACCTAAAAATAACTAATTATGAAGATTATAAAAAAAATACTATTGTTGTTATTAGCTGTGTTTGTAATAGCTCAATTTTTTGGACCAGAGAAAAATGAAGGAAGTACAACTTCCCTTGAATCGTTTTTGACAGACACTAATCCACCCGAAGATGTAAAACTTATTTTAAAAGAAAGTTGTTTTGATTGCCATAGCAATGTTACTCGATATCCTTGGTATAATAACATTACTCCAGTAAACTATTGGTTGGCTGGACATATAGATCATGCTAAAGAAGAATTAAATTTTTCAGCATGGAATGATTATACAGTTAAAAAGAAAGACCATAAATTAGACGAATTAATAGAATTGGTTGAAGAGAAAGAAATGCCATTGCCATCGTACACATGGACACATACCGAAGCAAAACTTACAGACACACAAATTAAAAGTGTTATTACTTGGGCAAAACAACTGCGTTCTGCTTATAGTTTAGAGCTAAAATCCGAATAAATTAGTTTACAACATTCAGTTGTAGTAAGCAGTAAATTATTTTAAGTCTAATTATTATTCGTGTATTCGTGGCAAAAAAACTTCTAATCATTGGTTTTGTATGGCCTGAACCAAAAAGTTCGGCTGCGGGAAGCCGAATGATGCAGCTTATAAAGGTTTTTTTAAACGAGGGTTATAACATTACTTTTGCAAGCCCTTGTGCAAAAAGTGATAATGCTTTCAATTTAGAAAGTATTGGTGTTTCTCAAGTGGGTATTGAGTTAAACAATTCAAGTTTCGATGCCTTTATTATAGACTTAAAGCCTGATGTGGTACTTTTTGACCGTTTTATGATAGAAGAACAGTTTGGTTGGCGCATTGCTGAAAACTGTCCAGAAGCGCTTAGAATTTTAGATACCGAAGATTTGCATTGCCTACGAAAAGCAAGAGAACAAGCTTTTAAAGATAACAATCCATCTAATACATCATATTTATTTAGAGATATTGCTAAACGCGAAATAGCCAGTATTTATAGAAGTGATTTAAGTTTAATTATTTCGGAAGCTGAAATGGAAATCCTTCAAAACACATTTAAAGTCCCTAAATCACTATTACTTTATTTACCTTTTATGCTAGATGAGGTTACCGACAAAGCAATCAACAATTTACCAAAATTTAAAGAACGACAACATTTTGTAACCATTGGAAATTTTTTGCATGCACCTAATTACAATTCAGTATTGTATTTAAAAGAAACCATTTGGCCATTGATTAGAAAACAATTACCAGAAGCCGAATTACACATTTATGGTGCTTATACATCACAAAAAGTAAACCAATTACATAATATAGCTGAAGGGTTTTTAGTAAAAGGATATGCTAAAAAAGTTAACCAAGTTATGCAACATGCTAAAGTATGTGTAGCACCTTTGCAATTTGGCGCAGGACTTAAAGGAAAACTTGTTGATGCTATGCAAAACGGAACACCTTGTGTAACAACAAACATTGGTGCCGAAGGCATGTATGGAAATCTAGAACCTAATGGTTTTGTTGCAGATGATGCTCTAGAGTTTGCCAATAAAGCTACTAATTTATACTCAAATAAAGTCCTTTGGCAAGAAAAGCAACATAACGGATTTGGGGTAATTAATAAGCGTTTTAACAAAAGGGTATTTAAAAATAAATTGATAAATAGTTTAGAGGAAACGCATAAACAACTTCACGAAAAACGATTAAGCAATTTTACAGGAGCAATGTTACAATATCATACCATGCAAAGCACCAAATTTATGTCGCGTTGGATAGAAGAAAAAAATAAGTAAACATTATGAAACAGGTAATTATTGCAATGATTTTTGCTTTATTAATAACTTCTTGTAAACAAGAAAAAACGAATGAATTGAATTTACCAGACCCTTTTCAAGCTGGTTGGAAAAGCGAAAAAGTATGTGAAGTGCTTGAAGATAATGATGAGTTACGTGTTTTAAAATGCTCTTTTCCGCCAAATGTTGGTCATGAAAAGCACTACCACAATCCCCATTTTGGATATGCACTTGTTGGAGGAACATTTAAAATAGACGACGCCTCAGGAACAAGGGAAGTAAGTTTTCCAACAGGTTATTCGTGGAATAAAGATGAGGTGTCTGAACATCAAGTGCTAAATGTTGGCGATAGTACTTCGGTGTTTTTAATTATTGAGTATAAATAATTCAAGTTTCGTATAATGTGTTTTTACAACTCCTCTACAAGTTGAATGTTATTTCCACAGGTGTCGTTAAAAACGGCGACTTTTACAGTCCCCATTTCAGTTGGCTTCATACTGAATTCTACATCTAAATTACTTAATCGGTCATATTCTTCATCGACACTTTGAACATCAAATTGAGTGTAAGGATGTCCTGCTTCCATCAATGCATCTTGAAATACTTTACACGGCTCAAAATGATTAGGAGCTGGTTCCAATAACAATTCTGGGCCATCCTGCCATTCGGCCGAAACTAAAGTCAACCATCTATTTCCACCTCCTAATGGTAAATCCTTCTTTTTTATGAAGCCCAATTTTTCAGTATAAAATTTTAAGGCTTTTTCTTGGTCTCTAACAGGAATACTAATTAATGTTACTTTCATTTTTGTTTATTGCTTAGACGCAATTATTTTTGTTTCTCTACAAAAGTTTTTAAATTATATAACTAAATGGTTTTTACTAAATAAGATAACAAGATAATCAATTTCTAATATAATATTTGGAAATTAATTAAATGTAAAGTATATTTGTCATATAGTAAAAATAATTAGTCATAATGATTAATATGTTTGTCAATTAAATCTTAATATAATGAATACAGAAAAAATAATGAATTGCGAAAGAGAGCGTTTAAACAAAGTCACTAATTTTAGATTACCACATACATTTTGGACTATTGGTATGATAGTAACAGGACTATCAATTGCTACCATGTTTATACGTGCTTTTGCAATGGAAGGCGACACCGAATGGCTAAAAGAGCTTACAAGAAAGGGCATGCTAGTTGGATTGCTTTTGATGTCTATTTCAAAAGACAAAGAAGAAGACGAACTTACTATTAAATTAAGAATGCAATCGTATGCATTTGCATTTGTAGTTGGTGTTGCCTATGCTTTAATAATGCCTTATGTAGAGTTTGGTGTTTCAAATGTAGTAAATTCAGGTGGAGAGGCTTATAAAAATTTGGGAGACTTTCAAATACTCGTTTTTATGCTGTTGGTACAGCTTATGTCTTTTCACACTTTAAAACGCTATAGATAATGCAAAATACCATAAAAGTAGAACGTGCTATTTTAAACTTGACACAAGACGATCTAGCAAAGCGCATTGGTGTGTCTCGACAAACCATAAATTCTATAGAAGCCAATAGGTATGTGCCTTCTACGGTTTTGGCTTTAAAACTATCGGCATTGTTTAATAAGCCTGTAAACGACTTTTTTAAATTAAGCGATGATGATTAAGTTGGATTTAATTTTGTTAATAATTGAGTTTATTTTTATTTGATATCAATTTCCTAGCTATGAAAAAGATTGTCGTTCCTGCGAAGGCAGGAATCCACTTTTTTACCCAAATTATTTATGTATAAAACCATACATCAATACTACTTGTATATACTAACAAATAAAAAGAATGGTACTTTATATATTGGAGTGTCAAATGATTTAAAAAGACGAGTTTTTGAACACAAGAATAAATTGAAAGAAGGATTCACTAAAAAATATGGTTTAGATAAATTGGTTTATTTTGAAAGCTATCAGTATGTAAATGATGCTATTGAAAGAGAAAAAAATATGAAAAAATGGAAAAGACAATGGAAAATTAACCTTATAGAAAAAGAAAACCCCAATTGGAAAGATTTATCTTTTGATTGGTTTAAGTAATAGATTCCTGCCTTCGCAGGAATGACAAAACGTTTTTTTAAATTAAGCGATGATGATTAAGTTTTGTGTGTTTTTAGTTGTTTTCTTAGTGTGTTTTATAGTGAATGTTATGCTTGGTTAGGGAGTTTTGTTTGGCATGTATGGTTTTAGTTGCGTTGGCAAGAATTAAGGATTAAAAGAAGACGACCCAAAGGAACATCAGTAGAATTATACAAGCAACAACAAGCAATTTGCAATACTTAGTTGGCAACCGTATTTAAGAATTGGTGAATTCTATTAGTTTAATTAACCTTTTCCTAATGTCTTCGTATTCTCGTTTTTTTTGTGTTTCCCATATAAAAAGTTCATTTAAACAATTTTCAAACTCAGCGCTTTTTAACAGGTGATCATTAGAGGGCATTAGCTGAGAGCCTTTTACGCGGTTAAATGCAAATTTATCTATTTCCCTCCAGGAGCCATATTTTTTAATGTAGTCAATAAAGTATTGGTAGGCATAATCACTTTTTGTTTCATAGAATTCGAGTTTTTCAATTTGACTAATCCAATCATATATTAAATTTTTTAGCTCACTATTTTCTACGTTATTTAAATTTCCTGAACTTTGAATGGATGTTATATTTAAATTACTTCTATTCCAATTGGAAAAATTTAATTTAGATAATAAACTATCTAATTTTTCGCCCTTATATTTGTTTGTAGTTGAATCATTCATCGATACCAAAAGATTATCTGATGAATTAATGGATAACTCCGACGATCTAATTGTGCTGTCAAGTTTAATTAAATTACCCTTTAATTCTAAATTTAAATTCTCAATGGTTTTATTTTGTGCTTTTAATTTAGAGCTGTTCTCGTTCCAGTTATTAACTTGTAACGCTATTAAAATTCCAATAACCACAAGAATAATTTCACCAATTGCATAAAGTAAATATTTGCTAACCTTATTTTCTTTAATCATATGTTGTCTAATTTTTCTAAAGAAATTTATCATATTCTATTTTCTACAAAAAGGGGAGACCATTAGTTTATATAAATGAAATATCATGTTTTTGATATTAAACGCCAACGAAGTTAATCGTTTTTTTTAATATTAATGCATTTCCTTTAATTGTTCAATCACTTTTAAAATACCACTTGTAGCTTTGTCTTTAATAACAGTTATTTGTGCATTGTTGCTCATTGCAGGTTTAGGGTCTATATAAAATATTTTGGTATTAAGGTTTACATAATGCATCAAACTAGCAGCTGGATACACTTGCATCGAGGTGCCAATAATAAGTAGCACATTCGCTGTTTGGCAAATATCTACTGCTTTTTCCATCATTGGTACTGCTTCTCCAAACCACACAATATGTGGTCGCAACTGGTAGCCTTTACTGCATAGATCTCCTAAAACTAAATCATGTTTCCAGCTTTGTACATCAAATTCATCATAAGTGCTACGTACTTTCAATAATTCACCGTGTAAATGAAGGACACCTGTGCTTCCTGCACGTTCGTGCAAATCATCCACATTTTGGGTGATGACAGTGACTTTGTAATCTTTTTCCAATTTAGATAATGCATAATGAGCACTATTAGGCTGCACTTGCACTAATTGTCTTCGGCGTTGGTTATAAAAATCTAAAACCAATTCAGGGTTTTTTTCAAACCCTTGTGGTGACGCAACCTCTAAAACATCATGACCTTCCCACAAACCATCAGTATCTCTAAAAGTTTTTAATCCACTTTCGGCACTCATTCCTGCTCCAGTTAATACAACTATGTGCTTCATTTGTTTAAAAATATTGTTTTATAACTGTTAAATATAATTTATCAAAAAACATATTGGGTTGTTAGTAAATTTTTGTTGCGGCTCATTCATATATCAAAAATAGAAATTATACCAACATTGCGAATCACATTATTATTTTGAAGTGGCAATCTACTTATTATTATTCTGAAAATTAAAAAGATTACCACGTCGCTTTGCTCCTCGTAATGACATTCTGTATTTTTGGTATATGATAGATGAAAAATTAGTTACTTACCTGGAATCGTATTTAACAGAACAAAGAAAAATACGGTTTCAACAAGTACTATCTCAACGTACCAAACATTTTACGGTAGCTATGGAAGATGTGTATCAATTACACAATACAAGTGCAGTGATGCGTAGCTGCGATGTGTTTGGTATTCAGGAATTACATGTAATTGAAGAGCAAAATGTAAAGCGAATTGATAGGGAAATAGCGATGGGAGCGCAAAAATGGGTAGATTTAAAACGTTATCATTCGGCTAAAAGTTGCATCCATTCATTAAAAAAACAAGGTTATCAAATTGTTGCAACTACTCCACATATTAAGGACAGTAATTTACAAGATTTTGATGTCGCGAAAAAATCATGTTTCTTTTTTGGTAGGGAAACCGAAGGATTATCAAAAGAGGTGATGAGTAAAGCAGATGTATTTTTAAAAATACCAATGGTTGGTTTTACCGAAAGTTTAAATATTTCGGTATCTGCGGCTATTATTTTACAATATGCCACAAATAAGTTAAAGCAAAGTGATGTTTCTTGGCAACTTTCTGAAAGTGAAATGCTAGAAAAACGATTTGATTGGTGTGTAAAAACTATTAAAAGTAGCGACCAAATTTTAGAATACTATAAAAATCAAACTTAATTTTGTAAATTTAAGTCCATTAAATATATATTAATTCAACCAACCAACCATGACAATATTTTTATACGTACTTGCTGCCATTATTTTATTAATTGTAGTACTAGGGTTAATTGCACCCAATAATTACCAAGTAAGAAGAAGTATCATTATTCATCGTACACTTCCCGATACCTTTCAGTATTTAAAATCTATTAAAAACCAAGATAATTGGTCACCTTGGAAAAAGAAAGACCCAAATATGCAACAAACTTTTGAGG
This sequence comes from uncultured Flavobacteriaceae bacterium, assembly GCA_963975205.1. GTDB lineage: Bacteria > Bacteroidota > Bacteroidia > Flavobacteriales > Flavobacteriaceae > Pontimicrobium. The sequence continues at coordinate 15,679 of CAXBFU010000021.1, read as the reverse complement.
GTACAGATGGAGAAGTAGGGTTTGTATCCAAATGGAAAGGAAATAAAGATGTAGGCGAAGGTGAGCAGGAGATAATTGCAATTGTAGAAAATGAATCCATTGATACCGAATTACGGTTTTTTAAGCCATGGAAATCGCAATCTATTGGACATTTATTGGTAGATAAGGTCGATGAGAACCAAACAATGGTGACTTGGGGATTTTCGGGCAGAAACCCATTTCCGCTTAATATAATGATACTGTTTGTTAATTTTGAAAAAGCTGTAGGTAAAGATTTTGAAGAAGGTCTTGAGAGTTTAAAAGAACTTTTAGAAAGAAAATAAACAATTATGGGAAGAAATATGGTAGGCTGGTTTGAAATACCAGTATTAAATATGGAACGTGCAAAGGCTTTCTATGAGGTAGTATTTAACATTAAAATTAATGTTGTTGATTTTGGAGGACTACTCATGGGTTGGTTTCCATCAAGCGATGAAAACGCTTATGGAGCTTCTGGTTCGCTAATTAAACAAGAATCTTATACTCCCAGTAAAGAAGGCACTTTAGTGTATTTTATGAGTGAAGATTTACAAAACGAATTAGATAGAATTGAACAAGCAGGCGGAACAATATATAAACCTAAAACTCAAATCTCACCAGAACATGGCTTTATGGGTGTTTTTATTGATACGGAAGGCAATAGGATAGCAATGCACTCACAAAACTAAGGTTGAGAGCGACTTTTACTAAGTACTTTATATTCTTCATAACATTCGCTAATTGCATCCAATATTTGAAGGTCGTTAGCAGTACGTATAAAGTCTTTGGAGTAATTGCACTCACTTATTAACAGGTCAAGATCTACTTTATCGACATTTAGAAGTGCTGTAAGCATTTCACGATCAAAACGTGAAGCTAGAAGATTTCGTATTTCGTCATCTGCTTTCATTTGCCTTAGCTTACGCATTTCTCTAGGTTTTTTTCCAAACATTTTATGTAAGAAATCGGCTGGATTAAAAATAGCACCTAACACCTTACTAACCATACTTGGCGAGTTAGTGCGTCCTTCATATCCAGTAGATGGAAGTCCTGAAATACTATATCGTGTATCACGACGTATAGGAACTTGTTGTATGTCAATTTCTAAATAACCTGTTAATCGCAATTGGTTGACTACTACTTTTTCTAATGCTAATGCAAGTTCCGTCATTTCTATGGATGTCGCTGCACCAAATACAATCCAATCGTTTGTTACCCGAACTTTAATTGATTTATAACCTAAATAAGAAAAATGTAAGGTATCGTTAACATTAGCTCCTATTTCAAATTCGCCATTGACATTGGTTGAAGTACCAATAACTTGGTTAAGATTTACAATATTAACACTCTCAAGAGGTGAGCCATTTTCGGCACGAATTACTTTACCTTTTACAGAGGTTTCCTGAGCATAACTAAATACCGATATAAATAATAGACTTAAAAGTAGGCAACGCTTGTTCATGTAATAACTTTAGAGTATAAAAGTACTAAACAAAACGTATATAATTTGAAATGCTTACTATTTTGACTTAAAATTAACAAGAAAATTTACTTTCTTCTACTACGTCTTGGTCTAGATGATGCAAAATCTCCAGATGCTTTGCCAGAATCGGAACGTCTTGAACTTGATTTAAACTCTGTATTTCTTCGTTCATTACGATTTTCGCTACCACTTCTAGAGTCTGAGCGTCTTTCGTTGCTCCTTCTATCATTTCTTGGTTTTGAATGCCTTCCACTTCTGCGCCTATCATCACGACGTTTGCCACCACGACCTCTGTTTCGACTTCTGCCTTTATCTTCGCTAACCTCAACATTTACAAAGCGACCATTGTATTTAAAATCATTAAAAAAGGCCAATACTTTTTCCTGTTCTTTAGTTTCGGTATTAAAAAATGAAAAACTGTCCTTTACATCTACCTTAAATACATCATCTTTACCAAGCTCAAGCAATTCTTTTAAAAAGTCCTTGAGGCTCATCCAATCGTAGCCATCTTTTTTTCCAACGTTTATAAAATAACGTGTGGATTTTTCGTCACTTGTATCTCTTGAACTGCTATGTTGTGCTTCAGCGTTTAAATCTTTGGCTTTTAGATAGTAATTATGAAAACGCGTAAACTCAACCGAGAAGAATTTTTTAATGAGCTCGTCTTTAGTGGCATCTTCAAAAAGTGTGTTGATATCATCCAAATAAGGATCGATGTCATGGTTTATTTCGGTATCGTGTACTTTATTGGCAAGTGACATCAATTGCACTTGACAAATTTCCATACCATTAGGTACGTCTTTCTTCTCAAATTGTTTTTTAATAATGCGTTCAATACTTTTTATTTTGCGCATTTCACTTTTGGAAACAATCACCATTGACACACCTGTTTTTCCAGCACGACCTGTTCTACCGGAACGATGTGTGTAGGTTTCGGTTTCATCAGGAAGTTGGTAATTTATAACATGTGTAATATCGTCTACATCAATACCACGCGCAGCAACATCTGTAGCAACCAGCATTTGTATTTGCTTGTTTCTAAATGACTTCATCACCAAATCTCGTTGGTTCTGGCTTAAATCGCCATGCAAAGCTCCAGCGCTGTAACCATCGTCAATCAATTTTTCGGCTACTTTTTGAGTGTCTCGTTTTGTACGGCAAAAAATTACTGAAAATATATCTGGATTGGCATCGGCTAACCGTTTTAAGGCTTGGTAGCGGTCTCTTGCATTAACCAAATAATATTCATGGGAGACTTGATTTGTGCTTTCGTTTCTATTACCTACTGTAATTTCAATAGGATTTTGCATGAATTTTTTTGCAATGGTCGATACTTCTTTTGGCATTGTTGCAGAGAACAGCCAAGTGTTTTTATCTTGTGGTGTATGTGACAAAATATCGGTGATGTCTTCATAGAAACCCATGTTTAACATTTCATCGGCTTCATCTAAAACAGCATATTCAATTTTTGAAATGTCAACCAAACGTCTGCTAATCATATCTTTCATACGGCCAGGAGTAGCAACAATAATTTGTGCGCCACGTTTTACCTGTTTTGCTTGGTCGGTTATACTTGCACCACCATAAATAGCTGTAACGTTTAAGCCATTGTAGTATTTACCATAATGCTTCATTTCGTTGGTAATTTGTAAACAGAGTTCGCGAGTAGGAGATAGGATTAACCCTTGTGTTGTACGACTGTTAACATCTATTTTTTGAAGCATTGGAAAGCCAAAAGCAGCAGTTTTCCCTGTTCCTGTTTGTGCTAAAGCAACGAGGTCGCTTTCTTTTTCTAATAAAATTGGAATGGCTTTGTCTTGTACTTCACTTGGTTTTTCAAACCCAAGATCGTTAATGGCTTGCAGGATATTGTCTTCAAGTCCAAGTTGTTGGAATGTGTTCATTTTTGTATTAAGTATTCGATTATGTTATGTGGTGTTACATAAGAAGCGAATCGACATACTTAAACCTAAAACTTCTGGTAACACAATCCTCACGCTGAGGAATTAAATAAAACTCAGTCTTCTGAGTTTCAGCGTGCAAATATAGGGTTATTTTTTATTATGCTTAGGGTTTGTTGAAGTTTTTAACAACAGATTATGTTTTATTGAATAGGAGGGCAGGGAACAGTTTTGAAAGAGCAATAGACATAATAATCTTTTTCGTTTGGTTTCAAAACTGTTTTGCAATTCTCAATTTTGTAGAAGAACAGGCAAGTATCGTTGGCATTTTTTTACTTTTTTGTACACCTAGTCTAAGCTATGTAATGTTTAATTTAATATTTCTACTAAATACAGTTCATCATTTTAATTGTGTCAAATTAACTCGCACAACAACTTAATTTGGAAACATCTTTCCCACAGGTAATCGCTGCCAGTTTAACAGCTTCTCCTAAAGTTAAGTATGGATAAAAACTTTCTGCCAAGTCTTTTACAGTGATTCCAAATTTAATGGCCATACTTAATTGTTGGATGAGTTCGCCACCTTCTGGTGCTATGACTCTTGCGCCTATTAATTTATCGGTTTCAGTATTACGTATCAGTTTTATAAACCCTCTGGTATCTTGAGCTGCCAAGGCTCTTGGAACGTGAATTAAATCAAGTTTGCTGACGTCAAAAGGAATACCTGCTTTTTCAGTTTCTATTTCGTCCATTCCTGCTCCCGCAATTTGAGGGTCTGTAAATACTACCCAAGGCAATGATGAATAATCAATACTTGTTTTTGATGATGAAAATGCATTGTTTACTGCTGAATTGTCTTCTGTGGCTGCTGTATATACAAAAGCCTGAGTAATAGTAATATCTTTGGTTTTCTTTTTAAAATATATTTTTCATCTGCTTAAAATTTTATAGTTCACTGAAAATGAATAAACTAAAAATTTATGCACATTTCTCACGTAATGCTATTTGCAGTAATCTGTGTTCATGAATCTTCGATTTCAGGAATTCGCATTAAACATTTAATCATGTCTTTCCGATAACTATCGGGAGGTATGCAATGATAAAATTTGTTTATGCTCATTTCATAAGTTTTGTTTTTAAAGTACTTTACTTTTAATTACCATTAATTTTTCTCTTGTCATTTCGCGCATGGAATATTGGATTCCTCCCATTCCAATTCCAGAGGTATCTCTTCCACCAAAAGGCATCCAATCTACCCTAAAAGCGGTATGGTCATTTACCATTACTGCCGTTGCGTTTAACTTCTTTACACAGTCCAACGCTACATCTAAATTTTTAGTAAAAACAGCTGCTTGAAAATGAACGTCTAAACTATTGGCAATTTCAATGGCTTTTTCTCTTTCAGAATATGAATATATACAAACAACAGGGCCAAATATTTCTAAAGTAGAAACTTTTGCATTTGCTGGTGGATTTAATAAAACCGTTGGCTGGTAACATGTATCAGAAATTCGTTTTCCTCCTGTTAGCAATTTTGCGCCTCCTTCTACAGCCTCATCCACCCATTGTTCTACGCGATCTACTTCTCGAGGTAAAATAAGTGGACCAACTTCTGTTTTTTCATCCATTTGATTACCTACAACTAGTTTATTTGCCATTGCCGCCAATTGATTAGCAACATCATCGCAAATGCTTTCATGAACAAAAACTCTTTGTACCGAAACACAAACTTGTCCTGCATGATAAAAACCACCTTTTAATAAAGAAGGAAGCATTTTAGTGAAATCTGCATCTTTTTCAACAATAACTGCAGCTGATCCTCCATGTTCTAATGCACATCGTGTACCTGGAGATAGTTTAGATTTTAAATACCAACCTACTTTAGATGAGCCTATAAACGAAAAATAATTAACTCTACTATCAGTAACCAATTGTTCAGCAGCTTCGTTTTCGCAAATAATTGCTTGACACCAACCCTCTGGTAAGCCTGCTTCTTTTAAAATGTCAACTAATGCCAAACATGATAATGGTGTTGTTAGAGCAGGTTTAACAATTACTGGACAACCAGCAGCAACAGCTGTAATCACTTGGTGTACAATTAAATTTAATGGATGATTAAATGCACTAATAGAACTTACTACACCGATAGGTTCACGAGTAGTAAATCCTAATCGGTTTTCTGATGCTTTGGTTAATCCCATCGGGATTTGCTCGCCTTTTAACTGCCCAATATGTTCTGTTGCTATTTTAACACCGTTTATAGCACGCAAAACTTCAACTTTGGAATCCATATACGGTTTGCCGCCTTCTCGCGCTGCGGTAAGTGTTAACTCTTCAATTCGAGAATTCATTATGGCTGCTGTTCGCTCTAAAATGGCTATGCGTTCATGGGCCAATATCCATTTGGATTGATTTTGAAATAAGTCATGAGCGATAGTCAGCGCTTTTTCGACTTCTTTTTCTCCTACCAATGGTAGCTCTTTGATTAAACTTTGGTCATAGGGTGATTTAACTTGTAACATATAATTGCTTGTTTTGAAAACGAAGTGCCTGTATTCCGGATTTGGCAGCCTACGCTTATAGTTTGCATGTTTTTTCTTTTAATAAAACATTGAGTATGGGATGGTTAAGTGAGTAATCTACGGGTAAATCTATAAGGTGAACACCATTGGTGTTGAGGCATTTTGATAAGACCTCATTGAAATGTTCATCACTTGTGGGCCTATGGCCACACGCCCCGTAGCTTTCTGCATATTTTACAAAGTCCGGGTTTTTATAGTCCAGACCAAAGTTGTCGAAACCCATTCCTTCCTGTTTCCATTTTATCATTCCATAAGCACCGTCATTTAAGACAATGACGACTAAATTTAACCCTAAACGAACAGCGGTTTCCAACTCCTGAGAGTTCATCATAAAACCACCATCTCCGCAAACAGCTATTACTTTTTTATCAGGATTTAACAATTTCGCACACAAGGCTGAAGCTAATCCCGCCCCCATAGTGGCCAAGGCATTGTCTAACAATAGCGTGTTTGGCTGATAGCATTTATAGTTTCGGGCAAACCAAATTTTATATACTCCATTATCCAATGTTACAATACCGTCTTCCGGTAACGCTTTTCTAACCAAATGAACCAACCGTTGAGGTAACATAGGGAAGCGGTGATCTTCCGCATATTTGGATAAATGAGTTTCAACTTCTTCTTTAATTGTTTTGTAATAAGACAGATCCCAGTTACTGTAATTGTTTACGTTTTTTGCGATATGTATTACTGAATTGGCTATATCGCCAATTACATTTAATTGAGGGAAGTAAACCGCATCTACCTCTGCCGGAAAATAATTAACATGGATTACTTTGGCGCCTCCTTCATTCATGAAAAAAGGTGGCTTTTCAATAACATCATGCCCAACATTGATGATTAAATCAGCCCTGTTTATAGCACAGTGCAAAAAATCATTATCTGACAATGCTGCCGTTCCCATAAACTTTTCATGTCTTTCGTCAACAACGCCTTTTCCCAGTTGTGTGTTAAAAAACGGAATGCCCGTTTTATCGATAAATGCCTGTAATGCCTGGCTGCTCCTGTAACGATTGGCACCAGCCCCTATTAATAGCAGTGGCATTTTTGCGTCCTCTATCATTTTTGCTGCTTCCTGAATGGCCATTTCATTTGCATCAGCTCTTCTGTGTCCAACAACCTGAAATATTTTATCCTCACATTCTTCTGCTGCAATATCTTCGGGCAGTTCCAGGTGGACCGCTCCCGGCCTTTCTTCAATAGCCAGTCGAAAAGCTTCTCTAACCATTGAGGGAATATTGTTGCCATTGACAACTTGACGTGTATATTTCGTTATCGGCTGAAACAATTCTACCGTATCAACTATTTGAAAACGTCCCTGCTTGGATTTTTTAATAGGTTTTTGCCCGGTGATCATCAACATGGGCATTGCGCCTAACTGGGCATAAGCTGCAGGTGTTGTAAAGTTAGTTGCTCCCGGTCCGAGAGTTGATAAACAAACACCTGGTTTTCCTGTTAATCGACCATATGTTGCAGCCATGAAACCCGCTCCTTGTTCATGACGCGTTAGAATTAGCTTAATTTTTGAGTCTTTTATTGAATCTAAAAAATCAAGATTCTCTTCTCCTGGAATTCCGAAAATGTAGTCAACACCTTCGTTTTCTAGTGCTTTAATAAATAAATCGGATGCTTTCATATTGTCTTGTTATTCCAATAAATAAAATAAGAATGTGCGTTTTATTTCTCCATGTTCTAATGGCTATGCCTGTATTTGTGCTATGAGCAAATATAAGAAACTTAGTCATGATATATAAATGCGATTATCATATCGTTTGGGTTCCGAAAGATAGATTACGCATATTGAAAGGGGAGATAAAAGCTCAAGACGGTTTGATTTTTACATATTTAAGCATTTTATAATATATATTGTTTTGTTGGGACTGAAAAATAAATATGTTGATTTTAAAAGTGTATGTAACTTTTCTATAGATAAACCTAAGAAGTTGACAATTATTACTATAATAATCAACTCGCACAACAACTCAATTTAGACACATCCTTCCCAAAAGTAATTGCTGCCAGTTTAACAGCTTCTCCTAAAGTTAAGTATGGATAAAAACTTTCTGCCAAGTCTTTTACAGTGATTCCAAATTTAATGGCCATACTTAATTGTTGGATGAGTTCGCCACCTTCTGGTGCTATGACTCTTGCGCCTATTAATTTATCGGTTTCAGTATTACGTATCAGTTTTATAAACCCTCTGGTATCTTGAGCTGCCAAGGCTCTTGGAACGTGAATTAAATCAAGTTTGCTGACGTCAAAAGGAATACCTGCTTTTTCAGTTTCTATTTCGTCCATTCCTGCTCCCGCAATTTGAGGGTCTGTAAATACTACCCAAGGCAATGATGAATAATCAATACTTGTTTTTGATGATGAAAATGCATTGTTTACTGCTGTACTGCCTTCGGTTGCTGCTGTATATACAAATGCCGGTGTATTTGCTACATCTCCTGCTGCAAAAATATTGGAAATGTTGGTTTCCATTTTTTCATTAACTAAAATATGACCTCTTTCAGATAGGTTAAGATCAATATTTTCAAGTCCTAGTTTAGACGTATTTGGCTTTGTTCCCGTTGCAACAACAATATGTCCTTTTTCTACAATTTGAGTTGTGGAACCGTCAGGGCATTTACAATGTATAATTGTATTGTCTCCATCCTTTTCAAATTTAACGGCTCTAAAATTTGGTAGAATTTCTATGCCTTCATTATTCATTTGTTCTACCAATACATCTGTGATGTCTTTGGTTTGACTGCGTAATGGTCTATCGGTAAATTCAATGATACGTACTTTTACGCCTAAACGATTATATGCCATCGCAATTTCCAAACCAATATAACCTGCTCCCATAATGGTCAGGCTTTTAGGGTTCTCTTCCAAATCGAACAAAGACACATTGGTTAAATAACCAACCTCATTCAACCCTTCAATATTAGGTATATTGGTGGTTGCACCTGTGGCTATTATAATATTGGTTGCAGTGAACTTGTCATTTCCATTTACAAGAATGGTGTTAGCATCTACAAAATCTGCCCATCCTTTAAGCATCGTTAGGTTTTCAAAATCACTTACCACATCCAGATATTTTTGTTGCTGAAGTGAAGCAACCAATGCTTGTTTATCTTTTATGATTTGTGCAAAATCAATGTCCGCACCTTTAGGTTTTATACCCTTAAAATTGGAATGCGTAGTGTGACGTACGGTTTCGGCAGCTCTTATTAAGTTTTTTGAAGGTACACAGCCCACGTTTACACAAGTACCACCAAAATCCAAACCGTCATTAACCATAAGTGTTGTGAGCCCTAAACTTTCCGCTTTTATGGCTGCTGAAAATGCTGCAGAACCGCCTCCAATAACTATTAAATCGTATTGGTTTTCACCTTTGGAATTTTCAACGGAAACCTCTTCGTCATCGACATTATTTATGACCGAATAATCACCAATGTTGTTGACGGCATTTATTACGTTTGCTTTACTTATCTTATCCCCATCAAAAGTAAATTCGCCTTTTCCGGTTTCGTGGTTAACTATGGAACTTAAAACACCTTCTGTTGCGTTCATATCCTTTTCGATATGTGTTGCACAACCTTCACAGGTCATACCTTCTATTTCCAATGAAATTGTTTCTGTGTTTTGAGGCATTTGGCTTTTCATATTAGCTGTATTTTTCATAGAATCGGCACTGTTTACATATTAAAAATTAGACCTTCCCTTTTATTACCTCGGCCTTAAACCCTTTCTCTTCTATGATAAGCTTTAGGGCTTTGATACTTGTTTTTGAATCGTCAAACTCAATAATGGCTATATCACCAGGGTACTCAACCGAATGTTCTAAAACACCATCTACTTCTTTTAAAGCATTATAAATAGCATTGGAACAACCTGCACAGGTGATACCGGTAAGCTTTAAGGTCACTGTTTTAACATCCTTACTAGTTACTTCTTTTTGAACTTCTGTTTGGTTACTTTGTGCGTTTGCTTGAAAGGAAATTAAAAACAACGCTAGAACTGGTACTACTAATAGTTTTTTCATGATTTTTATTTTATAATTATTTCTGTTTTACAACTTTATAGCCAGTAGAATTTATGGCTTTTTCTATAGCTTCTTTCGACGTTTTTGTTTTATCAAACTCTACAATGGCATTGCTCTTTTCATAAGAAGTGTTCGAATTAAGAATCCCATCCAGTTTATTAACCTCATGGTCAACATGTTCTGCACAACTGTTACAGGTCATTCCGTTTATGGAAAACTCCACCGTTTCAATATTGGATTGATTGACAACGATTACTTCCTTTTTATTATCGGGATAAAAAATAGATGAGTAATACGGGAATGCAATGGCGATGGCTGCGAACAGTGTAATGCCAATTAAAAACCCTTTGGTTTGATACCATTTTGGTTTTGCATCAACTTCGCAACAATCATCTTCTTTTTTAGGTTTTAAGTAAGCATACCAGGCATAACCTATGGCAATTACAGCCAAACCGATTAAATAGGGTCTAAAAGGTTCCATCCATGATAAAGCGGATGCACTTCCGCCAACGCCAGCAATTAGCGCAATAACTGGTGGTATGCAACAAGATGAAGCTGCTACAGCAGCAAACAAACCTGTATAAGCTGCATTTTTTGATGTTTTTTTTGTACTCATTATATATTTATGCTATTTTTCTTTTTAATTTTATCGACTTAAAGATTTTATCCAAAATATCTGTTTCATCTTCATTTAATGAATAATACAAAGTTTGGCCTTCACGTCTTGCAGTTATAATACCAGCGTCTTTAATTTTTCGAATGTGCTGCGAAACAGCAGGAACGCTCATTTTTAAAATATCAGCTAAATCACAGGGGCATAATTCATTTTCCATATTTAACAGGAACAGTATTTTAAGACGTACATCACTACCTGTTATGGATAATAATTTTGTTGTTTTTTGAAAGCTTCCTTCCATTTCTTCAATTATAGACATGCAGTTTTGTAACTGTTTGTGGTTGGCTTCAGCTCGTGTACAGGTAATTTCTAATTTCATAAGTTATGTTTTATAGGTACAAATATATAATTAATTACGTATTTAAGCAAATACGTAAATATAATTTATTGAGCGTCACTAAATTTTGATATCTTAAAGATTGGTTTTTTAGGTAGTATAAACCAAATGTTTTTAAATGTGTGGTTTGATTTTATGAAATAGAAGAAATATCTCTATGGTTTGCCATATTGTTTTTATAGCTCTGTCTTGTAGATTGTTTGTGTCAAGAATAATACTGTTTATCCCAATTATCGACTAGTTTTTCGTTCATTTGCGCATTTTCTTTTTCATAAGTTTTCATTAAATCATATTTAAAAGTTGGCACATCATTAATGTTCAAGGCTTTCATTACTTGAGATGTTGCAATAGTTTCTCTGCCTTTTTTTATTGTATTTTTGATAATACATGCGGCTATGATTTTGCCTTTTCTTTCAATTTTTTGCTCCACATAAATCCACTTTTCGTCAACATATGAAATTCTCGTATGTATTTGGGCTTTTTGAAAAACCTTAAGAGGTCTATAAAACTGAATGCTAATTGCTTGACTTGGGAAAAACCATTTGTTTTTTGAAGCAACCTTGAAAAAGTTTAACCTTACCATTGCATCTAAACGACCTGTCTCTAAAACTGTCATTATAGCTGCATGGTTCATCACTGAAACATCGATATCTGTTATCCAAACTCTAAAAGATTTGACAACTGTTTCCGTTCCAGTAAGTTTTTTTTTAAACTTTGCACTTAACAAAGCAATTAAAAGTCTAATCCATCTCATGTGGTTTGTTTAAATTATCTACACTATTAGGGCGAGTTAAGTGTTTGTAAGCTAAATTAGTTTTTTTAAAATTAGTAAGTCAACATATTTTGAAGTAAATAAATGAATTTTTTCAAACTATTTGAGCTAGGTTATTTAAAAATTCAACCAATTGTTGTACAGCCTTTCCTCTATGCCCAATATTATTCTTCAACTCTAAATCCATTTCAGCAAAAGTACTTTCATAACCTTTAGGTCTAAAAATTGGGTCGTAACCAAAACCTTTATTACCTTTTTTTTCTTTAGTGATGTGTCCTTGGCAAATCCCTGTAAATGTGTGTAATTGATTGTTTATATGTAAGGCAATAACGGTTTTAAATTGAGCACTCCTGTCGTCTTTAACTTGTAATTTGCTTAACAGCTTATCCATATTATCATTGGCGTTTCTTTGCTCACCAGCATATCGCGACGAAAATACTCCAGGCTCACCATGTAGCGCATTTACTTCCAAACCTGTATCATCGGCAAAACAATCATGACCATAATGTTGTTTTATGTATTCAGCTTTTTGTATGGCATTACCTTTTATGGTTGGTTGTGTTTCAGGTATATCCTCTAAACAACCGACATCTTTCAAGCTTATTAATGTAATGCTCGAAGGAAGTAATGCTTGAACTTCTTTAAGTTTGTTTGGGTTGTTTGTTGCGAAAACGAGTTGCATAAGGAGTGGTTTGGAAACAAAAATAAATATTTATCTTCAACTAAAAATTTAGTATCTTGATGCAAACAAAATTTTTATAACATGAGTTCCTTAAAAAAAGAAGATATCAAACAAGAAGTGTTTGATCTTTACGATGATTATGCCCATAATAAAATAGACAGAAGGCAATTTGCAGAAAAACTCTCATTGTATGCTATTGGTGGTTTAACAGTATCTTCATTACTAAGTTTTGTCTCGCCTAATTATGTAGATACTATAACAGTCAAGCAAGACGACCCTAGAATAGACTCGAAATATGTGAAATACGATTCACCAAAAGGAGGAGGTACTATAAAAGGTTTATTATCTAAACCATCAAACACCAAAAAGAAATTACCAGGCATTGTGGTTGTACATGAAAATAGAGGGTTAAATCCATATATTGAAGATACTGGTAGGAGAGCAGCTTTAGATGGGTTTATTTCTATTGCGCCAGACGCCTTAACTCCACTTGGAGGTTATCCTGGGAATGATGACGAAGGACGAACACTCCAACGTAAAAGAGATAGAAATGAAATGCTTGAAGATTTTATTGCAGCCTTTGAATATTTAAAAAACCACAAAGATTGTGATGGTAATATTGGTGTTGTTGGATTTTGTTTTGGAGGCTGGATTTCAAACATGATGGCAGTGAAATTACCAGATTTAAAAGCTGCAGTCCCTTTTTATGGAGGACAACCATCAGCCGAAGAAACTGCAAAAATAAAAGCACCATTATTATTGCAATATGCAGGATTAGACAAGCGTGTAAATGCTGGATGGCCTGAATATGAAAAAGCTTTAAAAGCAAATAATGTAGAGTATATGGCTCATTTTTATCCAGATGTAAACCATGGGTTTCACAACAATACCACACCAAGGTACGACGAAGCAGCAGCGACTTTAGCTTGGACAAGGACTATCGATTTTTTTAAAGAGAAACTCAAATAATTTTTAAAAGCTAAAAAACCAACTGTAAGTAAGGTAGTCACCAAAATTAGATAAATAAACTCAAAATCATTGTTTTAAATACAGGCCTAAAACAAAAACAGTATTAATGTAAAAAAATAATGTACGCATTTAAAAAAACTTAAAGAACAACTAATATTTGATAATAGTAACTAATTCCCAGACAAGGCTTAACTAACTAACTAAATCATAACGCATGTCAAAAATTGAAACACCCTTAGATGCTTTTTTAAAATGGGAAAAGCAAACACCAAATCAAATATTTTTAAAACAACCTATTAACGGAAAACAAATCACCTATACATTCCAAGAAGCTGGAATTGAAGCACGTAAAATAGCTTCGTATTTAGGTTCGCTACGCTTTCCAAAGCGAAGCCATATAGCGTTATTGTCAAAAAACTGTGCACATTGGCTAATATCAGATATAGCTATTATGATGGCTGATCACGTTTCTATACCAATTTATCCAACACTTAACGATACTGGCGTTAAACAAGTTTTGACACATAGCGAATCTAAAGCCATAATTATTGGTAAGCTTGATGATTTTGAATCTCAAAAAGGTGGAGTGCCAGATATTCACAAAATTAGTATTGGCATGTATGGAGAAAGTGAAGGTAGGCTTTGGGAAGATATTATTAATACAGAACAACCGTTAAATGAAATTCCAGTCATGAATCTTGATGATTTGCATACTATTATTTATACGTCTGGAACTACAGGCAATCCTAAAGGAGTAATGCATACTATTAGAAATTTTTCAGAAAGTGTTAAGGTTTTTGGTGAATTAATAACACTTCAGTCTCATCCAAGATTCTTTTCCTATTTGCCTCTGGCACATATTGCAGAGCGTATGGGAATTGGAACACAAGGCTTTTATAAAGGTGTTGAATTTTCATTTCCAGAAAGCTTAGTAACATTTGCGTCAGATTTAGAACAATGCCAACCATCGGTATTTCTGGCAGTACCTAGAATATGGACCAAATTTCAAGAAAAAATATTGGAAAAAATACCTCAAAAAAAATTAAACCTGCTCTTGAGTATCCCGATTATTAATACCATAATCAAGAAAAAATTAAAACAAAAATTAGGTCTTAGTAAGGCAGAATTTTGCTTTTCTGGTGCTGCACCATTGGCTAGTAGCCTAATAAAATGGTATGAGACTATTGGAGTAACTATTTTTCAAGTATATGGAATGACTGAGGATTGTATTATTTCTCATGCAAATACACCTGAATTTAACAAAATAGGAACTGTTGGTAAGTCGTGGCCATCAGCTGAAATTAGATTATCAGAAGAAGGTGAGATCCGAATAAAGAACAATTGCATGTTTAAAGGATATTTCAAAGCACCTGAGATTACAGCTGAGGTTTTTGACGAAGAAGGCTATTTCAAAACGGGAGATATTGGTGAGTACGACCATGATGGATTTATGACCATTACAGGACGTGTTAAAGACCAGTTTAAAACAGATAAAGGAAAATATATTTCACCTTCACCAATTGAGCTTGAAATTTCAAAAAACACAGATATTGAACAAATTTGCGTTGTAGGTACTGGAATTCCACAGCCTATAGCTTTAATTACACTTTCAGAATTAGGTAAAGCAAAATCTAAGGAAGATTTATCTAAAGGTTTAATCAACACTATCGCTCAAGTAAACCCAAAATTGGAAAAACATGAGAAAATTGAAAAGGTGGTTATTATGAAGGAAGATTGGAATGTTGATAACGGATTGACCACACCAACCTTAAAAGTAAAACGCAATAGTATAGAAAAAATACACCAAGAGTTTTATAAATCTTGGTTTGAAATAGAAGACAAAGTTATTTTTGAGTAAATGCTCCTCTGTATTATAAATTTTATCATTTTTTTATGATAAAAATCATCTAAAAAAATCATTACTATTTTTAAATTTGAGTATTAACTAAAATACAATATTATGACAATAAATATTCAATATGTGCATATGGCAACAAGTGAAGCTATGAATGAATATGTGACTAAAAAACTAGAAAAAATAGGAAAAAAATATGACTGGATTATAAGTGCAGAAGTGCATTTCTCAGTAGAGCATAATGATAAAGTTAAAGGAAAAATATGTAAAATGGAATTGAGCTTACCAGGACCAAGAATTTTTGCAACTTCCAATGAAGATAATTATGAAGATGCTGTTAAGCACACAATTAAAGATCTTGAAAAACAACT
>CAXBFU010000020.1:0-65830 GCA_963975205.1 uncultured Flavobacteriaceae bacterium | reverse complement strand
GAGCGCAGTCGAAATATCTAACATTTTTATATTTAAGATTCTTCGACTGCGCTCAATATGACAAATTATAGTTCTTCATTACTTTTCAGACAGCCTCCTTTTTTTTGATTTTAGAGTTATAAATAATAAAACCAAACATTTATTAGGATTTCTTAATAAAAAAGTTAAGTTATACATTATGCATAATTTAAATCTTTAAAAGAATATATGAGGCAATTAAAAATTACGAAACAAGTTACCAATAGAGAATCTAAGTCGCTTGACAAATACCTTCAAGACATTAGCAAAATTCAATTAATAACCGCTGACGAAGAAGTAGAATTAGCACAAAAAATACGTTTAGGAGATCAAGAAGCCTTAGAAAAACTCACAACAGCTAACTTACGTTTTGTAGTTTCAGTCTCAAAGCAATATCAAAATCAAGGCCTATCATTGCCAGATTTAATAAATGAAGGAAATGCAGGCTTGGTTAAAGCAGCTAAACGTTTTGATGAAACAAGAGGCTTTAAGTTTATTTCTTATGCCGTTTGGTGGATTAGACAAGGTATTCTTCAAGCACTAGCAGAACAGTCTAGAATAGTTAGACTACCTTTAAACAAAATTGGCTCTATTAATAAAATAAATAAAGCCTATTCTTTTTTAGAACAAACTCACGAAAGACCACCTAGTGCTCAAGAAATTGCACTTAATTTAGACCTTACTGTAACTGATGTGAAACAGTCTATGAAGATTTCTGGCAGGCATGTTTCAATGGACGCTCCATTAAGAGAAGGAGAAACTTCAACACTTTATGATGTTGTAAATTCCAATGAATCGCCAAGACCTGATGACGATTTAATGAGAGGCTCATTAGCTATTGAAATAAATCGTGCATTGGATACACTATCTGAAAAAGAAGCAGATGTTTTGCGTCATTACTACGGAATATGTAATAAACAACCTATGAGTCTTCAAGAAATAGGAGATTCATTTGGGTTAACCAGAGAACGTGTAAGACAAATAAAAGAAAAAGGAATTCGTAGATTAAGACATACTTCAAAAAGTAAAATATTAAAAACCTATTTAGGATAATCCTAAAAGAAAAAAACACATTAATTAAAAAACTACATGCTAAAAATTATTATTAAAGAAGGAGAAAATATTGAACGTGCTTTAAAACGTTACAAAAGAAAACACCGAAATATTAAAGTAATGCAGAATTTAAGAGAAAATCAATTTTTCACTAAACCCTCGGTTAAAAGACGACGTGAAATTCAAAAAGCTGCATACATTCAAAGCCTTAGGGATCAAGAGGACATCTAGTATTATATGAAATAATTATCCATCCCATTTAAATTTAGTTTTAAATGGGTTTTTAATTAATAGATATACTTACCACCAACCCTTCATTAGCCCTAATATTAAATACTGTTTGGTCATCAAAAATTAAGTATTGACCTTTGATGCCAACTAATACACCTTGATATTCTTTAGCCTTCAACAGGTTTAAACTAGAAGGTTTTTTAGGATATTTTAGCACAGGAAAATCCATATTGGTTTCGGTATTGTTTGCTATGTAATACGTTTTAACTTCTTTAGGAATATAATCTTTCAATCGTTCGCGCCATTCTACCAAATCTTCATCTTCAATATCGTTTTTTAACATTTTTCGCCAGTTGGTTTTGTCGGCTACATGATCCTTTAAAGCTACTTCGGTAATTCCTGCTAAATAACGATTTGGTACCTCAACAATTTCTATAGCTTCGTGAGCGCCTTGGTCCATCCAACGTGTTGGTACTTGGCTTTTTCTGGTCACTCCAACTTTTACATTACTCGAATTGGCCAAATACACAACATGAGGCTGTAGTTGTACTTTTTTTTCATATTCCAGGTCTCGGTCTTCTTTATCTAAATGTGCTGTACTTAATTCAGGGCGCATAATCCAGTCGGCAGCTTGCGGAATATCGAAAAAGCAACTTTTACAAAACCCTTGTCTATAAATGGGTTTGTCTAAACCACAGTTAAGACATTGATATTTAACAAAACTGATTTTTAGTGTTTTATTCAATAACTGATTCATATTTATAAAATCGGTTTCAAAAACTAAATAATACTGAATAGGACTAGTAAATTCAGTTTCCATTTTTGTTAACACACCTTGGTACTGCATAAAAAGATTTTTCCTATTTTAGACCTCGTAAAGATAACCAATATATGCCAATTCCTTTAGTAAATTCTATTGCTTCCTGGTTTTTAAAAAAAAGATTTCATCAAATTGAACTGTTTTTAAAATATCCTAATGAAGTCCAAAATGAGCTGCTTTTTTCACTTTTAGATACTGCTAAAGACACACAAATAGGGCAACAATATGATTTTGTTTCCATAAAAAGTTATAAAACTTTTTCCCATAGGGTTCCTATTTCAACTTATGAAAATATACAGAATACCATTGAAGAATCACGACAAGGAAAGCAAAATATTTTTTGGCCAACACCTATAAAATGGTTTGCAAAATCCAGCGGAACAACTAATGCTAAAAGTAAGTTTATTCCTGTGAGTGTAGAGTCTTTGGAAGATTGCCACTATGCTGCAGGAAAAGATTTACTCTGTATGTATTTAAATAACAATGAAGAATCGCAACTCTTTACTGGCAAAAGTTTGCGTCTTGGTGGCAGTAAAGAATTGTACAAAGAAAACGGAACTGTGTTTGGAGATTTATCGGCTATTTTAATTGATAATATGCCTTTTTGGGCAGAGTTTAGCAGCACACCAAGTAGTAAAGTCTCATTAATGAGCGACTGGGAGTATAAAATGCAAGCCATTGTCGATGAAACAATTAACGAAAATGTAACGAGTTTAGCTGGAGTGCCTTCGTGGATGTTGGTCATGTTAAATAACGTTTTGGAAACAACTGGGAAACAGGATATTTTTGATATTTGGCCTAATCTAGAAGTATATTTTCATGGTGGCGTGAGTTTTTTGCCATATATGGACCAGTACAAATCTATTTTACCACGAAAAGATTTTAAATATTACGAGATTTATAATGCGTCGGAAGGGTTTTTTGCCATTCAAGACCAAAATAATTCCAGCGAACTGTTGTTGATGCTTGACTATGGCATTTTTTACGAGTTTATAGATATGTCAACCTATGGAACTTCTCAAGAAAAAGTAATCCCTTTGAGCGAGGTTGAAAAAGATGTTAATTATGCAGTGGTAATTACCACTAATGCTGGTTTGTGGCGTTATAAAATTGGTGACACCATTAGGTTTACCTCACTAAATCCGTATCGAATTAAAGTGTCGGGCAGAACAAAGCATCATATAAATGTTTTTGGAGAGGAGCTTATCATAGAAAATGCCGAAGATGCTTTAAAAGATGTTTGTAAAAAAACCAATGCCGAAATTATTGATTATACTGCTGCACCTATTTTTATGGAAGGCAAAGAAAAGGGTTCACATGAGTGGCTCATTGAGTTTAAAACACCACCTAGCGACATTAATAATTTTAATAAATTGTTAGACAGCACTTTAAAATCTTTAAACTCCGATTATGAGGCTAAGCGCTATAACAATATTACACTTAATCAACCAAAAGTAAATATTGCAAGACCGCAATTGTTTTACGATTGGCTGAAAAAGAAAAATAAACTTGGAGGCCAACACAAAATTCCGAGGCTTTCAAATTCTAGGGATTATTTGGATGAGTTGTTAAAATTAAACCGCTAAACCCAGTTGCTTTTTATCGGTAAAAAAGGCGTTCTTTTTTCTTTAAACGAATATACACCTATATTCATCTAAAAACAGAGACCGACTTTTTTTTCTTTCATTTATAATACTACTTTTAAACTGTAATTAAGAAAAGACATAAAAAAGTTTACCGCAAACATTAATTATAATCCAAGAAAAAACCACTCTATTCCGATGCTTTGGAAGAGTGGTTTCTTTATTTACAATCTTATCTTCTTCTTTCTGGTTTACTGAAAATATTGCCTTTTAAAAGACTCCTTTACTATGAAACTGCCTTTAGCTTTTTAAGTCTTGTTTTAGTAAGCTTTCCTTCGGCATAAGCTTTAGTGACATTTAACTTAGTTTCGTCACTACTTGGCAAATTAAACATGGCATCGGTTAAAATTTCTTCGCAAAGTGATCGTAATCCACGAGCTCCCAATTTATACTCAATTGCTTTTTTTACAATAAACTCTAATGCTCCTTCGGTAATGGATAATTCAATATTGTCCATTTCAAATAGCTTTTTGTACTGTTTTATAATGGCATTTTTTGGTTCGGTTAAAATAGCTCTAAGGGTTTTACCATCTAAGGGATTCATATATGTTAGTACAGGTAAACGACCAATTATTTCTGGTATCAACCCGAAGTCTTTTAAATCCTTAGGAATAATGTATTGCAAAAAGTTATCCTTATCTATTACTTCTCCCTCATGCGAGGCCTTATAACCAATGGATGACATATTTAAACGTTTAGAAATATGACGCTCTATACCATCAAAAGCACCTCCAGCAATAAACAATATATTCTCTGTATTTACTTCAATAAATTTTTGGTCAGGATGTTTTCTACCTCCTTTTGGTGGTACATTAACAACAGTTCCTTCCAAAAGCTTTAAAAGCGCTTGTTGTACGCCTTCGCCAGAAACGTCTCTGGTTATAGAAGGGTTGTCGCTTTTACGAGCAATTTTATCTATTTCATCAATAAACACAATGCCTCTTTCTGCTTTTTCAAGGTTATAATCGGCTGCCTGCAGTAAACGCGTTAAAATGCTTTCTACATCTTCGCCAACATAACCAGCTTCGGTTAACACAGTAGCATCTACAATTGCCAAAGGAACATTTAGCATTTTAGCTATTGTTTTTGCCATTAAGGTTTTTCCTGTTCCTGTTTGGCCAACCATCATGATATTTGATTTTTGAATTTCAATATCATCATCTGTTGGTGTTTGCAATAAACGTTTGTAGTGATTATATACAGCAACAGACATCACTTTTTTAGTGTGCTCTTGGCCTATAATATATTCGTCTAAAAACGCTTTGATTTGTTGAGGTTTTCTCAGCATTAATTCGGCTGATAGATCACCGGAATCGATTTGTTTTGACTCTTCAATAACAATGCCATGTGCTTGCTCGATGCAACGATCACAAATGTGTGCGTCCAATCCAGCAATCAATAAATTGGTTTCTGATTTTTTTCTGCCGCAAAACGAACATTCTAATTCTTCCTTCGCCATAATTTTTTTTAAAATCCCAATATTCAAAAACCAAATTCCAATTCAAAATTTTTATCAATGAAATTTACTTTTTCATCTGAATGTTGAGCTTATTAATATTTTAGTTTCGAGATAAGATCTCGTCAATCATTCCGTATTCTAAAGCTTTATCCGATTTCATCCAGTAATCACGGTCACTATCGGCATATACTTTATCGTATTCCTGCCCTGAGTGTTTACTTATAATTTTATATAACTCCTCTTTAAGGATTAATATTTCGCGAGCGGTAATTTCAATATCACTTGCTTGTCCTTGTGCACCACCTAAGGGTTGATGAATCATTACACGCGAATGTGTTAACCCACTTCGCTTTCCTTTTTCGCCTGCGCACAATAATACAGCTCCCATTGAAGCTGCCATACCAGTACAAATAGTAGCTACATCTGGCTTAATTAACTGCATGGTGTCGTAAATTCCTAAACCTGCATAAACGCTTCCTCCTGGAGAGTTGATATATATTTGAATGTCTTTTGAAGCATCTGTACTCTCTAAAAACAATAGTTGTGCTTGTATAATATTTGCTACTTGGTCATTAATACCAGTTCCCATAAAAATAATACGATCCATCATTAATCTTGAAAACACGTCAAAAATTGCAATATTCATTTGCCGTTCTTCAATAATATTTGGTGTTAAATTGGTTGGGTACATACTACTTATAATCTTATTGTAGTATGTGCTGCTAATACCTTGATCTTTTATAGCGAATTTTTCGAATTCTTTTCCGTAATCCATAGTTATTTTAAATGATATAATTGATGATAAAAAAAGCGTTGAACCCTAAAGAATTCAACGCATAAATATAGTGATTTTTTTAAAAACTATGAGCCGTAAACTTCTTTAACAAATTTGTCGTAAGACAATTCTTTAGTTTTAAGATTAGCGTTTTCTTTATAGAATGCTAATAGTTTTTGGCTCGTTAATTGCTCAGATAAACGCTTTACCTCATCTTGATTGGAAAGTATTCTAGCTGAAATATCGTCCAATTCTTTTTCAGATGGATTCATTTGTCCAAACTGTGCCATTTGGCCTTTTATCATCTGGTGTGTATAAGCCTTAAGGTCGTCAAAGTTAATTTGAAGCTTGTTATCTAGTATTAGTTTACTTTCAATTAACTGGTAACGCATTGCTTTTTCAGACTTTTCATACTCCTCTTTAGCTTGTGCTTCATCTAAAGGTTCTTCTCCTGCTGTTTGTATCCATTTTTGTAAAAACTCAGCTGGTAAATCAAACTTTGTGTTTTCTACTAAATACTCTGTTACGTCGTTTAAAAGTTTTTGATCTGATTGCTGTACAAATTGCTTTTCGGCATCTTCTTTTATCTTTTGTTTTAACTCGGTTACAGATGTTACGATGCCTTTTCCAAATAATTTATCAAATAACTCTTGGTCTAAATCGGCAAGTTCTCTTGAATTAACTTCAGTAATTGTAAAATCAACCTCAATAGCCAATCCGTGTGCATCATCGTGTGGTACTTTTAAGTGGTTCATCAAATCATGATCGTCATTAAAAAGCCCTTTTGTTTTTACGGCAATAACGTCGCCAACTTTAGCACCAATAAATTTTTTGGTATTTACCTTTCCTTTTAATTTATCTAGAGTAATGGTTGTAGTAGTATTAATCTCTTTCTCTTCATTTACGAAAGTTCCAGTGATTTCGTCATTCTCTTCAACGTCATTTTTAGAGATTAATTTACCGTATTGTTTTTGCATGTTTTCAACTTGGTCGTCAATCATTTTATCATCAGCAACAATATTGTAATGTGTTATGGCTTTTTTTCCTTTAAGTTTCACTTCAAATTCTGGAGTCAATCCTAATTCAAATTCAAATGAAAAATTATCGGCATCCCAATTTAAATCGTCTTGTGCTTTTGGCAAGGGATTGCCAAGAACGTCCAATTTCTCTTCGGTTAAGTATTTATGCAATGCATCTTGAAGTAATTTATTTACCTCATCTACCAATACAGCTTTTCCATATTGCTTTTTAACCATTCCCATTGGCACGTGTCCTTTTCTAAATCCTGGGATGTTAGCTGTTTTGCGATAATCGGATAAAATTTTCTCTACCTTATCGGCATAATCGCCTTTTTCAATATCAACTTTGACTACTGCATTTAATGCATCGATATTTTCTCTTGTAATATTCATTTCGCCTTAATAAAATTTGGCTGCAAAAGTACGATATTTTTGAGATTGAACAAAGTTTTTAATTTACTGATATTTAGTCTATTTTTTATCTTCTTTTAATACTGAATATAGAATAGATTGCAAAAACGAAAGTAACAAACTAAATAATATAGCTGTCCATATACTAGAGACTCCAAAACCATCAATTAATTTATCTGCTAAAAGAATTATTAATGCATTTACCACCAATAAAAACAATCCTAAGGTTAGAATTGTTATTGGTAAAGTTAAAATAATCAATATTGGTTTTACCAATACGTTTAGAATTGCCAGAACCAAAGCGACGATTAATGGTGTGGTGATGGTATTGTCAAGTGACACACCTGGTAGTAATTTTGCTAAAATTATTACTGCAATGGCACTTAATATGAGTTTCATTACTAGTTTCATTAGTTTTATTTTTTATTTGATTGAAAATACAAAATATTAGCTTTAGTTTATAAAATCCATCACAAACCGATAAAATTCTTTAGGGTTTTCGGCATGAAGCCAATGACCTGCTTTACTTACTGTAGCAATAGAAGCATTTGGAAACTGCATTTTTATTAAGCGTTCATCATTAGTTCCTATATATTCTGATCTATCACCACGTAAAAACAATGTGTCGCCATCAAATTTTAAATCCATTGGCAGTGCTTCGCCTACTTCGGCAATATTTTCAGTTACAGCTTCTAAGTTCACTCGCAATGCTAACTGGCCTTTTTCTATCCAGTACAAGTTTTTTAACAAAAACTGTCTTATACCAAATTCAGTAACATATTTCGAAAGTTGTTCATCTGCTTCTTTCCTAGATGCTATTTTATCAAAATCTAAAGAAGCCAATCCTTTTAATATAGCATCATGATGTATGGGGTAAAAGCGTGGAGATATATCGGCAATTATCAGTTTTTTAATTAATTGCGGATATTTTGCTGCAAATAGCATGGCGGTTTTCCCACCCATAGAATGTCCAAGTAGAATAATATTCTCTAATTCATGGTAGTCACAGTATTTTTTTAAGTCTTCAGCAAGAATATCATAATTAAAATCTTCATCATGAAAACTACGCCCATGATTACGCAAATCTACCAAATGGACTTCATACCCTTGCTCGCAAAATTGTTTTCCAAGTGTTTTCCAGTTATCGCCCATTCCTAGTAAGCCATGAAGGATAATAAATGGTTTGCCTGTGCCTAGTATGTTTGAGTGTAGCAACATTATTTTAGTTTGTGTAAATACATTTGTACAACATTCTCAATTCCTAAATACAAACTTTCGGAGATTAATGCATGTCCAATAGACACTTCTAAAAGCTTAGGTATGTTTTCTTTAAAAAACTGAATGTTGTCCAGTGACAAATCGTGTCCTGCATTAATCCCCAACCCTAATTCATTACATCTAATGGCACATTTTGTATAGGGTTCAATAGCACTTTTATTTCCTATAGCATATTGTTGTGCAAAAGCTTCGGTGTATAATTCAATTCTATCTGCTCCTGTTTCTTTAGCGCCATCAACCTGCTCAATGACTGGGTCTAAAAAAATTGAGGTTCTAATTCCGTTATCTTTAAACTCCTTAATGATTTCAGTTAAAAACGCTTTATGTTTTATGGTGTCCCAACCTGCATTACTTGTTATAGCATCGACAGCATCAGGGACTAATGTAACTTGTGTAGGTTTAATATCTAAAACCATATCTACAAACTTCGGAATTGGGTTTCCTTCAATATTGTACTCAGTATAAACAATTGGCTTTAAATGGTAAGCATCTTGATAACGTATATGGCGTTCGTCTGGACGTGGATGAATCGTCACGCCTTCGGCTCCAAATTCTTGAACATCTTTAGCAAATTGTATCACATTAGGTGTGTTTCCACCTCTTGAGTTTCGTAAAGTCGCGATTTTATTAATGTTTACACTTAACTTCGTCATCAGTAAAATTTTATACGCAAAAATACAAAGTAAGTTACGCTTATTGTGTTTATTTTTGATTATTTTGCAATAGATAACAAACCCAATTATGCCTTTAAGCGAGTATATAATTAATGATATTAAGCCACTAAAAGTTACCAGTAATATTGGTGATGCACAACAGTTGTTTAATCAACTAACCTACTCACATATACCAATTAAAAAAGATGATATTTATATTGGTTGCCTTTCGGAAACTGATGCGCATTGTTTTGATTCGGATAAAACCATAACAGACTACCTATACACTCTAGAAGGATTTTTTGTAAGGAGATCTACTCTTTGGTTGGATGTTTTAGAGGCTTTTGCGCAAAAGGACACTAACATCATGCCTGTTTTAGGTGATAACAACCAATATCTAGGCTATTATGAGCTTAATGACATAATTGCCATGTTTAATCAAACGCCTTTCTTTGCCGAACCTGGAGGCATTTTAATTGTTGAGAAAGTATATAACGATTATTCGTTTAGTGAGGTTTGCCAAATAGCAGAATCCAATAACGGGAAACTATTAGGTGCCTTTATTTCTAAAGTAGAAAACGATATGGTACAAGTTACACTTAAGATAGGAAACACAGGGCTTAACGAAATTATTCAAAGTTTTAGGCGTTATGGTTATAATATCGTTTCTGGACATGAAGACGATACATTTGTTCAAAACCTTAAAGAACGATCTGACTATCTAAACAAATACTTAAACCTATAGTTTATGAAAGTTGCTATTTATGGTCAAGTGTATCAGAAAAATTCATTAATTCCTATTGAAAGTCTTCTTCAAATCTGTCATAAAAAATCTTTTAAAGTTTACGTTGAAGCTTCCTTTTTTGATTCCATAAAGCAAGAAAAAAGTATTCAAAAAATTATCACAGACTTTAATACTTTTAAAAAACTAGACAACTCTTTTGAGTTACTTATAAGTATTGGTGGTGACGGAACCATTTTAAGAGCCGTTACTTACATACGTGATTTAAACATTCCTATTATTGGTATTAATACTGGTCGCTTAGGGTTTTTGGCAACTATCCAAAAAAATAATATCGCTAAAGCCATAGACGATATTGTAAAAGGTAATTACAGGATTTCCGAGAGGAGTCTTCTTACTATACGTACAGAACCGGAGAATGAATCGTTATTTGATTTTAATGCTGCTTTAAATGAAATTGCGGTGAGTAGAAAAAATACTACTTCAATGATAACAGTTGAAACCAGTTTAAATAATGAATATTTAACATCTTATTGGGCTGATGGCCTTATAATATCTACACCAACAGGGTCAACAGGATATTCTTTAAGCTGTGGTGGACCAGTTATTATGCCTGAATCGGATAGTATTACATTAACACCAATAGCACCACATAATTTAAATGCGAGACCGTTGGTAATTCAAAATTCTACTGAAATTAAACTAAGGGTTAGTGGTAGGGAAGATAGTTATTTGGTTTCTCTTGATTCCAGAATCGCTTCGCTTGATAACAATGCAACTGTAATCATAAAATTAGCCGACTTCAAAATTAAAATGATTGAGCTTTCTAGCGAAAGTTTTTTAAGCACACTTCGTAACAAATTACTTTGGGGAGAGGATAAGCGCAATTAAAATTAAGGCAATAAATTAGCTTAATTCCTGTTTATCTGTAATACTAAACAACAAATTATAATAGGCTCATCTTATTTATTATATTTGCAAACTTTTGGACATCTATGAGGTATTTAAGCATTTTTATTATATGCGTTTTAAGCAGTCAGTTAAATTACGCCCAAATTTATGAAATTGGCGTTTTTGCTGGTGGCAGTAATTTAATTGGTGATGTTGGTTCTACTAGATATATTGCTCCTAATCAGCCCGCTTTTGGAGGTGTATTTAAATGGAACAGAAGCCCAAGGCACTCTTATAGACTGTCGGTGATTTTTACAGATTTAGATGCAAAAGACTCAAAATCAGACGACCCAAGAAGGATTGATAGAGACTATTCTTTTAATGGTAATTTACTTGAAATAGCATTAGGCATGGAATTTACTTTTTTTGATTTTAACCTCCATAACGATGACAGTAAATCTACTCCATATATATATACAGGCCTTTCTTTTGCAAAGCATGATAATTATTATTTTAGAAACGGCATTCAAACTCCCGAGAACACCTCAAGCTGGGCTTTTGGAATCCCAATGGCAATAGGTTTTAAAACAACCTTAACAGACCACATAATTATAGCCGCCGAAGTTGGTGCACGATATACATTTTCAGATGAACTTGATGGTAGCTTCCCCGAAAGACCATCGCTTTTCAATTATAGCTTTGGAAATTTAAACAATAATGACTGGTATATGTTTACAGGAATAACTTTAACCTATACCTTTGCGCGAAAACCCTGTTACTGCGATTTTTAACATGGATAAAAAAGACCAAATTCATATTAACCAATTACCGCAACACATTGCCATTATTATGGATGGTAATGGTCGATGGGCCAAAAAAAAAGGGAAGTTGCGCATATTTGGTCATGAAAAGGGAAGCAGAACAGTTAAAGAAATTGTAGAGGGTTGCGCAGAGCTTGGTGTTAAAAATTTAACACTATATGCGTTTTCTACAGAGAACTGGAATAGACCAAAACTGGAAGTTCAAACCCTCATGAAGCTTCTAATTTCTTCCTTAAAAAAGGAAATAAAAACACTCCAAAAAAACAATATAAAACTTAATGCCATTGGAAATCTTAAAGCTTTACCAACCAAGGTATATACTGAGCTCATGGATGTTATGGAGTTAACAAAACCCAACAATCGCCTAACCTTAACACTTGCGCTTAGTTATGGTTCTAGAGATGAATTAATAAATACTGTTAAACAAATAAGTATTAAAGTTAAAAATAATATAATTTCGCCAAAAAAAATTGATGAATCGGTAATTAATGAGCATCTTTACACGCAAAATTTGCCAGACGTGGATTTATTGATTAGAACTAGCGGCGAACAACGTATAAGCAATTTCCTATTATGGCAAATTGCTTATGCTGAATTATATTTTACTAATGTATTTTGGCCAGATTTTACAAAGCAACATTTGTATGAAGCTATAATAAACTATCAACAAAGAGAAAGACGATTTGGAAAAACGAGTGAACAACTTAGCTAATATTAAACTATTGAGAACATATATTACCAAACTTTTATTTTTTGCCTCTATATTAAGCAGCATAACGTTATCTGCTCAAATAGAAGATGCCCAAAACTCAAAAACCTATACCATTGGCGAAGTTAAAGTTACTGGAAGCACGAGTTTTAATGCAGAATCAGTAATAACGTATTCAGGGTTAAGAAAAGGAGACGAATTTACGGTACCAACCACCTCTTTATCAAAAATTGATGAGGCTATAAAAAAACTTTGGAAATTAAATCTATTTAGTAGCATAAACATTTACATAAGTAGTATTGAAGGTACTGTTGCTAATATCGAGATTGAACTAATGGATCTTCCTGAGCTAAAAGAGGTCGTTATTGAAGGTGTCAAAAAATCAAAATTCGACGAAATTATTAAAGACAACAAACTAGACGCTGGTGTAAAGGTTACCGAAAACTTAATCACTACTACTAAAAATTATCTGGAAAACTCTTATCAAAAGAAAGGCTTTTTAAAAGCTAAAGTTATTATTACAACGCCTAAAGTGATTGACACTATAGAAAAGCAAAGAGTTAACATGAAGCTTAATATAGACAAAGGAGATAAAGTAAAAATAAAAGATATCGTATTTAATGGCAGCGAAAAGCTTAGTGCAAAAAAGCTAAGAAAAGCCATGAAAAACACTAAGAAAAAAAATCCTATCAGGCTTCTTAAACGTTCAAAATATATTGAAGCAGACTTTAAAGAAGATTTAACAAGTATTGTTGATAAATACAAAGAAAATGGTTATAGAGATGCTCGTATCATCTCCGATTCGTTAATATACAACCCAGACAATACCGTTTCTTTAAACATACAATTGGAAGAAGGCGAAAAGTACACTTATGGTAATATTAATTTTTTAGGAAACACTGTATTTACCGACAAACAATTAAATAGTATTCTTAGAATTGATAAAGGAGATACTTACAATGGTGTTGAGTTAGAAAAAAGAATTCAAGACGAAACCAAACCTGATGCATATGATTTAACAAATCTCTATCAAAACAATGGGTATTTGTTCTCAAGCATCACACCTGTTGAAACAAGTGCAGATGGCAACGTTATTGACATGGAAATTAGAATTGTTGAAGGCAAACCAGCGTATTTTAATAAAATATCAGTTACTGGAAACGATAAAACCAACGACCATGTTATATATAGAGAAATACGAACACGTCCAGGACAAAAATACAGTAAAGAAGCGGTAATTCGTACCATTCGCGAATTAGGGCAATTAGGCTTTTTCGATGCACAACAAATTGAACCTCATTTTGACAATGTAAATGCCAATGAAGGAACTATTGATATGAGATATTCTGTTGTAGAAAGCGGTTCCAGTCAAATAGAATTGCAAGGTGGTTATGGTGGAGGTGGCTTTATTGGTACTTTAGGATTATCGTTTAACAACTTCTCCATAAAAGACATCTTTAAAAAAGAAGCTTACAAACCAATTCCCATGGGAGATGGCCAAAAGCTGGCACTTCGTTTACAAGCAAGTAGATTTTATCAAACCTATAGTTTTTCATTTTCAGAGCCATGGTTTGGCGGAAAAAAACCTGTAAGTTTTTCTACCTCTATATCTCATACTAAGCAATTTTTATACAACCCCTTAACACGAAATGCCGATAAAGATCGCCGCTTTAATATTACAGGTATTTCAATAGGTCTTGCAAAAAGATTAACAGTACCTGATGATTTCTTTATCTTATCTCAAGCCTTTAGTTATCAACATTACAATTTAAAAAACTATAATACTGGTCTTTTTACTTTTGGTGATGGCGCATCCAATAATTTAGCATATACCATTGGACTTAGTAGGGACAATACCACTTTCGACCCTATTTACCCAACAGGTGGTTCTAAATTTGGCATAACTGCTAAGTTTACTTTACCATATTCGGCATTTAACAAGGTAGATTACACGGCATTAGAGGAAGAAAGAATTAATCAAACAAATATTCAAAACAATACAAATAATTCGCAATCTATTAGAAGTGCAGCAGCCGATAGAATTGCCGAAATAGATCAAGAACGATTTAGATGGTTGGAGTTTTATAAAGTAAACTTTAACGGCGAATGGTACACTAAAGTAGTTGGAGAAATGGTGTTGCGCCCAAAAATAGAATTTGGTTTCTTAGGAGCCTACAATAATGATAGAGGCATTATTCCGTTTGAGCGTTACTTTCTTGGTGGCGATGGTTTAGGAACCTATAGTTTGGATGGTAGAGAAGAAATTCAGCTAAGAGGTTATCCCAACCAATCCTTATCGTCACAGGATGGTGGTACTATTTACAACAAGTTTTCTTTAGAATTAAGATATCCTATATCACTAAAATCTCAACAAGCTAAAATTTTTGCTTTGGCTTTTTTAGAAGCAGGTGCATCGTATAATAATTTTAGAGATTATAATCCATTTGCTTTAAAACGATCAGCTGGTTTAGGTATTAGATTATTTATGCCTGCATTTGGTTTACTTGGGATTGATTTCGGTCATGGTTTCGACCCATTACCAGGGCAAACTGTTAAAAACGGATGGGAAACACACTTTATAATTGGACAACAATTTTAACTTTGGCACGATATTTTCTATGTACAGTTTAACGATTTAATTAGTGCGTTAAAATTTTTCAAAAAATATTTCGTTTATTTGATAAATCTTAACGCTTGCATCCAAATCAAAAAAATTGTCTGTTAGTGTTATATTTTTAAAATAAAACAATTATTTAAAACATATACGGATGAAAACAAAAGTTCTTTTTTTACTGGCAATAGCATCCTTTATTAATCTATCTACTTTTGCACAAAAAAGTGCACGTATTGGTTATATAGATACTGAGTATATTTTACAAAATGTCCCTGAATACCAAAGTGCTTCAACCCAATTAGATTCAAAGGTTGAAAAATGGAAAAATGAAATCGAAAAACGCTTGAGTGAAATAGACCAAAAAAAGAAGCAATTATCTTCTGAAAGTGTTCTATTAACACCAGAATTGATTCAAGAGCGTCAAGAAGACATCAACATTGAAGAAAATGAAGTTCTTGATTATCAACAAAAACGTTTTGGACCAAATGGCGATTTAATGATTCAAAGAAAGCAATTGATGCAGCCTATTCAAGATCAAATTTTTACAGCAGTACAAGAAATTGCTACCAATAAAAACTATGATTTTGTTTTTGATAAATCTGCCGACGTTGTGATGCTTTATTCAGCTGACAGATACGACATTAGCGATCAAGTTTTACGTACTATAACTAGAACTGCAAAACGCACTCAAGTTCAAAATCGTAAAGAGAAAAAAGCCGCAGAAGCTGAAGAAATTGTACCTAAAGAGGTAAGCTCTAGTCAAGAAGCAAGAGCACAAGCTTTAGCAGACAAAAAAGCAGAAAGAGAAAAAGAAATTGCAGATAAACGTGCTAAACAAGAAGCCGATCGTGAAGCTAAGAAAAAAGCGCTTGAAGAAAAGAGACAAAAAATTCTTGAAGAACGTGCTAAAGCAAGACAAGAAAAACTGGATGCACGTAACAATGTTAGTAATAAAGCTGATAAAGTTAAAGAGGAAACCGCTAAAACAGTAGATACTACTAAAAAGGTAGAAGAAGTAAAAACAGAAAAAGT
This sequence comes from uncultured Flavobacteriaceae bacterium, assembly GCA_963975205.1. Lineage (GTDB taxonomy): Bacteria > Bacteroidota > Bacteroidia > Flavobacteriales > Flavobacteriaceae > Pontimicrobium. The sequence continues at coordinate 49,661 of CAXBFU010000020.1, read as the reverse complement.
TGAAGAGCCAAAATTAAGTGCTGCTGAAAAAAGAAAAAAAGCACTAGAAGACAAGAAAAAGAAAATATTAGCTGACAGAAAAGCAAAGATTGATGCTAAAAAAGCAGAAAAGGAAGCCGCTAAAAAAACAACAGACAGTACAGGTGCAAAAAAATTAAGCCCTAAAGAAGCAAGAAAAAAAGCTTTAGAAGACAAAAAGAAAAAAATATTAGCGGATAGAAAAGCAAAACTTGAAGCAAAAAAAGTTCAAGACAGCATTAATAAAGCCAAAAAGAAAAATAATTAATAGACAACAATTTATAACACAATTTATTTAAAAATGAAACACTTAAAGAACTTAGTATTAGCAGCTACAATTTTATTTGGAAGCACAAGTATTATAAATGCGCAAAGTAAAGTTGCTCATATTAACACGCAGGAATTAATAGCTGCGATGCCTGATTATAAAGCAGCACAAGCAGAGATGGATAAGTTAAGTAAAACTTATGAGGTTCAAATCCAAGAAATGGGAACTGAATATCAAAATAAAATAAAGCAATATGATGCTGAAGCTTCAACTAAAACTCAAGAAGAAAACCAAAAGAGAGTTCAAGAAGTTACTGAAATGGAGCAAAATATTCGTAAATTTCAATCACAAGCACAACAAGAAATGCAAAAGAAAGAGTTTGATTTATTAAAACCTATTACCGAAAAAGCAAAAGCAGCTATTATTAAAGTTGGTAAAGCCCAAGGGTTTCAATATGTATTAGATTCTACACAAGGCCAAGGTGTTATCCTTGCCGATGGTAAAGATCTTTTGGCAGATGTAAAAAAAGAATTAGGATTCTAAAAAACGACCTTCTTAAATAACAATTTTAAAAGCTGTCTTTATAAGGCAGCTTTTTTATTTTTGTAATACTATGAGCAAGCAACCTATTGGTATTTTTGATTCTGGCGTTGGAGGCACTTCCATTTGGAAAGAAATTAACTCGTTATTACCAAACGAAAACACGATCTATCTAGCCGATAGTAAAAATGCACCTTATGGATTAAAAGGAAAAAAACGCATTGAAGAACTTAGCAAAAAAAACGTAGAACTACTTTTAGACAAGAATTGCAAACTTATTGTTGTTGCCTGCAATACAGCTACAACCAATGCTATTAAACATTTGCGAAACAAATACAAAACACCTTTTATTGGTATTGAACCAGCCATTAAACCCGCAGCTCTCCAAACTAAAACCAATGCCATTGGGATCCTTGCTACCAAAGGCACACTAACAAGCGATTTATTTCATAAAACTACTAATTTATTTGGTAACGGAATAACCATTGTAGAGCAAGAAGGAGAGGGTATTGTGCAGCTTATTGAAACAGGGAAACTATATTCCGAAGAAATGAAAGGTTTACTAAATATTTATCTAAAACCTATGATAGAAGCCAATATAGACCGTTTAGTACTTGGGTGCACACATTATCCATACTTGGTGCCAATACTTCTTGAAATCCTCCCAAAACACGTTAAAATAATAGATTCTGGTGAAGCCGTGGCTAGACAAACCAAAGCTGTTTTAGAAAAACATCAATTACTTAATACTAGCAAAGCAAAAGCCAAGCATCAGTTTTATACAAATGGCAATCCTAAAGTTATGGGTGAACTTTTAGACAATGCTTATAAAGTAGAGTATTTAAGGTTTTAAACCCTGCCATTACCTAAAGGTTACTTTGATTGCAATTGAAGGGTAAATATAGAATACAAGCACAAAGTAAATTCCTGCCTTGCGCCACTACAAAAGTTATGGCGACATGCAGTTGCAGAAACAAGAATTACTCCTTAAACCAGCTAGAATATTTCACATAATTGTCGGCAATTCTATTAATCTCGCCTGAGATAAGCTCTTTGCTAATATCCTTAACTTTTTTAGCAGGAATACCAGCATAAATACTTCCTGCTTCAACTCTAGTATTTTTAGTAACTACAGCTCCGGCAGCAATAATGCTATTACTTTCGACAACACAATCATCCATAACTATACTTCCCATACCTATTAGCACATTATTATGGATTGTACAACCATGCACTATGGCATTATGACCAATAGAAACATGGCTGCCAATGTTGGTTGGTGAGGTTTTATAAGTAGCATGAATTACTGCACCATCTTGAACGTTGACTTTATTGCCCAATTTTATATAATGTACATCGCCACGAATAACAGCATTAAACCAAATACTGCATTGGTTTCCCATAGTAACTTCACCTACAATAGTAGCATTTTCAGCAATGTAACAATCGTTTGGAATTTCTGGTGATTTTCCATTTACTGGTTTTATAATTGGCATTTTTTATTGTTGATTTGTTTATTCGTTTAGTTGTTGATTTGTTTGTTTTGTCATTGCAAATGTTATAAAACAAAGAGCATTTACAAATTAAAAAAGATAGTCAAGAATTAAATACACCTAAAAAAGAAAAACTACTGTCATATAAAAAAACGTCTAAAACACGTTGAAGTGATTAAGCGTTTATATTATAAGTTTATTGCTGGGCAATTACATTCGTACTTTTTTCGTCTGCAACCAAAGTTGATTCCTAAAGTAATTTGATGAAAACCACCATTATTAAAAACCACTGAATTCATTTGGTAGGAATAGGTATATGCAATGACGTAATTTTTATAATTAATACCAACTAAAGGCGTAATATATTGTAATTTTTGACTACTAACGCCTGTGCCATTTAAAAACTGGGCGCCATCTAAACTTGTTCTATACGATATGCCACCCCAAAGTTTTCCAAATTCCACTTCCTTATATACTTTCATGTTTAAATCTATTAACGATTCTTTGGTCGCATCACGACGCATAAACATAATAGAAGGCTCATAACTCCATTCACTATTAATACTACTAAAAACATTTCCAGCAGAAAACAAATACGTTCTTAAATTATTATAACTTAACCCTTGCTCGTTAAAATTAATCCCATCATTCTCTAAAATATTCTTAACGGTTGCATGTGCATAGAAATTCAAAAATTGGTAAGAAAAACCAAAATCAATATTAAAATTGGTAGCACTTTGTTCAATTCCAGAGATAATTGGATCAAAACCATCAGCTAAAAACGAGGTTTCATCTAACTTGTATTGAATCATTCCTACGCTTAATCCAAACGATAGCATATTTAAATCAATTGGGTTTCTGGAAAACATTAAATGATGGGCATAAGTAACATAAGCACCTGTTTGCGAATGGTATCCATTTTTATCATTAAACACAATGGCTCCCATTGCCGAAGGCGTATCTCCAAAACGACCGTTAACACTTAGTGTTTGCAAACTTGGAGCATTAGATTGTTCTAGCCATTGCTGCCGACCAGTTAATCTTACCTTATTACAATTTGCAACGCCAGCCATAGATGGATGGATTAAATAATAATTATCTGTTAAATAATCAGAGTATATCGGTAACCCCTCTTGTGCTTTGGTAAATTGCACCAAAAAAAACGCAATGAGGAATAAATAAATGTTTTTTAAATTCATATAATTTAATATTTCAAGGCAATTGAGGCTTTTTGTATTACAATACAATTATTTAACAATAATGATTGCTAAATTTAGGTTAATGATTACCAAATATATATATAACTCGACATTTCTTTTATTATTTTTGCAAAAAATATATTTGCAATGAAAAAAATTGACGTTTCACTACAAGAAACAAATAATCCAGCCATACTTAAATTTGAAGCTAATTCTTTTTTAACCCAATACGAAAGTTTTGAGTTTAATAATATTGATGAAGCAAAGAATTCACCTTTGGCTCAGCAATTATTTTATCTTCCATTCGTAAAAAAAGTCTATATATCAGGTAATTTTGTTGCCATAGAGCGTTATGACATAGTCACTTGGAGCGATGTTCAAAACGAAGTAAGAGAGCAAATAGAAGCCTATTTAAATAATGATGGCGTGGTTGTTATCCCTTTAGAACAGCATAAAAAAATTGCTGTAACTGTTTATGCCGAAAGCACACCAAACCCAGCAGTAATAAAATTTGTTGCCAACAAAAACTTAACGCCTTTTATGTTGGAATTCACTTCTATAGATGAGGCCAAATCTTCACCTTTCGCAACAGAATTGTTTCATTTTCCGTTTATCAAAAGTGTTTTTATCGATAAGAACTATGTATCTATCACAAAATATGATGTTGCCGAATGGGATGACATAACCATGGAATTAAGGGAATTTATTCGTTCTTACATTGAAAATGGAAAAGATATTGTAGCAGCTGATGCTCCAGAAATAAACAACAATACCGAAGTTGCTAAAGAGGAGCAATTTGAAACTTTGGATGATGTGTCCAAAGAAATTATAAATATTCTAGAAGAACACGTAAAACCAGCGGTTGCTAGTGATGGTGGTAATATTCAATTTGAGTCTTACGATGCTGTTACAAAAAATGTAAAGGTTATTTTGCAAGGTGCTTGCAGTGGTTGCCCTTCTTCAACATTTACACTTAAAAACGGTATTGAAAGCATGCTTAAAGAAATGTTACATGGTAAAGTAGAGACTGTTGAAGCTATAAATGGTTAATAACCTCAATAACATTGTGACTTTCTTGGTGTTTTTGTATCTTATAAGTAATATAAACATAAAAAAATAAAATCATGGCAGTATTAAAAGTTATTGAAGTGCTCTCAAACTCAAGTAAAAGTTGGGAAGATGCCACAGCAAAAGCAGTAAAAGAAGCATCTAAAACAGTAAAAAACATAAAATCTGTATACGTACAAGATCAAAGTGCTGTTGTTGAAAATAGCGAAGTAAAAGAATTTAGAGTTAATTTAAAACTCACTTTTGAAGTCAAATAAGCAATCTTCAATCAAATATAAAGCGTTCATTTCGAGCGCTTTTTTTATGCTTTTTTTGTAAATTTGAGTTTATGCACTCCATGGCTTTTCAGTATCTACTGCTCTAGTATCAGGCATATTTAAAACAAAGAAATGACACTTAAACACACCAACGAGCTTATTAATGAAACAAGCCCTTATTTATTGCAACACGCTCACAACCCTATACATTGGAAAGCATGGAACGATAGTGCCTTAGCAGAAGCCAAGGACAAAAACAGGCTTATTATTATTAGCGTTGGTTATGCAGCTTGCCATTGGTGCCATGTTATGGAACATGAGAGTTTTGAGAATATGGAAGTCGCTCAGGTAATGAACGACAATTACATTAATATTAAAGTTGACAGGGAAGAACGACCAGACATTGACCAAGTTTACATGAATGCTGTACAACTTTTAACTGGTAGTGGTGGTTGGCCTTTAAATGTGGTGGCGTTGCCTGATGGAAGACCAGTTTGGGGAGGCACTTATTTTAGAAAGGAACAATGGATAAACACATTAAATCAAATAGCCAATTTGTACAGCTCAAACCCAAAAAAATTGTATGAATATGCTGAGCAATTAGAAGCTGGTATAAAATCGTTGGATATTGTAAACTTAAATACTAATGAAATAAAGTTTGAAAAAAGCACCATTGATAACGCAATAAATACTTGGTCTAAACATTTCGATTATGAAAAAGGAGGCACAAATCGCGCACCTAAATTTATGATGCCTAATAACTTACACTTTTTGTTGAGGGAAGCCTATCAAAACAATCATTTACTGCTCCAACAGTATGTGAATATCACCCTAACCAAAATTGCTTATGGTGGTGTCTTTGATCATATTGGTGGTGGTTTTTCACGCTATTCGGTAGATGATAAATGGCATGTGCCACATTTTGAAAAAATGCTATACGATAATGCACAATTGGTAAGTTTATATAGTGATGCTTATTTAGCAACTAAAAATACGCTTTATAAAGAAGTGGTTTATGGTACTATAGATTTTATAGAACGTGAACTTACTAATATTGATGGCACTTTTTATTCATCATTAGATGCTGATAGTATCAATAAAAAAGGAAAATTAGAAGAAGGTGCGTTTTATGTTTGGACAAAAGAAGAACTAAAAGGCTTACTTGGATATGATTTTCAATTATTTTCAAATTACTACTCTATTAACAATTATGGCTTTTGGGAGCATGACAATTATGTACTTATTAGAAAAGATTCAGAAGAGGCAATTATTAAGAAGCATAATATAACTTCTGGATATTTAAAAGAGAAAATCAACTATTGGAAATCTATATTATTAAAAGAAAGAGAAAAAAGAGATAGACCAAGGTTAGACGATAAAATCCTAACATCTTGGAATGCACTCATGACAAAAGGCTATGCAGATGCCTACCGTGTTTTTAATGAAGAACGGTTTTTGAATGCCGCAAAAAGAAATGCGCAATTTATTATAACTACCCAATCTAAAGAAGATGGAGGTTTAAATCATAGCTATAAAGAAGGAAAAAGCACTATTAATGGCTACCTTGAAGATTATGCAACCACCATAGATGCCTTAATCGCTATTTACGAAAATACTTTAGAAGAAAAATGGCTGCAACACGCTAGAAATTTAATAAACTACACACTAGATAATTTCTTTGATGAGAAAAGCAACATGTTCTTTTTTACCTCAAATCAAGACACTGCCTTAGTATCTAGAACTATTGAATATAGAGACAATGTAATTCCTGCAAGCAACTCTATGATGGCAAAAAACCTTTTCAAGTTATCACATTATTACAGCAATACTTATTACGAAAAAATAGCTGAAACCATGTTGAATAACATGTTGCCAGAACTAGAAAAATATCCTTCTGCTTTTTCTAATTGGTTGGATTTAATGCTGAATTACACCAATAATTATTATGAAGTTGCAATAGTAGGAGAAAATGCTAAAGAGAAATTAATTGATTTAAACAAAACATATATTCCAAATAAACTTATTGCGGGAAGTAACCTAGAAAATGATTTACCTTTATTAAAAGGCAGATATTCCGAAGATAAAACACTTATATACGTGTGTATTAATAAAGCATGTAAATTTCCAGTAATTGAAGTAGATAAAGCAATAGATTTAATGAAATAACTAACATAAAATGAATATATTAATTACAATTTTAATAAGCATCGTCGCAATCGAGCATATTTACTTTCTAATTTTAGAAATGTTTCTTTGGACCAAGCCAAAAGGTATAAAAACCTTTGGATTAAAATCGAAAGAATTTGCTGAAGACACCAAGGTTTTAGCAGCCAATCAAGGATTATATAATGGCTTTTTAGCAGCAGGATTAATATATTCCTTATTCATGGACGACAACAACCTTTCAATTTTCTTTTTAGTTTGTGTGACTATTGCTGCCATTTATGGGTCGTATAGTACACAAAAGGTTCGTTTGTTTTATATACAAGGAATTCCTGCTTTAATAGCACTTATATTTATACTAATCAGCAATTAAAAAAAGTAATAATGAATTTAGAAAACATTTTAGATAAACTAATAGATTTTGCATCAGTTTATGGCATTAAAGTGATAGGAGCCATAGTTATTTGGATTATTGGTTCTTGGATTATTAAAAAAATAATGAAGGGCATTAAAAAAGTGATGTCTAACCGCAGCTATGATGAAAGTCTTCAAAAATTTCTATTAAACCTCATTAGTTGGGTCTTAAAAATATTATTGGTCATTGCCATTTTAGGTCAATTAGGTGTTGAAACAACCTCTTTTGCAGCGATTTTAGCAGCTGCTGGTTTAGCTATTGGAATGGCTTTACAGGGCAGCTTGGGGAATTTTGCAGGTGGTGTGTTAATCATGATTTTTAAACCCATAAAAATTGGCGACCTTATTGAAGCTCAAGGAGAAGTTGGCGTGGTTAAGGAGATAGAAATTTTTACAACCAAACTCACAGGGCTTTCAAATAGAGAAATCATCATTCCAAATGGTGCTTTATCCAATGGAAATATTATTAATTATACTACTGAAGGTACACGTCGTGTTGACTTAACATTTGGCGTTGGATACGATTCTGATATTAAAAAGACCAAAGAGGTGTTAATGCAAGTTATTACCTCACATCCATTGGTGTTAAAAGACCCTCAACCAACAGTAAATGTTTCCCAATTGGCTGATAGCTCAGTAAATTTTGCTGTAAGGCCATGGTGTAAATCTGAACATTATTGGGATGTGTTTTTTGAAGTTACAGAGCAAACCAAAGAAGCTCTTGATGCCGCTGGAATAGAAATTCCATATCCTCATCAAGTAGAAATTCACAAGAAAAACTAAAGCCTCATTCAAGTAGGCGAATTGAAGGAAAGTGCTTTATTTTTTATTTGGATTAATAGCGATAAAATCCTTTAAATAATAGGGCTCAAAATAGGCGACATCTTCGATGTCGCTTTTTTTATACTTCTGGTAGGCCAGTTGACTCATGTCATTTGCCGATGGTAATTTACCCTCGACAAAAATAGCATTTTCATGAGTTATTAGTTCTTTTGTCTTTGCAACACCATTACCAATAAAAAATACTTTCCCTTCTTCTAAATATTTTTTAAAAGAATTACCATCAAGTATTTGAGCTTGAGTTTCCCTAATTTGTTGATGGTTTGCATTGAAAACGGCCGAATATACTTCCATGCGTCTAGCATCCAACATGGAGACAATCACTCCCTCATCACTATTTACTTGGTGTGCCAATGCTTCTAATGTTGGGGTTGAAATTAATGGCTTGTCTAAAGCAACACAAAGTCCTTTAGCTGCCGAAACACCTATTCGTAATCCTGTATAAGATCCTGGTCCTTTGCTTATGGCTATGGCATCCAAGTTACTTAAAGTAATTTTCGCTTCTATTATAACTTCATCTATATAGTTATGCAACAGTTCGGCGTGCGAATACTTATTATTATAATCCTCTTTTAAAACCAAAGTCTCTCCTTCTTTTGAAAGAGAGACCGAACAATTGGTTGTGCTGGTTTCTATGTTAAGTATTAATGCCAATTAATTAAGTGTGATTGCTTTACCAAGGTAAAAGTCTAAAACTTTTGTTTTAAAAACAAAATCGTACTTCGCATTTATTAATGAGTTTTCTGCATTTATCAATCGTATTCTTGCCTGTTCCAAATCAAACGAGTTCATTGCTCCAAGATTAAATCTATCTTGAGAATTACTAAAAGCAAGTTCTTGAGAAGCTAGTGATTTTTGTGCTGCTGCAAATGTTTTTAAAGCTGCTTGAGCGTCGGTAAACGCACGTTGTATATTAGATTCTAAATCTAGCTTTGCTTGATCTAAATCCAGTTTAGAGTTTTCCTCCCTAATCTTGGATTTTGCGACTGCTGTTTTATTTTGAAATCGTGAAAATATTGGAATATTTACACTGAGATTAAAATTATGGCCTTTGTTTGCATCTAACTCTCTAAAAAAGGCTTGTTTTGTAAAATCGTTTTTAGATTCACTCCAAACAGAACCGATGCCATAACTAAAATTTACAGATGGGTAATATCCTGATTTAGAAATTTGCGTGTTTAATTCGGCATTTTCAATGTTTTTTTCGGCAACTTTTATTTCATTTCTGTTTTGAAAGGCATAGTTTAAAATTGGCTCAATATCTTTATACATTAGCAATGCAGATGGTGTATCAATTTCAATAATCTCTACTTGAAACCCTTCAAAAGGGACTTGTAATAATTGTGACAATGAAAGTAATGCCAAGGTATAGTTATTATCGGCAATTGTGAGGTTTTGTTCATCACTACTTAAAGTCGCCTCGGCATCATAGACATTTGCTTGGGGTTGCACTCCTGCTTCAACTAAGTTTTTTACCTGCTGTAATTGCGTACTAGAAAAATTGTATTGTGCTTTAGCGGTTTCTAAATTTTCTTTGTTGAACAACACATTTAAGTATGAGTTGGCCACATTTAATGAAATATCATCTTTAATACGATTTAAATCCAGTTGATTGATTTCTTGATTTAACAATGATTGTTTATAAAGGTTCAAGGTTCTAAACCCATTAAACACATTTTGATTAATACTCACATTATAATTGAACGAATTTACCGTTTGGCTGATTCTTTGGTTAGACACAGGATCAAAACCAGAACCTATGTTCATGCGTTCTCCCAAACTTCCGTTAAGGGAAGGAAGAAAATTACCTCTTGCAGCTATTATATCCTGTTCATTTATTAATAGGTTGTTCTCACCTCTTAGAATGGTAATATTGTTTTCTAAAGCATAAGCCACACATTCTTCAAGTGACCACGTTTTATTTTGTGTAAATCCTGCGACGCTAATTAATAAAGCAATCGCTACTAGTTTAAACTTCATTTTGCTTTTATTAATTTCTTCTACCATTATTTTCGTCATCATTGTTTTCTTCTTTGGCTTTGTTCCAAACCTTAATCTTATCGCCTTCTTTTACACCATCGGTAATTTCAACATTAATCCCATCTGAAAGTCCAAGTTCAACATCTACTTTTTCAAACTTTCCGTCTTCTTTTAAAATTTCAACAAATGGTTTTTCGGTGATTCTATTAAACTGTAACAACGCTTCTTTAATGCTAAGAATGCTGTCTTTGCTTTCAATTTCTATTTCGGCATTGGCACTATATCCTGCTCTAATTTTTGTAGATTGTTCTACTTCTACATCAGCTTTAATGGTAAATTGTACAGCGCCATTTTCTTCTATTCCTTTAGGGGCAACAAATGTTAGTTTTGCTGGAAATTTTTTCTCGTTAATAGCTCCAAGAACCACTACGATGTCTTTTCCTTCTTCCAACTTACCAACCTCGGCTTCATCAACCTTACCTTCAAAAATCATTTTGCTCATATCGGCAATGGTAGCAATGGTTGTCCCTGCATTAAAGTTGTTACTTTGAATCACTTGATCGCCTTCACGAATTGGAATTTGTAAAACCGTTCCAGCAATTTGAGCAACAATATTGGTGTTAGCAGAGCTTCCTCCAGATAATGACCCTTGTCTTATAATTTGATAATCGTTTTGTGCTTGCTTTAAATTTTCTACTGCTTGATTTAAAGACAGTTCACTATTTTCAAAATCTTGTTTAGAGATAACACCTTTTTCAAATAATGCTTTATTTCTATCATATAATATTTGAGCATTATCTTTTGTGAATTGTGTTGTTTTAATTCTGCTATTGGCACTTACTAGTGCTTGCTCATTTGGTACGACTCTAATTTTAGCAATTAAATCGCCTTTTTGAACAATATCGCCTTCTTCAACTACAATTATATCAACGATTCCAGATATTTGAGGTTTTAATTCAATTTCTTCTTCTGGATTTAATTTTCCTGTTGCTACAACTTTATAATCTATAGAAGTAAAGTAAGGTTCGTCAACCTTATAGTCTAATACCTCGGCAGTATTTGATTTTTTGAAATATGCTAATACCCAAACTAAAAGGATTAACAATACTATTCCTAAAATAATTTTTACTGGTTTTTTCATTTCTTTTAATTAATATAATTGTTGATTTTTTTTTATTCTTCTCTTAATGCTTCTATGGGTTTAATGCTTGTCGCTTTAAAAGCTGGTATTAAACCTATAAGTGTGCCTAATGCTACTAGTATTAATAAGGCTACAAATACTACTAATATTGAAACTGATGCGTTGACCAATGTTGCATCTGGCCCTTGTCCAAATGCTGCATCCAGTGCTATTAAAATCCATCCTCCTGTAAGAATGCCGAACAGTCCTGCTATTAATGTTAAAAATACTGCCTCAACAACAATTTGTCTTTTTATTTCAAAAGGTGTTGCTCCCAAAGCGCGTCTTACACCAATTTCTTTGGTGCGTTCTTTTACCGTAATTAATAATATATTGCCAATGGCAAATACTCCAGCTATAAGGGTTGCAATGCCTACAAACCATGTTAAAAACTGCATGCCTATTAAAAAGCCTGTCATTCTACCAAATGCTTGACCAAGATTAAAGCTTCTAAAAGCTCTATCATCTTCTGGATGGATTTTGTGTATATTCTTTAGCATTAATTTGGCATCTTGTTCTATTTGTACAATGTTGAATTCTGGTTTTCCAGTAATCATCATCCAACCTATACGATCGCCTCGATTGTATGTTTGTTGGAATGTTGTAAATGGAATATGAATATCATCACTTGGGCCCAATTGAATATTTCCTACATCAAACACTCCCACTACCATATAGTTGCTACTATTAATTTGAATTAGTTCTCCTATGGCATTTACATCTTTCTCAAATAATTGCTTATAAACATCCTCGGATATAACTGCAACTTTTCTTCTATTATCTATATCACTTTGATTAATAAAACGTCCATGAAGTAATTTCTTTTTTTGCACTTTATCTAACAACGGGAAATCTCCTGCAACACCAAATGTTCCTGATAAAAGATTGCGAACAACAAGGCTTTGAGTAAGGTTTCTTGGTACTACAAACTCTACTCCTTCAACATTGTTTTGTATTTTTTCTGTATCAGATAAGGTTAAACGTACTTGTTTCCCTTCTTGAAAGCCTTTAAACGGCATACTTGTTGTGCCTCCAATAATAAATACGCTATTGGTCGCAAAGTCTCCAAAAGCTCGATTAAACATATTCTCCACACCACGTGCAGATCCTAAAAGACCTATTAGCAATAAAATTCCCCACCAAACACCTATCATGGTTATAACAGTTCTAAGCTTGTTCTTGCTCATACTGTCATACACTTCTTGCCAAGTATCTCTATCAAATAAAAACTTAATCATGGTTATTCGTTTCTAAGGGCTACAATGGGTTTAATTCTTGATGCTTTTTTTGCAGGCACATAACCTGCCAATGCTCCAGCAATAATTAAAGTAATAGTTGCCATTACTACAAGAGATGTTTTTACACTTGGGTCTGTAATAAAATATTCCTTTAAGCTTGGACCTGCTAAATTTAAAACACCTGTTCCTATTAACAAGCCAATGTATCCTGCAATAGCAGTTATAAGAACCGACTCCAATAAAATAATAAGCACTATCGATCTTGGTTGAGCTCCTAAGGCTTTTCTTATTCCTATTTCTTTGGTGCGTTCTTTAACAATAAATATCATAATATTACTTATACCAACAATACCAGCTATTAAAGTTCCTAGGCCAATTACCAAAACAAGGATGCCTAAAACCACCATCATTTGATTTACATTTTTGGAAGCTTCGGCCATATTACGAACTCGTATAGCTCTTTGGTCTAGCTTTGCAACCGAAAAACGTTCTTTTAATTTCTTTTCTAAACTCTTACTAAACGCAATAGCTTGGTCAAAATTCATGTCTGGATTATAAGACAGGTTAATTTGATCTATATATTCGTTATTACCATATACTTGTTGGGCTGTAGAAACTGGCATATAAATTGAACGTTCCTCACTTTCACTGCCTTCATCTGAAAATATACCAACAATTTTATATTGAATCCCACTAAGGTTAATGTATTTACCAAGTGCAGTGGTTTTTAAAAACAGGTCATCTTCAACAAGTCTTCCAATAACTACAACCTTTGTTTTTTCGTTTATGTCTCTTTGGTTTATGTAACGGCCTTCATTTATTACAGTTCTTTCCAAAAATTGATGGTCGGGATGTACGGCTTTTACAGAGTAGTTACTTTTCTCGTTTCTAAATGTAGCTACTTCATTCCTATAAATTCTTGCGGTAATAAACTCAACTTTGTTTCCATTATCGTCCTTAATGTAATCTATCTCTTTGTTTTCGAATTGAATTCGTCTTCCCGCTTGTAGCCCTTTGTATGCCTTGGTGGTTCTTCCTGAATTAATAAAGATGGCGTTGTTAGCATCATCGGCAAAGGCTTCTGTAAATGTGTTTTGCAAACCGTTTACCAATCCAAAAAGTATCGTAAAGAGCATAATTGCAAAAACCACTGTAAAACCAGATAGTATGGTTCTTAGCCTATTTTTGTTAATACTTTGAAATATTTCGCGCCAAAGATCTAAATCAAACATTTTGTCCTGCTCTTACTTGTTTAACTTTTTTGTCTTCCATAATCACACCATCACGTAAACGCACTATACGTTTACACATTTTGGCGATATCTTCTTCGTGTGTTACAATTAAAATGGTTTTTCCTTCGTCGTTTAATTGTTGAAGGAACTCCATGATTTCATACGAAGTTCCCATATCTAATGCTCCTGTAGGCTCATCTGCCAATAATAATTTTGGTTCAGCAGCTAATGCCCTGGCTATTGCAACACGCTGTTTTTGCCCACCAGATAGTTCGCTAGGTAAGTGATGTGCCCAGTCTAATAATCCAACTTTTTTTAAATGAAATTTTGCTTTTTCTTGGCGCTCTTTACGTTTTAACCCTTGATAATATAATGGTAGTGCTACGTTTTCTAAGGCATTTTTATAATTGATAAGGTTGAAAGATTGAAAGATAAATCCCAAGAATTTATTTCGGTAAATGGCTGCCTTTTTTTCATTAAGGTTTTTAATTTCTACACCATCTAAAGTATATTCTCCAGAGTCTGCCTCGTCAAGAATACCAATGATATTTAAAAGTGTTGATTTACCAGATCCCGATGAGCCCATTATAGCCACCATTTCTCCACTTTCTACATTTAAATCAATTCCTTTAAGTACATGTAGGCTGGAATCGCCTATTGGATACGACTTATGTAGTTGGCTAATTTTTAGCATAGTTAGTGTTATTTTTTTGAACTATATCAAACGATATAACAACAATTAGACTGCAAAAGCCTTGATTTGTTACATCCTAAAACTTAATTAAATGTTAAAATTATTTTTGTTTGAGTTTTCTATAAATAATAAACCCAATTCCTCCAATTAATATATATGGAATAAGCATTAGGTAGATAATTCCATTATTAATCCCTTCGGCTGTTTTTTGTCCCTCCTCACTTTCTAGGACTGCACGACACATTGCACATTGTGCATTTGTCTCAAGAAAAAAGAGAAAAGAAAAAAGAAAAAAGAAAGCCCTGTATGTCATCTTTACAAATAATACGGTGAAATCATAATATAAACAACTACGCCAGAAACCGCAACATACAACCATAAAGGAAATGTGATTCTAGCTATTTTTTTATGTCTATCGAAGTTATTGGTAATTGCTCTAACATAGGTAATTAACACAAATGGTATAACTGCTATGGACAAAATTATATGTGTAAAAAGTATGATAAGGTATAAGTACAAAACAGATCCTACTTTTTCTTTTTCATTCGTGTCCAAAATACCATCATGGTTTATATCTCCAAATTTTGTGGATTCACTTGTCATGTGGTACGCTACATACATTACTAAAAAAACTATTGATAATGAAATAGCAAATTGCATTAATCGTTTATGCAAATTTTGTTTTTTATTGGTAATAGCCCAAAAAGCAATTACTAAAACTAATGCTGTAAAAGCATTAATAGATGCATAAATTGGTGGTAAAAATGTAAGTGGTTCTACATTTGGTATTTTAATCCCGAATAAAGCAGCGACAACCAAAGGTATTGTTATGGACAAAGCAACTATCCATTTATTGTATTTTTTTTCTTTTGTTTTATCAACTGTCATCTCACTCTTTTAAAAGCTTTGCAATATCTTCTTTTAACATTGTTATCTCTTCTTTAAAACCATCTTCATCGTATTTTTCTTCTTCACTAATAATACCATTGTAATATATTATTGGGTTTCCGTTTACTGTTCTAGATCTAATAAATCCGTTTTTATCGATAAGCGCAAAATTTCCTGAATGCTCAAAACCACCATCAACAGTTCCATCTTCGGCTGTATATAAATTAAATCCTTCGTTGGCCAATGCGTAAATAGTATCTTGATCTCCTGTCATTAAATGCCAATTAGGGTTTGTTATGCCATACTTTTCGGCATAGGCTTTTAAAACCTCAGGTGTGTCGTTTTTAGGATTAATGGTAAAAGAGGCTACTCCGAAATTTTCATAGCCAGAAAAATTGTTTTGAATTTGCACCAAGTTTTTGCTCATTCTTGGACAAATTGTAGGACAGGTGGTAAAAAAAAACTCTACTAAATAGACTTTCCCTTCGTAATCTTTATTGGTAATGGTTTTACCATTTTGGTTAGTAAAACTAAATGCAGGTACTTTTTTTGCCTTACCATTTATTTCTAAAAAACCCAATGGCTCATCACCTGACACTTGCGTACTTGCTTTTTTACTTCTACTTTCTTCTCTAGTGATATCATCACTAGTAATTCGATCGATAATCCTTGGAATAAAAATAATACCAAACACTAATATAACCAGTGCTATTCCTACGTAAGAATAATTAGTTTTCTTCATTTGTTTTAATATCATCGGCTCTTCGTGATGAAGAGTCAAAATTTCCTTTTCTTTTTTGTCTATATTCTGTAAATAAAATGCGCATATCTTCGCTCATTTTATTTTTTAGTTCGGCTACTTTAATAGCGTTGTAAGAGTACATACCAAATACCTTTTTATTTGCTTCAATGTCGTTGTCGGTTCGATCGTCAATCCTACCTCGTTGGTTCAACTCTTTATCTACAATAAAGACATGGCTTGTGGCATTATTTTCATTTAAAGGTTCGGTTGATTTCAAACTATTAAAAACGGTTGAAATATCTTGTGGATGACCATATCCAAAATGCCAATACTTAAGCTCATCGTATTTTAAAAGCTCCTTTTTTAATGCAGAAACCTGTTCTTGAGACCCTTGAGGAACCAGTATTAATACATGAAACCGTTTAAAGCCTTTAAATTTATCATAAATCAATTCTTTTAGGTTTGAAGCTGAGGTAATTTGTTCCATGGTATTACTACCAAAAAATCCCAAGACTGTAATATTGTTTTTTAGACTAACGCTGTGCCCTTCTTCGTCTTTAAAATTTGTAACGTTTTCAATGTTTGTTTTAACTATATCCAAAGGATTGTAATTGTGCTTTGAAGGGTATAAAAACAATAAAAAAATTACAGGTAAAAAGAATAAAACCGAAAGTATGAGTGTTTTTTTAAAGGTCTTTTTTTGCATGGCACAAAAATAAAAAAGACGGTCTTAATAACCGCCTTTATCTATATGTTTTAACATATTAAAATGTTATTCTTTTCTAAAAATCTCTTTTGATGTATCCGTCTTTATATACATCAAAAACATAACCTCCTTCTAATAATAGAATAAAAATTAAGTAGCAAATAAGAAATACTGCGGTCCAAACAACCATACGACGTAGCGATTTTGTTTCATCTCTCATGTGCATAAAATCCCAAGTAATGTAGTACGCTTTTACAATTGTAAGGGCAATGAAAATCCAATTTAGGATCTTCATTCCTAAAAACGGAGCCAATAATGCTTCTGGTTTATAAATACCTAATGCAACCTCAACTCCTGTAACAATGGTAAGCAGGATTAATACTCCCCAAATTTTTTGAGTATTGGATTTAAACTTAATTAAACCTCTTAATATTTCTAATTTATGTGCGTGATCTGCCATTTTAAAATCGAATTATTATAATTAAACAAGGTAGAAGAATGTAAATACAAATACCCAAACCAAATCTACAAAGTGCCAATAAAGTCCCACTTTTTCAACCATTTCGTAGTTTTTTCTTCGTTCGTAAGTACCCAATATTACATTAAAGAATATGATAATATTAATTACAACTCCTGAAAATACGTGAAAACCGTGAAAACCTGTTATAAAGAAAAAGAAATCTGCAAATAATGGTGTGCCATATTCATTTACATGAAGGTTTGCGCCTTCTACTACTATTTTACCATTGTCTTTAATTTGCCGTATAGATTCTGCCCTAGACAGCACTGTTTTTTGACCTTCTTCATTAATTAATTGAGTACGAACCAATACATTTTCATTAGCTTCTAGACCGTTTAAAACTTCACTAACTGTGTAAGTTGGCAATGTGCCTTCACTTGTAAACCAAAGACCGGATTTTCTTTCGTCCTGTACTCTCTCTTTATGTTCGTCAATAACTGCAAAATCACGAAGTGCCACACGTTTTCCATCGGTATCTACAAATTGTAAAATATTACCACCCTTTGTTTGTATTGCTCCATAATCGCCTTTAATAAATGTTGCCCATTCCCATGCTTGTGAGCCAACGAATATTAAACCTCCAATAATGGTAAGGAACATATAAAATGTTACTTTGGCCTTTTTCATTTCATGTCCAGCATCTACAGCTAACACCATGGTTACCGACGACATAATAAGAACAAATGTCATGAATGCCACATAAATCATTGGATAATTTCCATGGAAAAAAGGCACGTGAGTAAACACTTCATCGGCAATTGGCCAAGAATCTATAAACTTAAACCTAGAAAATCCATAAGCTGCTAAAAAACCTGAAAAAGTTAATGCATCGGAAACAATGAAAAACCACATCATCATTTTTCCATAGCTTGATTTTAATGGCTTATTCCCGCCACCCCAAGTTTTTCCCTCGGTTCCAGTACTTACAACTGTAGTATCCATATGATGAATTTCGTTTTTAAAATTGAACAAAAATAATCATTTTATTTATCTAAAGAAATATAAAAAGAAAAACAAGTATATCCACAAAAAATCTATAAAATGCCAGAAGGTTGCAGCTAGTTCTAAACCAAGCATTTTAGAGGCATTATACTTTTGTTTAAAATGATTATAAATTACCACCAATAAGCAAATTAACCCAGCAATGACGTGCAAAATATGCACAAAAGCTATCACATAAATATATGACATGGTTATATTACTGGTTGGTCCAGTAAAATTATACCCTTGCTTGATAATTTCATTAAATCCTATTAGTTGGCTTAATATAAAACTTATACCTAGTGCCAGTGTTAATAGTAAGAATATTGTTGTAGCGTTTCTATTGCCAGATTTTAATGCACGCTTAGCCAAAATAAATGTGACACTACTTATAACTATTAACACCAAGCTTATTGTAAATGCTTGTGGTAATATAAAATCCTGTAGCCAATCTTCTCTTGTACTACTTACAATAAAAGCACTAGTCAAGCCGCCAAACGACATGATTAAAGAAACAATGCCAAACCACAGCATCATTTTTTTAGCCCTTCTATCCTTCTCTTCTAAAGTTCCTTGTGTTAAATCCATAATTATCTAATAAACTTATCCAAAACGTAAATTATTTGTACTAATGTAATGTATAATACACTTGCTAGCATTAATTGTCTTGCGGCTATAGTGGTTTTTTTCTTAAACAATTGTACGGCATGATATAGCATCACCAATCCTACAAGAAATACAGCTACAGCACCAACAACGGTTAACTTTAATTCTCCTGTGAAACCAAACACAGGAATGATAGACACTAGTATGGTCCAAATTGTATATAAAATTGTTTGTACGGCTGTTGCTTTATCACGTTTCCCTGTTGGCAGCATATTAAATCCTGCTTTTTGATAATCTTCATGTAAAAACCACCCTATGGCCCAAAAATGTGGGAATTGCCAAAAAAATTGAAGCATAAATAATGTTCCTGGTTCTATTCCAAAATCATTAGTAGCTGCCACCCAACCTAACATAAAAGGAATGGCTCCAGGAATGGCTCCAACAAAAACCGATAGTGGTGTTTTAGTCTTTAAAGGTGTATAGGCACTTGTATATAAAAAGATTGATATGGCACCAAACATAGCTGTTTGCGGATTGATAATGTATAATACCGTAATCCCCAAAATAGTAAAAACTGTTGCTAAAATAAATGCCGACTGCACAGACATACTTCCTGAAGGAATCGGTCTATTTTTTGTGCGCTCCATTAATGCATCCAAATCACGTTCAATTATTTGGTTATAAGCATTGGAAGCACCTACCATAAAATAACCACCAAAAGCCAATAATAATAAGGTGAAAAAACTAACTGTATCGGCTCCTAGTAAATATCCAGCCAACGATGAAAACACAACACTTAAAGACAATCGCATTTTAGTAATTTCCTTAAAATTTGAAATTACTGAAGGCTTTGGTATTGTAGAATTTGAAACCTTTGACATTGGTCGGTTTTGTGCTAAAGTTTTGCGCTGCCAAAGATACTTTTAAAATTGGTTTTGAGCAATGTAAAATATAAGTAATTGTATATTTAATACCCTTCCTGTAAGTTTTAGTACCTTTAATGGACTTTATTGAAAAAAACCATTCATAATGAAAATATTTAAATTATTCTCATCTTTATTTTTTGTTTGCTCATTTACAACTATCCCTGCACAGCAAAATGAGGTGGCTATTAAAACAATACAGGTTTCGAATAGTGTGTATATGTTGGTTGGTCAAGGTGGAAATATTGGTGTGTCTGTTGGTGATGACGGTGTTTTTGTAATCGATGACCAATTTGCACGATTAACTCCCAAAATTCTAGATGTTATTAAAGAGCTAAATGATAAACCAATACAATATGTTGTAAACACACATTATCATGGCGACCATACTGGAGGAAATGCTAATATGGAAAAAGTTGGTGCTAAAATTATTGCACACGATAATGTTTATAAGCGACTATTAGAAGGTAAAACCACTGAAGGATTACCAGTAATTACATTTAATGACAAATTGAGTGTACATATTAATGGTGAACAAGTGCTAGTGTTCCATACCGACAATGCACATACAGATGGTGATGCTATGTTGTATTTTACAGAAAGTAATGTCCTGCATACAGGCGATAATTATTTTCATAAACGCTATCCATATATTGATGTGAATTCTGGCGGAAGTATCGATGGCTATATAAATGCTGTAAAAAGAGCGCTAATGGTTATTGATGAAAATACCAAAATTATTCCAGGTCATGGCAATTTATCAAATAAAGCCGAATATGCTTCATTTTTAGAAATGCTTATTAAGTTAAGAGCTAATATTCAAGCTGAAATTGACAAAGGTAAAACTGAAGATGACATTGTAAACAATACTGCAATTACAAAACAATATGACAACCTTAATTACAGTTGGAATTTTATTAATTCAGAAAAAATCAGACGCACTATTTATTTGAGTCTAACTAAGAATTAAAAATCAAAATACCAGTTAAATAAATCGGTACGCAAGCCAATGCTAAACCAAAGGGTATTATCACTAAACGTATTTACCGTAGTTGCATTAGGGCTAAAATCGCGATAACTTACATATGCAAATAGTTTTAAATTTGTTGCTGGATTTACCAAATAACCAGATTGCAGTTCAGCATGAAAAATATTTGTTTTTATGCCTTGTCCAATTTCAACACCTGAATCGTAAGGACGTTCATTATAGTCTCTATAAATATCACCTCCATAGCTAAAGTCGTCAATTCCATTGTTAAAATCCAATCCTCTTATCCCAAAAACCAATTTAGCATCGGCGAACCAACGTTTATAATTATAACGTCCAATTAGAATAGCTTCACTAAAATTTGCACCCCAAGGATGTGCCATAGATTGGTTATTATTTCCATAATTAAGCACGATTGTATTGTGTGAATAGGTATAAGGACGCACACGATTATACTCAAATTGCAAATACAAATTATCTACCTTAAAGGCATTGTAATATTTTGCGCCAATTTGGTAGCCATATTTATTTTTCCAGCTTTTGTCACCTGCTTTTATATCACCTAACGAAAACTCATCCAATACAAATTGGCTATAAATATTAATGTTATCGTTTACTTTATATTTTGCAGTAGCTCCTAAGACCGCATTACCTGCACCTTGTCCAGTTTGGAACTCAATGGCACGATAAAAAATAATGGGGTTTAAATAATTAACATCAAACCCTCTGTTATTAGAGTTGTTCCATATGACCGATTCGAATAACCCTAGATTAAATTTTTTAGAAACGTTCCAGCTTAAATAATGGTTTGCCATATACTTGGTCAAGAAAGCCTTATCGTTTACAACATCTGGTCTAATATCTTTTAACCACATCCAGGTATTGGTGTATTTTATCTTCCAGAATTTTGTGCTCATTTTTAAAAAAGGGGAAGGGCTTGAGACATCGCTTTGCAATAACGAACGGTAACCGTCACCAATAAAATTTTTGCCATGCCCAAATTGAATGTTTAAAAAATTTGTTGGGGAATAAGACAAATAAGCTTCGGCAACAGGATAATCGTAAGCATCTTTCTTAAATCGTTTTGCAATACCACGACCTGGAATAACTGCTGGATCTGGACCAAAACCTTTTAAACTTTCAGCATACCTATTTACATACGCTGCAAAACGCCCTTGGCTTTCATAAACAGATGCCGAAAAACTTAACTTTTCACCTAAACCTCCTTGCACATAGACTCCTCTTGTATTATTGAAAGTAGAGTTGAAATCTGCTTGAAAATCTTTTCCAACCTGAAGATCAAAAATAGGATCCAATGTAAACCAATAACCTTTTCCCTGCAACTGTAGTAAATGTTCGTTAAATAATTTTTTTTGCCACCAACTATTCGATTCTTTTATTAGAGCCTCTTTTTTAGATTTAAAATCATAATAATTTGCAACCTCGCTATATATAAATGGTTTAGCAGCGGTATGACTATTTGTGCCTATTAGGTTTAAGCTCCTATCAAATTTTGCATACGAGCTGTGTGAAAATGGAATATTGAGAGTGCTGCTGTATTCTAAATCTTCGTAAGGCTTTATGCTAGCATTTAGCTTACCGTATTCATTCTTAGCCTCTTGCTCTATTTTTGGGATTACATTTACTTCAGCCTTATTTTCATTAATTGAAAAAGAATTAGGAGCCTTTAAAGGAATGGTGATTTTATAAGAATATTGTTTATAAATTGCTCTTCCATTATAGGTGGCTGGTTTTACAGTTGGTAATTGCGCGAAAACGTTGTTAACTTCATTTTTTAATTCGTTATAAGTTGCATCTATATAAAGTACATCAAAGCTTCCTTTTTCATTTACTTCAAATAGCACAAAGACATTTCCATTATAGTTTTCGTCTTTAACAATTTGAGGTAGCTTAAAATTTGAATGTAAAAATTTTGCAAGTTCTTTTTTAAAACAATTACTTAAGGTTTTTTGGTGTTGCGATTCACACTCTGGAAATACTGGTGGTTTTTCATAATCTATATCCTGAGCAAGGGTATTTATGGAAAAGAAAATTAAAGGAAGTAGTAATAATTTCTTCATTTGATGCAACACACGTTTTTTGTTTGGGAAAGATACTATTTTTTAAGATTAATTATAAAAAAAACCACTACCATATAACGATAGCAACTTTTTAAAAGTATGTTTCAATCTCCCATGTTCAAGCATTACTGTTTATGTAAAATTCTATGCAAATTAAATGTTACTGTTACCGTTTTTAGTAATTTGAATTCATTTTTTTATAATGTTTAGTGTAACACTTATTTGGCCGTGACACTTGAGCATAAAAAAATCCCGTTACAAATTGTAACGGGATTTTAAATTTATGTTGTTCTTGTTATTAGTCTTGAACTGCAAATATAATTGGTAAAGAATAAGGTACAGTTACTGCTTTACCTCTTTGCTTTCCTGGTTTCATTTTAGGAAGTGAGTTAATTACTCGTGTTGCTTCTTTCTCTAACCTTGGGTGTGGTGCTCTAGCCATTACGCCTGTAACGCTTCCTGTTTTATCTATTTTAAACATCACTCGTATGGTTTGTCTACCAGATAACCCTAAATCTCCCGCTAAATCTGTATTAAACTTTTTTTGTACAAATTTTGAAATCTTGTCGGACATACATTTTCTTTTCACATCATTACTCCCTTTTTCACAACCTGGGAAAACTGGGACATTTTCAATAACTGAAAAAGGAACCTCAATATCTTCTTCTACTTCTTCTACAAATACTTCATCTACTTCAACAATTTCTTCTTCTTCATCTGTTTCTGTAGACTCAATTACAGTTTCTTCGATTTCCTCTTCATCTTCTACTACCTCGATAACTTCAGGTGCAGCTGGAGGTGGAGGTGGAGGTGGAGGTGTTTGGATTTGCTCTGTGATTGGAATTTCTTCATCATCTAATTCATCCATATTTAACTGACCAATATCAATAGCTTCTTTATCGTAAGTCTTGTAGTTAATAGAGTAATTAGTAATTAATAGCATTAAAGCAAGGCCTACAGCAAAATAAATTGAACTGTTTCTTCTTACATCAGCATTTAAATTCTTTTTAGGTTCCATAATTATTTTTTTTCGAGAATGGTAAAATAACCAATAATTTGCTAAAAAAGCAAGGGTTTATAAATTTTTAACGATTGTTTTATTTCTTATTATTAAAATAAGAGAAATAATAGTAGCTCCAACTATATTTGCTGCAATATCTTCAATTGAAGCATCTCTGGTAGTTGTTAACTGCCCTTGTAATACTTCAATAATTGTACCAAAAGCAATAGAAACAACAAGAGCTATAGTTATTGGGTGCTTATTTTTTTGGTTGTCCAGTACTTTATACCACAAAAAACATAATATCCCATAAGCTAGTAAATGGTAGATTTTATCTTCATAGTTAGTCCCAAAATAAGGCAACCCATCATTACTGACCAAGCATATTGCGGCAAGAGCAACAGTATATGTTATTGCCAAAAAAAAGAATACCCGTTTATTAAGCACTTATTAAAGCCTTGTAATCGTCTGCGGATAGTAATGCATCAAACTCTGAAGTATCAGAACATTTTACTTTGATCATCCAACCCTCTCCATAAGGATCTGTATTTACTTTTTCTGGTTCGTCCTCTAGAGATTCATTAAATTCTATAATCTCTCCTGTTACAGGTAAAAACAAATCCGATACTGTTTTAACTGCTTCTACTGTTCCAAAAACTTCTTCAATATCAAGGGTTTCATCAACAGTTTCAACTTCAACATAAACAATATCTCCTAATTCGCTTTGGGCAAAGTCGGTAATTCCTATGGTTGCTACATCTCCATCGATGCTAACCCATTCGTGATCTTTAGTGTATTTTAATTCAGATGGAATATTCATGAAAATATAATTTTTTGGTAAATATGTTAGTTTTTTATTTAATTTCCAAAGTTATATCGTAAAGTTAAGCCTGATCGAATGGATGTTTGTGGGAATGCCGTAGAAATTGCATATTCTGAGAATGTATAATCAAAGTAGAAAATACCAGTAAGATTCTTACTAAAGGCATAATCGGCTGTATATTTAAGTCCCCAAATTGTTTGTCCAGCTGTTACTTGATTATTCTCTAAATCCAGATATCTTATAATGGTTTTATTTTCCCTAATCGATATATCGGCTTTCATATTAAGATCACTTTTAATAACATTTCTTGGGCCAGCCATTTTAGAGTTTATTTTAACATCTTTAATTCTTAAACCTAGGCCGAAAACATATTCGCTACCCTTAATTTCGGTTAATAAGTTATTGTCGAAACTTAAAAATAGGCGACGGTCTTTTTTGATTTCAGCTAAAATTTTCATTGAATTTTTCATTTCAAAATCCAATTTTACCAAAGGGCTGAACATTTCGGTTAATGCGACAGCACTAAATAGCGTTTCGTTCTTATAATTTCCAGATTGATCAAGAGTATTAGGGTCTTGGGATGCATAATCTACATTTGGGTCGAAGGCATTATAATCTAGGTTAGACCTGAATTGATTAACAGTATATACTGCATTATAGCCATGTGTTACTGAGAAACGCTTAAAGTGTTTTTTAAACCATGGTAGTTTCATTAAACCAGTATATTTTAAGGTCCAGTTCGGGATTGGAATATCCCTAAATGCACCAAGAGATGCCTTATTAGCATCTTTACCAGTATAAGCCGATAAAAACGCAGGTAATAACACTGCTTGATTTGTTTTGCCAAAACCTAGAGGGTAACCCTCTGCATCTAAATTTGCTGGGTTATTTATATCGACTCCTGCTTCTGTTGCAAGCCTTTGGGCAATTTCCAATCTATTTGCCCTAAAATCATCAAAGGTTGCCGATCCATTTTCGTCACTACTACTAAAAGCAGTTTTAATCATGGATATGGATATATTAAAATTCCCAAAAGCGTTTCTAATGAGTGGGTTATAGTTATCACTAAAACCATCATTATTACCATCAATTGTATTAAAGCTTTCTGTTAAATTTTCATTATAGGTTCGCCCTCCTGTAAGATCTATTTTTAAATCTTGTATTGGCTCAAGAGCAGCCGAAAAATCTAGTACTTTAGACGTTTCCTGAGTAAATTGTTGATTGAAGTCCGGAAACACAGTTAGCCATCCATTTCTTGCGGCTAGATATCTAATATCTCTTTGACTACCAAAAGTAAATCCAAAGGTAGGTTTAAGTGTCCCAATAAACCCAGGAGTTTCTAGATATCCAGGTAAAAAAGTACTGTTACGTTGTGTGTAATTAACTTGAATTCTCTTTACGCTGGTTAATAAATCTATGGCAGCATTGTATAGCCCATTTTTTTTAGGTGTTGCTGGTTGGGCTCGTGGTTGACCGCTTGGTGGCACACCTTTTGCAGACCCAGCTCTTGTATTATTTGTTTTTCTAGTCAATCCTAAATACCTATATAAGCGGGTCATATCTAAATTGGTATTTAGGGTATGCGAGCTTGCATTAGACACCGAGTTCCCTAAATCGTATGTTTGTCCATTAATGGTTAAATCTCCATAAAGATCGGAGCCTTTTTGCCATAGAAAATCGCCTGTATAGGCATAGGTCGCCCTTAAAAATTCTAGAGCTGGTATTTTATTTAAAGGGAGTTCGTAATTAATGCCTAATTGCTGAAATTGTCTATTTGGATCTCCAACATCGAAGAAACCGTCCCAAACATCTTTTGTAGGGTCTTGCGCGCCATTTAGGATATCGTCAACAAAATAATTACGAACAATATTGTTATTAGACGCCGAGAAGTTTAAGTTTAAAGCATCTGTAATGTTATAATTAATAATGTATTGGAAGTCGAAGGTATAATTTCTTCTATATAACTCTTCAATACCAATATTTGCACCTCCTAAATCAAGGTCTCTAAATTTTAGTTTATTAAATTGTCTAATAAAATCTGTATTTACAGAAATACTTGTTGGTAATAAATTAAAATTGAAATCTTTTAAAATCTTCCAGTATTTTCCTTTAAATAGTGAATCGTTCTTTTTAAAGGGTTCTATTTTAATAGGATCAAAACTGAAGTTATAATTGGCACCAACCCTAACATTTTGGTCTAAGGAATTTTCAATTTCAAAATTTCGTTGTTCTACCTGATTGTATGAATAGTTTAATGTAAGGTTTTCAGCATCGTAAAACTTTGGTTTTGCCTCACCTGTTCTTTGTTTTCTAACACCTATAAAATTGATACTTTGTCTTTTTGTATAATCTTCAGATTGTTGCCTAATGGTTTCTCTTTCTGTACTTGTTGCGGCAGCGTCCAAACGGTCTTGGAGTTTAACATCTTTATATTGTTGGTCGTATTCTGGCGTAATAATTTCTTCACTTTGACCGTAATTAAAAGGGATTTGAACTCCCCATTTCTTTGGAAGCAATTGTCCTAAATTTACATTAGTAACAACATCGTATTGTTTAATATCTTCTCTACTTCTTTGATTTGGGCCTTGTTCAATCGTTCCAAAACCTGTGGTGCTGCGTCTTCCTGTTGCGCTAATATCCATAAAGTCAGCAATATTGGAATCCATACTAGCTATGGCTGCCCAACCACCTTCGTTATCCATGTCTGATAAACGCAATTCGTTAAACCAAACCTCGGCACAAACATCTATACTTTCTAATTGTTGATGAGAGTTTTTGATACCGACCATTAAAGTTCTAATATCTCCAAAATTAGGATTACCTTTAATAGCTACACGTTGTTGACCAATGGTATATGGTGAAAATTCAGGAACACTTGTTTGGTCTAAAACACCATCAATTACATCATAGAATGTTGGCTCTAAGTTGCCTAAAGTTCCTGCTGAAATACCAAGTGCTTTTATTTTTGCCAATACTTCTATTGGGAGATTAATTTCGTTTTCTGGTTTCCAGACCTCAGATTCACTTGTTGAACCTGTTGTAGAAACAGCCAACGGAATTTCAATTTGATAATAGTTTTGTGTAAAATCGTTTCCCATTCTAATAAACCCAACGGCATCACCATCTTGTAATCCCAATCCAACGCCTTCTTCGGCATGAATAAACATGCGCAGTTTTTTAAACTGGCGCATATCTACATTAATATTTTTATAAACTGCTCTAGAATCTTCTGGTTCTAACTTACATGTATTGACTACTAATGACTGCTCATTTTGTCTTACAATTGTGTTGTTGTTATTAAGTTGTTCTCTTACAACCCCTGGAGGAGAGACGTATCGCCCGTTATTTTCTTGTATCCCAATTATACCAACGCTAAAGTCGGTACCATCTGAATCGTTATTTGGATCGTTATCCAAAGATTGTTGGTAGCGCCTCCAATCGCTTCTTACTAAGTCTAAAGTTCCAAAACGCAGTACTGTATTTTCAGAAAATTCAGACAGGTACATACGCATAAAACGAATAGATCTAAAATCGGTTATCCCTCCTATTTGATTTGTGTATGCTGTTAATGGAATTCTAAATTGATACCATCGTACTTGCTCCGAATTCCCATTTGGAAGCTCTACAGTAACTTGTTTTCTATCCCTAATTAGTGCATTATTTATATTTGCTAAGCTAGAAGGTGTAATATCCAATTCATATTCGAAATAACTATCTATGGTATTCATAGTGTTATCCCTGTTAATATCTTCTACATCAGGCTCTGTAGTAGAACCTCTGTTGGTTTGTGTAAACGTATCGGGCGAATTCCCTTCAAACCCATTATATTTTTTATAACGCTCAAAGACATCTCCTTCGGTATTAAGGAAATAGGTATAGTTATCGTTTGCAGGATCTTCTAGACTTGAAAATGAAGAAAATGCAATTCCTTCTTCGTTGTCGTCGTAACCATCTAGACCAACATCTTGATTCGTTCTGCCTTGGCCTAAAGTTGAAAATGCATAAATTAAAGCTTGATTTTGGGGTGCCACACTTCCCCAAACGGTTTGCGGTAAAGTGCTTATATCGCCGTTTTCCGGCAATCCATTCTCATATAATTTTCTACCATCTTTTATTATATCTTCAGAAATATTACCAAGATTTAAGGTTAACTTACCTCCAGGGTTTGTTAAATTTTCTAAAAATGGGTCTTGTAGCCAAAATTCAATATATTCTACATTGGCTTGTTCAAAATCGGTTGATGTTAACTGTCTTGTAATACCTGCCCAAGAATCTTGAGGGTTGTCTAGAATGCCATCTTCTGCTCCAGATTGGAAGTTATATGGTCCTCTTTCGGTTGGATAATATGCAAGGTCCAATGAACCAATAATAGTTGGTTGCCCTTGAACTATATCTTGTTGAGGAAAAATCTCTTCAATAAAAACACGTCTGGTATATAAATTGGATATATCGTCGTCACCAATTCCACTTGGTTTTTGATTGCCATAAAAAATTGGATCTATAGAGTACCAGTTTAAAAGTGCCCTGTCATATCCATTTTGTACACCATTAGCGTCTTCTGGTCCTTCTATATAAGACTGCCCTAACTCCTTTGGCCTACTGGATAGATACCAAGATATTGGAGATAATAAATCTATGGCGTTTTGAGTGCCTTCAAAGTCATCAACATAGGTTGTTGCCTCTCCTTGAAAATCCGCCCCTTTTGGTGCTCCAGGCAATAGATAGGCAAACTCTCCTCTAACCGATAAATTGGACTGCACATCTGTATCAATATTAGGCAATTTATTTGCTAATCGTGTTAAGAAAGGGACTTCGGTAGAGAAGTTTCCGTTAACCCCAAAAATAGTATTATTTATAGGTTCTGTACCATAATTAGCTTTTTGAGTAATTGGACGCTCATTTAAGTTTAAGAATGTTGCTCCCATTACAAAATTTTCGTTGAACTGATGTTCTATATTAATTCCTGAAAAACGTTTTGTTTGCTGCCCAAATACGGCATTATTTTCAACTGAAACCTGAATAGGTGTATTTGATGCTTGAAGAGCTGGGTCTAGAATTTGGACTGTTCCTATTTGGTAATTTACTGTGTAATCTACACCTTCAACCAACACGCGTCCTCCAGCAGTTACTTTTACTGATCCTCTTGGAACGTTAAATGCTCCAATGGGAATTCCGCCTCCACCTCCTGCTTTATAACGTCCTTTTATTTGGAATTTATTTTTCTCGCCATCTTCTAAAGCGGCTGTTTTGGTTGACTTATAAAGTGATGTATATACATATTTTCTTTGATTGTCATTATAGTCCAAAGAAGCTTCATCTCCATCATAATTTTCGCTTATACTTGTTCTTAGTGTTTCAAATAAATACTTACCAAAAGGTTCTACATTGGTAAAGATTATTTTTCCGTTTTGTTGAATAACCGTAATTCCTTCTACAAAATCGAAAAACCCATCACCATTAAATTGTGGGTCATTATTATAATTTAACTTATCTAAATTAAACACTCTTAATAGAGGTGTTTCTTCTAATGCATCTTCAGTTGGTGCAGGAGTTGGGAAAGGTGTTCCATCAACTGGTGTAATGAAGTTTACAGGTGAGGTTTCAGTATAAAAAATATTTAATTTAAAATCTTCTCTTTCTAAGTTAAAAGCACCTGTATTGTAAATGTTTTTCATCATTAAATCCCAAATGGGCTCATCTACATTTGTAACTGTACTTTTAAGCATTTTAAGAATTAAGCTGTTGTTAGTTACAACGGTATTTCCTGATACATTAGTAACATCGGTTGCATCTACACCATCGTTAGCAAATTCCCCTACTTGATAGACTTGATTTCCAACTGTAAATTGATATGCTACAGCTAAAATTTCATCGTTCAGTAAACGTTGGTTTAATGATACATATCCCAATTGTGTGTTAAGTGTAAACTCAGATCCTTCTTGAAGTTTTCTGGCATTTTCTAACTTTCCATAATCAAATCCTTCGTTTATTCCAGGTACTAAAATTCCTGTTTGTACAGTTGCTATATCTCTAATCGCGTTTGTAATTTGTGACCCTCCACCACCAATATTGGTAGGGTCGTAGGCATTGTTTGTATTATCGGGATATGCATTTGGCCCAGCAGTTATATTTACCGCTGATCCAATTTTAGCTGGATTGGATTCTCCTAAATCTTGTAATGCCACAATGTTCCTCACATCGTCTGTTTGGTTTGAACGGTTAGTAACCCAAACCTCAACCCTTGTGATTTGAACCGGTGAATTTATATAAGGATATGTTTGTAAAGCCGAATCGTAGTTATCTCTAAAGTATTGTGCTAAAAAGAAATGTCTGTTTTCGTCGTAATCCAATCCAAAAAATTCAAAATCCTGAAGGGTTCCTCCACCTTGAGCAACCACTGTTCTGGTTTGCGATTTTTGTTCAGAAAAAATTCCTGTAATGGTTGTTTTACCAAATTGTAATTGTGTTTTTACACCAAATAAGCTCTGCGCTCCAGTAATAAGTGAACTATTTAATGGCATGCTTACATTACCTACTTCAATTTTTTGAATAATATCATCTTCGGTTGGTGTGTATTCTAGCTTAATAAGGTTTTGAAAGTCGAAACTGGATTGTGTGTCATAGTTTGCTGTTACCTGTAATCTTGTACCAACTTTACCAAGTAGGCTTAATTCAATTCGTTGATCAAAATCGAAGGTAAAATTACTTCTGTTCCTTGGTGAGAAAGATGGGTTGTCTTGCCTGGTATATAAAATTCCTAAATCCATTTCTACCGATCCTTGTGGAATCACTTCAATGGTGCTGCCGCCAAAAATCGATTCAAAAAAATCGGAATCTACATAAAGTTCAGGAATTAAATTTTTCTTGGCATCTTCCAAACCTGCCTTTTTACCATCGTAAGCATCAATTTTTTCTTTGTAATAATTTCGTAAATTTTCTTGTGCTACGAGTTTTCTAAATTCTTCGGGAGTTAATATTATTGGGTAATTAATATTTATTCTTCCTAAGCTTTGGTTAAAAATATATCTGTCGGTTAAAGGATCATAGGTATATTTAGACACAATACTATCTGGGTTTGGTAATAATAAATTATTAAACGAAAACGTCGTACTTGTAGAATCTCTAACTGTAGGTTGTTGTGCAAAAGAGGTGATATATAATAGTAACATTATGCTTGACAGCATATATGTTCTAGTAGGTATGTAAAAATTAATGTTGGTGACTTTCAAATCAATTATAATTTTTTTAAGGCTTCTTTTATAATAGCTTCGACACTTGCTTCTTGGTTACCTGAAACAATTTTATCTACAACCCGTTCAGACTGCTTTTTGGTAAAACCAAGAACTTCTAATGCAGATAACGCTTCATCTTTATTAGTATTGTTTTGGAATGTAATCCCATCGTCGATATCGTAGGCTTTTAAAATTTTGTCTTTTAGCTCTATTACAACGCGTTGTGCAGTTTTAAGACCAATACCTTTAACCGATTGGATTAATGCTATATCTTCAAGTGCAATTGCTTCCCTAACTTGTTTAGGTGTTAAGGACGATAACATGGTTCGTGCTGTACTTGTTCCAATACCACTTACGGAAATAAGCAGTCTAAAAATCTGTCTTTCACCAAGCGATGAAAACCCATATAATGTGTGTGAATCCTCTTTTATATGAAGATGCGTATGCAGTTTTAGATGTTCTTGATTGGGTATTTGAGAATACGTATGCAATGAAATATTGAGCATATAGCCAACGCCATTACAATCAATCACAACATCTGTAGGGTTTTTTTCAACAAGTTTACCTTGTATATGCGTAATCATAGATTTGGTTTAGTTACGCACCAAATGTAATAAAATAATTATACATTATAACGACATAATCAAACCGCAGAGCCTAGTTTTACGCTCTTTTTTGCTTTTTTTGAGCATCAATTACCGCAATTGCTGCCATATTTACTATTTCATCGACACTTGCATCGAGTTGTAAAATATGCGCAGGTTTCTTTAATCCCATCATAATTGGACCTATATTTTCAACTTTATTTAACTCTTTTAATAACTTATAGGTAATGTTTGCTGAGTCTAAATTAGGAAATATCAAGGTGTTAACTTTTCTTCCAGCTAATTTTGAAAAAGGAAAAATGTCTTGTCGCATTTCGTTGTTTAGTGCAAAGTCTGTTTGAAATTCTCCATCGACAATTAAACTTGGGTAAAAACGATGTAAATACGACACTGCTTGTCTAACTTTCGATGCTTTTTCGTTATTGGAAGACCCGAAATTTGAATAAGAAATCATTGCCATTACGGGTTCTAAGCCAAACATTTTTACTGTGGTAGCAGTCATTTGTGCAATTTTAGCAAGATCTTTCGACGTTGGATCAATATTAATAGAGGTATCACTTAAAAATAATGGCCCTCTTTGTGTCATTAATACATTTGTTGTTGCAATTCTTGTTGCTCCTTTATCAAGCCCAATGAGTTCTAACATTGGTTTTACCACTGTTGGATAATTTCTTGAAAAACCTGAAATAAGGGCATCAGCATCTCCTTCATTTACCATCATTGCTGCAAAATAATTACGTTCTCGTAATAATTTTCTAGCAGCAAGTTGCGTTATTCCGCGCCTTTTGCTCTGATTCCAATAGGTTTCTGCGTAAGCATTTTTTCGTTCTTCTTCTTCATCAGATTTTGGGTCGATTATTTCAACATTAGCCTCAAACTCAATTTCTTCTTTAAGTTGTTCTATTTTATCACGACGACCCAATAAAATTGGTGTGGCTATACCTTCTTCATGAGCTATTTGTGCTGCTTTTAAAACGGTTAATTGATCTGCTTCAGCAAACACAACACGTTTAGGGTTTAGTTTTGCACGACTGTGTAATAAACGCACAAGTTTGTTGTCGTGTCCTAATCGTTGTAATAAATGTTCTTCATATTTGTCCCAATCTTCAATGGGTTCGGTCGCTACACCACTGTCCATTGCTGCTTTTGCCACAGCTGGTGGTACTACACCTATTAATCTTGGGTCAAAGGGTTTTGGAATGATATAGTCCCTCCCAAAGGTCAATCGTGTTTCGCCATAAGCTACATTTACTTGCTCTGGTACAGGTTCTTTTGCTAAATTGGCCAAGGCAATAACAGCTGCCTTTTTCATTTCTTCATTTATAGAAGTCGCTCTAACATCTAGGGCTCCTCTAAAAATAAAAGGAAACCCGAGCACATTATTTACTTGGTTTGGATGGTCACTACGTCCAGTTGCCATGATAATATCATTTCTGGTATCTACAGCCAATTGATATGCTATTTCTGGGTCGGGATTTGCCATAGCAAATACTATTGGATCCTTTGCCATGGTTTTAAGCATCTTTGGTGTTACAATATCTGATGTAGATAAGCCAATAAATACATCAGCATTTTTCATGGCATCATCAAGAGTAGTGATGTCTCTTTGTGTAGCATATTCTGCTTTTTGGGATGTTAAATTATCTCTGTCTTTTCTAATTACACCCTTACTATCTAGCATGACAATATTATCGCGTTTGGCTCCAAACGATTGATACAGTCTTGTACAAGAAATGGCCGCTGCTCCTGCTCCACTTATAACAATAGTAACATCTTCTATGTTTTTTTTAATAATTTCCAGAGCGTTCAATAATGCAGCAGCTGAAATAATGGCTGTACCATGTTGGTCGTCGTGCATTACAGGGATATCGAGTTCTTCCTTTAAGCGTCTTTCAATTTCGAATGCTTCTGGAGCTTTAATGTCTTCGAGGTTGATGCCACCAAAAGTTGGTGCTATATTTTTGACTGTTTGAATAAATTCTTCAACTTTTTCGGTATCAACTTCTATGTCAAACACATCAATATCGGCAAATATTTTAAAAAGTAAGCCTTTTCCCTCCATAACTGGTTTAGAAGCTTCTGGGCCAATATTGCCCAAGCCTAAAACAGCCGTTCCGTTTGAAATTACAGCTACTAAATTTCCTTTTGCAGTATATTTATAAGCATTTGCTTTATCTTTTTCAATCTCTAAACAAGGTTCGGCTACTCCAGGTGAATAGGCTAAGGATAAATCTCTTTGCGTTGCATACCTTTTTGTAGGTACTATTTTTATTTTTCCAGGAGTTGGCTTTGCGTGGTAAATTAAGGCTTCTCTTCGTTTGCTTTCCTTACTCATATTACAGTCTGTTAGCTATGAATTGGCAAAGGTACGACCTAGAAATTAATAGCCCTAATCTTTTAAAAATTTAATATTTCTGGTAAGTCCAGAAAATTTTGTGCGCTTTACTGCCGATTTTTTAAACACTTTCTTAAAGGTGTCTTCGGTGATTTCCTCCCAGTCTTTTTTGGTCATTTCTAATAATTCTGGATGTGGATTAAATAGTGGTTCGTTGTGTGCTTTTGAAAAACGGTTCCAAGGGCAAACATCTTGACACACATCGCAACCAAACATCCAATTATCTAATTGTCCTTTAAATTCAGTTGGTATGTTTTCTTTAAGCTCGATGGTAAAATAAGAAATACATTTACTTCCATCGACTACATAAGGGTCAACAATGGCTTGGGTAGGACAAGCATCTATACATGCGGTGCAAGTACCACAATGGTCAGTTGTTGGAATGTCGTATTCCAATTCTAAATCAATAATTAATTCAGCAATAAAATAAAATGAGCCAACTTGTTGTGTAAGAAGGTTACTGTGTTTCCCTATCCAACCTAAGCCAGATTTTGCTGCCCAAGCCTTATCTAATACAGGCGCAGAATCTACAAAAGCACGTCCATGAACGTCTCCAATTTCTTCTTGAATATATTGTAGTAATTGTTTGAGTTTATCTTTTATAACAAAATGATAATCTGTGCCATAGGCATATTTACTGAGTTTTGGGGCGGTAATGTCTTTTTGAGTTTCAGAAGGAAAATAGTTTAGTAACAACGACACTACGCTTCTTGAACCTTCAACCAATTTTGTTGGATTGAGGCGTTTGTCGAAATGATTTTCCATGTATCGCATTTCACCATGCATGTTCTTATTAAGCCATTTTTCTAACCTCGGTGCTTCTGTTTCTAAAAACTCTGCTTTGCTTATACCACAAGATAAAAAACCGAGGCGTTTGGCTTCGGTTTTAATAAGGTTAGTATGTGTTTCTCTGTTATTCATTTAAGAGATTCTTCGTTTCACTCAGAATGACAAATAAATGTTTAAAATAACCCTCCTTGAGTATTTCCTTTTATTTTTCCCAAATGCTTATAGGCTTGGTCTGTTACTTCACGTCCACGAGGTGTTCGCATTAAAAACCCTTGTTGAATTAAAAATGGCTCGTACACTTCTTCAATGGTTTCAGCACTTTCACTTACTGCTGTTGCAATAGTTGTTATACCAACAGGACCTCCTTTAAATTTATCGATTATGGTCGATAGTATTTTGTTATCCATTTCATCCAACCCATGTGCATCAACATTTAGAGCCTCTAAGCTATATTTAGAAATCTTAATATCAATGTTTCCGTTTCCCTTTATTTGTGCAAAATCTCGGACACGCCTTAATAAAGCATTGGCAATTCGGGGCGTTCCTCTACTTCTACCTGCAATTTCGATAGCAGCTTCCATAGAAATTGGCACTTTTAAGATTTGCGCACTACGTTGTACAATGGTTGACAATAATTCTGTAGAATAATATTGTAATCTACTACTAATCCCAAAACGTGCTCGCATTGGTGCTGTTAACAATCCTGAACGTGTCGTGGCTCCAACTAAAGTAAAAGGGTTTAAGTTGATTTGAACAGAACGTGCATTTGGTCCAGTTTCAATCATGATATCGATTTTGAAATCTTCCATTGCAGAATATAAATACTCTTCGACTATTGGGCTTAAACGATGTATTTCATCTATAAATAAAACATCACGCTCTTCAAGATTGGTTAACAACCCTGCAAGGTCGCCAGGTTTATCCAATACAGGACCAGAAGTGACTTTAATGCCTACCTCTAACTCATTCGACAATATATGTGCTAAGGTTGTTTTTCCTAATCCTGGAGGTCCGTGAAACAAGGTGTGGTCTAACGCATCTCCTCGTAAATTAGAGGCTTCAACAAATACTTTTAAATTCTCTAATACCTGATCTTGCCCTGCGAAATCTTCAAAGGACAAAGGCCTTAAGGCTCTTTCAATATCATGTTCTTCTGATGAGAGATTTTCGCTTGATGGATTGAGGTTTTCGTTCATAGTATTTCCTGCGGAAGCATGAATCTTTATTATTGTTAACTTTTTATGATTATAAAAAAACCTAAAAGGTTTTCAACTTAAAACAAATATAATGAAAAAGCCTTTCGGTATTAGTGAAAGGCTTTATATTATGCTTTTTAGCTTCTCGAATGTGTGATTCTTACTAATTAGGAAAATTAATGTTGAAGCTCTTCTTCTCCTTCTTTTAAGGGAACATTTTGTGGTACAAAGTCGTCGTCATGCCCTGGTTTGCTATAGTCGTAAGCCCAACGATGCACATGAGGTATTTCACCTTCCCAGTTACCGTGAATGTGCTTAATTGGAGCAGTCCATTCAAGGGTATTCGATTTCCAAGGGTTTTGAACCGTTTTCTTACCGTAGAATATACTATAAAAGAAATTCCATAAGAATACAATTTGAAATATTCCTCCAATAATAGCAAATAATGTTATTATCACATTTACATTAGATAGATCATCAAATAATGGGAAATTACTATTGGTATAATAACGTCTTGGTAATCCTGCCATGCCTATAAAGTGCATTGGAAAAAATACGCCATAAGCACAAACTGCTGTTACCCAGAAATGTATATAACCTAAGTTTTTATTAAGCATCCTGCCAAACATTTTAGGGAACCAATGATAGATTCCTGCAAACATTCCATAAAGTGCAGAAATACCCATTACTAAGTGGAAATGAGCAACTACAAAATATGTGTCGTGAACGTTAATATCTAGAGCACTGTCTCCTAAAATAATTCCTGTTAAACCTCCTGTGATAAATGTTGACACCAATCCAATAGAAAACAGCATCGCTGGATTAAATTGGAGGTTACCTTTCCAGAGGGTTGTTATATAGTTAAAAGCTTTTACGGCTGATGGAATTGCAATTAATAAGGTCGTAAATGTAAATACCGAACCTAAGAATGGATTCATTCCGGAAACAAACATATGGTGTCCCCAAACAATTGTTGATAAGAATGCAATTGCTAAAATTGAAGCAACCATGGCACGATAACCAAAAATTGGTTTGCGTGAGTTTGTAGCAATGATTTCGGAAGTAATACCTAATGCAGGCAATAATACAATATAAACTTCAGGGTGACCTAGAAACCAAAATAAGTGTTCGAACAATACAGGAGAGCCTCCTTGGTAATGCAATACTTCGCCTTGAATAAATATATCTGATAAGAAGAATGATGTGCCAAAACTTCTATCCATTATTAGTAATAAAGCTGCAGATAATAATACTGGAAAAGATACTACACCAATAATTGCTGTCACAAAAAATGCCCAAATGGTTAATGGAAGTCTTGTCATAGACATACCTTTTGTACGTAGGTTTATAATAGTAACAATATAGTTAAGCGACCCTAATAGTGATGATGCAATAAAAATTGCCATAGATACTAACCAAAGCGTCATACCTGCTCCTGAGCCTCCTTGAGCCATTGGCAAAGCGCTCAATGGTGGGTAAATTGTCCATCCAGCTGCTGCAGGTCCTGCTTCAACAAATAATGAAATGACCATAACAACACTAGAGAGGAAAAACAACCAGTAAGATATCATATTAAGAAAACCAGAAGCCATGTCTCGTGCGCCAATTTGCAAAGGAATTAAAAGGTTACTAAACGTACCACTTAATCCAGCTGTTAGCACAAAAAATACCATAATGGTTCCGTGTATTGTTACTAATGCTAAATACATATCAGCATCCATAACGCCACCTGGAGCCCATTTACCTAGTAATGCTTCAAAAATAGCATTTGGTTCTTCTGGCCATGCAATTTGCATACGGATCATTAGTGACATAATTACCCCAACAACTCCCATAATGGTACCTGTGATTAGGTACTGCTTTGCAATCATTTTATGATCTTGACTAAATATGTATTTAGTTACAAAGGTTTCTTTATGATGATGTCCGTGGTCGTCTTCGTGAGCGTGAGTATCTGCGTGTGCTGACATAATCTATATATGTTTTATTCTTTTATTTTAATTAATATTGAACCAACGAATTTTTAAAGACTTTTTGTTCTTTAATCCAAGCATTATATTCTTCTTCAGTTTCAACAATTATTTTCATTTGCATATTATAATGCGATTTTCCACAAATTTTATTGCAAAGCAAAAGGTAATCGAACTCATAAGGATCTAAGGCTTCTTTACCATTAGCTGCCAGAGTTTTGCTTTTCTCGGTTCTAATTTTGTTGATATTGGCAACTTTTTCAACCATTTCTGGGGTTTGCCTCATTTGGGCTGTTGTCACCGTTGGTGTAAAAGCAAATTGAGTAATCATGCCTGGAACAGAGTTCATTTGTGCTCTAAAGTGTGGCATATAGGCAGAATGTAATACATCTTGTGAGCGCATTTTAAATATTACTTGTCTTCCAACTGGCAAATGCAATTCGGTAGTAATAATATCGTCTTGAGCATTTGGGTCTGATTCGTCTAAGCCTAAAATATTAGCATTGTCAAGATTAATTAATCTTACGTTTGCTTCACCTAATACATTATCTTCTCCAGCATATCTTGCTTTCCAGTTAAACTGTTGAGCATATAATTCAATTACAATAGCATCTTCGTCTTCTTCATAATTCATTATTTCGGACCATGTAAATAATCCGTAGAAAATTAATCCTGCTAGTGTAACTACTGGAATTGCTGTCCAGATGATTTCTAGTTTATCATTATCAGCGTAAAATACTGCTTTACGTCCTTTTTCGCCTTTGTACTTGAAAGCAAAATAATATAGTAAAAACTGTGTAATGGTTTGTACAATAAAAATCAATACCATAGAGATAATCATTAGATTATCTATTTGAGGTCCATGTTTTGAAGCTGAATTAGACATTAATGGTAGATCACCCCATTTCACAATACTTACAATTGTAATGATATAAATGAAAGCTAAAAAGCCTAACATTAAATACCCATTAACCCTATTATCCTTGTCACTGGCAACTTGAGAGTTCTCGTTGTTGGCATTGGCTAAATCAAAGATTTTTACCATTTGCCAAATGGCTATTGTGATAAATACTAAAACTATAATTGTTAATAAAGCTGTCATTGTTATTCGTCGTCTTTATTTTAATAATTAATAATGGAATTGTTTACTTTCCTTAGCAAAAGGATTTCCTTTTGCTAATAATGGTTGTTTTGATATTGCATAGAATACAATTAACATGAATAGGCCAAGGAAAAAGGATATAGCTCCAAATTCTGCTAATCCAAATCCCCATCTATCTCCTACAGTTGCAGGCATAATCATAATAAAAACATCAACATAATGCCCAACTAATATCGCAATACCAGCCATAACTATAAACCAAGGAATACGTTTGTAATCACTATTCATTAATACTAAGAATGGGAAAATAAAGTTTAAAACCAGCA
Source organism: uncultured Flavobacteriaceae bacterium (assembly GCA_963975205.1). Taxonomy (GTDB): domain Bacteria; phylum Bacteroidota; class Bacteroidia; order Flavobacteriales; family Flavobacteriaceae; genus Pontimicrobium. Next base: position 9,204 of record CAXBFU010000020.1, on the reverse strand, counting down.
TTCCTAAAAATGGTATTTTATAGTCTTCCATTCGTGTTATAAAGTATGTTACTTCTTCTGGAATGTTTGCATACCAAATTAACATGAATTGTGAAAACCATAAATAGGCCCAAAATATACTAAAAGCAAACATAAACTTAGCCAAATCGTGCATGTGGCTATTATTTACAAATTCCATTAAGCCTTTGGATTTTAAATAAATAGTTATTAATGCAATTACAGTGATTCCACTTACAAACATACATGCAAACACATACCATCCAAATAATGTAGAGAACCAATGAGGGTCAACACTCATAATCCAATCCCAAGACATTATAGATTCTGTATAAATATAAAATACTAAGAATCCAGCCGAGATACGGAAATTCTTTTTAAAGTTTCTATTATCGTCTGCACTATCTTGAGCTATCGAAAATTTACGAGAAAAATACCTGTATAAACTCCAACCTCCTACGAATATTAATCCACGAATAAAGAACCATGGTTTATTTAGCCAGCTTGCTTTACCTTGCAATAACTCATCATGAGCTACTACTTCAGGATCCATCCAAACAAATATATGATCTCCTGCCCAAAACGCAATAGCTAAAACTATTAATCCTCCAGGTAGTACATAATATGTTATGCCTTCCATAACCCTAAACAATACTGGAGACCATCCTGCTTGCGACGCGTATTGTATGCCATAAAAAGCCAATACACCTAGGGCAATCATAAAGAAAAAGAATGCAGCAATGTAAAGTGCGGAGTAAGGTCTGTTATGTATTTGGTGCATAACGTGTTCAGCATGTTTATCATCATGTGCTTCAGCAGAGTCTTGAGTAGCTTCTTCTGCATGAGCATCTGTCTCAGGTGTTTCATGAGTAGTTGCTATAGCTTCATGATCTCCACCATGTGACGCTGCTTCTTCAGCCAGCATAGTTTTTACATCTTCTACAGTAACATGAGATGTAGAATACGAATAAAACCATCCTAATGCTCCTAAAAGCATTAATGCTACTGAAACTATTTTTAATCTATTTGAAATGGTATACATATCGATATATAACTTTATCTAAATCTTATTTTGTTAAATCTGCTTTTAATTTCATAACGTATGCAACAACTTGCCAACGCTCTTCCTCTTTTAATTGGTTTTTATGAGATCCCATAGCATTCTTCCCATAATAAATTGTATGGTAAACACCTCCATCTTTTATGTCTCTTCCTGCATCATCGTAACTTGGGATTCCAAATAGTATTTCTTTTTTTACAAGATTGCCTTGCCCATCACCTTTAGTTCCATGGCAAATGCCACAGTAAATATCGTAGAGTTCTTTTCCTCTAGAAAAATCTACTTGAGTTGAATCTAGTGGGTTCATTAATTCTACTTTAGCGCGTTCAAATTCTACTACTGAGCTACCAAAATCGAATAATGAATAGCCTCTTGCTATGGTACCATCTACTGGAAGCATTGCTGATTGCTCTCCAGGAAATATCTCGTATGCACCATAAGTTTCATAACTTGAAGATTGATACATATTTGGGAAGTACTGATAATTAGGTGCTTGGTTATTATTACAAGACACTACAGAACTTGCCATTATTGCCAATACTAATATTTTAATTAAGCCTTTCATCTGTTGCTTTTTATTTTTTATTTGTCAGATGTAATTCACCAATAAACATTCTTGCTATAACTAACTTTATGTTCTGGCTCATTATCATTATTAATGCGCTTCTTTTTCTACAATATTAATTTCTACTGCTCCTGTTTCTGCTAGGAATGATTCTAATTGCTTTACATCTCCATGAACGGATACTTCCATTAAAAAATGGTCGTCTGTTGTTCTTGGATCAGGGTTTTCAGCTTTTTTAAATGGCCACATTCTACTGCGTAAATAAAATGTAATTACCATTAAATGTGCTGCAAAAAACACGGTTAGCTCAAACATAATTGGCACGAATGCAGGCATGTTCTGTAAATAACTAAAGCTTGGTTTACCACCAATATCTTGCGGCCAATCTATTATCATAATATAATTCATCATGCAAATAGATACAATTAACCCAATACAACCATATATAAATGCTGTAATGGCTATACGTGTTGGTTCTAATCCCATTGCTTTGTCTAATCCATGTACTGGAAAAGGCGTGTATATTTCTTCTATATGATGTTTTGCTTCTTTAACTTTTTTTACAGCTAACATTAACACATCATCATCAGTATAAATAGCGTGAATTACTTTTGAAGACTCCATATGCTACTTTTATTTTATTAATTTTTTAGCTTGTCCAGACCAATCATCACGCTCTGCTCTTCCTGGGAAAGAACCTGTAATGGAATCTAACAAGTCATATTCTCTTTTTGTCATTTTACTAACCTGAACGAATGAGTAAATACCTATACTGTTAAGTACTTCTTCCATTTTTGGCCCAACTCCACTAATTTTCTTTAAGTCATCAGCTTTTTGGGTAGATGGATCAAAAGTTCCAATACTATCTAGTAATGAACTTGTCATTTTTAATTTATCGTCGTTTGATACTTTGTCTTTTAGCGTTTCAGTTTTAAAGGTCTTTCCAGATGTTTTTTTATCTGCTCCAGTACCAACTAAACTATTTCCTGCTTCTCTTATCTTTTTATAATGCTCTCCTGAGGATTTCAAGATAGTTTTAACCTCTGCTTGTGCAATTACTGGGAAGGTTCTTGAATATAATAAGAACAACACGAAGAAGAACCCAATGGTGCCAATGAAAATTCCAATATCAACAAACGTTGGAGAGAACATAGTCCATGAAGACGGTAAATAATCTCTATGAAGTGACGTCACGATAATTACAAAACGCTCAAACCACATCCCAATGTTTACAACAATTGAGATAAAGAACGAGAACATAATACTGGTTCTTAATTTCTTGAACCACATAAATTGTGGGGAAAACACATTACAAATCATCATTGTCCAATATGCCCACCAATAAGGTCCGGTTGCTCTGTTTAAGAACGCGTATTGTTCATATTCTACACCAGAATACCAAGCAATAAATAGCTCGGTAATATATGCAACACCTACAATCGAACCTGTAATCATGATTACAATGTTCATTAACTCGATGTGTTGCACTGTAATATAATCCTCAAGGTTACATACCTTTCTCATAATAATAAGAAGTGTATTTACCATGGCAAATCCAGAGAAAACTGCTCCTGCAACGAAATAAGGAGGGAAAATGGTTGTATGCCATCCTGGAATTACAGATGTGGCAAAATCCATAGATACAATTGTATGTACAGAAAGGACTAATGGTGTTGCTAAACCTGCAAGAACTAAAGATACTTCTTCAAACCGTTGCCAATCTTTAGCGCGTCCAGACCAACCAAAACTTAACAATGAGTATATTTTCTTTTGGAAAGGCCTTACAGCTCTATCTCTAATCATTGCAAAATCTGGTAATAATCCTGTCCACCAGAAAACCAAAGACACAGATAAATACGTTGAAATTGCAAACACATCCCAAAGTAATGGCGAGTTAAAATTTAACCAAAGAGATCCATATTGATTTGGGATAGGCACTACCCAATAGGCTAACCAAGGGCGACCCATGTGAATGATTGGAAACAATCCTGCTTGAATAACAGAAAAAATCGTCATGGCCTCCGCAGAACGGTTAATGGCCATTCTCCATTTTTGTCGGAATAATAATAGTACGGCAGAAATTAGTGTTCCTGCGTGACCAATACCAACCCACCAAACGAAGTTGGTAATATCCCAAGCCCACTCAACGGTTTTGTTCAATCCCCAAGTACCAATACCTGTAGATATTGTGTAAATTATACAACCAATTCCCCATAGAAAAGCTGCCAGTGCTATAGAAAATACTATCCACCACTGCTTATTTGCTTTTCCTTCTACAGGTCTTGCCACATCCACCGTTACATCGTGGTATGATTTTTCGCCTGTAACTAAAGGTCTTCTAATAGGTGCTTCGTAATGAGACGCCATAATCCTTTTATAATTGTTTCTTAATTAATTTATTTATGCTTCGCTCGTATTTCTTACTTTAACTTGGTACACCACATTTGGCTTAGTACCAACACTTTCAAGTAAGTGATACGCTCTTTTGTCATCTTTAAGAGCTGCTACTTCACTCTCTTTATTATTGATATCTCCAAACTTTATAGCTCCAGTACTACATGCTGCAGAACAAGCTGTTTTAAATTCGTTTGGTTTTACTATTCTACCATCGCGTTTAGCGTCAAGGATAGTTTTTTGCGTCATTTGAATACACATAGAACATTTTTCCATCACACCACGAGATCTTACTGTAACATCTGGATTAATAACCATACGTCCTAAATCGTCATTCATATGGTAATCGAACTCATCGTTTTCGCTATATAAAAACCAGTTGAAACGACGCACTTTATAAGGGCAGTTGTTTGCACAATATCTTGTACCTACACATCTATTATAGGCCATGTGGCTCTGTCCTTGTCGGCCGTGAGTTGGTGCTCCCACTGGGCAAACGGTTTCACAAGGTGCGTGATTACAATGTTGGCACATTATTGGCTGGAACGCTACTTGTGGGTTGGCTGCTGGGTTTTCCATTTCGGCAAAAGCACTTAATGAGCTGCCCAAACCTTTTATATTGTCTTTCTTTTCGTTATCTCCTTCAAATGATTCTTCTGATGAATAATACCTATCAATCCGTAACCAGTGCATATCGCGGCTACGCCTAACTTCTTCTTTACCAACAACTGGTACATTGTTTTCGGCATGACATGCAATAACACATGCCCCACAACCTGTACAAGCATTTAAATCTATTGATAAATTAAAGTGATGACCAATAGAGCGATCAAATTCATCCCATAAATCAACTTTAGATGAGTTAACTGGTGTTTCTTCATGGTTTAAAGAAACAGTAGGGACAGCGTTATAATAATCTTTATCTTTAGTATTAAACACCTCAAGTGTGGTTTCTCTAATAATATCACCACGACCCATTAAAGTATTTTGCAATTGTATGCAGGCAAACTCATATTCGCCAGGAATAACCTTTAAAGATACGTCTTGCTGAACCGGATTAAAATCTTTATAAAAATGATAGGCATTCTTTCCAGTTTGCATTTCTGCTTTCAAACCATTTTTACGACCATATCCAAAGGCTAATCCCATTGACCCAACTGCTTGACCTGGCTGAATAATTACAGGAATAGTTAAAGAAATATTATTTACCGTTAGTTCTACTAAACTAGAATTCATTGCACCAGTGGCTTCATGCCAATTTTTAACACCTAATTCTTTGGCATCTTTTGCAGATATGGTTAAATAATTATCCCAAGTCGTTCTAGTTAATGGATCTGGAAATTCTTGTAACCATGGGTTGTTGGCTTGTTGACCATCTCCCATTCCTGTTTTTGAATATAAGGTTAATTCAAATCCAGATGAAGATGCCGCTGCCAATGCTCTTGCAGCTGTACTAGCATCAGTCAATACTTGGTCTTGAGTTTCAGTGTTTTCTATATCTTCAACCAGCGAAGGTGCTCCAACAAACACCCCATCATGCAATGCTTGATTCCAAGAACCACCATTTAATATATTTGTGTTCCAATTATCTTTAATATAATCATGGTAGGACATATCGTTACCATTCCACATTAATAAAGCTTCTTGAAATTGTTTTGTATCGAATAAAGGACGAATAGCTGGCTGCATTAAAGCATAGCTTCCTTTTTTCATTTCTACATCTCCCCAAGACTCTAAATAGTGAGGTGCTGCTGCTATATAATTTACTAAAGAAGACGTTTCATCTTCTTTCATAGAGAATGCAATTGATAAATCTACTTTCCCTAAACCTGATTGAAAATCGGAAGCATTAGCTAAGGTGTACATTGGATTTACACCACTCATAATAAGTGTTCCAATAGTTCCTGCATTCATATCGGCTACTAATTTAGTAACTGCTTTATCGTTACCTTGTCTAGTTTTAATTGGTGTATTAGGGTCAAAGGCTTTGCTAGCTAAAGCTTCGTTTATTGCAAATACTACTGTTTGTGCATTTACATCTTGAATTCCTGTTACAACAACACCATTACTTCCTGCTTTACTTAATTCTGAAGCTGCTACATTCACAGCCTCTTCTATATGTGCTGGAAGATTTCCCGAAACAGCATTACCTGTTATTTTACCATACAATTTAGCCAAAGCTACTTTTTGCTCACTTGGTTTTAGAGGCACGCGCTTATCAGCATTTGCTCCAGTTAAACTCATGTTGGACTCAAACTGAACGTGAAGTGACATTTTTCCATGACTTGGAATACGCCCTTTTGCATACGCTGAATCAAAACCGCCTCCTTGCCAATCTCCTAAGAAATCTGCACCAAAAGAAACAATAGTTCTTGCTTTAGAGAAATTGTAATTAGCTAAACCACGTTCTCCATATTTATTTTGAAAGGCTTCAATTGCGGCTGATTCTGAAATAGCATCGTAAACTACATGACGAACATTACCGTATTTTTCTTTAAACTCTGAAATTAGTTTTGACGTAGAAGGGCTTGCAAATGTTTGTGTTAATAATACAATCTCTTTTCCAGCAGCTTGAGTGCTATTTAATGCTTGAGTTGTATCTGCATCAAACTCGACCCAAGAGCTATCCTCTCCATTCTTTTTAGGCCATCCAACTCGTAAGCTATCGTATAAATCTAAAACCGATGCATTTACTCTTGCATTAGCGCCACCATTGGTTGTTGCTAAATCGTTGTTTTCAATTTTTATTGGTCGTCCTTCACGTGTCTTTACTAAAATGCTTGCAAAATCGTGGCCATTGGCAATAGTACTTGCATAATAATTTGCAACGCCAGGAATAATTTGATCAGGTTGAACAACGTACGGGATCGATTTCCTAACTGGTCCCTCACAAGCTGCCAAAGATGCAGCAGCAGTACTAAAACCAACATATTTTAAGAAATCACGACGTGTAGTTGAAGAAGTTTCAAGAGTTTCTTTATCTCCCAAAAATTCATCTACAGGAATCTCTTGCACAAATTCTTTATGCTTAAGCGCCTCAACCATAGAGCTATTGTCTTTGTTTAGCTCTTCAACACTTTTCCAGTATTTCTTGTTTGATGACATATTATAATTGAATTTACTTCTAAATTTATTTTATTTTTTCCCAAAATGGGATTCCCAATTTCTTGGGAATTACTAAAAATTTTCGTTTTAGTAATGACATTTTCCACACTCTAACCCTCCTTGTTGAGCAACGGTTAGCTTATCTACGCCATATTTTTTTGATAATTCTTCGTGTATTTTTGTGTAATACTCGTTGCCTTTAACCTTTACATTTGTCTCTCTGTGGCAGTCAATACACCACCCCATAGTTAAAGGAGCAAATTGATACACTATTTCCATTTCCTCAATAGGACCATGACATGTTTGACACTCTAATCCTCCAACAGTTACGTGTTGTGAGTGATTAAAATAAGAAAAGTCCGGAAGATTATGCACTCTTGTCCATTTTACTGCTTTGGTTTCTCCTGTGTATTGTTGATTGTCATCGTCCCATCCTACAGCCGCATATAATTTTTTAATTTCACCATCATAGAATTCCTTAGAATACTCTGCTGTGGTTTCTCCAGTATATTCATAAACCGATTTATGACAATTCATACACACATTTAATGAAGGAATACCAGAGGTTTTACTCACTCTTGCCGAAGAGTGGCAATATTTACAATCTACTCCATTATCACCTGCATGGATTTTATGGGAAAAATGAATCTCCTGAACTGGTTGATATCCTTGGTCTATGCCTAATTGCATAAAATAGCCATAAGCAAAATACCCACTTGATAACAAGAAGAATATAGCAACTACCAACATTAAAAATTGGTTTTGAACAAATGCTTTCCAAAGCGGTTTTCTTTGGTGTGATTTTGGGATTTCAACATTATTTGCAGCAGCAAAACGACGCAATGTTCTATTAACCATAATTAAGCCAAGTGCTAATAGCACAAATAAAATTGCTAGTGCTCCCAGAATTAAATCGTTTGAAATACCTCCTTCTGATTGCGTTGTAACTTGAGCACCTCCTGTACCATCACTTGCTATAGGCACTGCTATTTCCTGAGCTGTATATGCCAGAATATCATTAATATCTTGATCTGTCAATTGAGGCATCGCTGTCATTGCAGCACCACTATACTCATTAAATATCTTATTTCCGTAACTATCTCCTGCTTTTACTAATGCCGAACTATTTCTAATCCATGCCGCTATCCAATCTCTGTCTAAACCTTCGTCATCAGCTAGCCTTTGTTCAACATGACGTAATGCTGGACCAGTCATTTTTTTATCAAGACTATGGCAAGCAGCACAGTTGGTATTAAATAAAGCTTTTCCGTTAGCAGAATCGCCATCTTGTGCGAATAATGGCATTGAGAATGTTAGTAAAAATATTAACCCTGAAAGTAGAAATCTAGTGGTTAATTTATGGTTTATCACCTGTTTCATATCGTTAGTTGAATTACCTTCTATACTTTGGTACGATTTTTTCATACAAATAGACAATATTCGGTTATAAAAATCTCGGACAAAAGTAACATTTAAAGTCGATTTTAGAAATGTTAGATAAGTGTTAACATGTAATTTATAAAGATTCTAAATAATAAAAATAAGTATGTTTAAGTTTATATACTTTACATTTGCTTAAAATAAAAATAACAATGATAAAAAACAGCTATAATTTTTTGGTTCTAACGTTCTTATTTTCAGTATTATTCGTAAATACTATTAAAGCGCAAGAGGGCGTTGTTGCTGTGAATCAAGATGAAGATATTGAAACTTTATTACAATTAAAAAAGAATGTAAATAAGAGTCTTATAAATTATAGAGTTCAAATTTTTAATGGTAATCGTCAAGGTGCTAAGAAAGCTGAAACGGAGTTTAAAAAGGCATTTTCTGATTGGAGCCCAACCATGAAATTTCAAACACCAAATTACAAAATTTGGGTGGGTGGTTTTAAAACTCGCTTAGAAGCAGATCGTGCTTTATTAAGAATTAAAAGAGCGTTTAAAAACGCTTTCATTATTAATCTTAAAAATTAATATTATAGCATTTTACAAGTAAAATATACATAAAAAAACGGCCTAAAAGGTCGTTTTTTTAGGCGCATTCATAATATTGCAAAACCCTTGTAAATACGAGGGTTTTGTTG
>CAXBFU010000019.1:0-75987 GCA_963975205.1 uncultured Flavobacteriaceae bacterium | reverse complement strand
TACTTGTAAAGTTAATCGCTAAACCACGCAACTACTCATAGCCGAGACCGTTGTAACACATTTTGACCCGTCCTGAATAAAGGCTACATAATTTTAAACATTATGTACAAAAATGACAAAGTAATTAGACGTTACAGCGAACCTTTTAAATTAAAAATCTTAGCTGAACTTACAACCGGAAAACACACAAAGAGCCAGCTTTGTAAACTCTATTCCATTGCACCAACAACGGTCAATGAGTGGATTAAAAAATACAATCGCAAAGACTTAATGAACACCAGGGTAAAAGTGGAAACAAAAGACGAAATATCTAGAATCAAAGCACTTCAAAAAGAGATTGAACAGCTTAAAAAACTACTACTTAAAAAGGATCTTGATGCTATGGTATTGGATTCTTACCTAGAAGTAGCTGCGGAAGATCTAGGCTATAAATCAGTTAATGAGCTAAAAAAAAAGTTAAGTATAAAGCCTTAATAATAGCTAAAGAGAAATCTAAGGGATTTGCTTCTTTAACTACTATAACCCATTGTTTTGGACTTAAACGTGATGCGTATTATAAATACAAATCTAGAGCTGATAAGCGTTTAAAAATCGAGTTCTATCTCGACCCCCGATAGCTATCGGGATTGATAGCCTACAACACGCAAAACGAGCCACAAAAAATGCAATTAATCTATACAACGAAATAAGATTACATTTAACTTTAGAATATAAAACACCTAATATGGTATATTTAAAAACAGCGTAAATCTCCCGACGCTTCGAGATTAAACTGTAGCCATATTTTAGGATAAGACAATTATAACCAACCCTTGAAATAAATGAAAAACTAAAGATTAATGAAAGATACAAAGGCTTTTTTGTCGAAACTGAGAGTTAGTTTGATACAATTCGGTGTGATTGTAATAATAACAAAAATTATTGCGTGGATTATAGGTAAATATTTCCAAAAGAAAATGGCCGATATACCAGAACATCAAAACGAGGTATTAACAGTTTCTTATTTTTAAAACAAGCAAAAGCTCGCTTCGGTTATTTTGAAATCTCTCCTTTTTAAATTAAATTCGTTCCCAACCGAAGAACCAGAACCCACGTTTGTGATCTCAATGTCTAATTTTGTAATGCGACATTAAAAATCAATTGAAAAATTAAATTAAGAAACTTTTTATTATGAACATTAAACTTATCACAATTTTAGCTTTTTTAAGCATCTCATTGACGTCCGTCTCTCAAACCTATAAAATAGGATATGTAAAGGTTGAAAGAGTATTTTCTGAATGGCCTGAAACAAAAAAAGCTAATAAAGAACTACAGGAATATGAAGCCAAGTTATCGTCGAGACTTAATGCAAACGTGGAAAACTTTAAGATGAAAGTAGCAGCCTTCACTCAAAACACATCAAACATGGATGATGCAACCAAAAAGGACAGAGAAGCAGAGTTGAAAAATCTACAAACCCAAATTAATCAATTTGAGGCTAATACAGTACAATCCATCAAAGATAAAAGCTTAGAACTTCTTCTGCCTTTGCAGCAAATGTTGAAAAAGGCTATTGAAGCTGTGAGTAGAGAAAATGGTTATACCCACATTTTCGATAATGTATCCTTTGTTTTTACTACCGATAGTTCGGGAGATATTTCGAATAAAGTAGCCACAAAATTGGGGTTTACATTAAGTGATTGAGGGATGGTAATATAAGCTGTATTCGATTACTACCATTGGCTTTCCCACAACCCTTTGTTAATTTCGCTTCTTTAACAAACTGCTGTGTTGTTTCAAATTGAACAAGAGAAGAAATACTTGAAATATACAAGAATAGCAAGACAAAATCAGAGCCATGATCGAATTGATTGACATTGAACGCAAAGAATAACGAAAGCACAACATTGGCTATCAGTAATTACTTGTTCTCACCTACTTACGAAAATCCTCGCGGATTTTCTATTAGGTTTGTATTTACTAAATTAGTTGCTTAAACACGCAACGAAATCATATACGTAAGTATAATGGAGCTTTAATCTAAAGACCGTTTAGTTTTCCTCTTTTCTTCTGTTAATGTAATAAATCAAAGTAAAGAAGACTGTTGCCATTCATTGCGTAAAAAAAGTTAAGGAAGCATGAGCAAAAGTAGAATTCTTGGATTAATCTTATTAATAATAGGAACTATCGCTAAATTTACACTAGAAAATAATATGATTGATTTTATTTTAGGTGGATTAGTTGGTGGTGGAATTGCATTACTTTTAAATGGACAATTAAAAGCGAGATAAAATTGTCGAAATTTATTAGCTTGTTGACAGATTCCAAAACTATCCCAAAGAGTTAGAAAAAGTAAAAACTATGTTGCCGTATTTCTAATATTAAACAGGTATTCACTTAAATATTTACAAAAATTACGTCTGCCTCTTTAGCATGTTTGCGGTATCTAAATTGAGCGAAAACTGAACTGAATGCTGAATTTAACAATCCCGATAGCTATTAGGAGCGGAATTGAAAATATTGCGGAATAAAAAAACCTCTGAACTCACTCAAAATCGAAATTTGATTAATAATTTGAACTAAAAAAAAACAACGAAATGTCAACTAAGAATTGAGTTAAAAACAAGCAATTTTAAGCTAATCCCGATAGTTAGCGGGATAGAACAAAGTTTTCATCAAAAGGTCATCCCGCTTTTTGCAATTGCAAATGCTTTTTTTGTAACTTAGTGTATGTAAGATTTATTTTTTTAAAGCTATTTTATGTACCTAGTTGTTTATGAGGTTTTTGAATCAAATTAACAACAATAAAAGTAACTAATGCTGGAAGTACCCAACCTAAGTTCTGTTTTGCGAAAGGTATTATTTCCTTTATGTTTTGTAACCAATCGGCCTCCATTAAAAACCCTAAAAAATCAGGAATACTAAATACAAATGTTACCAACACCACAGCTTTAAATATTAATTTAGTAGCATACACTTGTGGAATCACGTTTAATAAAATAAGCACAATGGTTATAGGGTAGATAAACATTAAAGCTGGTAACGCAACATCAATAATGTATTTTACATTCATTTGCCCAATAAAAACACCCATGATACAAGATACAATAGCAGTAATAGTATAAGCTAATTGAGATTCTTTAAATAAGCCTTTAAAAAAATCGGCTGTGCCAACAATAACACTTACTGCTGTAGTAAAACATGCCAATGAAATAAGCACACTTAAAAATAAGTTACCAATATTTCCTAAGGTTTTTAAGCTTAAGCCTGAGAGTAATTCTGGTCTTGTAATTGATGCTTCAAACTCTGTGTTATGAAGTGCACCAACCGCAATCATTCCTGCATATATAACAAACAAACCTGTTGCAGCTACTAATCCAGATTTTGCAATGATAGCTTTTTTGTTTTCAAACGATATACCTCCTTCTAAATTGAGCGAAATAATTACAACACCACCAATTAAAATACCTCCAAGAGCATCATATGTTTGGTAACCTTCTAATAACCCTGCTACTAAAGCTGGTGTTTCTAAAACAGAATTGTTAATGCTCTCAGGTGAAGTAAATAAACCAATAATAATTATAGCCAATAGAATAAGAACTATTAAAGGTGTTAGAAATTTTCCAAGTATGCTTAGTATGCTATCTCTTTTCATAATAAAGACAAAAGCAACTACAAAGTATATGCTACTGGTTAAAAGCGAAGATGTATGAAAAAAAGGTTGTATTGCCATTTCGTGCGTAACTGCAGCGGTTCGAGGTATTGGTAGCGTAATTGCAATTATATAAACGCATAAAGAATATACTAAACTAAACAATGGAGATACCTTATTACCAAAGTCTAACATTGTTCCTTGCAATCGCGCATGACCAAATAAGGCAAGTAACGGAATAACTGCTGCCGAAGTTACAAAACCAAGAGCGACCAACCACCAATCGGGACCAGAATTAAAACCTAAATATGGTGGAAGTATTAAGTTTCCAGCTCCAAAAAAACTTGCAAATAATGCAAACCCAATTATTAATATTGTTTTCTTATTATTCATTTCATAAAATTATCTTTGTGGAAGATATGAAATTTGACCGATGAACACTTTTATTTTTTTTAAAAGAGCCAAAATCCATTATAACGATTATGGAAAAGGTAAAGTCATTGTTTTACTGCATGGGTTTCTTGAAAACTCAACCATGTGGAATGGTTTTATTACACAGTGGTCTAAAAATAACCGCATTGTAACCATCGATTTATTAGGTCATGGACAAAGCGATTGCTTGGGTTATATACATAGCATGGAACTTATGGCAAACACTGTTGCCAAAGTGCTTGCTCATTTAAAAATTATGAAAGCAACTTTTATAGGCCACTCAATGGGAGGCTATGTTGCTCTAGCTTTTGCTGAATTATACCCAAACAAAGTAAGAGGTTTATGTTTAATGAACTCCACCTCCAAACCTGACAGCAAAGACAAACAAAAAAATAGAGATCGTGCCATCGAAGCTGTTAAGTACAATTATAAAACGTTTATTAGAATTTCTATCACAAATTTATTTCGCCCAAAAAACAGGCGTATTTTTTCTGAAAAAATTAAAGTAGTTATACATGAAGCTCTCAAAACACCTCTTCAAAGTATTATAGCTGCCTTAGAAGGAATGAAAATTAGAAAAGATCGGCAAGAAACATTTCGTGATGGTAACTTTAAAAAAATGATGATTATTAGTATAAAAGATCCTGTTTTAGAATATCAATCATTAATAGATGAGGCGTCAAACAACACCATTAAAATAGTTGAATTACCTGATGGGCACATGAGTCACATTGAAAACAAGGAAGCTTTTTCTTACAATATTATGCATTTCATCGAAAATATATAATCTTTTAACGTTTTTTTGTAATTTTTTTTTAAGTTTACTTCACCCAAATCACCAATAGCTTATGAAAACTTCTACTTCTAACTCGCAAACTAATCAAGCTAGTTCTGTTTCAAAATTATACTGCAATATTTTCGGCCATCAATACGATGTTTCAAAACTTGTTACCAAACATGTAAAAGAATACACTTGTAAGTGCTGTAAAAAACAATTAACCACTAATGGTAATGGTCATTTAACCGAGCTTACCCCAACGTTTCAAGAAATAAATTCTATTTTAGAATACATTCACACAAAAAGAAAGACAAGGCTTAAACAAAAAATGTACGCTACAACTGCTGCTTAATTATTACTGTAAGACACTTTGTTTATAGCTTTTGAAACCAACCATTTAGCTTAAAAGTATTGAACTGAATTTTTTATTCTAAATAAACAATTTGGTTTTCTTTCACTCATTTTCAAATAAAAACGTTTCGTTTAAAGAAAAAAATTAACCATTTAACGAATACTTATGGTTAAATCCTTTTATTTTTGCAAAAAAAATTACTTTTAATATTCCCTCATTATTAATTAGCTAAAACTAAAAAGGTTTGAAACATTTATATTGTTCTTTTTTTGGCCATGATTATACGGTAACAAAAAATGTTACATATCATGTAAAAGAATACACATGCAAGCATTGCAAAGAGCAGGTTACTACAAATGGCAATGGCAAATTAACCTTATTAACTCCAAAGTATAAGGAGATTAATGCCATTCTTGAAAGAATTCATAATAATAGAATTAGGAAAAAAAATATTCCTGTAATAGATTTAAGCGAGAGTTCATTATTTAGATTAGCTTAGTGAATTCCAGCCTTGAGCTTTTAAAGGTATTTTTTCTTCTGCTCTTGTCACTAAATGCATTCCATTATTTTTATTGGTAATATATCCAATAACCGTTAAGTTAGGATTGGCTTTTATTTTAGGAAAATCTTCTTGAGAAATCGTCATAAGCAATTCGTAGTCTTCTCCTCCATTTAATGCAATAGTAGTACTATCAATATCAAACTCCTCACAAGTAGTAATAACTTGAGGATCTAGTGGAATCTTGTTTTCATATACATCGCAGCCAACTTCGCTATGTTTGCACAAATGCATAATCTCAGAAGATAAGCCATCGCTAATATCTATCATAGAAGTTGGTTTAACATCTAGTTCTTTTAAAAGTGTAACAATATCTTTTCTAGCTTCTGGTTTTAATTGCCGTTGTATAATATAGGTGTATTTATCTAGGTCTGGTTGATTGTTGGGGTTTACTTTAAACACTTCCTTTTCACGTTCTAAAACTTGAAGTCCCATATATGCACCTCCTAAATCGCCAGTAACTACTATCAAATCATTTGGCTGAGCACCTTTTCTATAAACAATATCGTTCTCGTTTACTTCACCAATGGCTGTTATCGAAATTAATAACCCAGATACTGAAGAGGTTGTGTCACCTCCTACCACATCTACATGATACATCTTAGCCGCAGCTTCTATTCCTGCATATAATTCTTCAAGGGCTTCTAGTGGAAATCTATTGGATACAGCAATAGACACCGTTATTTGTGTTGCTGTAGCATTCATGGCATAGATGTCTGATAGGTTTACCATAACCGCTTTATACCCTAAATGTTTTAGAGGCATATAACTTAGGTCAAAATGAACACCCTCAACCAACAAATCTGTTGAAACTACTACTTTTTTATCGCCAAAACTTAATACAGCAGCATCATCTCCAATACCTTTAACTGTACTCTTATGGTTTATTTTAAAGTTTTTTGTTAAATGATCAATGAGTTTAAACTCTCCTAAATCACTTAATGGTGTCCTTGCTTGATTTTTATCTTCTATCATGGCGCAAAGATATAGCAATTACTTTTATTTGTTGTAAAAATTGTTTCTGATAAAACTAAAAAAGTACCTTATTGTTTAAGTCACTTTTTCTATATTTAAATAGGAGCTATCTTAATTTATAGTACTTAAAAACTGGGTAGGCTACTGGCTTACTGTTAATGTCTTTTTCTTTAAAATAATGGTCAAAGAAATTCCATGTTAATAAACCATCGTCAGATTGTGGTTCGAGCATATAAAAAATTAAATTTGATAAGGGTTGTGCCATATCAATCCAATAATCACCTTTTTTAAACGTTTTTGTTTTTGTTATAAATTCACCTTTAGCATTTGCCATAAAATGTCCTTCAAATTTACGTTTTGAAACATTTAATTGAGCCACTATAAATTCTTCACCTACTGCTTTTTTTGTTGTTGTTAACTCAACTACTTTAACTCCTTGTTTTTTTAAATGATCTGCAATGTGTTTCATATCCTTAGGTATAAAGTAGCCTCTTGGTAACGTGCTTTCTACTTCAGCTTCAAACCTAGAGTAATTTTGAACATTTGGTATGTCAATGATTTTTCCTGAACGTACATATCGTTTTTCTCCAGCCTTGTTATTATATGCAATATAATCATACGTTCTTAAAGTAAACGTATCATCTAAAGGCACCATTTTAAAACGCACACCTTTTTTTGCTATTCCTGCATTTTGTTTAACATTATTAATAGCATCTTGGGTTGCTTGAGCATTAATCTGTACCATTTTTTTACCATTATTATTGGTGAATTCTAAAATTTCGGTTACAAAACCATAGGTACTATTCATGCGTTTATAAAAACGGTCATGAGCAAATGCTTCACTCAATATTCCAACTTTATTTCTTAAACCCATTTGGTTTACAATATATCTTGGATGGTGATTATAGGTGTAAATCGCTTTTGCTGGCCAACCCTGTCGCAACGAATAGCCTCCATAAGGGCCTAATTTTACACCATAATTTTTATTGGTGGATTTTACAATACTTGGCAACATAGTATTCCACGTAAAATCGTAAGGTGCTTTTTCTCCTGCAAAGTGATAACTTGGTGCATATGTTAAGCCATATCCATGCCAAGTTCCGTTTGTTGTATGTAAATCGACCAGCATTTCAGGATCCCATTTTACTAGTACGTTTTGTATTAGTGCTTCGGTTTCAAAAGCTTCCATTTTAATTCCATCTCTATTTAAATCCAGCCCTTGACTATTCGCTCTTATGCCAACTTCAACAGGACTGTCTTCTTGCGATGGTCGTCTTCCTTTTTCCATTTTATCATTAGAATCGGTATTATATATTGGGGCAAAAATGATAATTTGATTATCCAATAAATGCTTTTTATCTCCTAACAAAATATCTCGCATTAATTGCTGTAATACCTCTTTCCCTTCAACTTCTCCAGAGTGTATATTTCCTTGAATATACATTACGGGTTTCCCAGAATCTTTTGCTTTTTGTGGAGAACTCACTTTAGGATTTGCCATAACAACAACAGGAATTTCTTTTCCTTCCATGCTTGTTCCCATAAATTCTAGATGTACTAAATTAGATTTACTTTTAATGGCTTTTATAAAACTCATAACCTCAGCATAGGTTGAAGTTTTTTGGTAATTAGACTTTTCGGGTGTTGTTATTAATTCTTCACTCCAAGGTGTGTTTTGGGCTGTTAATTGTAAGCATAATAGGAAAACTGCTAGTCTTAAAAATGATTTCATTTTAAATATTCGTTAGGTTGTAATTAATAGGTTGTAATTAATAGGTTGTTAAAAATACTTCATCACGCTACTACACAATTAATTTAGTTATAAATTAACATATAGTTAACTTTTTTTGAGATTAATATTCGACTATCTTTTTTTGTAGTATTTTAGTCCTTAAAAAAGAACTGTTATGAAAAATATTAAAACATGGTTTTCCTTTGTTTTATTTGGAACTTTTATATTGTTTATACAACAGAGTTGCTCCAAAAATAATACGCCTATCGAAAATAATTCAATCCCAAATACTACTAATGCCATATGCGACAACGGATTTGCAGGCGTTTTTCCCTGTAATGATTATGATTTAATGGCGCATATGACTTTAGAAGATTTGAAAGGAGGAACAGATGGAAATGATAGTTGGGGCTGGACAGACCCTATTTCTGGGAAAGAATATGCTTTAATGTGCACATCGTCTGGCGTTTCTTTTGTAGATATTTCAAATCCTCTAGAACCAATACTAATTGGCACACTGCCAACAGCAACTAGTAATAGTGTATGGCGAGATGTTAAAACTTATAACAACCATGCGTTTGTAGTTAGTGAAGCTCCTGAGCATGGTATGCAGGTTTTTGATTTAACCAGATTGAGAAATGTGACCACGACACCAGAAACGTTTTCCGAAGATGCTCGTTACACGCAATTTGGAGATGCTCATAATATTGTTATTAATGAAGATACTGGTTTTGCTTATGCCGTAGGAACAAACACTTATAGTGGAGGCCCTCATTTTATAAATATTCAAGATCCAACAAATCCAACTGCTGCTGGTGGTTATGGCAACGACTCGTATTCTCACGATGCTCAAGTAGTTACTTACAATGGTCCTGATGCTGATTATGCTGGCAGTGAAATTTTAATTGGTAGTAACGAAAATGAAATAGTTATTGTCGATATTACTGATAAAAATAACCCGATAAATATTTCAAATATTTCTTACCCAGATATTGGTTTTACACATCAAGGATGCTTTACAACAGATCAAAAATATTTTATTCTAGGTGATGAAACCGACGAAAGAGATTATAACACAAAAACCCGAACAATAGTATTTGATTTTACAGATTTAGACAATCCAACCTTCCACATGCAATATTTGGGGCCAACATATTCTATAGATCATAATGTTTATGTTAAAAATAATTTATTATATCAAGCTAATTATACATCTGGCATCAGGGTAATCGACATTTCTAACATTGATAATAGCACTATGACCGAAGTTGGTTTTTTTGATACATTTCCAGAAAACAATGACACCTCTTTTAATGGTGCATGGAATGTATATCCTTATTTTGAAAGCGGAAATATCATAATTAGTGATATTGAAAGAGGATTATTTATTATTCGTAAAAGCGGTAGTTAACAAAAACAAACCCATTGCATTTATATGCTAAACAACCAGTCTTTTTTGCATAACAAAAACCTATCTAACTATTAGCTAATATAATGTTAGGTTTTCTTTAAAAACAGGACATAAATTGTATATTTGTTCATTATTTAGAAATAATCTATATAAGAATATGATCAAGGTTTCACAAACAGCTAAAAAGAAGGTCGTTGAGCTAATGCAAGATGATGGTTATAATGCCTCAACAGATTATGTGCGTGTAGGTGTTAAAAGCGGTGGCTGCTCTGGTTTGTCGTACGATTTGCAATTCGACAAAGAGCAGAAAGATGAAGATAAAGTTTTTGAAGACAATGGCGTAAAAATCATTGTAGATAAAAAGAGTTTTTTATACCTCATTGGCACCACTTTGGAATATTCTGGAGGATTAAACGGAACAGGGTTCGTGTTTAACAACCCAAACGCTAACCGAACCTGTGGTTGTGGCGAATCATTTTCACTATAAGCCCATTCCAACCTTCCAAAAGGGAAGGGGTTTAAAAATGCAAAAATAATATGTCAAAATATACCGAAGACGATTTAAGAGAAGAACTTAAAACCAAGGAATATGAGTATGGTTTTTACACAGATATAGAATCTGAAACATTTCCTATAGGTTTAAACGAAGATATAGTTCGAGCTATTTCCAAAAAGAAAGAAGAGCCAGAATGGATGACCAATTGGCGTTTGGAAGCTTTTAAGGTCTGGAAAGAAATGACCGAACCAGAATGGGCAAATGTACACTACAAAAAACCCGATTTTCAAGCCATATCTTATTATTCTGCTCCAAACAGCAAACCTAAATACAATAGCATAGACGAGGTAGACCCTGAATTATTAGCCACATTCGAAAAGCTAGGTATTTCTTTGGACGAGCAAAAAAAACTTGCTGGAGTTGCTATGGATGTTGTTGTAGATTCGGTTTCGGTAGCAACTACTTTTAAAAAGACTTTATCTGAAAAAGGGATTATTTTTATGAGTATCTCTGAAGCCATAAGAGAACATCCAGAATTGGTAAAAAAATATATTGGCACTGTAGTACCACAAAAAGATAATTTCTATGCAGCTTTAAATAGTGCTGTATTCAGTGATGGTAGTTTTTGCTACATTCCAAAAGGAGTTAGATGTCCAATGGAACTATCAACCTACTTTAGAATTAATCAAGCAGGAACAGGACAATTTGAAAGAACTCTTGTCATTGCCGATGAAGGTAGTTACGTTAGTTATTTAGAGGGTTGTACTGCTCCAAGTAGGGACGAAAACCAATTACACGCTGCAGTTGTAGAACTAATTGCTTTGGATGATGCCGAAATTAAATACTCAACCGTTCAAAACTGGTATCCTGGAAATGCCGAAGGCAAAGGAGGTGTTTACAATTTTGTAACCAAAAGAGGCTTGTGCGAAACCAATGCAAAAATTTCTTGGACACAGGTAGAAACTGGAAGTGCAGTTACATGGAAATACCCTTCATGTGTCTTAAAAGGTGATAACTCTGTAGGTGAGTTTTATTCAATTGCAGTGACAAACAATTATCAGCAAGCAGATACAGGAACCAAAATGATTCACTTAGGCAAAAACACTAAGTCAACCATTATTAGTAAAGGTATTTCAGCAGGGAAATCCCAAAACAGTTATCGTGGATTAGTACAAATAAATTCGCGCGCAGAGAATGCTAGAAATTTTTCGCAATGTGACAGCCTATTAATGGGTAACCAATGTGGCGCACATACGTTTCCTTACATAGAAGTTAAAAATAAAACAGCCAAAATAGAACACGAAGCCACTACCAGTAAAATTGGAGAAGATCAAATATTTTATTGCAACCAACGAGGTATAGATACCGAAAAAGCCATTGCACTAATTGTTAATGGTTTTAGCAAGGAAGTATTAAACAAGCTACCAATGGAGTTTGCTGTAGAGGCTCAAAAATTATTAGAAATAAGTTTAGAAGGATCGGTAGGATAAAAAAATTAAAGTATATCGTACTAAACGCAGTCATAGTATCTTATTAAATGAAACCAAAAATGAAAAAATTATTTTTTATTGCACTAACCCTAACAGTTTTTATAAGCTGTAAAAATGATGCCAAATCTAAGCAAGAGGAAGGAACTATTTCTTCTGATATTGATGAAAGAACAGAAAAACAGAGTGATGGTTTAACACTGTTAAAAGGTGAGTTTATTTATTATGCTGATGCAGCAGTTTTACAAACGCATAGTGAAATGTATGCAGTTATTATAGACGAAAAAATGCATGAGCTAAACGAACAAGCAATAAAACTTAAAACCGCTGACACAGATATGGTTCCAGTAGAAATAAGAGGGGTAATAACACCAAAACCCGAAAATGAAGAAGGTTGGCCATACCGTGTTGAAATAAAAGAAATATTAAAAGTGAGCAAGCCAAACCCAGAAGGAGGCGAAATGATAACCATAGGCAAAGATTAATATGTTAAAGATTGAAAATTTACACGCAAGTGTTGAAGACAAAACAATACTAAGAGGCATTAACCTTGAGGTTAAAGCTGGAGAAGTACATGCTATTATGGGACCAAATGGTTCTGGAAAAAGCACCTTGGCATCTGTTATTGCAGGAAAAGAAGAGTATGAAGTTAACAATGGTAAAATAATCCTTGAAGGTCAGGATATTGATGAGCTATCTGCCGAAGAGCGAGCTCACAAAGGCATATTCTTATCATTTCAATATCCTGTTGAGATTCCTGGAGTAACCGTTACAAATTTCATGAAAACCGCAATTAATGAAACACGAAAAGCTCGTGGTTTAGCTGATATGCCAGCAAATGAAATGCTGAAACTTATTCGTGAAAAAGCAGCGTTGTTAGAGATTGATAGAAAATTCCTGTCACGCTCATTAAACGAAGGCTTTTCTGGAGGTGAAAAAAAACGAAACGAAATCTTCCAGATGGCAATGCTCGAACCCAAGTTAGCGATTCTGGATGAAACCGATTCTGGATTAGATATAGACGCACTTAAAATAGTTGCAAATGGCGTGAATAAATTAAAAAGCAAAGACAACGCTACTATTGTAATTACGCACTATCAACGTTTATTAGATTATATAGTGCCTGATTATGTACATGTAATACATAACGGTAAAATTGTAAAGTCTGGTAGCAAAGAATTGGCTCATGAATTGGAAGAAAAAGGATACGATTGGATAAAAGAAGAAGTGAGCGCTTTGCGTTAGTAAGTTGTTTATTAAACACTGCGACTGAAAATTGGACAAAATGGAATTAAAAGAAAAATTATTATCATCATTTTTAGCTTTCGAAAATCAAGTAGATGTAGAAACCTATGTACACAATATTAGAAGTGAAGCTATTAAAACTTTTGAAACTAAAGGCTTTCCAAATAAAAAAAATGAAGATTGGAAATACACCTCTTTAAATAAGGTTTTAAAAGAAGATTACAGTGTGTTTTCTAAACAAGAAAATGCTTTGGAATATAGCGATGTTAAAAAATACTTTATTCACGATATCGATTCGTATAAAATTATTTTTATAGACGGCAAGTATTCTTCCCATCTCTCTGAAACCACTCACGATGGTATGGATGTCTGCTTAATGTCTGCTGCTTTAAGCAAGCCAAAATACCGTTTGGTCATTGAAAACTATTTTAACCAAGTTGCCAAAGACGATAGTTTAGCTGCATTAAATACGGCTTTTTCTCAAGAAGGTGCTTATATCAATATTCCAAAAAACAAACTTGTTGAAAAGCCAATTCAAATCATTCACTTTTCAACTGGAAATGAAGCTGCTTTAATGCTTCAGCCAAGAAACTTGATTGTTGTTGGCGAAAACTCGCATGTGCAAATTATTGAGCGCCATCAAAGTTTAACGTCTAATCCTATTTTAACAAACTCGGTGACTGAAGTTTTTGCAAACAAACGTGCTATTATAGATTATTATAAAGTACAAAATGACGAGCAAAATGCATCACTTATAGATAATACCTATATTAACCAGAAACAACAAAGTCATGTGTCTGTACATACTTTTTCTTTTGGAGGAAAATTAACCCGTAACAACTTAAACTTTTTCCAAAACGGCGAGCATATTGATTCTACCCTAAAAGGCGTGACCATTATTGGAGATAAACAGCATGTAGATCACAATACCTTAGTACATCATATTGAACCAAACTGCGAAAGCCATCAAGACTATAAAGGTATTTTTGACGATAACTCTGTTGGGGTGTTTAATGGTAAAGTTGTCGTTGAAAAAGAAGCCCAAAAAACCAATGCATTTCAAGCTAATAACAACATATTAGTAAGTGATAAATCTTCCATAAACACAAAACCACAATTAGAAATATTTGCTGATGATGTAAAGTGTTCCCATGGTTGTACTATTGGGCAATTGGACGAAAGCGCTATGTTTTACTTACGTTCTCGTGGTATTCCAGAAAAAGAAGCTAAAGCTCTATTAATGTATGCCTTTGCAAACAACGTTTTAAAAAGTGTGAAAATACCTGAACTTAAAAAACGTATTAACAAAATTATTGCTAATAAATTAGGTGTAAATATTGGATTTGATTTATAATCCTATTCTCAATTTATTAAACACTAAACCATGCTAGACGTTGCATCCATAAGAAACGATTTTCCAATACTTTCTAGAGAAGTTAATGGCTATCCATTAATTTATCTAGATAACGCAGCAACATCACAAACACCACAACAAGTTATAGATGTTATTGTAGATTATTACAGTAATTACAATGCAAATATACATCGTGGTGTACACACGTTGAGCCAAGAAGCAACAGACAAATACGAAGAAGCCCGTAAAAAATTACAAGCACATTTTAATGCTGAAAATGCACACGAAATCATTTTCACTTCTGGGACTACTCATAGTATAAATTTAGTGGCAAATGGGTTTGCGTCTTTGTTAAATTCAGAAGACGAAGTCATTGTTTCAGCCTTAGAGCATCACAGTAATATTGTGCCTTGGCAAATGCTTTGTGAAAAAACTGGAGCCTCATTAAAAGTTATTCCAATGAATGAGGAAGGTGAGTTGGTAATGAGCGACTACGATAAGTTGCTTTCAGATAAAACCAAATTAGTATTTGTAAATCATATCTCTAACGCACTGGGAACCATTAATCCCATTGAAGAAATCATTAAAAAAGCACATCATGTTGGAGCTGCAGTCTTGGTTGATGGAGCTCAAGCTTGTCCGCACATAAAACCAGATGTTCAAAAACTTGATGTCGATTTTTATGTGGCATCAGCTCATAAAATGTGTGGGCCAACAGGAGTAGGCATGCTATATGGAAAAGAGACATGGTTAAATAAATTGCCTCCTTACCAAGGTGGTGGCGAAATGATTGCCGAAGTCACTTTTAAAAAAACTACGTATGCCGATTTGCCTCATAAGTTTGAAGCAGGTACACCAAACATTTGTGGTGGCATTGCATTTGGAGCAGCTGTAGATTACATAAACAATATAGGCTTCGACACTATTTCAGTTTACGAAAACGAATTACTTAATTATGCCACAAAAAAACTTTTAAAAATAGAAGGCTTGCGCATTTATGGGAATTCAAAAAATAAAACGTCTGTTATTTCTTTTAATATTGAAACGCTTCATCCTTACGATGTAGGAACTATTTTAGATAAGCTAGGGATTGCTGTTAGAACAGGCCATCATTGTGCACAACCAATTATGGATTTCTATAAAATACCTGGAACTGTTCGCGCTTCATTTGCATTTTATAACACTTTTGAAGAAATTGACACCTTTGTAAATGGAGTGAATAAAGCTGTATTAATGCTAGCATAAATCACATTTTTGGCTTTGTTTTTGTATATTAAATAAAAACATTACTTGAATTATGAAAACACTAATTATAATACTTTCTATATTTTTATTCCCTAAGGAATGTAATAATCAAACATCAAATTTTAACAAATTACAAGAGCGCCAAGACACAATTACAATAACTTACGAAGCTATTTCAAGAGGCTTTTTTGAAGAGATTTCAGTATCGAAAAAATCCGTTAGCATTAGCAATGATATTACTAAAAAGACCTATGAAACTTACAATATATCTAAAGAGGACTGGAATACTTTCCTAGGTTTGCTTTCTAAAATTAATCTAGAAGAATTACCTCAATTAAAAGCCCCAACATCTATGAGAGAATATGATGGAGCAGCTCATGCAGTTTTAATTATTAAAGATGGTGACAAACAAATAAGGTCAAGTACTTTTGATCATGGATATGCACCAACTGAAATTAAGGAATTGGTAGAAAAACTTCAAACATTTAAAAAATTAGCCTCAAAACAATAAGGAATCTTATTTTTGCATAAAATAAAATTGTAGTGACAATTAAAGATATACAACACGAAATAATTGAAGAGTTCTCCATGTTTGACGACTGGATGCAGCGTTACGAATATATGATAGAACTTGGCAAAACTTTACCATTAATTAACGACCAATATAAAACCGATGATAATATTATTAAAGGATGCCAAAGCAAAGTTTGGCTACATGCTAAAATGAACGATGACAAAGTGGTGTTTACGGCTGATAGTGATGCTATTATTACAAAAGGGATTATTGCCATTTTAATTAGAGCCTTTTCAAACCAAACACCTAAAGCTATTATTGAAGCAGATACTAATTTTATAGATGCCATTGGACTAAAAGAGCATTTGTCTCCAACAAGAGCAAATGGATTGGTAAGTATGATTAAACAAATAAAAATGTATGCCATAGCATACCAAACACAATTAAATTAGTTGATTTGTTGGTCGTTTAATTGTTTACACAAACACTTTTAAACGCTTAAACAAATAAACATATAAACAGTATTTAAAGATGAGTACAACACAAATAGATGTAAATGCATTAGGCGAAAAAATAGTTCGCGTTATAAAAACTATATTCGACCCTGAAATTCCTGTGGATATATATGAACTAGGTCTTATCTATGATGTTTTTGTTAACGAAGACCATGAAGTTAAAATTTTAATGACCTTAACTACTCCTAACTGTCCTGTTGCTGAAACCTTACCAATGGAAGTCGAAGAAAAAGTAAAATCTATTGATGAAGTAAAAAGCGCAGAAGTAGAAATCACGTTCGATCCACCTTGGAGTCAAGAACTAATGAGTGAAGAAGCAAAATTGGAATTGGGAATGCTTTAATTTAGTTAGCAGTTTAAAGTCTCAATGCCCAATATTTAATTACATATAACTAAATGTTACCTTGAGCGCAGTCGAAAGGTCTTATATTAAATGGCAGACGAAATTATAAATCGCGTAGCGAACAGCAAACTTATAACCTTCGATTTGGAAGATTATTACCCTAATGGAAACCGCATTCTTTTTGATATTAAAGACTGGCTTTATGAAGGCTTAGTGTTGCGTGAAAAAGAGTTTAGAAAAAAAGCATTAGAACATCAATGGAAACAATATAAAAATTGCTTTGTTGCTTTAAACTGTTCGACAGATGCCATTGTTCCGGCTTGGGCATATATGTTATTAGCTACTTATTTAGAACCTTATGCCATTAAAACCATTATTGGAGATTTAAACGCTTTAGAAACTTCCATTTACCAAGAAATAATTGCTAAGTTGGATGTTACCCAATTTAAGGACAAGCCAATCATTATAAAGGGTTGTTCAAATAAGCCAATACCTGACAATGCATATATTCAATTAACAACAAAATTAAAGCCTGTTGCAAAATCCATTATGTATGGCGAAGCGTGTTCGTCGGTGCCGCTTTTTAAAAAACAAAAAACTTAAAATTGTTGTGACTTACTTATTATATTTGGGTCTTATTTATAATTCCAAACAAAAAAATCCTACAAAAACAATAAATTAACAGATGAAAAAATTAATACTATTAGCCGTTTTCTTTTGTGGTTTTGCTTTTTTACAAGCGCAGACAAAAGAAAAATTAAAAGCTCAAAAAGCAGAAAAACAAGCTGAAGCAGATGCTCTACAAGGAGAAGCAAATGCGATTCAAGCAAAAATTGACGCCTTACCAGGTTGGAGGATTGGTGCCTTTGGAACCATTGGTGGGAGCTTATCAAATTTCAACAATTGGTATTCGCAAGGGACTCCAAATATTTCATCAGGGAATATTGGTTTTACCGTCAATGCTTATGCAAATCTTATAGAAGATACCTTTTTTTGGAGAAACTCTTTATCTACCAATTTAAATTGGGTAAAACTAGATGATAAGGACTCCAATATAGACGACAATAGCTTTAACCCAACGACTGATGTGTTTAATTTATCATCGCTTTACGGAAAAAAACTTAGTGAAAAATTTGCTGTATCTGGATTGGCAGATTATAGAACAACGCTCTTAAACAACTTTAACGATCCAGGTTATTTAGATCTTGGTGTTGGTGCAACCTGGACTCCTATAGAAAATTTAATAGTGGTAATCCATCCTTTAAACTACAACTTTGTATTTAGTAATAATGATGCCGTATTTGAGTCTTCAATGGGTGTTAAAATCGTTGCGGATTACACAAGACAAATTGGTGCTATTAACTTTAAAACCAACTTCTCGACATTTCAAAGTTATAAGTCTAGTGACTTATCTAACTGGACATGGACCAACTCATTTGGCTACACCTTATGGAAAATGATTGGTGTTGGTTTTGATTTTGGATTAAGAAGCAACCAACAAGAAGCAGCGAACTATCAAGGTGTTGCTTTAGAAGATGCTGATAATGACTTACAAAGTTATTATACCTTTGGGTTGAGTTATAAGTTTTAATTACTAAAAAACTCAAAAAAGTCGCTTAATGCGGCTTTTTTTATTCGTAAGATTCATCGTAATCCGGATATAAAAACTCATTATAAGGAAAACGTTGTACATGAATTTTACGAACTTCGTCATACACACGTTTTTTAAAATCCTCTAGGTTTTCTTTATTTAATGCCGAAATAAATAGTGCATTATCACCAATTTTAGACATCCAAGTGTTTTTCCATTCTTGTAAAGAATAGTTTGCTTTTGTTCTTTCGGCAATTAAATCTGTATCGTCAAAAGGCTCCGCTTCATAAGCATCAATTTTATTAAACACCATTATGGTTGGCTTATCAGCACTTTCAATATCAGTTAAAATATTTTGTACCGATTCTATATGTTCTTCAAAGTTTGGATGTGAAATATCTACAACATGCAGCAATAAATCGGCTTCACGAACCTCGTCTAATGTACTTTTAAAAGACTCTATTAATTGTGTTGGTAATTTTCTAATAAACCCAACGGTATCACTCATTAAAAAAGGTAAGTTTTTAATCACTACTTTTCTAACAGTAGTATCTAAAGTGGCAAATAATTTGTTTTCGGCAAACACTTGTGATTTACTAATCACATTCATAAGTGTCGATTTTCCAACGTTGGTGTAGCCCACTAAAGCCACTCGAACCAGTTTCCCTCTGTTGCCACGTTGTACTTCCATTTGCCTGTCAATCTTCTTGATTTTTGCTTTGAGAAGGGCTATTTTATCACGTACAATACGTCTGTCGGTTTCTATTTCTGTTTCACCAGGACCACGCATGCCAATACCACCTTTTTGTCTTTCAAGGTGTGTCCACATGCCTTTTAAGCGTGGTAATAAATATTCACATTGCGCTAATTCTACTTGTGTGCGTGCATAACTTGTTTGAGCACGTTGGGCAAAAATATCGAGAATTAAGTTGGTTCTATCCAGTACTTTGCAGTTAAGTATTTTACTAATATTACGCTCTTGTGCTGGTGATAATTCATCATCAAAAATAGCAGTACCTACCTCATATTCTTCAATATAATGCCTTACATCGTCCATCTTTCCAGTTCCAATAAAAGTTTTGGGGTTGGGCATATCCATTTTTTGAGTAAAACGTTTTAAAACATCTCCTCCAGCTGTATAGGTTAAAAACTCCAACTCATCTAAATATTCTTTAGATTGTTCTTCGTTTTGATCTCTGGTAATAATTCCTATTAAAACCGTTTTTTCTAATTGTATGTCTTTCTTTTCTATCATAAATTAAGCTGCAAAGGTACAAATAGAAATGCAGATTGTAATAGTTGTTTAACCAAATAAGATTTTAGTATTTTAGGCTCATATTTAGAAATAATGACCACACATTACCATACTATTGCTTTTTATAATCTTGAAAATTTATTTGATACGTTTGATGATAAATTTACATTCGATGATGATTTTTTACCTAAATCTGCAAAAAAATGGACTGAAAAACGCTATCGAAAAAAAGTAAGAAAATTAGGCTATGCCATTTCTAACATTGGATCCAAAACAACCAAAAAGCATCCAGCTATTGTTGGATTGGCCGAAGTCGAAAACAAACTGGTGATTGATGATCTTTTAAATTCGAAATTCTTAGAAAATAAATTGTATGATTATGTACATTATGATTCGCCGGACGAACGTGGTATAGATGTCGCAATGATTTATGATACTAGAGTCTTTAAGGTTATTAATACTGAAGTTTTTCCTTTAGATCTTGTTGATGAAAATGGCAGAAGGGATTATACTAGGGATATTTTAATGGTAGAAGGAGAACTAAATAACGAACTCATGTACTTTGTAGTAAACCATTGGCCTTCAAGACGGCAAGGTGTAGAAGAAAGCGAACCAACACGACTCTTAGCTTCTAAGAAAGCACTGGAAGTTATCTCTAAAATTAAAGGTAGAAACCAATATGCCAAAATTATTGTTATGGGCGATTTTAATGATGGACCATTAAACAAAAGTGTAAAACAACTGGTACAAACCGAAGATTTATTTAACCCAATGGAGCAACTTAAATCTTTTTTTAGAGGTAGCTTAAGTCATCGGCGTGAATGGAATTTATTTGATCAAATACTATTTACCACCAATTTTTTTGAATATCAAAAAGGAGAACATAGCTTTTCTAAAGCTGATATTTTTGACAGGGAATTTTTAAGACAATATAAAGGCAAATATAGAGGAAACCCCTTTAGAACATTTGTTGGCAGAAAATACAAAGGAGGTTATAGTGACCATTTTCCAGTTTATATTCACTTAAAACATTCTTAAAACTTATTTAAAAGTAATATGGAAAGCGCTATGCTTCCCAAAGGAAGTAGCCAAAGTACCCAGACATTATAAAGATTATGCTTCATTTTATTGGATTTGGCACTTAATACCAATCTTCTTTTTCCTGAGTAAACCATCCAGTTTTTAAAATATATAATTACTGAAGTAATCACAAATAATGTCCAAGCATTTGAAGATGGCATCGTCTCAACTTTCATTTGGTTAAAAAATTTAGAGAAAAAAACACCCAATAATAGTAATAAGGAGCTTTGTAATAATGACATATAAAAGACAGTTATTGTATTTGCCTTTCTTTTAAATCTTGGTTTGTAATAATTAAAAATAGTTAGTGCAAATTGATCGAATATGGTCATAAATAGGGCGTTAAAAAATAAGGCCTGCTTCAATTGAAGTAGGCCTTAAAAGTATGAAATATTATATGATTAGTTGGAATCTATACTGATTTCATCCAATTCAAAAGTACCATCAAAGTCGGCTACACCACTTCCAGTATATTTAAAAGCGATGTGTATTGTTCCTTCAGCACAAGATAAATCTACATTTCCAGAATCAAACCAAGCGCCAAAAAAGTCACTGTCTTGAACTATGTAAGCTGCAGGTAATACGCCCCAAGTTGCACTGGTAATATTAGCTTCGGTGCCATCCCAATCTGGTGAAAACAATAATTCCAATTCGCTTCCATCTGAAAAACTGTTGGACAGTTTAAAATTTAAGGTTTCCCCATTTTGAGCATCTAAGTTAATCGCGGGAGTAATTAACCAAGCAATAGAACTGGCGTCTCCCGAATTAAAGGAGCCTACACGTGCAGATCTTCCCAAAGAAGAGTTTGTCCCTGATTGTGTGTATGCTTCCCAACCTTCGGTACCTTCTTGGATATAGTTTGTCCAACCATTTCCGGAAATCAAGGTATTGTTAGTTTGTGATTCAAAATCATCACTAAATAGGTTATTTGTTCCTGTTGAAGATGCGATACCACAATCTAGTTCTATAGGGTCACAACGTTCGGTATTATCAAAATTGATGTTAGCTACACTATTAATAATAAACACATTGAAATCGTCACCAAAGTCCCTACTAAATATTCCTTGAATGGATCCTGAATTTTGAGGTAGTGGCAAAGATTTAAAATCGGCAAATGTACTGGTTTGCAACGCAATTGTCACATTGGCATCACAGCTCTCTAAAGTTCTAAAGCCATCAAATTCATCATCTGGTTCGCCTGCGAAGGTTTTTACAAGTTCATTTCTGTTTACCTGCATATTATTTAATTGAATCAATGTGTTTTCGTCTTGCTCGGTTACATCTGCTATTGTAGTAACTTTTGGGGTTATTGTTACTACTTCTGGATCTCTTTGAATAAAGTCTTTATATTCAAAGGCTTGAAGTTGCTCAATACTGTTTCCGTTGGCTTTACCTAATGTGTAAACACCATTGGATTCTCCAATAGCCAAGCCATTTAACTTGATGTAAACTTTTCTACCAATTTCATAGGTATTATATAAACTACTTACGTTAATTTCAACTCTCAAGCCCAATCTTGGGTCTTCTGCAGGGTCGCTGTCATCCATTTTGTTTTGGATAATCAATTCTTCAAAAAAGTTTCCGCCTTGATCGCTCGAGATTACATAACCTTCAATGTAAAGGTCATCATTATCATCAAAAACACCAACTTGGTCACCATTAGCAACAGCATCCAGATATCTTGCTATTACAGCGTTAAATTTTGTGCTGGACCCTATTAATGTTGGTTCCTGAACTGATATGTTAGGTGTGTTATAATCGTCATCATTTACACAAGATGAGATAGTTATTATAAGTGCAAATACACTTAAAAAGGTTAAAATTCTATTTGTTTTACCCATAATAGTATTTATTTTGAATATTATTTCTTTCATATTAATTTTTATTAAAATCTAAAGTACACATTTACAAAATAGGTTGTGCCTCGACCATACCAATATTTAGATCCAAAAACTTGTGTTCCTAAAGCTTTATCGTCTCTTAATTGTCTATAGTTGGCATTTCTTCCCTGTTCAAAACCTCCTGTTTTATAAACTTCATCCAATAGGTTGTTTACGCTTGCAAAAAAGCCTACAAAATAATCGCCTATTTTCCATGATTTTCCACCAATAAGGTTTACTACCATATAATCGTCAAACCGTTCTTGCCTTAATAAGTCTCTGGCCAAAGCTTCATCGTAGTCATTAAACGTGTTGCCATCAAAATCGGCTGTAAAATTAGATGTTCTGGTTAAAGGGCTAATATCTACATAGGTATTAGTAAAAAAGTTTGCTGTTGCACCAACCCACCAATAATCAGGATCTCTATATTCAAATCCAACCGAATAGGCATTTTGTGGTCCTACAGCTAGTTTATAGTCTTTTAAATTGGCTGCTCCATAATTTCTATATCCATCAACAAAGCCGGCAAGTTCAGATTCAGCATCTGGCTCGGCTGTAAGTGATAGATTGGGGTTATTGTCATAGGTAAATTGACCTACTGAAGCTGCTCCTTTTAATTTAATAGTTGGTGTTACTTGTGCTTCTATACCCAATTCGGCACCAATGTGTTTTTTGTCAATCCCTTGCAATACTTCTTGAACAAAATTGGAATTATCACCACCTATACCGTCTGCAAAGAAAAATGATATTTCTGTGGCATCCTTAATTTTTGTGTAATATCCTGTTAATTTTGCTTTAACTATTGGTGATCTAAAAATATAGCTTATATCTGTTGAGAGTATTTTTTCCTCTGTTATACCAAGATCATTTCTGTCTCCAACAACATCCTGATTTTCTCTTGAATTTGAAAATGTATTTCGCAATGTTGGTGCTCTGGCAATATAACCAGCATTGGCATCTATTAAATGTTTACCTGTAATTTTATAGGTTAATCCTCCTTTAGCACCCAATCCAGTAAAGGTTAGTTTGTCACCTTTTCCAAAAGAATTATCTGGATAGGCACCATTTTGATATAGCCCTTCCCTTTGGTATTGTGTGTTGGTCACACTTGCTGAAAGATAAAAGTCCACTTTGTTATATTTAAACTGGGCTTGTGCATAACTACTAATTATATCGGCAAATAGATTGTAATTGTATTTAAATTTATCGCCTTCACCGACAACCCTGTTTGGGTTGAGCAAATCATTTTGAAAAGCATCAGGATCGCTGGCAAATGCATCAACATCCAAATAGGTGGTTGCGCCAAGAAGATCAACAACTTGGGCAAAGTTCTCAGATTTTAACCGTTTGTAATTTACCGAGGCATTAAACAAAATGTTCTCGTTTATTTCGGTATTAAATATGGTATTTACTGTTAGCTGCTTGTCATCTACCCTGTCTTCATACAGGGCGTAAACGGCATTACCTCCTCTTTGAGCGTTTGTAATATTGGCTTCATATAATGCATTCCAATCAATTTGGCCATCATTTAAAAAATCTTGTTGTAAACCATAAGCAATTCCTGGGTTATCAGGGAAGTTCCTTAAGGCATAACTTGGCAGTTTTTGGTAGTATGTTGGGCTTGGGTTAGAGCCACCTCCTTCGGGAAAACCATTGACTAAATCGGTCCCATTATAATCCAAACGACTATTGCCTAATTTACCAAATTGATAGCCAATATTAGTGTTTAAAGAAGTTTTGCTGTTGATGTCCCAAAAATGGTTCAACATAATTATAGGTTCTTCTACTTCTTTTATGCGCGAGTTGCGTTTTTCGCCATCTTGATAGCCCCAATATTCGTTGTATCTAATTCCTTTTAAATCGTAAACCTCTTGAGTGTTAGGTGAAGATTTCCCTCGCCTATTAGGTGCATAGATTCCTGTGAGGTTTAAGCTGTGCTTGTCGTTGATTTTCTTTTCTACAGAGGCAAAAAACGAATTGGAATCGTACAGGCTCGCATCTTGGTAGCCTTCATTACCCCAGCGTCTCCCCAAAGATAATGAATATGCCCAACCGCCTTCTACTAACCCTGAAGAATAACTGGCCATTAAACGATTGGTATAACTTCGGTTAGAAGACGAATAGGTAATACGACCACCTTCTCTATACTTTGACGCTCTAGTGTTAATATTGGTGGTTCCTAAAACGCCTCCAAAACTGTAGTTTGATGGTGTTAAACCAGTTGTTAATTCTTGGTTGCGCATCACATCATTCAATCCGCCCCAATTACTCCATTGTGGTCTTCCATTATAGAGTTTGTTCATTTCAATACCATTTATCAAAACCGAGCCATTATCAGAATCTAAACCCCTTACCCTAAAAAATGATGAGCTGAATTCAAAAGCTGCTGTACGTTGAAAAATATCCTGTGAGGATTGTAACAAGCCAGAAATATTGTCTGCACCACTGGTGTCGTTATCAAGCTCGTCATCTGAAAGTGAGATGGTAAACAAATCTGCCGTGTCTGAAACATCTATTTTCAATGACATGTCTGTTATATCTACAGTGCGGCCTTCATTGACTACTATTGGATATCTCGCTGTAATATAACCGCTTTTAGACAGTTTTAAAACTTGTTCTCCTAGAGGGACGTTTCTAGTAAAACTAAATTCCCCTTTAGCGTCCGTTTTAGTTGAGTACAAAGTTTCTTCAATAGTAATTGTAACTTCAGGAATTGGCAAATTTGTAACTGCATCTTTAACACTACCTTTAATAATAGTTTGCTGTGCGAAAGCTGTTGAAACCAAAAAAATTCCCAATAAAAAAATAAATATGCTTTTTTTCATTTTCAATATTAAAATTAATACTCTTTTATCTTAAAACTTCATTTTTTTAAGACTCACAAATTTACATTATTTATCACAAATATTTACCTTTGGCTTAAGATTTGATTGTATCTTAACGAACTTATAATATATATTTTAATGAAAAAAATAAATTATCTAGTAGTATCTTTTCTCATTTTTGTTTTTTTAAATACAAATGCACAGGAAAAAAGAAAATTTAGAGTACATACTGTAGCTTTTTATAATGTTGAGAACCTGTTTGATACTATTAACAATCCCAATAAATTTGATGAAGCTAGTCCAATTATGGAACTAAACTTTAACAGAAGTGGTATTTATAAAAAGAAAGTTCGAAATATGGCTCGTGTCATTTCTGAAATTGGAGCAGATGTATCTAACAATGCTCCTGTAATTATTGGTTTAGCTGAAGTTGAAAACAGGCAAGTCATTGAAGACCTTGCAAATGATCCAGTATTAGTAAGCAAAGATTATGGCATTGTACATTTTGAATCTCCAGATGCTCGGGGAATTGATGTGGCATTAATGTACCAAAAAGAATTTTTTACTCCAATTGATACTAGCAGTCATGAATTAAAAATTTACGATGATTTAACTAGAAAACGCGTTTATACAAGAGATCAACTATTAGTTAGCGGAAAACTGGAAGGTGAAATGATACATGTAATTGTTAGCCATTGGCCTTCAAGAAGTGGAGGTGAAGCCAGAAGCAGACCTAAGCGTGTAGCGGCTGCGAAGTTAAATAAACGTATTATAGACTCTTTACAAGCCATTGACCCTTATGCTAAAATATTTTCTATGGGCGATTTAAACGATGACCCTACAAATTCAAGTTTAAAAGATGTATTAAAAACTAAAAGAGATAAAGAAGATGTGAAATTAAAGGGTATTTATAACCCTATGGAAGATTTTTTTAGAAAAGGTTTGGGATCTAATGCATATCGCGATGCTTGGAGTTTATTTGACCAAATATTAATTACCAAACCCTTATTGGATACGGATTATTCATCCTTTAGATTTTATAAAGCCGGTGTTTTTAACAAACAATATTTAACCAACAAAAAGGGCAGATATAAAGGTTATCCTTTTAGGAGTTTTGCCGATGGTGGTTTTACTAATGGTTTTAGCGACCACTTTCCTGTGTATGTCCATGTTATTAAAGAAGTTAAGTAAGTTGATAAAAGAGGCAGTCTAAAAAGTAATTTTCAGTGTCCATATTAAGCGCAGTCGAAATATCTAACATACTTATGTTTAAGATTTCTCGACTATACTCAGAATGACAAATTAGAATTAATACGTGCTTTTTTAGACAGCCTCTTCTTTTAGTTTGGCCATTTATCCCAAGGAATTCTTGATAAAAATAATACTAATGCAATTAAGTAGAAAATTGTAATTGTCTTGAATTTTGAGGCTGATGCCAATTTCTTTTTATGCTTAGAATAGCCAATCGTAATCAATGCTACTGCTAAAATATTTACAAATGGGTGTTCTACTAGATATAATCTTACAGAAGCTGTTTTCATTACTTCCCCTCCCATCTCGCTCCACAAATCAAACATTGGGGATACAAAATACAATATCAAGCCTATTAATAATTGTATGTGAGCGACTATTAATCCGAATAATGAAATCCTGAAAGCTTTTGCATCGTACTCTTTTTTACCTGAAAGCCCAAAAACAGCATTTAAAACAGCTAATAATAGTGTAAATAACACTAAGTATGCCCAATACGAATGGAGCATCTTTACAATATCGTACATAATTTATGTTTTGTTAGTTGAAACTCAAAAATAGTGATTTTTATCCATAAAAAAACCTGCTCATAATGAGCAGGTTTTTTTATGTGTCTTGTTGTGGGTTATTGATACACCCAAACACCTCCAGTTTTTATTACGCTCATGCTTTCATCGGTAGTAGATCCATTATATATAACATATGTCAGTACATATTTTTGATCTTCTTGAGCTGAAGGATCAATGCTATCTAAAAGCACATTAAACGCCTCAAGCAGCATATCGTCGTTCCAGAAATTGGCACTTCCCGATCTTCTATCAAAACTTCCAAAGAACCCAACATTGTCGGCAGGTCCAGGGTAAATTGCAATAAACGCATCAGAAATAAGTGTAATATCGGCACTTGTAAAGGTATATCTTATTGTGTTATCTGGCACCCAAGAATTTCCATCATGGCCAAATTGTAAGAATGTGCTTATTGTTGATTGATGTCCAACCCAAGCACCATCAATTACAGTATATCGATTACCACG
The DNA here is from genome assembly GCA_963975205.1 of uncultured Flavobacteriaceae bacterium. GTDB lineage: Bacteria > Bacteroidota > Bacteroidia > Flavobacteriales > Flavobacteriaceae > Pontimicrobium. Next base: position 48,003 of record CAXBFU010000019.1, on the reverse strand, counting down.
TATTTGAGCACCACTAGAACTAGAAAAATAATCGTAAATCAAAATGACTTCGTCTTCTTCTTGACCATAAGCCCATGGCTCGTTTAAGCTTAAAAAGGTTGGTAAATAATCCCCTGGAGGTACAGAACTTCCAAAATTATTAAATCTACCAGGTTGGCCTGAGCCTTCTCCCATAGAATCAAAATCAGAAGAGCTTAAATAATATACCCCTTCTGCTTTTTCCCAAGCACCATCTGTGTACATATAATGTGCACCTTTAGAATCTGCCTCACCATCTACTCCAAGTGTTTTTACCGTAAAGGATTCGATTCTCCAGTTTGGAGCGTCAGATGTTGTTGCTTCGTATTTAAATGCTATGTGTATAGTTTCACCGTCATAAGCAGAGAAATCATAATCCTCAGATAAAACATAATTCCAGCTTGTTCCATCTGGTGCTGTTGAAAGCGTAATAGGATTCCATGTTGCAAGGGTATGGTCTCCTCCTGTGGTATAGTCGGTAGCTACTAAAATATTAATTAGTTGAGTTTGACCATTTAAAAAGTTTATCATTTGGTTAATTTGAAACTTCAAGTTTGATGCTCCTGTCAAATCAATTTCTGGGGAAATCAGCCAATCTTCGTTATCATTATTGGAACCATCGTAACCAGAACCTACTGCATAAGAACTTCCTGCTGACCAACCCAATCCAGGTCCAACAACATCAATATTCTCAAAATTTCCAAAGTCTCCTGGGAAGGAAGCTTCAAAAACATTTGCTAAACCTACAACAGGATCGTTAAAATATTGCTTATATTTTGCTAATACAATTTGCCCTTCGGTAGGGTTTGCAATAGCAGAATCTAAAATTCCAGGTATGTATTGGTTTGAATCCACTGTTGGGTAAAATCCAAAGGCATCGCTTCCTGTAGATGCATAATCTGCGTTTGTTAATTGGTAAATATCTGCTCCAGAGTAATCGCTTACACCTTCAGCATTTCCAATATACAATTGGTACCCTACATTAACTGCGGAGCCTTCTCCGAAATATGGATATTTTTCTGCCAAAAAAGGTGGCAACATAATTTTAGCATCATCCTCCGAGCTAAAGCTACCAAAGGATAATTCTAATTCGTCATAATCTTCACTAGTCAATGTATAGGTCTCTGAACCTACAATTGGTGTTTCTATAGCGTCTATTTCGTTATAAATATCATCTAAAGGATTACAACCCATAAAGATTGCTCCTACAATTACTAATACATATATTATTCTTTTCATGTTACAATATTTTAAAAATTAATTTTCGCTGAAAGATTAAATGTTCTTCCGTATCCATACCAAACTAATGCGCTCATGGCATTGGATCCTGCTCCATCTAAAGCATCTGAGATATATTGCGTGTCAAATACGTTATACATTCTTGCTGTTAAAACAGTATCGAAATCACCTACTTTAAATCCATGACTTACAATAAAGTCAAATAGCCCATAACTTGGCATCTTCCATGTATTTGCTCCTGGTTCGCCTCGATCACTTGGGTCGAAATCAGCATAATAGTTGTCATAATAGTTATAATCTATTAGGATATTGGTTTTGGGCATGATTTCGTAGTTCATTCCTAATGCCATTGTTGTTTGAGCTGCATCGCCAACCTTTAAATCTTTAATAAAAAGGTTAACTGTATCTACAACATTTTGTTCTTCGTCTATAATATCTACATTTTCAACATTGCTATCCCATCTCCAGTCACCAAAAGAAGCCATACCAGTAAGCCTTAGTTTATCTGAAGGTCTATACTCAAAGTCAATTTCAATACCTTTATGTAAAGCGTTTACCCCTAAAATATTCGCTGCTAAAAAAGAGCCGTCAGGTTGCTGATAACCTGCTGTTTCCGATCTGTCGTTCCATCGTGTACTATATAAGTTTACATTGGCTGCCAATGTTTCACTTCTATATTTGTAGCCCAATTCAAAACTAGTAATTTTTTGGTTTTCGGCATTTTCATTAATACTTTCGTTATTAAAGTTTAAAAATACGGCGTCAAAATCTGGTGCTTTTTCAAAATACCCAATGTTTGTAAATATAGTGTGGTTATCGTCTATGTTATAATTAATACCACCTTTTGTACTGAAACCTAAAAAATTATAACGATCGGTTTCCTGTATTGGGTCACTGTCTAAATAATTAAAATAATCTACACGTTTGTTTGACGTATTAGAACCTGATAAAGAAATAAAAGCATCAAATTTATTTTTAGAATATTCTAATTGACCAAAAAGGCCGAACCAACTTACTAGTCCATCATTGTAATAATCTATTTTGTCACCAACTTGAGCAGTGGCTAAAGGGTTGTTAACATTACTATCGTCTGAAACATATTGCCCTCCTAATAAATCGGTTACTTCTCTATAATGAATTCCTTTATAATCCCTTAAATCTAAACCTGCTAGCAAAACAAGCTCGTCAGATAAATCGGTTTTAAGTGTAGAAAGAATTCCATACCAATTATGGTCGTTACGAGAGGCTCTTAAAACTGCCGTTGCACCATTAGCACCATTGGCAATGTTTTCATCCACGATTCTATCTATATCTACTGGTCCTAGATTTCCTATTTTATATTCTGAACTTGTAAATTTACCTCTATCTGAACCATAAGTACCGCCTCCACCACCAGAGCCCCAAGAAGCGTAAGCTGATGTTGATATGCTTGTTTTGTCACTAACTGTCCAGTAATGGTTTAACGACATTAATGGTTTGTTATAGAAGTTATCCTCAATATGTGTTACTTGACCATTTTTATAACCCCAATCGGAATTGTACTTTATGCCTCTTTCGCTAGACCTATAGGTGTCAATTGTTTGTCTGTTTTGTCTTTGCCCATGTCTTTGTTTTGCTCCAAAAGTAGAGAAAGATAGTTTGTGGCTATCGTTAAATCTTTTGGATATATTCATAAAATAAGAGACTGATGTAAACTCGGTGCCATCAACATAACCATCTCCATCTGTTTTATCGGCTGAAACCGTAACTGCTAAACCATTTTCCATTAAACCAGTGGAATAGGTAACTCCATATTTTCTGTAATTGTCATTACCTGCTTCTGCAAATACACTACCGCCTTGCTCTGCATCAGTAGTTTTTGTTATAATATTAATTGTTCCACCAATTGAAGGTACTGCCAACTTGGTTGCCCCAAGTCCTCTTTGCACTTGCATAGTACTTGTCACACCTCCAAGTCCTGCCCAGTTGCTCCAAAACACACGACCGTTTTCCATATCGTTAACAGGAATACCATTTATAAGAACGGCAACATTTTCAGAAGAAAACCCTCTAACATTAACTCTACCGTCACCAAAACCACCACCTGCTCTTGTTGCGTAAATTCCAGGCGTAGATTTTAAAATTTCTGGGAATTCCTGCGAACCTAATTTTAGGACGATATCATCGGCCTTAATAGTAGATACTGCTACTGGTGTTTTTCTATCAACTGCTACAGATGCAATTATACTTATTTCCTCTAATCCAAAAGCACTTGGCTCTAATGTAATAGTTCCTAAATTTGTATCACCTGAAATAGAAATTTCTTTATTTAAAAAGCCTATATAAGAAATTACTATTACAGCATCTCTTGATTTGGTTTTTAAAGTAAAATTACCGTCAAAATCGCTAGAAACACCATTTGTAGTTCCTTTTTCGATTACGTTTACTCCTGGAAGTGGAGTATTAGTTTCAGGATCCATAATAGTTCCTGTAACTGTGCTTTGAGCTATCGCGCTTGAAGTAAACACCAATGCTAAAGCCAATAATAAAAATTGAGTAGTTTTTTTCATACTGAAAAATTAAATTGATTTTTTAGTTCTAGGCAAAATTAACTATTAATAATTATAATTTATTAACTTATCGTTAAGAATTTTGCCCGCGTAAATATACATACTAATGTTTGTTTTTAACAAATTTTAACGTATTAACCTTCTAAGATAGGCTTATATGATTATTCTGTTAACTTTTTATAGTGAAATATGAGGTTTTTTGTAGAAGCATCATGATTAATTATACTTGACGAATTAAACTCTTCCAAAATATTACCAGCTAATTGTTTTCCAAGCTCCACACCAAATTGATCGTAACTGTAGATATTCCAAACAACACCTTGTACAAATATTTTGTGTTCGTACATGGCTATTAGCTTCCCTAAGCTTTCAGGCGTTAACTTATCTATAAAAATAGTAGTGGTTGGTTTGTTCCCTTCAAACACTTTAAAAGGTATTAAGGCTTTTTGTTCTGAAGCATTTAATTTAGAGTGCGAAAGCTCAAGTTCGACCTCATCTTTGGGTTTACCCTTAAGCAAAGCTTCAGTTTGAGCAATAAAATTAGACATGAGTTTGTCTTGATGGTTAGTATTGCCATGTAAACTTTCTTTAAATCCTATAAAATCGGCAGGAATTAATTTTGTGCCTTGATGCAAAAGCTGGAAAAAGGCGTGTTGCGAATTTGTTCCAGGCTCTCCCCAAATAATGTTTCCAGTTTGATAATTCACTTTATCTCCATTTCTCATTATGGTTTTACCGTTGCTTTCCATGATTGCCTGTTGAAGGTATGTAGCAAACTGATTAAGATATTGTGTGTAAGGAATTATTGCTTCACTTTCGGCTTTAAAAAAATTATTATACCAAATGCTTAAAAATGCCGAAATAACTGGAATGTTGGTTTGTAAGGGTTCGTTTTTAAAATGTTCATCCATTTTATGAGCCCCTTCTAATAGAGCCTTAAAATTATTGTATCCAACCGATAAACTAATACTTAAACCAACTGCGCTCCAAAGAGAAAATCTACCTCCAACCCAATCCCACATTGGGAATATATTTTCATTAACAATGCCAAATTCTTTTACTTTTTTAATATTTGTAGATACTGCTACAAAATGTTTAGCGACAGTATGTTCTTGAGCTGATTTCAAAAACCATTGCCTAATTGTATTTGCATTAGACAACGTTTCTTGTGTAGTAAATGTTTTAGAAACAATAACAAATAGTGTTGTTTCTGGACTAATTTTTTTTAAAACTTCGTTTACATGGTCGCCATCTACATTGCTTACAAAATGGGTTGTTAAATGGTTTTTATAGAAGCTCAAAGCCTCAACAACCATAGCTGGCCCAAGATCGGAACCTCCTATACCTATATTTACAACATCCGTAAATGGCTTACCTGTATGGCCTGTTAACGCTCCATTTATTATATGATTGGTAAAGGTTTTAATTTTTTTATTTGTCTCGTAAATTTTTGGAATAATGTTTTCTCCATCAACAAATACTTGAGCACTTTCTGGTGCTCTTAAAGCAGTATGAAGCACTGCTCTGTTTTCTGTTTGATTTATTTTGTCTCCAGAAAAATAGCTTGATATGGCATTTTTTAATTCCACCTCATTGGCTAATTCCAAAAATAAATCAATGGTGGAATTAGTGATTCTATTTTTAGAATAATCCACAAAAAAATCGTCCCACTTTATTGTAAAACGATTTGCACGATGAGTGTCATTTTTAAACCACTGTGTCATGTGAACATTTTTTATCTCCTTAAAATGTTCTTCTAATTTTTTCCAAGCTTTTGTTTTGGTTGGGTCTATGCTTTTTAAAGCCATTATTGTTTTGTTATTAGGTCGTCTTCTACCAATATTTGATTATCTAAAATTTTAGTGCTATCCAATTTAATCTCCAATTTATCTTCTAAAAACTCAATACCATCCAGTTGAATTTTAAGTGGTTTTATAAATTCAAGATATTCGGCTTTAAGGCTGTCTGAAATGGGTTCTGCTTCAGGTAACTTTTGTTTAAAAGGGTCAACTTGTTTTCCGTTTTTCCAAAAACGGTAACACACATGAGGACCTGCTGTATTTCCTGTCATGCCAACCCAACCAATTACATCGCCTTGTTTAACAAATTGACCAGCCTTTACATTTCTATTTTTCATGTGTAAATATTGGGTACTGTATGTGGCGTTATGTTTAATTTTTACGTACTTGCCATTGCCTCTTGTATAGCTTGATTTGGTCACTGTGCCGTTTGCAGTGGCTAAAATTGGTGTTCCTACATTTGCTGCGAAATCGGTTCCTTTATGAGGTCTTACTCGATTGCCATAATAGGCAATGCGCCTTTTTAAATTATAGCGTGACGATACACGACTAAATTGTACAGGTGCTTTTAAAAAGGCTCTGCGTAAATTTTTAGCGTCTTCACTAAAATAATCCCTAAAGCCTTTTTCTTTATCGGTTTCAAATTCGAAAGCATAAAAAAGCTCTTTGTTATGCTCAAAATAAGCAGCTTTAATATTATGAACGCCTGCGTAAGTACTGTCGTCAATATACTTATCGGTATAAATTACTTTAAATTTATCACCTTGTTGTAATCTATTAAAGTCAATAGTCCATGCATAAATATCATCAGCCATCATATAGGCCAAGACTTGGCTTAATCCTTGTTCATCTAATACTTGAGAAATGCTAGAACCAGGTGCGATAGTTCCAGTTGCTTCTTTTTCGATATATTTAATGGGTTTTTTGTTGGTATATGCGTGTATAGAATCCTGAAAATTAATAACCACATAATCTTCTTTATTAGGTTGATAAATAAAACTCGTTGGCAATTGTAAGGAGTCTTTAGAACAAAGTAAGGTATATGGTTTACCTTCTTGAAGCCTTGCAATATCGAAAGTATCTTTCACCTTTTCAACAATATGGTAAATTTGAGGGTAGCCAATTTTATTGCGTTCGAGTATTTGACCAAAACTATCTCCTTTTTTAATGGTGTCTCTTACAACAATAAAGTCATTTAATTTAAAACCAAACTCATATCTTTCGATTATTTTTTCTTCTAAAGCAATTTCATCGCTAATTACAGCTTCTTTAGGTTCTTTTTTACATGAAATAATATTTGCAAATACGACTAGCGCTAAACATATCTTTTGTAATTTTTTATTCTGAAAACTCATGTTAAACATTTTCTCCCCAATTATCTATTTCTTGTTGGCTCCAAAGTTCTGGAAAAAATATACGTTTTTGATACTTTGGGTGCATATATTTTTGCCAATCGCTTCCTCCCGTAGCTTCTCCATCACCTTCAGGGCCAAGAATGTAATGTACTGCTGCATTGTAATGTGCTATTACCCAGGTAATATTAACTGTATAATCGAAATGCCTCATAGCTTTAATTAAGGCTTTATTTTTTTGATCCTTTTTTGGTAACTCTTTAAACCTTGACCATAAATTTTTTGTGTTATAAATTTTCATAAATGTTATAAACTCTTCTTTATAACGGTTTTCAAAATTGATGAGTAATTTCGATTTGCTGCTTGTTTTATAATCTTTCCCAGCGGCTTGCCAATATAAATGCTCAAAAGCATGCTCGAATGGTGTGTTTCTATCTATGGTTTTTCTAAATCTATTATCTATAAGATTAATAAGTTCAGTTGATGCAAATTCAATTTTTCGGTATTGTCCGCTCTGGAAACCACTTGCAGGAGTTAAGGTATGTCTAAATTTGCTGTACTGCTCTACATCCATGCCTTCGCGCATAATGTTAAATGAGGTTGTAAGCATATCGAAATAACGGCTAATGCGCATCAATTTATCTTCAAAAAACTTAGCTGATAAATTTTCGTTTTCGGCAATTTGGGAAATCTCCCAAAGAATCATTTTAAAAAGTAGTTCGTTTATTTGATGATAGGTAATAAACACCATTTCATCAGGAAACGTAGTGCGTTGAATTTGAAGGCTTAATAAGGCATCTGTATGTATGTAATCCCAATAAGTAATGGAATTTGAGTAGAGTAAGCCTTCTAAGTAATTTTCGGTGTCTTCACTTTCGGCGTCGTATTTTTGCTGAATCTTATTTAATAAATGGGTATAATCTGGTTGGTTGGACATAATTATTAATCAAATTGTATTTCAAACGGATGCTTTAACCCCTTAAAAGCTTCTAAATCGGCTCTTAAAGAACCTATAGCTAGATCTGCTTTTAAGCGCAAAGGTATTTTATTTTTGTCGGCACTTATCCATAAAGTTAAACTTTCTTCTTCTTTAAAAACGCGTCCAGCCATAACATATGGTCTAAACATTAAGCATTTTACTTTTCCAAATGCCGTTCTAATGGTTTCATTGCCTAAATATTTTAGTTTAAAATTATAATTTTCGAAATCGAAAAACATGGTTAAATTAACTTCATCTCCTGATTTAATATTTGTTGTGTCATAGTTATTTCGCAAATAATAAAATGCCGACACCATATCTTGTACTCCTAACTCTGTGTCGTGAACTGTTTCCTTATTTTTCTTAAAATTATTTACGTAAGCTTTTTGGTTTTCCTGATCGAATTCAATCTCTAGGTTTTTGGTATGGCCTCCTTCGTTAATATCTCTTATAAACTTGTATGGCAAATTGTTTTCCTTATCGAAATAGCTTTCGTACCTATCTCTTACTTTAAAAATCCAACCAATAGGCCCAGTTGTTTTTCCTTTACCAACCACGTGAAATACAGGTTTTTTGTTTAAAATGGTTTCTTTTAGTTCTAAGGTAGCTTCACCTGCTTTCATCCAGCCACTGTAACTCATTTTAAATTTGAACCATTCTCCATCTTGATATGCAGATTCTTTACTTGAGCCACGCTCAGGAATCTCTTGAGAAAAAGAAGGCAGAATTAGTAATATTGCTAATAATATAAGTGAGGTTTTTTTCATAATTTGAGTAGCTGTATTTAAACCATTTTATTGTGTTTTTATTGTTACAATACTTAAAAATACAATTACTGTTCCAAAAGTATTAAAACCAAAAAACTCTATCGATATTATCGACAGAGTTTTTAATCTTTTTTTAGTTAAATATTTGTTATAATGTACCTCTATTTGCTTGTTCGCGTTCAATAGATTCAAAAAGTGCCTTGAAATTACCTGCTCCAAAGCCTCTGGCTCCCATGCGTTGTATAATTTCAAAGAATAATGTTGGTCTATCTTCAACAGGTTTTGTAAAAATTTGCAACAAGTAGCCTTCTTCGTCTGCATCAATCATAATTCCTAAATTTTTTAAGGTTTCAATATCCTCTCTAAGCTCATGACTAAACTCATCCAATCTTCCTGGAACTGCTCTATAATATGATTCTGGAGGCGTTGATAAAAACTCGACTCCTCTTGCCCTTAATTGCGATACAGTGCCAATAATATCATTGGTCGCTACAGCTATGTGCTGCACGCCTGAACCTTCGTAGAAATCTAAATATTCTTCTATTTGCGATTTCTTTTTCCCTTTAGCAGGCTCGTTAATTGGGAATTTTATGCGGCCATTGCCATTGCTCATTACTTTGCTCATTAGTGCAGAATATTCAGTATGGATTTGCTTATCGTCAAAGGATAGGAAATTTTCAAATCCCATGATATCTTCATACCATTTTACCCAAGTATTCATCTCGCCCCAACCTACATTACCAACCATGTGATCTATGAATTTTAGGCCTACCGAAGTTGGATTATAATCTGATTCCCATTTTTGATATCCAGGGAGAAAAGCTCCTTTATAGTTTTTGCGCTCTATAAATATGTGCACTGTTTCGCCATAGGTATGAATTCCTGCTTTTACAACTTCCCCAAATTCGTCTTTTTCCACAACAGGTTCTAGATACGATTTTGCACCTCTACTAGTGGTTTCTTGGTAAGCGCTTCGAGCATCATCTACCCAAAGTGCTATAACTTTTACACCATCGCCATGTGTAACAATATGGTCGTTAATTGGTGATGTACTATTTAATGGCGTAGTAAGTACTAATCTAATTTTATCTTGAACCAAAACATAACTTGCTCTATCTTTTACGCCAGTTTCCAATCCAGCATAGGCTAAAGATTGAAACCCAAAAGCTGTTTTATAAAAATGTGCTGCTTGTTTTGCATTACCTACGTAAAACTCTACATAGTCTGTTCCTAAAAGAGGCAAAAAATCTTGTGCGCCTTCAAATATTTTTTCTAAACCGTAGTTTACTGATTTTATTTCTTTCATAAAAAAACCCTCTTAATCTCCCCAAAGGGGAGAAACTCAAAGCGGGAATTTGAGTTCTTAATTTATAAATTTACTTGCCTCAAAAAGTCCCCTTTGGGGATTTAGGGGCTTATAACCAAGATTTATAATAATCTTCGTCTGCAATTTTCATAGCTTCTTCTGTAACCATTAAAGGTTTAAATGTGTCCACCATAACAGCCAGTTCTTCTGTTTTTGTTTTACCAATACTGCGTTCGGCAGCTCCTGGATGTGGTCCATGCGGAATTCCCGCTGGATGTAACGATATATGACCAGCTTCAATATCGTTTCTGCTCATAAAATCGCCATCTACGTAATACAACACCTCATCGGCATCAATATTACTGTGGTTATATGGTGCTGGAATTGATTGTGGATGATAGTCGTACAATCGAGGGACAAATGAGCAAATTACAAACGCCGTAGTTTCAAAGGTTTGATGAATTGGTGGTGGTTGATGTATGCGTCCTGTTATGGGTTCAAAATCGTGAATTGACAAGGCATAAGGATAATTAAATCCGTCGTAACCAACTACATCAAAAGGATGCGTGTCATAAACCATGTCGAATATTTCATCTTTCTTTTTTACCTTAATAACAAATTCGCCTTTTTCGTTATTTGTTTCTAACTCATAGGGTTGGCGAATATCGCGCTCACAAAATGGCGAATGTTCTAATAGTTGACCAAACCAGTTACGGTATTGTTTTGGTGTGTAAATTGGTGCATGAGATTCTACTATGAATAAGCGATTATTTTCTGTATTAAAATCAATTTTATAAATGATTCCTCTTGGAATAATTAAGTAATCTCCATATTTAAAATCTAAATTACCGTAGATGGTTCTAAGCTTTCCAGAGCCTTTATGAATAAAAATCATTTCATCGGAATCTGTATTTTTATAAAAATACTCGGTGGTAGATTTTCTAGGAGCTGCCAATGCAATATGGCAATCGGAGTTTGTTAAAACTATTTTTCTACTTTCCAAAAAATCGTCTTCGGGTGCCACCTCAAATCCACGCAATCTATACGACTGTATGTTATTTGCTTTTGCAATTATTGGTGCAACACTATATTGTGAACGAATTTCTTTAACTCGAGTTGGCCTATGTTCGTGATACGAATTGGTTGACATACCATCAAAGCCAACGGTACCAAATAACTGCTCGTAATACAAGCTGCCATCTGGTTTTCTAAATTGAATATGACGCTTATGCGGAATGCTTCCTAATTTATGGTAAAATGGCATTTTTTAAAATGTTTATTTGTTTAATTGTTAGTTGTTCTCTTAAAACTTGATGCAGCAACTAATACAATAAAATTTATACTAAGATAATTAATTAAAAGATTCCTGCCTACGCAGGAGTGACAAATAAGCCAACTTACTCAGGATTTCTCTTAATAAGGTAATGTAGTAATACGAGATATTCTGTCCAGAATGGTGTCATAGTATCACAAATATCGTGAAAATTTATGGATAATTTAAAACCTATAAATAACAATATGTAATTGTTAATGAAATGTTAAATTTTACTTACGGTTTTACCGTAATTCCTTTGTGTTTATTATAGCTGTAAGATGTAATTATTTCATAATTAATAGCTTACATCATATTTTGTAAGAAAATTTTGTTTTATTCTTTTTTTTTTTTAAACTTTGAAATGTCTGAAACATTATCTTGAGTTCCGTTAGAAGTCTTATTAATATGTAATAGACAAGTGACTAGTCTAAAACTGGCGTCGGTTTTTTAAATGTCCCTAAACTGACTTAATAACACAAAACTTCTAACATTTTAAAGCTTCTAACACAAAAACTTCTAACGTTTTGTTTAACCTGTTTGTTGTACTAACTATAATACAGCCAACCAAAATTTAGAAATTATGAAAAATTTATTTTTAACATTAGTATTTGTTTTAGGAACTGCAACAAGTTTTGCGGGAAGTAATTTAATTATTAGTGATCTTACCTGTATTACTGTTACAACATCTTGTGGCATTGTAGGAACGGTATGTGATTACACTACTGAAGGACTTTTGGAGGGAGCATTAGAACTAGATAGATGGGTTTGTGCTAAACAGTAAAATTGCTTAATAAGCAGACGGTTTCTAATATATACACTGTCTGCTTTTAAATTAAAACTATGAGGAAAAAATTATTATTTATACTTCTTTCATTTATTGTTAGTTGTTTATATAGTCAAGAAAAAATAGTTGATACTACAATATATAGGGCTTACTATAAGTTGATTTATCAACAAGATTCAACTAATGTTGATAGCATGGAAGAAGAAAAAATGACACTCCTAATTGGAAAATCGTATTCTCTTTTTCAAAGTGAAAATAATAGATTTAATGATTCTTTGTTGTCTTCTCTATCAAAAATTGACATTGAAAATGCTCAACAAGCAGTTGACATTGCTTTATCTTTAAAGAAAAATACTAGATTTAAGTTTAAAATAGTAAAAACCTTAAACCGCCTAATTGTTTTTGATAAAATAACTACAGATAAATTTATCTACGAAGAAAAAAATAAATTAAAATGGCAAATCACTAATGAGGCTAAACTAATTAATAATTATTTGTGTCAAAAAGCAACAACAACTTTTGGTGGTAGAAATTATATTGCTTGGTTTACAAACGAAATACCAATTAGTGATGGGCCTTATAAGTTTAAAGGACTTCCTGGTTTGATTATTAAAATTTATGACCAAGAAAAGCATTATAATTTTGAGCTTTTTAGTTTTAAAAAATATGTATCCATTTTAGAAGTAAATTTTAAGAAAGCTCAAAAAACTAGCAAACAAGACTATTTTAGAGCTTATAAAAATTTTAGAACCAATATTGTAGCTCAATTAGAACAACGAGGAATTTATCTTGATGATGATGAAGCAACAAAAGTTAAACAGAGGGTTAAAAAAACAATGAATAATGAAATTGAATTGAAATTTGATTAATTTGTAAGGGCTATCATTTTATTATCAATTCCTAAAAAATGAAAAAAAATATCTATTTCTTAATTATAGTATTTGCATCAATACAATCGTACTCTCAAAATGTCACTAAAATTGACAATGCTACATATAGATGTGAATACCTTATAACATACCAATTGGATTCAACGAATGTAACTAGAAAAAACTCAGAAACAATGCTTTTGTTAATTGGAGACAAAACCTCTAAATTTTTAAGTTTAACGACTTTTTTAAAAGATTCAATTAATGAACATAGTAAATCTTCATCAAATTTACAACAGCTAATGGCTGTGCCTAAAACTGCATTTAATCATAATATTTTTAAAAACTACCCACAGGGTAAAATAACAAATACTGAGAATGTTTTTAAGGATTACTACAAATACGAAGAACCTATAAACCTTTTTAATTGGACTATTACAAACGAGACTAAAACAATATCTGGCTACAATTGCCAAAAGGCAACCACCACTTTTGCTGGCAGAGACTATGTGGCATGGTTTACCAATGAAATACCAATAGCAGATGGCCCTTATAAGTTTAATGGGCTTCCTGGGTTAATAGTTAAAATTAACGACACCAAAAACCATTATGAGTACAAACTAACTAGCTTTAAAAAAGTTACTGGTAATATTGGATTTATAGAGAGAAATTATATTAAAACCACAAAAAAAGAATTTAAAAAGGCTAAAAAAGAATTTTCTAGTAACATTTTTGAAAGATTGCAACAAAATGGTATTACTGTTACCTCTATGAACGCTTCTGAAAAAAGGGATTTTCAAAAAAGAATTAGTAAAAATAAAATTAGCCCTATAGAAAAAGGGAACGAATAACTTATGCGTTATAGTTTTCTTGTAATTTTTTTACTAGTCTGTTTCATTGGTTTTTCGCAAACAAAAATACATGGCACAATTACCAATGCCAAAAACTCACCACTTCAAGGCGCAAATGTTATAGTAAGCAAACCACAAAAAGACATTATAGTGAGCTATGCAATAGCTAATGCAGATGGCGAATTTTCTTTAAATATCAACTCCGAGTTAGATTCTTTACAAATTAGTGTGTCGTTTATTGGTTATGCTAAGCAAGCGAAAATTGTTATCAATAAAAATCAAGAACTAAATTTCATTCTTTTAGAGTCCAGCGAAGAATTAAAAGAGGTTTTTATAAAAACTTTCCCCATTACAAAAAAAGGTGACACCATTAATTACTCTGTAAGTGCATTTAAAGACCAAAAAGATAGAGTATTAGCAGATGTTTTAGCAAAAATGCCAGGTATTGAAGTTTTATCTGATGGTAAAATACTCTACCAAGGAAACCCAATTAACAAATATTATATTGAAGGGTTAGATTTGTTGGAAGGCAAGTACAATCTTGCAAACAATAACTTGCCAGCAGATGCTGTTTCAAGAGTACAGGTATTAGAAAACCACCAACCCATAAAATTGCTGGATAGCTTGGTTTATTCAGACAAAGCAGCCTTAAATATTAAACTTAAAAAAAATATTACCGTAACTGGTACAGCAAAATTAGGCACTGGCTTTCTCCCTTTATTATGGAATGCTAATATAACACCAATGCTGTTTACCAAAAAGCAACAAATGATAACTTCTTATCAAAGCAACAATATAGGTTTAGACATCTCCAATGAAATAAAAACATTAACTATTGAAGATTTATTAGACCAATTTGAAAGTAAAAACGAGAAACAAGATTGGGTAAGCATTGCACAATTATCACCACCACCATTTTCTAAAAAACGTTGGTTGGACAATAATGCGCATTTATTTACAACAAATTATTTGATACGCTTAAAAAAAGATGTTGACCTTAAAGTAAATCTATCGTATATAAACGACTTTCAACAACAAACAGGAAATACCCAAACTACGTTTTTTACTCCAATAGACACTGTAAACATTAGGGAAGATACTAACAACAAATTATTCTTCAGCTCGTTAAAAAGTAAATTTGTTTTAACAAAAAATACCAAAAAGAGTTATTTTAAAAATACTTTAGAGGCAAACAGTTATTGGGATTCTCAAAGAGGATTAATCGTGTTAAACAATGAAAAAATAAGTCAAAATACAACAATTCCCTTTACGTCATTTAGCAATAAATTAAAATGGGTACAGCCTTTTGGCGAAAAGTTGATAACGTTAAAATCTATTTTAACCTATACAAAAACACCTCAAAATTTAAGAGCAACTCCTGGCAGGTTCGAAGATCTTTTAAACAACGGAAATCCTTTTGATGCAATAAACCAACAAATTGTGCACTCTAATTTTTATACCAACAATTCTTTTAGTTTTACGAAAGGAGTTAAAAGGTTTACATTTGTACCTAAAATTGGGTTTTCTATTCAAAATCAAAAGTTAGATAGTAGTATTTCACTTTTTGAAAGTAGTGTTGAAGATATACTTTCTGGTGATTTTCAAAATAACCTAACTTTTAATAAATCTTCATTTTACAGTATTTTAAAAACACAATACCGTAATAATAATTGGAGAATAGAATTGGAAACGCCTTTTAAATTACAAGCATTTAACAGGACTGATACTTATTTAAATAAATCACAAAAACTAAATCGTTTTACTTTTGAACCAAGGCTTTCAATAATTAAAGACCTGAACGCCTTTTGGAAAACAACTTTTTCGGTAGGTGTAAAAAATAATTTTGGAGATATTAATCAGCTATATTATGGTTATATTTTAAATAGTTATAGAAATATTCAAAGATATGAAACACCTATTTTAGAAAGCCTAAGAGAAAATTTAACTTTGGGGATATCATATAGAAACCCAATAAAATCATTATTTATAAATGGCTTTTATTCGTATGGTAATTCCATGCAAAATTTACTTTTTGGAAACATTATAAACAGTGACGGAACTACTTCATTTGGGTTTTTTGAGCAAGATAACTCCAATATTACACATAGCATTAACTTGAGAGGAAGCAAGTACTTTAGTAAACTAAAAACAACGTTCGCTATAACTACAATTGCATCTCTAGAAAGTAGAGAGCAACTGTTAAATGGTATATTGACTGATATTACTACAAAAAACATCCAATTAAAAGGCCAATTAGATACCGAGGTTACAGAATGGATGGGCGTAGGTTATAAAAGTAATTTTACCATTTCAAACTCGCAATTTGAAGATCAATCGTTTGACAATATTGTTAGGCAAGAACATTTATTGAATTTCAATTTTTACCCAACTTCAAATCAATATATTGGTCTTGATGCAGAGTATTACAGCAATAATTTCTCAACTGAAAACCAGGAAAATTATTTTTTAAGCTTAAATTACAGGTACACCCTTAAGAAAAGTAAAATTGACTTAGAATTAAATTGGAACAATCTATTAAATACAAAAGAATTTACAACCGTGTTTAATGATGCGTTTTCTTATACACAAAGCACTTATTTATTAAGACCATCGCAACTATTATTGAGTGTGAAATTCAATTTCTAGACAAATTATTTCATTAAAAAGGTTTTTATCTTCTTGAAAACGAAAAAGCTTAACTTAAAACCAAAACCCAATATTAAAAAACCATTTGCTTTCTCTGGTTTCGGGCGACCAAGTATATTTAGCTTCAATTGGACCAATAATGGTACCATAATATAGTAAGTGTCGGAAAATATACCTTAGCGAAATTTGCATTACATTTTTTAATAAATATCCAATCACAACAAAATATTAAAAAGAGCCTAAAAATATTTTCAATTACGGTTTTACCGTAGTTTTCAATAATAGCTAAATGTACAGGGCCTAAAATTAGTTAAAAAACTTATTAACAATGAGTTATGCTGGGAAAATTGTTAAATTATTTTGTGGTTTAGCGTATTTTTTTTTAGGTTTGTCTTGTTGTAAATTTTATTATAGACTCCTCACAAGGCGGTTTATGGTAAGTTTACGGCAACAATGGATTGATCCAAAAAATAGTCAGCTGACTTATTTTTAAAGCCTTGTAACTTGTAGCCTTGTAACTTGTAGCCTTGTTAAACAGCCTTGTAATTTTTAAGCCTTGTTAAAAACATTTTATTAACCAACCTATGTAATCATAGGTTTAAAAATTAAAGATTATGAGAAATGTATTTTTTGTTTTTTTATTGGCCTTAGGCTTTATGAGTTTTACTTCCGTTAGTGAAGTTGAAACAGATTTATCTTTTACAAATTCTATAGAAATTGAAAGACTTGCAGAAGAGAATGTTCCCTGCAGATGGAGAACTTGCACCTATATAAACGGTGTACGTCAAGGATGTACAGAATGGACTTATGGCGAATGTGAAAAGGATGGAAATGGCAAACTCACTCCGATAAGATAGAGTGTTTAAATGTATATTATTGCCTATGTTGGATAACATAGGCAATTTTTATCTAAATTTAAAAAAATGAGCCCTTTAAAAAACTTAATTTTAACTATAGTATTTATTTCTATTACTATAAAATCGGCTTCGCAAAATGTAGATTTTTGTGGAACTGTTAATTATACTCAAATCGTTAATTTCGATTTTGAATACTTAGAAAACTACCTATTAACTTTTTCGGGCAGTGAATCTTTATATGAAGAAGTTGAAATTAAAACTTCTAATACAACAAAAAAAACTTTAAATTCTGATTTAGGAACAACTAACGCAATCATTGGTGGGCGAAAAAACACCACTGCCAAATTTTATTACAACAACAAAGTTAGTTTCTACTTTAAAGATAATTTCTCAGATGAAGTTTTATTTGTTAAAGAAAACTCATTTTCTTGGAATTGGAATTTACATAACGAAACCAAAAAAATTGGTAAATTTATTTCTAATAAAGCCACTATTAAATTTAGAGGAAGAGAATATATCGCTTGGTATACTAATGACATTCCCCTTCCTTATGGACCATGGAAATTTCAGGGATTGCCAGGGTTAATACTTGAGGTTTACGATATTGATGAAGTCTTTCATATTGTTCCAAATAAAATTACCTTAGATAATAAAAATAAATGTGAAATATCTTTAAATAAAGAGGCCTTTAAAAACACTTTAAACATTAAAAATTATTTAAAAAGAAAGGAAGAGATTATAGAAAATATTTTTGCAGAAATGTCAAGTAGATTACCTAAAGGCTCAAAGCCTTTAAAGTTGAATAAAAATTGTAAAGATTGTAAACAAGAAATTGAGAGGTTTAATGAAGATAATTAACCTATTAACATTATTATTTGTTGAATTTTTAAGTGTCAAATTTTGTAACGCTCAACATTCTGGCATTGTAGAATATCGCCTTATAACAAATTTATCTTTTAATTATCAAACTACAGCCGTTTTAAAAATACACAAAAAACAATCTCATTACCTAGTATTAAAATCAAACAGCCTTCCTAACGAACTTACTATAACTTCCGAGAGTAATAATATTAATATTTTAGCTCCCGAATCAAAACATAGACCTGCTATCTATATGGATTTTAACTCAAAAAACTTATTTAGCTTTGTGCCAATGTTTCAAAAAAATAATATACTCTATGAAAAAGAGGCCATCCCATTAAAAGAATTTGTAACTGAAACAATTCCAATAAAGTTCAAAGAATTAGAATCACTCATTAATTCTAAAACAGATAGACATACTACTTTTTCTTTATCATTACCAAACCGATATCACCAAGAAGAAATAATATATGAATGGGAAGAAAACTAAACCTAACAATAACTTTGTGGATTTTTGCCTTGTCAAATTTATTTTCGCAAACCACCATATCCGGTTTTGTATCAAGTGAAAATAATTTGCTTTTAGCCTCAGCAAATGTCATATTAAAAGATAGTTTAAATAGTTCAATACTCACATATACCTATACTAATGAAAAAGGAGAGTATGTTTTAAACACAAATAAAGTTGGAGCATTTAACCTCATTGTTTCTTCTATGGGTTTTGAACGCAAGACACTACCCTTGGAAATCAAAAAAAATCAAAAGGAAGTTAACTTAAATGTGGTTTTAAAAGAACAACCTATGAGTTTGAATGAAATTATCATACAAACAAAAAAACCCATTTCCATTAAAAAAGATACCATTAGCTTCAAGACCAAATACTTTACAGATGGCACAGAGCAAACCGTTGAAGATTTATTGCAGAAAATACCAGGATTACAAATAGACGCCCAAGGCGCCATCAAGGTAGGAAACCAAGAAATAGAAAAACTCATGGTTGATGGTGACGACCTTTTTGAAAAAGGGTACAGAATATTATCTAAAAACATGCCTGCTTACCCCATTGAAGAAGTTGAGGTATTGAAAAACTACTCAAACAACAGACTTTTAAAAGATATTGAAGAAAGCAATAAAGTGGCTTTAAACCTAAAACTGGACGAAAAATCCAAACGCATTTGGTTCGGCAATATGGAAACCAGTATTGGCAATGACAATTTTTATCAACTAAAAGGCAACTTGATGAATTTTGGCAAAAAAAACAAGTACTATTTTTTAACAAACCTCAACAGTATTGGTTATGATGCCACTGGAGATATACAACAGCTTATAAAACCGTTTCGATTTAACGAACCAGCTAGTATTGGCGATGACCAAAGTGTAAATTCACTATTGAACCTTTCTCCCAGCCAACTCAATTTTAAACAGGACAGAACCAATTTCAATAACGCCGAATTGGTTTCGCTCAATGCCATTTTTAACCCAACCGAAAAACTTAAAATAAAAACACTAGGCTTTTTTAATTGGGACGAAACCGATTTTTTTAGGAACACTACTGATGTTGTAGATGTCAATAGCACAAATTTTATAAACACCGAAAATTTTGAGTTGCGCAACAAAAAAAAGATAGCTTTTGGTAAACTGGATTTTATCTACAACATCTCAAAAACCAAAATGCTGGAGGCCACTACCAAATACAATGAAGGTAGCTTTAACGATGCCTCCAATTTAGTGTTTAATGGCAATTCAACCATTGAAAACTTAAAACATAGCAACACGCTTTTTGATCAAAAAATAAGCTACACCAATAAGTTTAAAGACAAAAAAGTATTCCTGCTCACAGGCCGTTTTATAGATGAAAAAGCACCACAAAACTACAACATCAATCAGTTTTTTTACCAAGATTTATTTCCGGATGTTGATGCTGCTAATACTATTAGCCAACTAAGCACCAACCAAATGCAATTTGCTGGTGTAAATGCACATTTATTAGATCGAAAAGAAAACGGTCATTTATTGGAACTGCAACTTGGTAATGAGTTTAGAAAGGATAGATTATCAACCACATTTTCACTTTTAGAGACTACTGCAATTTTGGAACAGCCTAACGGCTATCAAAACCAAACAATTTATCAAACCAATGATTTGTACTTAAAAAGTAAATACCGTTTAAAAGTTAATGATTTTGATTTTATAGGCAAATTGGATATACATCAACTTTTTAATAAGTTAAAAAACACCAATTTATCAAGTACTCAAAACCCGTTTTTCATTAATCCTAGTGTAGGATTCGATTGGGAAATAAACGATAAAAATAAAATAACTTCTTCCTATTCTTACACTACCACAAACGCAAAAATGTTAGATGTGTTTAGTGATTTTGTTTTAACTGGTTTCCGTTCGTTTTCAAAAGGGACAGGAAATTTTAACCAGCTCGAAGCCTCTAGTATGACTTTTAATTATCAATTGGGCAATTGGAGCGACCGTTTTTTTGCCAATACCTTTTTACTTTACAGTAAAAATTACGACTTCTTTTCAACCAATTCATTAATTGAACAATACTTCACACAGTCGGAAAAAATACTGATTAAAGACAGAACGTTTTTAAGTATTAGCTCTAAAATCGATTATTATTTTAAGTCCATTTCCTCAAACCTAAAATTAGATTTGGGTTATGGTAAAAGTGAATTCAAGAATATTGTAAACAATTCAAATTTAAGACAAGTAACCTCCAACAATTATAATTATGGCTTGGAACTGCGTTCTGGATTTAAAGGCATATTTAATTATCATATTGGAACGAAATGGAATACAACGGAAATAAAAACAACTATAAATAATTCGTTTACCGATAACGTTAGTTTCTTGGATTTGTCTTTTGTGTTCAATGATAAATTTGATGTTCAATTACAATCAGAACGATATTACTTTGGAAATCTAGAAACAGATAAAACCTATTACTTTTTGGATTTTGATGCACGTTACAAACTTATAGAAAACAAACTAACTTTAGGCGTTACTGGCAAAAATTTGTTGAATACAGAAAGGTTTAGAAATTTTTCTGTTAGCGATATTGGAACTTCAACGACCGAATATAGATTATTACCACGATTTATATTGTTAAAAATGGAATATCGTTTTTAAATTCATTAAAACCAAAACCCAATATTAAAAAACCATTTGCTTTCGCTGGTTTCGGGCGACCAAGTATATTTAGCTTCAATTGGACCAATAATGGTATCAAACCCATAGCCTATGGCATAGCCACTATAATCTGGTAGTGTAAGCCATTCGCCATTTGTAAAAATATTATCAGCTACATTGGCATAATTTGCTGAAAGATTAACATGGTGGTTTTTTGCAAACTCGTAGTCCAAATTAATAAGTCCTTTAACAAAACTATCGCCAATAATAGAAATATAATCGTAACCATAGAACGAAATGAAGTTATTAATAAAGTTATTGCCATAGCCACCTAAAGCAAAACTTAATGATTGATTTGATTGATCGCCAATTCTAAAACCTCCTTCAGAACCCAAAATAACCGAAAATTTATCAGACACACTAAAGGCATATCCAATATTGGCTTTTGCAAAAGAAAACTGTGCAAAATTGTTATTAAAATCGGATGATGATAAGTACAAATGGAAATCGCTATCAAACAGGAACCCTTTTTTGGGAAAATATTTGTTGCTATAAGTATCAAACTTCAGTTTTCCAAATACGCTAAAAAAATCGCTGTTTTCGAATACCGTTTCATTAGCATTTGGATCTGGGTTGTTTATAATGGTTTGTGAGGTAATTTGAAGTTTTTTATGTTCTGCTCCCAACACAAGAGACAAATCTTTTCTAAACAATGTTTGCAAATAAAATTGATTGGTAAAGTCATTTAATTGAACGTCTAATATATTTAAGCCCGTTGTGGCAATTTCTGCTTCACTCAAAAGCAAGGATGCACTTATGTCTTTATGAAATGTATTATACCTTGACCGCAGACCTATACTCCAATAAAAACCCTTATCTATATAATATTCAAAATTATATCTAATATTATCTCCTAAAATAAGATCTAGAGTGGCCACATCGTTATTAAGGAACAACCTCTTTTGGGTAAGGTTTAGTAACGCTGCGCTTTTATACAAATCGTCAAAATGCGCTCCAAGTTTTAAAAAGGTTTTCGTCTCGCTTTCCTTTAAATTGGCAACCAAGTCGTAGCCGTTACCCTTTGGTTTAAATTGGTATAGAAAGCTATCAAAATTATTAGTTGCTACTAGATTATTTACGCCTCTGGTAAACTCTTTATATGTGGTTTCTTCATTGGTCTTTATCTTCAGTTTGCCAAGCACATACGATCTTGTGTATGTCTCGTTCCCTTTTAAAAAGATGTTATTTATCCTAATACTGTCTATTATTGGAATGGTATATTTTATCTTAGTGTGTGTTTTATGTTTAGCTGCCAATTCTTTTAAAGCTTTTAGGTTTTTATTGGCTGCTACCTCGCCTCTTTTTATTATTTGTTTGCCATCGTCAAAAGACACCACTGTAAATTCCTTAATATCTGGTTTAATGTAAATATTGGTTCTAACAGACTTGTCTTTCATATCTTTTATAGTCCTGTAATTATTAATTTGTAATAAAATTTCAGGAGCGGTTTTTAAATTTTCCCTAGTCGATAGGTCGTCTTGTACATCTACACCTATAATGATGTCCATTCCCTTGGCTTTGAGTTCATCTAAGGGGTAATTATTCACCACGCCTCCATCAATTAATATTTGATTGTTGATGACTACTGGTTGAAATAACGACGGAAAAGCACCACTAGCAGCAATGGCTTGTGCTAGACTGCCTTGTTCTAAAATAACAGGCTTGCCAGTTTCTACATTGGTTGCAATACAGAAAAAAGGGATTGGTAAATCTTTAAATTTGTCAATATCACTTACATGAAGTGTTAACTTTGAAAATAAATTAAACACATTTTGCCCTCTGGAAATTGCCGAAGGTAATTGTATTTTAAAATTATTAAATGGTATTGAAATAGCATATTTTTCGAAGTTATCACGTTCATAAAACGTTTTTGAAGCCCTTGGAAGATCATCGCCAATTAGCTTGTTAAAATCAAGTTCATTAAATATTTTTTCCAACTCTTTGCCAGAATACCCTGAAGCGTATAGCGAGCCTATAACTGCTCCCATGCTTGTTCCTCCAATATAATCTATTTTAATCCCAAGGCTATCTATAATTTTTAGCGCTCCAATATGTGCCAACCCTTTTGCGCCACCACCACTTAACACGAGGCCAACTTTTGCATCTTGTGTTTCAATAGCCTTGTTCTGTGCTTTCGTAGGTAACGATATGAGTAAGAATAAGGTTAATATGATGATTTTAGCTTTCAATCTAATTGTTTTTGGTTGTAATAATTATAAATTTTCTGAGCCTTTGACACACCAACTACATCTTCCAGTTCGTCTAATTTGGCATACGAAATACGTTTAACCGATTTAAAATGCTTCAACAAGGCTACAATTGTTTTTTCTCCAACGCCTGTAATGGTTTCCAACTCTGTGTTTAACGCACTTTTACTGCGTTTATTTCTATGGTGTTCAATGCCAAAACGATGTGCTTCATTACGCAATTGCTGAATTATTTTAAGCGTCTCGCTTTTTTTATCTAAATATAATGGAATTGGATCGTTTGGATAGAATAATTCTTCTAAACGTTTAGCAATTCCAATAATGGCGATTTTTCCTCTTAAATTTAAGGCATCTAAACTTTTTAAGGCAGAAGATAATTGTCCTTTTCCGCCATCTATAATTATTAGCTGAGGTAGCGATTGTTTTTCATCTAGCAAACGTTTGTAACGTCTGTAAACCACTTCTTCCATAGAGGCAAAATCGTCTGGCCCTTCAACGGTTTTTATATTAAAATGCCTGTATTCCTTTTTACTAGGTTTACCATTTTTAAACACCACACAAGCGGCAACAGGATGAGTGCCTTGTATATTACTGTTGTCAAAACACTCAATGTGTCTAGGTTCTTCCTTTAATCGTAAATCGGCTTTCATTTGTGCCATAATGCGATTAGCATGTCTATCGGGATCTACAATTTTTACTTGCTTCAATTGTTCTAGTCTATAATACTTAGCATTCCTAACAGATAAATCTAAAATATGTTTTTTATCCCCTAGTTTTGGAATAGTCGCTTTAATACTTTCTCCTATATCAACCTTAAATGGCGCATAAATTTCTTTAGACTGTGAGTTAAATCGCTGCCTGATTTCTACAATGGCAATTTCTAATAACTCCTTATCTTTTTCGTCGAGTTTCTTTTTAATTTCTAACGTATGTGAACGTACAATAGAGCCTAATGAAATTTGTAAAAAATTCACATAAGCATAGCTTTCATCACTAACAATAGAAAACACATCAACATTATTAATTTTAGGATTTACAATAGTTGATTTTGCTTGATAATTTTCAAGTACGTCAATCTTTTCTTTTATTTTTTGGGCTTCTTCAAAATGCATGTCTCTTGCAAGATTTTGCATTTGCTGTTTAAAACGTTGTAAAGAATCTTTAAAATTTCCTTTTAAAATTTCTCGAATGGCTTTTATATTTTCATCATACTCCTCAATTGTTTCTTTGCCTTCACATGGTCCTTTACAATTTCCTAAGTGATATTCTAGGCATACTTTGTATTTATCAGCATCAATTTTTTCTTGCGACAAATAGTAATTACAGGTTCGCAATTGGTATAAGCCTCTTATTAAATCTAAAAGTGTGTAAACGGTTTTTATACTCGTGTAAGGCCCAAAATATTCACTACCATCTTTAATCAATCTTCTGGTTTGAAACACCCTTGAAAAACGTTCGTTTTTAATACATATCCAAGGGTACGATTTGTCGTCTTTCATCAACACATTATATCGAGGCTTGTGCTTTTTTATGAGATTGTTTTCAAGTAAGAGCGCATCTGTTTCAGTTTCAACAACAATATGCTTGATCTTTGCTATCTTTTTTACGAGAATACGGGTTTTTCCATTTTCGTGCGTTTTAGTGAAATAAGAGCTTACTCTTTTTTTTAGATTTTTTGCTTTTCCAACGTAGATTATAGTATCATTTACATCATAATATTGATAAACTCCAGGTAAGGTTGGTAAGGTTTGTAATTGTATTTCTAGAGGAGATTTAGTCATTACCCAAAGGTATATTAATTCCTAGATATTGTAAAAATTCATTTAGCTTTTTTAGTATCTTGCGTGAATAACATCTACAATTAATTGCATGAACATTGTTATTCTATCAAGAAACGAAAATTTATATTCAACAAGACGATTGATAGAAGAAGGTGAAAACCGTGGTCATAATATTGAAATTGTTGACCCTTTGAAATGTGACATCATTATTGAAAAAGAAAAGCCAACCATTTACTATCAGGATCGTTACTTAGATTATGTCGATGCCATTATTCCACGTATTGGAGCTTCGGTTACCTTTTTTGGTTGTGCTGTTGTACGCCAGTTTGAGATGATGAATGTATTTACCACAGTAACCTCAGATGCTATTATTAGATCTAGAGATAAACTGAGAAGTTTTCAACGGTTAAGTAAAGCTGGAATTGGAATGCCAAAAACAGTATTCACTAATTATTCTAGAGATGTTGAAGAGGTTATTGCTCATGTTGGCGGAACTCCTGTGATTATAAAATTATTAGAAGGCACTCAAGGTCTTGGAGTTGTTCTTGCTGAAACAAAAAATGCCGCCGAATCTGTACTTGAAGCATTTAATGGGCTCCAAGCTCGAGCTTTGGTGCAAGAATATATTGCTGAAGCAAAAGGTTCGGATATTAGAGCTTTGGTAGTCGATGGTCACGTTGTTGGTGCCATGAAACGTCAAGGTAAAGAAGGCGAATTTCGTTCTAATTTGCATAGAGGTGGATTGGCTGAAATTATAAAACTTAATGAAGCCGAACTAAAAGTAGCAATGAATGCCTCTCGTGCTTTAAAACTTCCCGTTTGTGGTGTCGATATGTTGCAATCGGCAAGAGGACCATTATTATTGGAAGTAAATTCAACTCCAGGGTTGGAAGGTATTGAAACAGCTACACATAGAAATATTGCAAGAGCCATTATAACTTATATTGAACGTAACCGCAGGTAGATGAGCGAGAAAGAAGTTTTAGATATATTAGGGCAAAAAGTAGCTCTTGGTGAAAGCGCAACGGTTAGCTTTAACGTTGCCAAATTGCATACTCAAAACACCATTGATGTTCCTGTAATTATTGAACGCTCAAAAAAACCTGGTCCGACTATCTTAATGACAGCAGGAATACATGGTGATGAGATTAATGGTGTTGAAATTGTTAGACAGATTATAGCAAAAGGTATTAATAAGCCTAAGCGTGGAACCATTATTTGTATTCCTGTGATTAATGTGTTTGGTTTTATCCATATGGATAGAGAGTTTCCGGATGGTCGTGATTTAAATCGGGTTTTTCCTGGAGGCAAATCTGGTTCTTTAGCAAGTAGAGTAGCTCACAAGCTCATCACCGAAATTGTTCCTCATGCGGATTTAATTATGGATTTCCATACTGGAGGTGCAGATAGGTTTAATTCGGCTCAAATAAGAATTAAAAAGGGAGAAATTGTACTTGATGAATTAGCAGAAGTGTTTGGTGCTCCTTTTGTTTATTATTCCAAAAACCTCAATAAATCCTTTAGAAATACGAGTTATAAATTAGGAATCCCAATGCTGCTTTTTGAAGGTGGAAAATCCTTTAATATTCATCCAACAATTACCAACACAGGAGTTAATGGTGCTAAGCGTGTATTGCATCATTTAGAGATGTTAGGCTCAAAATTTAAAGTTTCCAAACCAAAAAAATCTTGTGTATTCATCATAGAAAGTAAATGGATTAGAGCCAAGTATTCTGGAATGTTTAAAGCTTCAATTGCTATTAATACCAAAGTAAGGAAAGGTGATGTTATTGGACAAATTACAGATCCTTATGGAAGTTTTAACCACTTTGTTAAAGCACCTAACGATGGCTATATATTTAACATCAATCAATCACCTTTAGTGTATCAAGGTGATGCCATTTACCATATTTCCACAAAGCTTGCTGAATGACAAAAAAGGAACTTCGAAAAAAGTACAAGGCTCTGAGAAACACTTTGTCAATTGATGAGATTGATGAAAAAAGTTTAGCAATTGCCAATCAATTATTAACGCTTGATATTTGGGATAAATCCTTCTATCATGTGTTCTTGACTATTGCTGAACACAAAGAAATAAATACTGACTATATTTTAAACATTCTTGCAGGTAAAGACAAGCACACAGTGGTGTCTAAAAGTAATTTTGAAACCATTAATCTTGAAAATTACTTACTAACAGATAGTACTACCATAAAACCAAATCACTGGAATATCCCTGAACCTATAGATGGTATCCCAATTGAAAATTCAAAAATTGAGGTCGTTTTTGTGCCTTTATTGTGTTTTGATAAGCAAGGGCATCGTGTTGGCTATGGTGCTGGTTTTTATGATAATTTTTTAGTTGATTGCAAGCCTGAAACTCTAAAAATTGGTTTGTCGCTATTTGAAATTGAGGAAGATATAGACGATGTTTATAATGGCGATGTTCCACTTGATTTTTGTGTTACTCCTCATAAAATATATCCGTTTCAATAATTCTCTCTGCTTTTGGAAACGCTCGTTTATTAAACACTAATAACATACCTACTCCTGAGCTTATTGCCATATCTGCGATATTAAAAACAGGGTTAAAGAACGTAAAATAGTTGCCTCCGTAAAACGGTATCCAATCTGGCAAATAGCCTTTCCACATTGGAAAATGTAGCATATCTACCACTTTACCATGTAATAAGCCACCATAACCCCCTTCGCTTGGCAAAAAGGATGCTATTTGACCAAAGCTGTCATTAAACAAAACTCCGTAAAAAACAGAGTCAATAATATTTCCAAAAGCTCCAGCAAATATGAGGGAAACTGCAGCGATCAAGATTTTTGAACCTTTATTTTTTATGGAACTCCACAGCCAATAACCAATACCAACAATAGCAACCAACCTAAAAGAGGTAAGGACAACCTTAGCTGTTCTATCGGTAATTAAAGAAGTAAAGTCACTTAATTTTGCTCCCCAAGCCATACCATCATTCTCTACAAACAAAATGCGGAACCAGTTAAATACCTTGATTTCATCGCCCAGTTCGAAATGTGTTTTTATGTACACCTTGGATATTTGGTCAACAAGAAGAATTATAATAATTAGGATTGAGGCTTTTTTTAAGGACATAAGTTTTCCCACGAAAGTGGAAATCTATTAGTTAAACTCAAGAGTGTTGTTTATTAAAACTATTCTCAAAAATAAAATTATTTTTCTGTTTAAAATATTAAAAATAGTTAAAGAAAAATCGCTTCAAAAAAATTGAAGCGATTTGTGTGATAAATCTAATGGGATTTATTTCAAAATCGATAAAGAGATTCCTGCTTTATCAGGAATTTTATTGCATGTTTTTAGCCTCTATGCTTAAAGTAGCGTGTGGCACAAGTTCTAATCGTTTTTTATTGATTAATTTTCCCGTTACACGACATACACCATAGGTTTTATTCTCAATTCTAATTAAGGCATTTTTTAAATCTCGAATAAATTTTTCTTGTCTTATTGCTAAAGCAGAGTTAGACTCTTTACTCATAACAGCACTTCCTTCATCAAAAGCTTTAAACGTAGGAGACGTGTCGTCTGTGCCATTATTATGATCGTTCATGTAGGCACTTTTTATAAGTTCTAAATCGTGCTGTGCTTTTTTAATTTTTTCTTGAATAAGCTCTTTAAATTCAGCTAAATCTTTGTCTGAATACCTTACTGTATTTCCTGCTGCCATAATTTTTAAATTTTTTGAATAAATAATTTGGTATTTACATCATCAAAAGTAATTTCTATACCACTATTTAAGTTTTCTAAAATTTCCAATTCATCTGTTAATGTCTCAGTTTTTATGTACTCTAAATTTTTATTTATTGCGTTAATAATTTGTTCGTCCTTTTGAAATTGTACTGCAATTCTATCTGTGAGCTCAAAACCAGAATCTTTACGTAAATTTTGAATTCGGTTTACTAACTCTCTTGCAATACCTTCTTTCTTTAAATCGTCTGTTAAGGTTACATCTAAAGCTACTGTTAATGCTCCTTGACTTGCTACAAGCCATCCTTCAATATCTTGTGATGTTATCTCGACATCAGATTTTTCTAATGTAACGATTTTTCCGTTAATTTCGACGTCAAAAATACCGTTTTGCTCGATATTTTTAATATCGTCTGCTGATAAGTTATTAACTACTTTTGCCACAGCTTTCATGTCTTTTCCAAAGCGAGGTCCTAGCACTTTAAAGTTTGGTTTAATTTGCTTTACTAAGATGTCTGAAGCATCCTCTAAAACCTCAACCTCCTTTACATTTACTTCTGATTTTATCAAATTAGCAACCGCTAGTATTTCTTGTTTTTGAGTTTCACTACTAATAGGAATCATTATTTTTTGCAGTGGCTGACGTACTTTAATCTTTTCTTTAGCACGTAACGATAAAACCAACGATGATATTGTTTGCGCTGCTTCCATTTTTCGTTCCAGTGACTTATCAACAAAAAATTTGTCGAATTTTGGAAATTCAGCTAAATGTACACTCTCAAAAGTTTCCTTTTTGGTAACCAAATTTAGATCTAAATATAACTTATCCATAAAGAAAGGTGCAATTGGTGCGCCTAGCTTTGCAATAGTTACCATACAGGTATAAAGTGTTTGGTAAGCCGAAATTTTATCGGCTTGATAATCGCCTTTCCAAAAGCGCCTTCTACTTAAACGTACAAACCAGTTACTTACATAATCTTGGGTGAAATCTGAAATGGCACGAGCTGCTTTTGTTGGTTCGTAATCTGCATAATACACATCTACCTTTTGGATTAATGTGTGTAGTTCTGATAAAATCCAACGGTCAATTTCTGGTCGTTCTTCTAACGGAATATCTGCTTCAGCATAACTAAAGTTATCCAAGTTTGTATATAATGTGAAAAACGAATAGGTGTTATAAAGTGTACCAAAAAACTTACGTTTTACTTCTTCTATGCCATCACTATCAAACTTTAAATTATCCCAAGGATTGGCATTCATAATCATGTACCAACGCGTCGCATCAGCTCCATAAGTTGATAAGGTTTCAAATGGATCAACAGCATTTCCAAGGCGTTTGGACATTTTCTGTCCGTTTTTGTCAAGCACTAAACCATTTGATACTACATTTTTATATGCAACTGAATCGAATACCATGGTTGCAATAGCATGAAGTGTATAGAACCAACCTCTTGTTTGGTCAACACCTTCGGCAATAAAATCAGCTGGGAAAGCCCCTTTTAATTTCCCCAAAGGGGAAAAACTCATGCGCAATTCATACTTGATTTTTTCTAGTACGCCATCAATATTGCCTATGACTTCTTCATTTGTAAACCTAATCACCCTAAAGCCTAATTCTTCTAAGTTTTCGGTTCTAAATTTATCTGCTTCTTGAATTTCTATACTATCGTGATAACCTCCATCAACCTCAATAACTAATTTTTTAGCTAAACATACAAAATCAACAATATACTCATCTATTATATGCTCTCTTCTAAACTTGTAACCATCTAATTGTTTGGTCTTTAAGCTTTTCCAAAGCACTTTTTCGGCTTCAGTTGGGTTTTTAATGCGTTCTTTTTTTAATTCATTTATTAAATGATAAGAAGATTTGCGAGCTGTTTCATAATGCTTGCGTTTTCGTTCTTCCCCTTTGGGGAAGCTAGAAGGGGCTTGTTCAAAAGGATAATGCCACTGCGCATAAGGCATGGAACCTGAATCGAACCATACATCAATTAAATCAGCTTCGCGTTTCATTGGCTGTCCTGAAGGAGATACTAGCACAATCTCATCTACAATATTTTTATGTAAATCGATTGTTGCATAATTTTCTTCTGAATTGTTACCAACTTCAAAGCTTTGGAAGATATCAGCCTTCATCAAGCCTGCCTGAACGGCTCGTTCCATTTCAGCTTTTAATTCTTCTACCGAACCAATACAAATTTCTTCCTTACCATCTTCTGTTCTCCAAATTGGCAGTGGAATTCCCCAATAACGTGAACGTGACAAGTTCCAGTCATTGGCATTAGCTAACCAGTTTCCAAAACGACCTGTTCCAGTAGATTTTGGTTTCCAATTGATGGTTTCGTTCAACTCGAACATTCTATCCTTAACATCGGTCACTTTGATAAACCATGAATCTAATGGATAATATAGAATTGGTTTGTCTGTACGCCAACAGTTTGGATAACTGTGTTTATATTTTTCAACCTTAAAGGCTTTATTTTCTTCTTTTAGTTTAATAGCAAGCTCTACATCAACCGACCGTTCTGGTGCTTCACCATCGTTATAATATTCGTTCTTCACATATTTACCAGCAAACTCACCTAGTTCTTGTCTAAAGCGACCTTGTAAATCTACAAGTGGTACCAAATTGTCATTCTCATCTTTTACTAACATTGGTGGTACTTCTGGCATTGCTTGTTTTGCAACCATAGCATCATCGGCTCCAAAGGTTGGTGCTGTATGTACGATTCCTGTACCATCTTCAGTGGTTACGAAATCACCAGAAATTACTCTAAACGCGTTTTCAGGGTTATCGTTTGGTAGCGCATAAGGCAATAATTGTTCGTAAGTGATTCCTACTAAGTCTTTTCCCTTACATTCGGCTAAAATTAAATAAGGAATCTTTTTGTCATTAGGTTTATATGATGACAATCCCTCAATATTTTCAACTTGATTGAACTTTCCTGAAAATTGATGATTCACTAACTTTTTAGCCAGTACAACATATATCTTTTCAAACGTATATTGATTGAATGTTGCCACCAAAACATACTCAATTTTGGGCCCAACGGTTAACGCTGTATTACTTGGCAAGGTCCAAGGTGTTGTTGTCCAAGCCAAAAAGAAAATATCACCTTCAGCCCATCCTAAATCCTTCCCAAAAGGAAGGACTTTTACAGTCTGTTCTTCAATAGGTTTCATTTTGAATTGAGCAACAACTGTAGTATCAGTTACATCTTGATAGGTTCCTGGTTGGTTCAACTCATGTGAGCTTAAACCAGTTCCTGCCTTTGGAGAGTATGGTTGAATAGTGTAACCTTTATATAGTAAATTCTTGTTGTAAATTTGCTTAAGCAACCACCAAACACTTTCCATGTATTTTGGTTCGTAGGTCACATAAGGATCGTCCATGTCAACCCAATAACCCATTTTTTGGGTAAGGTCGTTCCAAACATCAGTATAACGCATTACAGCTTTTCGGCAAGCTGCATTGTAATCTTCAACCGAAATGGTTTTTCCAATGTCTTCTTTAGTAATTCCTAGTTCTTTTTCAACACCCAGTTCAATAGGTAAACCATGTGTGTCCCAACCAGCTTTACGCTTTACTTGGTAACCTTTCATGGTTTTATAGCGTGGAAAAATATCTTTAATAGCTCTTGCTAATACATGATGTACTCCTGGTAATCCATTGGCTGAAGGAGGTCCCTCAAAAAACACATAAGGTTTGTTTCCTTCACGTGTCGTGACGCTTTTTTCAAACACATTGTTTTCTTGCCAATAGTTTAGAATTTCTTCTGCAACTTTTGGTAAATCAAGTCCTTTATATTCAGGAAATTTAGCACTCATTATATCCTATTTCATTTCGAGGTGCGAAATTAAGGAATTTTTAGAAAAATGATAGTCTGATTTCGAGTATTTTAAACGATAAATTCTACTAAATCCTCAATCTTGGAAATCAATTGGATTTTAATAGTCGTATTATTTAAGGAAATCTTATTGTACTTAGACACAAAAATGGTTGAAAAACCAAGCTTTTCTGCTTCTAAAATGCGTTGCTCCACACGTTGTACAGGACGAATTTCTCCAGAGAGTCCAACTTCAGCTGCGAAACAGACATCTTTTTGCAAGGCTTCGTCTTCATTAGAGGATAAAATAGCTGCTACTACTGCTAAGTCTATTGCTGGATCATCAACCGTAATACCTCCAGTAATGTTTAAAAATACATCTTTAGCACCTAAACGGAAACCTGCTCTTTTTTCAAGAACAGCCAATAACATATTTAAACGTTTAGCATTAAATCCTATTGCAGAGCGTTGTGGCGTTCCATAAACTGCTGTACTTACCAGAGCCTGTACTTCTATCATTAAAGGTCGCATACCTTCAAGAGTAGCAGCAATGGCATTACCTGAAAGTTCTTCGTCTTTTTTAGAGATTAATATTTCACTCGGATTAGAAACTTCACGTAACCCAGATCCTTGCATCTCATATATGCCTAATTCGTTTGTTGAACCAAAACGGTTTTTATTAGCTCTTAATATTCTAAATACATGATTTCTGTCGCCTTCAAATTGCAGCACAGTATCAACCATGTGCTCCAGTATTTTTGGGCCTGCAATGTTTCCATCTTTGGTAATATGACCTATTAAAATAACAGGAGTTGCTGTTTCCTTAGCAAACTTTATAAGCTCGGTTGTGCATTCTTTTATTTGAGAAATACTTCCTGAAGACGACTCGATATAATCGCTATGTAATGTTTGAATAGAATCTATTACGACAATATCAGGCTCTAGAGCTTCTATTTGCTTGAATATATTTTGAGTTTTAGTTTCAGTTAGAATATAGCAATTACTGCTATTTGGGTTAATACGTTCGGCACGCATTTTTATTTGTTTTTGGCTTTCTTCACCAGATACATATAAGGTTTTGTAAGGCAGTTTTAAGGCAATTTGAAGCAATAAGGTGCTTTTACCAATTCCTGGTTCACCTCCTAAAAGCATTAACGATCCAGGAACTATACCTCCACCAAGAACACGATTAAATTCTGCATCACTGGTTTGCATGCGTGCTTCTTGAGACACATCAATTTCATTAATCAAAAGTGGTTTTGAAACACGTTTTGAAGAATTAGAAGGTGTTTTCCAATCGCTTTTTTCTGCTTTTTGAATAACTTCTTCGGCAATGGTATTCCACTCTTTACATGCTGAACATTGTCCTTGCCATTTGGAATATTGAGTGCCACAATTTTGGCAGAAAAAAGTTGTTTTTACTTTAGCCATTTAAAATCCGAAATCTCTTTTTATAGCATCAGCTCGTTCCAACATTTCATCTTTAGTATAACCTCCAATTTCATCTAAAATATAAGCCGATTTATAAGTACGCATTGCTTTTTTTGGTTCACCAGTTTCTTCATAAAAACGCCCTAGATAATAACTCCCTAATAATGTGTCTGGATATTCTTTTCTTGCCAATTTTCCAAGAGTTTCATATTCAGAATATAATTTATTTTTTTCGATAGCCGCGGCAATGGCTTTAAAGTCGTTAACAAGCACTTGTTTTTCTAAATTGAACAACTCATTAATCATTTCGTATTTTTCGTTTAGGTACTCAACTGGAGAGGTTTCTAGAGTTAAAATACGTTCCGTATATTCTTTTCTACTAATAGGTTGAAACACAAAAAAAATGCTTTCCAGTGCATTTGGAATAGCATGAGCTGGTAACGAATAATGTGTTGGTCCAGTAAACTCATTAAAGCCGAAAAATATGTTGTTGTTTTCTAACGCAGACAATCTTGTATTTAAAACATTTGCGTCTTCTCTCAATGGTTTTATATCGTTAGTTGCAGTAGCTAAATAGTAAAATACTTTTTTTTCTAATTCGCTAAGTCTCGTTGGTAAATTATTAAGCATACTCATTGCTAAATCCGGACTTAAAGCCATATACGCATTAAACAGAGGCTCTTTTTTGAATAAGAAATAGTTTATGAAATTAGCTGTTTCACCATGTCCAACTGCTATTCTAAAATTTGCTGTTCTGTATGTGTCTTCGATGTAAGGTATAAGTTCCATACCAATAAACTCAAAGAATTTTGCGCCAGATTCTACTGGAAAATAGGTTTGATCAGAATAATGATTGTCTTCGTCTCTAGAATTCACTTGATTTATCCCTACGACTATTGCTTCTGGCATGTCTTCCCAATAGGAATAATAATCTACGTTTCCAGCTACAGGCTCAAATAAATAGTCGCCATCAAAAACAATAAAAAGTGGATACTGTTTTTCTGAGTTTTCTTCGTAATTTCTTGGTAATTGTATTTTAAGTTCTCTAGAAGCTCCAAGTTTTGTTGATTGAAATTCTTCATATATGGTTTGTGCATTTAAAACGCCAAGACAAAGAACTGTAATAAAAACGGTTAGTATGTTTTTCATTTAAATTAGATTTGAGATTTGATTATGGCAAGGTAAACAATTAGGCCTAAAAAATAAAGTGTTTTTAAGATAGCCCGCTAGTGTTGGTTTCCTTGTTATTATTATAAATGGGCAAAAGCAATAACGATAGGCCTCCCAAAACAATTACCATTACAGTTTGTGCTGTCCACATAATCCACCCAAAAGCCATTCCTGCATCTTCAGCAATCCCAAAAATTGAAAACGCTAAAAAGATAGCAACCGGATAGGAACCAAGACCTCCATTGGTCGCAGCAATACTAAAGCTTCCTGAAATAAAACCTGTTAAAATGGCTGCAAACGGAATGCCCGAAGTGTCTCCAACTGCAAATGTTGTCACATAAAACATAAGCACGTACATCGTCCAGATAAACAGTGTATGAAACACAAATGACCACTTTCTCTTCATTTTAAAAATACTAAGAATACCTTCAATTAATCCTGCAACAAAACCTTTGATTTTTAATGCAATTATGGAATTACTTCTTCTAATAAACACTACAAAAATCATAGAAAGCACAATCAATCCTAAAACCCCAGTAATGATTTTATAGGGATCGAATCGTTCGGCTAAAAATTGATAGATATAATCAAATTCAAGAAACAAGGTAATGGCAATTATTATTAGTAGCATTGCCATGTCTGCAAAACGTTCGGCAACAATGGTTCCAAAACCTTTCTCAAATGGCACGCTTTCATAGTTTGTTATTATAGAAGCTCTTGAAATTTCGCCAGCTCTTGGAATGGTATAGTTAATTAAGTAAGCTGCCATTACAGCCATAAAACTATTTGGAAATTTAAGCTTGTAACCCATTGGTTCTATCATAAACTTCCAGCGATATGCGCGTGACAAGTGGCTTAAAATACCTAACAATATTCCTAAGCCAATCCATGTGTAATTAGCTTCCTGAAAGTACTTTAAAAGCTCGGATATTGGCATTTTAGACAAAGAATACCAGACCAACACGACTCCCAAAATTAAAGGGAGCACTATTTTTAGTGCATTCTTTGTTTTTTTATTCAACGGTCTATTTTAATAAATTGGAGTTTTCGTCTGGAAAAACTAACGATGGCTTAAAGACCTTAGCTTCTTCTATATCCATAAATGCGTAGGTTATTAAAATAAGCGTATCTCCTACAGAAACTTTTCTTGCAGCGGCACCGTTTAATGTGATTTCGCCACTGTTTCTTGGGCCTGGAATAACATAAGTATCAAGGCGTTCGCCATTGTCGTTATTAACAATTTGAACTTTTTCTCCTTGTATAATATTGGCGGCATCCATTAAGTCTTCGTCTATAGTGATGCTCCCTATGTAGTTTAGGTCTGCGCCTGTACATTTAACTCGATGAATCTTAGATTTTACAACTTGTATTTGCATTGGGCAAAGGTAATTAATTTAGTGCGATGTTATCTATAAGTCTTATCTCTCCAGCATAAACTGCAATAAACGCACGATATTTTTTTGATTTTGATTTTCTTTTTACTGGCTTTAAGGTATCTATGTCGGCAATAATAAAATACTCTAACACTAATAGTTCGTTATTTTCAAATTGTTTTTTTACCCATGCCGTTATTTTTGTAGCACTTTTTGTGCCAAATTTTTTCTTGGCAGCTTGTAACGTTTTATATATAAATGGTGATGCTGCTTTGTGTTCTGGTAATAATCTTTCGTTTCGAGAACTCATTGCTAAGCCAGAAGGTTCTCGATGTATCTTACAACCAATTATTTTTACTGGTAAGTTGTTTTTTTCTACTAACTTTCTAATAATTTGTAATTGCTGAAAATCTTTTTCTCCAAAATAAGCCTTGTCTGGTGTAATAATTTCAAATAATCTTTTTACAATAGTACCAACACCATCAAAATGTCCATCTCTAAATTCTCCTTCCATTTCATTTTCCAAGCCATCAAAGTTAAACTTTATTGACTTCACGTTTTTTACATAAATATCTTCAACTGAAGGAGCGTAGACAAAAATTTTAGTTTTAGATACTGTCTCTAATAATTCTATATCTCTATTTAAAGTTCTTGGGTAATTTTTAAGATCTTTTTTATTCTCAAATTGTGTTGGGTTAACAAAAATACTAACAAACACAAACTCATTTTCTTGTAAAGCTTTATTAATTAAAGACAAATGCCCTTTATGTAAAGCGCCCATGGTTGGGACAAACCCAATAGAAGTGTTTGTTTTTCTTAAGTCTAAGATTAGATTGGCAATATGTTCTTTTGTGTTTGCTACTTGCACTTTATAAAAAAATTAACAGCGTGCAAACTTAATATATTACTGTTAATCTGCATAATTTTTGTAATTTTGCGTGTTTTTTATTCTAAAAATTAAAGCAGAAGCGTTTATGAAAGATAAGAGAATATTATATGTGTCCTCTGAAGTAGTGCCATATTTACCTGAGACTGAGATTTCTTCAATGTCCTTTGAGGCACCACGAATGGTAAACAAACAAGGAGGTCAAATACGAATATTCATGCCTAGATATGGAAACATTAACGAAAGAAGGCATCAACTTCACGAAGTAATACGTTTATCCGGAATAAATTTAGTGATTAATGATTTAGATATGCCATTGATTATTAAAGTAGCATCTATACCAAAAGAAAGAATTCAAGTCTATTTTATTGATAACGAAGAGTATTTTAAGCGTAAAGCAACTTTGACTGACGAAAACGGAAAGTTATTTGACGACAATGATGAGCGAGCTATATTCTTTGCCAAAGGAGTAATTGAAACCGTAAAAAAATTAAATTGGGCGCCAGATATTATTCATGTTCATGGTTGGTTAGCATCTTTGCTGCCACTTTATTTAAAAGAATATTATAAAGATGAGCCACTTTTTTCAGGCAGCAAAATAGTAACTTCACTATACAATCAAAGCTTTGAAGATTCGTTGAATAAAGAAATGATTAATAAAATAACCTTTGACAATATCGAAGAATCGTCAATAAAAGCTTTAAAAACCCCTACTTATAATAATATTATGAAAGTGGCTGTGGATTTTTCGGATGCATTAATTGTTGGATCTGAAAACATTCCAGAAGAGTTACAAGACTATTTAAAAAACTGCAAAAAGCCAGTCTTAGAATACCAACATCCTGATGAATTTGCTGAAGCATATACAGCATTTTATAATACCCAAGTTTTAAGCTAAAAAACACATGAAAAAGAATAAAAGTTTATTAAAAAACCTTGCCCTTATGGCTATAATCGCAACTGTATTTGCAGCTTGTGAAACCGATTTTGCCAGTTTAGATTCAGATGTCGTAAACTCTGAAAATGCAAAAAACTTTAATACAGATGTTGTAACATATCCTATTGTAACTTACAATAAAAAAATATCGGCATTTCATTCAAATAGGCTGCCTTCAAACATGTTAGGTTATTATAACGATCCTGTATTTGGGAGTTATTCGGCCAATTTTGTATCACAACTTTCCCCAAGTACTTTTAACCCAAGTTTTGGAGAAAACGCAGTTTTAGACTCTGCTATACTTACAATTCCTTATTACAGTAGAGCTACTGGAGCTGGTGATAATGGAGGTTCCACCTATGAATTGGATTCTGTATATACAGACACACCGATTAAATTATCTGTTTTTCAAAACAATTATTTTTTAAGAGAATTTGACCCGAATTCAGATCTAAATCAATCCCAAAAATATTATTCAAATGGAGCACTTTCAGAATCTGTTCAAATAAACCCACTTGATTTAGAAGGTCAATTGCTTTACGAAACAAGTAGTTTTGTTCCAAGTAACGAACAAATCGTTTTAAGAGGTATAAACGATTTAGGTGTAGCCGATTCCACACTTATAAACCCTTCTATTAGACTTAGGTTAGATAACCCAAGTGGTAATTATTGGAAACAATTACTCTTTGATAAAGAAGGCGAACCCGAATTAAGCAATAGTAATAATTTTCTTAATTACTTTCGAGGGCTTTACATAAAAGCTGAAGGCATAAGTGGCTCAGGTTCAATGGCGCTACTTAACTTCAATTCCACAAATGCAAACCTTACCGTATATTACTCAAGCGACAAGGATAACACTGACGAAGATGGGGATGGCATCCCTGATTATGCCGATGTTGATGTTAATGGCGATACCGTAAATGACAATGGCACTGATGCTGATGGCGATGGAATTAACGACACCAATGATGTAGACCAAACACAGGGAAATGACCTAAACAATAATGGTATTGATGATAATTTAGACTCTATTAAAGGTGAGTACACAATGACCTTCTTTAGAAACCTAATTAACTTAATAGATGACAATTTAATTGCACTTCCTCCCTCAAACGAGGTTTTAGGTGATGAAAAACTCTATTTAAAAGGAAGTCAAGGCTCTATGGCAATAATTAACTTGTTTGATGGATTGGTTGAAAATGAAAACGGAGTTCAAGAAGATGCCTTTGATAATTTTAAAAGAGTTTTTAGAGATGTTGATGGAGAAAACATCATCCAAAAAAGATTAATAAACGAAGCTTATTTAGAATTCTATGTTGACCAAAGCACAGTTCAAGGGAATGAACCTGATAGAGTATTTATTTATGACTTAAACAATAACATCCCTTTAGTTGATTATTTTATCGATCAATCCACAAGTGGAACAACAATAAATGCTAAAATAGACCACTTAGTACCTTTAAAAAGAGAAGGTGATGACCCTGAAGGTGATGGCATTAAATACAAAATAAGAATCACCGAACACATAAAGAACATTTTTATTAATGATTCCACCAATGTAAAACTAGGCTTAACAGTACTCTCTGGAGTAAATTTAGTTAATATGCAACCCCTTTTGGATGATAGTGATGAGGCAAAAGCAATCCCTGACGGAACACTTTTATCATATAAAGGAACTGTGCTTTTTGGAAATAACACAGTCAATGAGGCAAAAAAAGCCAAATTAACCATATATTATACTGAACCTGAAAACTAAAAGCTATGTGTGGCATTGTTGGATATATTGGATACCGAGAAGCTTACCCCATTATTTTAAATGGGCTTAAACGTTTGGAATATCGAGGCTATGATAGTGCAGGTATCGCATTATTTGATGGCAATGAGATTAAGCTATCCAAAACAAAAGGCAAAGTTGACGATTTAGAAAAACGCGTTGCTAGTGAAATAACCACACAAGGAAGTCTTGGTATTGGTCACACACGTTGGGCAACACATGGTATCCCCAATGATGTCAACTCACACCCACATTATTCCAATTCAGGTAACTTGGTAATTATCCATAATGGCATCATTGAAAACTATGAAGCACTAAAAAAAGAGCTTCAAAAAAGAGGGTATAACTTTGCATCTGACACCGACACCGAAGTTTTGGTAAACCTTATTGAAGATATTAAAAAAAGCAACAATGTTAGACTGGGGAAAGCTGTTCAAATAGCTTTAAATCAAGTTGTTGGAGCTTACGCTATTGCTGTTTTCGACAAAACCAAACCTAACGAAATCGTCGTCGCTCGCTTAGGAAGTCCATTAGCAATTGGTGTTGGGGAAGATGAATTTTTTATAGCAAGTGATGCAACCCCTTTTATAGAATACACCAATAACGCCATTTATTTAGAAGATGAAGAAATGGCTATTGTACGAAGAGACAAAGAAGTTAAAGTCCGAAAAATAAAAGATGATTCTTTAGTTAGCCCTTACGTGCAAGAACTTCAGTTAAATCTTGAACAAATAGAAAAAGGTGGATACGAACACTTTATGCTT
Source organism: uncultured Flavobacteriaceae bacterium (assembly GCA_963975205.1). GTDB lineage: Bacteria > Bacteroidota > Bacteroidia > Flavobacteriales > Flavobacteriaceae > Pontimicrobium. The sequence continues at coordinate 6,727 of CAXBFU010000019.1, read as the reverse complement.
AAAGAGATTTTTGAGCAACCTCACGCAATTCGAGACACATATAGAGGTCGTTTAAAAAGTCAGGAAGCTATAATAAAAATGGCTGGTGTTGAAGATAACATGAAAATGTTTCTTAATGCTAACCGTATTATTATAGTGGCCTGTGGAACCTCATGGCACGCAGGATTGGTAGCCGAATATATCTTCGAAGATTTAGCAAGAATCCCTGTTGAAGTTGAGTATGCTTCAGAATTTAGATACCGAAACCCAGTAATAAACCAAAACGATGTTGTTATTGCCATATCGCAATCAGGCGAAACAGCAGACACTCTAGCTGCAATTAAATTAGCAAAATCTCATGGTGCGTTTGTATTTGGTGTTTGTAACGTTGTAGGTTCTTCTATAGCTCGCGAGACCAATGCTGGAGCATATACACATGCAGGACCAGAAATTGGTGTAGCATCTACAAAAGCTTTTACAACTCAAATTACTGTTTTAACATTAATGGCATTACGATTAGCAAGAGCAAAAGGCACAATGTCTAGTTCTGATTTCAGACGCCATTTAATTGAATTAGAGATGATTCCAGATAAAGTTGAACAAGCTTTACAATCTGACGCTTATGTTAAAACTGTTGCCAAAATTTATAAAGATTCTAAAAATTTTTTATACTTAGGTAGAGGTTATAATTTCCCTGTTGCCCTAGAAGGCGCATTAAAGCTTAAAGAAATATCTTATATTCATGCCGAAGGTTACCCTGCAGCCGAAATGAAACATGGACCAATTGCCCTTATTGACGAAAATATGCCTATCGTAGTCATTGCTACAAACAAAGGCCATTACAAAAAAGTTGTTAGTAACATTGAAGAGATTAAGGCTAGAAAAGGAAAAATTATTGGTATTGTTACAAAAGGAGATACAAGTGTAAGGAAATTAGCAGATCATGTTATTGAAGTCCCCGAAACAATCGAGTCGCTTACACCACTTTTAACAACAATTCCATTGCAATTACTTTCATACCACATAGCAGTAATGTTAGAAAAAAATGTAGACCAACCTCGTAATTTGGCAAAATCTGTTACTGTAGAGTAAAATTTCTTATTTAAAATTAATCCAAATTTTAATTTTAAGATAATCACTATTCAAAAAGTCTTATATTGTATCGCATATATACTATGCGTGCATAGTTGTTTTATTTTTTTATATTGCACTGCTTAGAAAAAGCAAATTTTAAAATTAAACCTATACCCTATATGAGAACTATTTTACAGATTTTTCTATTACTATTTTGCGTATCATCTTATGCGCAAACAACTATTAAAGGTAAAGTTACCGACGATAGTGGACAACCGCTGCCTGGAGCCAACATTATTATTGTTGGAACCTCAACTGGCACAATGACGGATTTTGATGGTAATTACACCTTAAACACAAGTCAAACACCTCCATTTACACTGCAAGTAAGTAGTGTTGGTTTTGAAACACAAACCAAAGAGGCTACAACAAACAACCAGGTAATTGACTTCATTTTAAAGGAAGGAAGTGAATTAGACGAAATTGTAATATCTGCTTCAAGAACCCCTGAACGTATTTTTGAGTCGCCAGTAACGGTAGAACGTTTTGGTCTAAAAGAAATTAAAAATACTGCATCGGCTGATTTTTACGATGGGCTTGAAAATTTAAAAGGCGTCGATGTAAACACAAACAGTTTAACATTTAAATCAATTAACACACGTGGTTTTGCAACATTTGCAAATAACCGTTTTATGCAGTTAGTAGATGGTATGGACAATTCTACACCAGCGCTTAACTTTCCTATAGGTAATTTAGTAGGTATGGTAGAAACCGATGTACAAAGTGTCGAGTTACTTCCTGGAGCAGCTTCGGCCCTTTATGGAGCGAATGCTTTTAATGGTATTTTATTTATGACAAGTAAAAATCCTTTCGATCACCAAGGTATCAGCACACATTTTAAACAAGGCATCACATCTCAGGAAGCAGCTGGAGACAACACATATACAGATTTTGGAATTCGTGCTGCTCATAAATTCAGCGACAAATTTGCAGCTAAAGTAAATTTTGGATATTTAAAAGGTACTGATTGGGCTGCCACAAGTGAGGTTGATAGAAATTCCAACGGAGGAACTCGAGAAACCAATATAAATTATAATGGTGTAAATGTCTATGGTGATTTGGTTTCCACAAACCTAAAAGGTGTTGCTGTAACGCTTGAAGGATTGGGTATTTTCCCAGCTGGAGCTAACGCATTAATCCCATCTGTAAACGTAAGTAGAACTGGATATAATGAAAGAGATTTAACCGATTATAATGCTGAAAGTGTAAAAGCAGATTGGGGATTATATTATCGCCCTTGGGCTAATGATTTCGAAGTATCTTATGTTGGAAAAGTAGGAACAGGTTCTACTATTTATCAAGGTAGTAATAGATACAATATTGACAATTTCACCCAGCAACAACATAAGTTAGAGTTAAAAAATGATAACTTCTTCTTAAGGGGTTATGTGGTTTCAGATAAAGCTGGTGATTCTTATGATATGGTATTTACTGGTGTAAATATTAATAGGGCTTGGAAGGATGATAATACATGGTTTGGTGAATATGCTGGTGCTTTTTTACAAGCAACTCTTAGTGGAGCCACTGAAGCAGAAGCACATGCTGCAGGAAGGGCAACGGCTGAAACTGGTCGTTATTTACCAGGCACACCAGAATTCGAGGCCGCTTTTGAAAAAAGTATAAACGATCCTGATTTATTAACTGGTTCAAAATTTCAAGATGCTTCAAAATATTATCATGCTGATGGTAATTACAACTTTAGTCATTTAATTGATTTTGCTGATATTCAAGTAGGAGGCTCGTACAGACAATATAACTTGAATTCTTTTGGAACTATTTATACTGATGCTGATGGGCCAATTGCTTATTCTGAATTTGGGGTTTATACTCAAATACAAAAAAGCATTGAACTTAGCGAAGATTTGGAATTAAAATTAACAGGTTCTATTCGTTATGATAAATCTGAATTTTTTGATGGTTTTGTTTCTCCTAGAATATCGGCAGGCTTAACTGTAAATGAAAACCATAACATTAGAGCTTCAGTACAAACTGGATTTAGAAATCCAACCACTCAAGATTTATTTATAGGTTTAGATGCAGGTCCTTATGTATTAGTAGGTTCTGCACCTGATAATTTAGATCGCTATTCAAGATCATATGGAATTAGTGGTTCTGGACAAGCTCTAGGGCAACCTGCAAGCGTAATTCAAACAGGTGGCGCTGGATACACTAACTCTTACACATTAAGCTCTGCTAGAGCACTTGGTGCTACGGGAAATCCTGCAGTTTTAGAGGTTGCAAATCCAGATATAGTGAAACCAGAACAAGTTGCTTCTGCAGAAGTTGGTTATAGAGGAAAGTTTAGTAATTTAATTGTAGATTTTAGTGCTTACTATAATAGTTATAAAGATTTCATTTCTCAAGCAACTGTTGTTTCTCCTTTATACGGAACAGCAGGAGACAATAGTCTTTCGGTAGCCGCATTAGCAAATGGAGATACACAAGCTTATAATATATATACAAATTCTCCAGCAGATGTAAATTCTTATGGAGCTTCAATTGGTTTATCAACTAAAATCTTAGGGAATTTCGATTTAAGTGGAAGTTACACCTATGCTAAGTTAGATTTTGATCGTGTTAAATATCCAGATTTTACAACAAATTTTAATACACCCGAGCATAAATTTAAAGCCTCTTTTGGAAACACAGAATTATTTAAAAATTTCGGATTTAATGTGTCTTACCGATTTAGCGATGACTACTACTGGGAAGCAACCTTTGGAAATGGAGTTGTTCCAGAATTTCATGTGCTAGATGCACAAATTAACTTAAGGGTGCCAAGTTTAAAATCAACATTTAAAGCAGGTGCTACTAATTTAACAGGAGAAGAATACTTTACTGCATTTGGTACTGGCTTTATTGGCTCAATGTATTATGTGTCATGGACAATTAACAACTTATAATAATGAAAAAGAATAATATTATGAAAACAAAATATATATGGCTGTTATTTATCCTTATAGGGTTTACAGCTTGTAATGACGAAGAAGATGTTTTATTAGACAATAATATTGATACAACTGTAGAAATTTTACCAGCACTTACAGCTGGTTCCGCAGATTTTTCTAATTACGTAGCAATCGGTGCTTCTTTCACGGCAGGTTATACTGATGGTGCTTTATTTATAGCATCGCAGCAAAATTCATTCCCAAGTATTATGGCAAAGCAATTTGCTAAAGCTGGTGGTGGTGTATTTACACAACCAATGATGAGTGATAATTTTGGTGGTTTAGCTATTGGAGGGACAAGAATTGCAGAGCCTCGATTAGTTTTTGGTGGTGCAGGTCCTCTGCCTTTAGAGGCTGTTATAGGCCCTGTTACCGTAAGCACTGATCTTGTATTTAACAACCCAACTGGGCCTTTTAATAATATGGGAGTTCCAGGTGCAAAAAGTTTTCACTTTTTATCTAACTCTTATGGTAATATTGCTGGTGTAGGTAGTTTTGCAAATCCTTATTTTGTACGTATGGCTTCGAGCACAACAGCCACTGTTTTAGGAGATGCAATGGCTCAAGCACCTACATTTTTCTCATTATCTGAAGTTGGTGGTAATGACGTTTTAGCATACGCTACATCTGGCGGAAGTGGTGTTGACCAAACTGGAAATTTAAACCCTGCTACCTATGGAAGCAATGATATTACAGATCCAAATGTGTTTGCACAGGCATTTAGCACATTAGTAACTACACTTACTTCAGGAGGAGCAAAAGGTGTTGTAACAAATGTTCCTAATATTACCGATCTACCACATTTTACAACTGTACCTTACAATCCAGTTCCATTAGATGCTGACACAGCCAATGCTTTAAATCAAGGTTATGCAGCTTACAATGGAGGTCTTCAACAAGCTTTAGCTGCTCTTAATGGCACTGGTTTATTTACTGCTGAAGAGGTTGCCAAAAGAACTATTAACTTTTCTGCAGGCACGGGAAATGCCTTGGTAATTATTGATGAGGATTTAACCGATTTAGGAGCAATAAATCCTGCATTTGCTGGAATTCCACAATATAGACAAGCAACCGCAGATGATCTTTTTGTCTTACCATTATCATCATTAATCCCACAAGGTTATGGCACTCAAATTCCATTAGAAGATAAATGGGCGTTAACTCCTGAAGAACAAACAGCAATCCAAACCGCTACTGATGCTTATAATGCGACAATTACTTCTGTTGCTTCGGCAAATGGCGTAGCGATTGTAGATTTACAATCTGTTTTAAACCAAGCTGCTTCGGCAGGAATTACTTTTGATGATTACATTCTAACTGCAGATTTAGTTTTTGGTGGTTTAGCAAGTTTAGACGGAATTCATTTAACCGCTAGAGGATATGCTTTAATGGCAAATAAATTTTTAGAAGCTATTGATGCTGCTTACGGGTCGAATTTTGTTGCCTCTGGAAATGCTGCAAAAGCTAACGATTTTACCGTTATGTATCCCGCTGGATTATAGTAATACGTTCTTTTTATATATATTTAAAACCCAGGATTTTGTTCTGGGTTTTTTGTTTTCTATTTCAACATTTTATTGCTCTTTTTTAAACATTTAAAAACTTCAATTTTTTGATAATATTTATGTATGGTTTTTTAATAAAAACTCATATATTTGCAGCGCGAAAAACGCATGTACTCAACTTAATTGGGTAAACTTGTTTTTCAATTAAATTTTAAGCAAAAACAATAAACACATAAGTAATGTCAAAAGTTACAGGTAAAGTTGCACAAATAGTAGGTCCAGTAATCGATGTTGAATTCGGTGCTGGTACTGAGCTTCCAAAGATTTATGATTCGTTAGAAATTAACAGACCTGATGGTTCCATTTTGGTACTTGAAGTTCAATCTCACATTGGTGAAGATACTGTACGTACTATTGCAATGGACTCATCCGATGGTTTAAGTAGGGGAACAGAAGTAAAGGCTACAGGTGCTCCAATACAAATGCCAATTGGTGAAGATGTTTACGGACGCCTTTTTAACGTAATTGGAGATGCGATTGATGGGTTGGGAGACTTGCCTAAAGCTGATAAAGATGGGCTTCCTATTCACAGAGAAGCACCTAAATTTGAAGATTTATCAACATCTACTGAAGTGTTGTTTACTGGTATAAAAGTAATCGACCTTATTGAGCCATATGCAAAAGGTGGTAAGATTGGATTATTTGGTGGTGCTGGAGTTGGTAAAACAGTACTTATTCAGGAGTTGATTAACAATATTGCAAAAGGACATGGTGGTCTATCGGTATTCGCAGGAGTAGGTGAAAGAACACGTGAAGGAAACGATTTACTTCGTGAAATGTTAGAATCTGGAATTATCCGATATGGTGATGATTTTATGCACTCTATGGAAGAAGGCGGTTGGGATCTTAAAAAAGTAGATAAATCTGCAATGAAAGATTCTAAAGCTACTTTCGTTTTTGGACAAATGAACGAACCTCCTGGAGCACGTGCTCGTGTGGCCTTATCGGGATTAACTATAGCAGAATATTTCCGTGATGGTGCTGGAGATGGACAAGGAAAAGATGTACTTTTCTTCGTAGATAACATCTTCCGTTTTACACAAGCTGGTTCTGAGGTATCTGCATTACTTGGTCGTATGCCATCTGCGGTAGGTTACCAAC
>CAXBFU010000018.1:0-78082 GCA_963975205.1 uncultured Flavobacteriaceae bacterium | reverse complement strand
TCCTCTTTAGCTCAGTTGGTTAGAGCATCTGACTGTTAATCAGAGGGTCCTTGGTTCGAGTCCAAGAAGGGGAGCAAAAAAATCCAGACATTTATTGTCTGGATTTTTTTTATATTATCCGTTGCGTATATATTCTTCATTCCAAAAAAAATTATCGCTATTATGTTGGCTAATACTCCTGAAAATGGTTGGTGCCAGTTATTTGTATCCGCTAGGTTCTTGAAGATGGTGTAAAAAGAGAACAGCCCAAAATTATTGTTGAACTTTTTAGGGTATAACTATTTTTAAAAAATAATTATTACCTTGGGATTATTAACCAACTAATTTTTCTAACAATGGATATCAAAAAAACCATCATCAATCTTTTAGTGTCCCTTATTATTTCACCAATTATTGTTTACATTGTTTTGGGTATAGCTCGTTTGGCAGGTTCCAATTATGAAATGAGTCATGGCGAAACTTGGATAATTTGGGTGCTTATGGCAATTTTAATTAAAATCTCAATCGAAAAGAAAGATGCCTAGATTTCTCATATAAAAATCTAAAAACTTATTTTTTAGACCTCACAGGTTTCTAATACCTGTGAGGTCTTGATTGACTTGAAAATTATGAGTCGATTAGTGCTCAAAATAAGTTTTGTAATGTATCAAAAATTAAAGTTGAAAACTTTACAAGAATGCACCATTACTTTTTAAACAATCTCTTTCTACATGTAATATAGTTGGGCAATTACGTCATATCTTTAAAGCAACCTAATCAATCGACAAATAATTAAATTCTTCAGAAAAATACAACAACATTTTAATCCTTTTAAAGCATTCAAGCAACAATACATACGATGGTAAGAAGCAAAGCGAGAAAATTTCTATACAATTGTTGTTTAATTTCTTCTTATCTTTAAATGCCTCTTTTCAAGAACACAATAATATAATTTTAAATAAACAACTAACCAATGTCAATCAACCACAAGAAAAGTATTGTACTCTTTTTGAGCATTATGTGTTTAGGATATTCTCAAACAACATTTGCTCAAAAAAAACTATCCAAGAAAAAAATAGAAGCACTAAAAACTGAGGTCGCTCAAATTGTAGAATCCAACCATAAGCAATCGCAAATTATGGTCGATAAAATTTTTAGTTTCTCCGAATTGGGTTTTCAAGAAATCGAATCGTCAAAATATTTAACAAGAATACTTCAAGATAATGGTTTTGAAATTGAAAAAGGGGTGTCTGGTATTCCAACAGCATGGTTTGCTACATGGAGTAATGGAGATGGACCTGTAATAGCCCTAGGAAGCGACGTGGATTGCATTCCAAAAGCCTCACAATATCCAGGAGTAGCATATCACAAACCAATAGTTGAAGGCGCACCAGGACATGGCGAAGGTCATAACTCAGGTATTCCATTAAACATCACTGCAGCATTGGCAGTAAAACAAATTATGGAGCGCGAAAACATTGGAGGCACACTTATCCTTTGGCCAGGAATAGCCGAAGAATTGGTGGCGGCAAAGGCGTGGTACACACGCGATGGTCTTTTTGACAATATTGATATGTGCATCTTTACGCACGTAAGCAGTAATTTAGCAGTGTCGTATGGAGCAGCTCGTGGTACAGGATTAATTTCGGTGGAATATACTTTTGAAGGAGAAGCAGCACATTCCGCAGGGTCACCTTGGCGTGGAAGAAGCGCATTAGATGCTGCCGAACTTATGAATGTTGGCTGGAATTATAAACGCGAACATTTACATCCATTAAAAAGATCACATTCCATTTTTACTGATGCTGGCGACCAACCAAATGTAGTGCCTTCTAAAGCATCAATTTGGTATTACTTTAGGGATGTGACGTATGAAGGCATTATGGAAATGTATAAAGAAGCAAACGATGTCGCAGAAGGCGCTGCTTTAATGACCAAAACCAAAGTAAACTCTAGAATACTTGGTACAGCATGGCCTAGACATTTTAACAAAACTATCGCCGAAACCATGTACGAGAATATTAAAACTGTTGGGCTACCAGAATGGTCTGAAAATGATCAAACTCTCGCAAAGGCTGTACAAACTGAAGTGAATTCTAATAGAAAAGAAGGATTGAGTAAAGAACTGAGCAAACTAGGACTTCCTATAACAACACCTGTAAGTGGAGGATCGGATGATATTGGTGATGTATCCTGGAAAGTACCAACCGTTACCTTAAGATATCCATCTAATATTCCAGGATTACAAGGACACCATTGGAGCAATGCTATTGCCATGGCAACGCCAATTGCACATAAAGGCGTGACTGCTGGAGCTAAAGTTGAAGCAATGACGATTATCGACTTTTTAACAAAACCAGATTTAATAAAGCAAGCTTGGAATTATTTTAATAACGTACAAAGTAAAGACACAAAATACCAGCCAATGATTGGTGCTAACGATTTACCTCCAACGTATCTCAATGAAGACAAACAGAACCAATTTAGAAGTCAATTAGAGAAATTTTATTATGACGAAACAAAATATAAATCATATTTAGAACAATTAGGAATTACGTATCCTACTTTAAAGAAGGATTAGATTTTGAAACTTAGATGAGATGTTAAAATTCTTCAGAAAAATACGCTATAACCTTATGAAGCAAAATAAAACCGGAAAGTATTTAAAATATGCTATTGGAGAAATTCTCTTAGTTATGGTTGGGATTTTATTGGCACTTCAAGTAAATAATTGGAATCAACAACGAATTGCTTTTAACCAAGAACAAGTGTTGTTAAAAATTTTAAAGAACGATTTCGATAACAGGTTAAAAGAACTAGAACAATTAAACGCAGGAAGGAAAGATGGCATAAAAGCACTCGAGGAATTAATGAGTTTAACTAATAATCTACCTAATAATTATGATGCTAAACATATAGACAGCCTTTTAGTATTAGCAACAGTTACCTACCGTTTTAACAATCAATTTAGTGCTTTAGATATGCTTTTTAATTCAGGAAGAATTAATTCGCTGTCTAATGATTCTTTAAAAGGTCTTTTAACCAATTGGCCTAATTTAGTTGAAGAGATGATAGAGGAACAAAATCTAGTTGTAGATAATTACAAGGAAATAGTTAAGGTTTTAGATAAATATATTTCACTTCGAGATGTGTTTCAAAATTTCACGTGGAGATATCATAATATACCACAAATGAAACCAAGCAAGTTAGAAAAAGACTATAATGGATTAGTAAATGATAGAAGTTTTGAAAACGTATTGGCGACAAAACGATTTCTTTTAAGCATTAATATTGTCGATTCAGATTTAATTATTGATGACTCAAAAAAAATCATTGAAATTTTAGAACAAGAGATTAAGAATTAATTTCTAATTCTAATGAAATCTTTAACCAATAAGAACTACACCTTAAATGCGGTTCTTATATTTTGTAAACTACTTGCAATTTAGTTTTTGTGAGCAGTGTTTTGTTAATGTTTCTTTTTAGAGATCCGCCTTTAAGGACTTACTTTATGTTTCATTAATTATCTTTACTGTTCGCTCTATACTTATTAGACACAGGTTTTTTAAAAAAGTTACATTTAAATTAGATAATACTTTTTAAATCGATCTGTTTTTAACTAATTTTTATATTTGTTAATCAAGGCGATTTTTTTACCACAACCAACAAAATAATATCCAATCATGAGTTCAAGAAGACATTTTATTTAGCAATCGGCAATTACAGGCGCAGGATTATCAATACTTCCAGAGCATGTTTGGAATTATTTAGATGAAATGATTTTTTATAAATAAAAAAAAAGAGGCTGTATAAAAATTGTCATTCTAAATGAAATGAAGAATCTCCTAAAATAAACATGTCTTAATTTATTAAAAGAGATTTTTCGACTTGCTTTGCAAGGTACTTTAAATCAAAATATATTTTGATTTCAGTAATGCTCAAAATGACATCAAATCAAATTTCAAACAGGCGTTCTATATTTAATTTTTAATTCCAGGTAAACCACTCGGCTTTTTTGTTTGCCAATGGAATACATCTGCTTTCTTTGCTTTAGGAGCCACTTCATCTAGCGTATTGGCATCATATATAACTCCATTTTTAATTACATGAGTCAAGGTGTTGGTGTGTCGTAGATTTTCTAACGGATTTTTATCCAAGATTAAAATATCAGCAATTTTACCAGCTTCTAAACTCCCCAAATCAGTATCAAGACCAATAGCCTTTGCACCAAGTATGGTAGCTGTTTTTAAAGCATCGTAGTTTTTCATGCCTCCACTGGCAACCGACCAAAGTTCCCAATGAAAACCAAGTCCTTGTAATTGTCCATGACTACCAACACCTCCAATACCATTAGCTTCTACAAGATCTTTCATAAATACTGCATGTTTTTTAAATACATGTTCTTCATCCATAAACCATCCTGGGCGTCTTCTGGATTTTGCAGCCAATTCTTTGTATGGAGTAAAATACTGTAACTTTTTATCGTGATATGGGTTTTCTCTTGAGTAAAAATAATTTTCAGCCCATGGTCCTCCATAAGACACCAATAAAGTTGGTGTTACAGCCATTTTAGATGCTGCTGTTGTTTGTATCACATCTTTATATAAAGGATAAATTGGGAACGAATGCTCATGACCTGGGTAACCATCTATCAAATTTTTCATGTTGTGCTTAAAATCTAGTCCACCTTCGGTTGTTGGCATTAGTTTTAATTCTTTTGCTGCCATAATAACCCATTGGCGTTGCTGTCTGTTTCCTACCAAATACATTTTAATGCTCTTGGTATTATAATACTCGCTATACTGTTTTAACACGTCTTTTGCATGTTCTAAACTTTCAATTTTATAACCCCAAAACCCAACTCCTGGTCCTGTACTGTAAACTCTAGGTCCAGGCATCATACCAGCATTAACCATATCGGAATAGGTAAGTACATCAGTTGCTCCAGTTTGGGGATCTCTTGTGGTTGTAACACCGTAAGCTAGGTTCGCTGCATAAGCCCAAGATTGACTTTTATGAATTCCCCAATTTGGCCACATATGTGCGTGTGTATCTACAAATCCTGGAATTAATGTTTTACCTGAAACATCAATGGTTTTTGTGTTTCGTGGGATTTCAAAACTTCCAGAAGAACCAATTCTTTTAATACGATTATTTTCAATAAGCACATCACCATTTTCAATAACTTCTTGCCCTTTCATAGTGATTATGCGACCGCCTTTTAAAAGTGTTGTTCCTTGTGGAATGTATTTCTTAAAACTTACTTTTATTTTATATTCATCGGCTTTAAACTTAGGTGTTTCTTTTTTCTCATCTTCACCCTTTTTAATGGTATCATTTTTCTTTTCAGCTTCTTTCAAAGCTTTTTCATTCTTTTTGGCTAGGGCTAAACTATCTGAAAAGGCTTTTCCTTCTGTAAGGTTATAAACAAAATGACTTGCACCCAAGGACCAATGTACATTTTCACTTTTTGATCCCCAAGTTGGAAATTCGCCACCCATAACAGTAAGCTTATTTGCTGGAAATGCGGCACCTTCAGCTTTTGCAAGAGAAATTGCAGGTGTTTGCCCTATTTTTGGAATGATAACTGTATAAATATCATTATTTATTTTTGCCAAAGCATGTGTTCCGTTTGGAGAAATTCTAATTTCGGTAGGTCGTGAAGCTTTTTGATTCTCCATCCAACCATCTTCTGTAGTTGGTAGTACGCTGTGTTCTTCTCCAAAAACATCAGATGAACCATACGTTGTAATACCTGTGAGTTTTAAATGACTTTTTTCATCACTTCCATCCCAACGAATTGAGATTAGTCCTTTAGCTCCATGATTTAAGTAAATACGATCGTTAATTTTGGTAAAATGCGGAATGCCTCGACCTTTAGATTTATCAATAACTGTAATGTTTCCACCATCACTGGATACCCAAGCAATTTCTTCGGTTGCTCTACCAGATCTAGGCGTTATAGCATCGTTATACGTTTGAGCACTACCTTTCATAAAGGCAATGCGATTGGAATTGTACGACCAAGAAGGGTTGCTATATATTCCGGGTTTATTTGTTAATTTAACAACATTTGCTCTTCCCGATACATTTGCTTTGTATAAATCTCCTCCACCTTGCTTCCAAGTTGTAAACACTACTTGATTGCCATTTGGAGACCAGGAGGGTTGAGCTTCGGTGAACTCATTTTTTGTAATCCGTTTTGGCGTGCCATTGGGGAAATCCATGACATACAATCTGTTTAAAGCTGTAAATGCCAATTTGCTTCCATCTGGTGAAGGAACAGCATCACGAATTTGAGTGACAAAGGCTTCAGGATTATCGCTTATTGGGTATTTAAATGATACCATTGGACCTAAATCTAATTCTACATCCACTTCAAAAGGGATTTCGGTAGCATGATTTGTTGCTAATGAAATAGAATATATTTTACCTCCATAAGAAGCGATGAGGTTTTGATTGTCTGGTGTAAAAGACATAGCAGGAAGCACGCCAAGAGCTGCAATAGATTCCTGTTCATCTCTTTGTACAGGATAGGCTAGCCAGCGTTCTTCGCCATTTAGTAAGTTTCTTAAAACCAATCCAGTTTGGTCTTCAAACCGACTACCATAAACAAGCCATTTACCATCACTGGACAATGTTGGTGTAAAAGCGGAGCCATAACGTGTGGTTATTATTTCGATATCTCCATCTTCCCTATCGAATGTTGCAATTTGATATTGTGGGAGAGAAGCATTATAATTCCAGGCATTGGTTCTTCTTGAAAAGTAAATATATTTTCCATCATGACTAAAAGCAGGATCTATGGTTTTTAAATTTTTTGGTGTTTTAATTAACTGCGCACCTGAACCACCATCTTTATGATAGAGGTAGGGTTTTATATTTCTTCGTCCTTTTGTACCTACAATATAATCGTCATCTGGACTCCATTCAGCCGAAAAATGATGTTGATTTTTATCTTTGGTCAATTGTTTGTCTTCTTTAGATTCTAAGTCCATCGTCCAAATATTATCAGAGCCACTTTTATCTGAAACGAAAAGGATTGATTTGCCATCAGGACTGTATCTTGGGTGTACATCGTAAGGCATACCTTGAGTAATTCTAGTGGCTTTTCCTCCAGTAATAGGAATGGTATATAAATCTCCCATCATATCAAAAACAATGGTTTTTCCATTAGGATGCACATCTAGCGAAATCCAAGTACCTTGTGTTGTAGTAAAAGTTACTTTTCTCTCTGGCTCGAGAGGTAACTCTTTAGTTGCTTTTTTGGTTGAATCGGATTCTTTTTCATTTGTATTTTGGGCTACAGGAATCATAACGCTTAACAATAAAATAATCGTTAAAGTGTTTTTTAAGAATAAATTATATTTCATAAGATTGATTTTATATATAAAGAAATACCTCATATTATTTTTTAGTACTTAAAAATTCAAAGCGCTCTCCAAAAACTTCGAGATAGCCTATTTCGCCTTCAGCATTTAGCCTAAAGTTAACCATTGCTTTGCTATACATTTTTAAATCAAAACCTATTTGATAAGTGTCATAATGCCAATGAGACATTGTGCCTTTTACAGTATTGTTTAAGTTAAATTGAATTCCATTTTTAGTTTTAGTAATTTCAACAGTTCCATAATGCAAATGTTTATAGGTTCCTAATATTTTATCAATAGATAAAGAAGGTTTAGTATTTGTAATTCTTATTGGTTTTTCGGTTTCTATTTTCTGAGTGTAGAGTTCCTTAAACTCAGTGCTCCAATCTCTTGTAATTTTACCATCTATGAAAAGGTCAAAAACGGCATACATAATAGCATGGCGCAGTTCTACATGATCAAGATTTCCCATAACATAAACGCCAATATTTTCCTCTGGAATTAAACCAGCAATAGCCACCATTCCTGGTAAACTTCCAGTATGAAACTGAACCATTTTACCTTTATAATCATGCTGAAACCATCCTAACCCATAGGTCGTCCAATGTGGTTTAGTGAGTTTTTGTGTAGGATAAAATTCGTTTTCTGGAATGATTTGTTGTGGTTTAAAAAGTTCTTTAAAGTTTTTTGAACTAATTAAAGTGTCTCCTTCATGGATACCATTATTTAATAAAAACTGAATCCATTTGCCCATATCGTTTATACTAGACCACATGGACCCAGCTGGACCAATTTCATCAGCTACTAGCTGGTCAATTTTTATTGTTTCTCCTTCAAAAGTCATGTGTGCATCTGCTTTATTTTCTTTCTCTTTTACCATTTCATATGTAGCAAAAGTTTCGTGCATGCCTAAAGGATTGTAAATACGCTCTTTTAAAAAAGATTCCCAAGATTGTCTATTCACTTTTTCAATAACTTTTCCAGCTGCTAAATACATGAGGTTTTGATATATAAAACTAGACCTTAAGGAGTAAGTAGGTTTAACCTCTCGCATTTTATAGAGTGCACTATCACCACTTATTGTCATCCATGACCATAGGTAATCTGTGTTACCCAAACCAGACCTGTGAGTAAGTAAGTCTCTAATGGTTAATTCTCGAGTAATATAAGGGTCATAAAGCTGAAAATCTGGCAAATAATTTATTACATGATCATCCCATTTAATTTTTCCATCATCAACTAACATAGCCAAACCTGCTGCTGTAAATGCTTTTGTAGTAGAGGCACAAACAAACAAAGTGTGTTCATCAACATTATTATCTGTCTCTAAAGTACGTACACCATACCCTTTTTTAAAAATTATTTCACCATCTTTTACAACAGTAACAGCAAGACCAGGAGGATTCCAAACGGTGAAAGCATTTTCAATATAATGGTCTAACTCAGCAATTTTATTTTCTAAAGATTGTGAAAATAGCGTATTCGAAAAAAGGAATAGAAGAAGAAGAAAATAATATTTAGTTTTCATGGATTGGAAGTTAAAATCAAAGGATGTAAGTTAATAGAATTTATAATAACATCTTAATTCTTTGTTAAGAAAAAAAAAGATACGTTTTTTTTAGTAATTTTAAAAACCCATGCGTCCTGCATATGTTTTACAAAATATTACTAACTTAAACACTATAGCTTATGCCAACATTTCAATTGAAAATTAATGGAGAATCTCATACAATTGAGGCCGATAACGACACTCCTTTATTATGGGTTTTGAGAGATCAAATAGATTTAGTAGGAACAAAATATGGTTGTGGTATAGGGCAATGTGGCGCTTGTACTGTTCATGTTGATGGTAATGCTTTGCGTAGTTGTACCTTACAGGTTTCCCAATTACAAGGCATGGATATTGTTACTATTGAAGGGCTTTCAAAAAATGGAGATCATGCTATTCAAAAAGCATGGTTGGAGCATGATGTTCCACAATGTGGATATTGTCAATCAGGGCAAATTATGACAGCAGCTGCGCTAATAAAGAACAATCCTAACCCTTCCGATAAGGAAATTGATTCCGCTATGGAAGGAAACCTTTGCAGATGTGGTACTTATGTAAGAATTAAACAGGCAATTAAAACAGCATCGAAGCTTTAAACTAAGAAATCATGACAAAAGTAAAAACACAATATAACCGTCGATCATTTATAAAAGTATCTGCTGCTGCAGGTGGTGGGATGCTTATAGGATTTAGTTGGTTAACAGGATGTATTTCTGATACTAAAGTTGAAGAAATTACAGTTCCAAATGAGTGGTTTGATATAAATGGGTATATCAAAATAGGAGATACAGGCTTGGTTACTATATATTCGCCCAACCCTGAGATTGGTCAAAATGTAAAAACTTCTATGCCAATGATTGTAGCCGAAGAACTAGATGTTGATTGGAAGAATGTCGTTGTTGAACAAGCGCCTTTAAATACAGGATTCTATCAAAATCAATTTGCTGGCGGAAGCTTATCTATTAGATTGAGTTGGAACGCTTTAAGAATGGCTGGTGCTACTGGGAGAAGAATGTTATTGGAAGCAGCCGCAAAAGAATGGGGAGTCCCTGTTTTAGACTTAACTGCAACTCAAGGAATTATCAAGGAGAAAAGCGGAGAACGAACCATTACATATGGAGAAATAGCTTCAAAAGCTGTCGGTATTGAAATACCTGAAGAAGTTGAACTTAAAGAAACAAAAGAGTTTAAATTAATAGGCACAAGTGTTAAAAATGTAGATGCAAATAAAATTGTTACAGGCAAACCTCTATTTGGGTTAGATTTCAAAAGGGAAGGAATGCAACTTGCTATGATACAGCATCCACCTGCTTTTGGCATGAAAGTAAAAGATTTCAATGAAGAAGAAATTAAAAGAATGCCAGGAGTAAAAGATGCTTTTATTATAGATACAGCTATTAAAGAACCTAGTTGGTCTGATGAAAAAGGCTTTTTACAACTTATAGCTATTGTTGGAGATTCCACTTGGCAACTAATGAAAGCCAAAAGAGCCATTAAAGCCAATTGGGAAGTTATAAGTGAGATGGAAAATTCAGAAATGCATTTAAAAAATTTAGAAGATGCCATTAAAACTGGTAACGTTGAAGAGAGCAGGAAAGATGGCAATCCAGATGAGGCGTTTAAGAAAGCTGCTAAGGTGATAGAACGCACATATAGTTCGCCATTCCTTGCCCATAACACTATGGAACCCATGAATTTCTTTGCCAATGTTACTAATACATCTGCTGAACTTATTGGCCCAACACAAACACCAGAAGCACTTGAAGGTTCTGTTTCTAAATTACTCGACATGCCAATTGAGAATATTACTGTTAATATGACGCGAATGGGTGGAGGTTTTGGCAGGAGACTTTATGTGCATTTTGGAGTGGAAGCAGCAGCTATTTCAAAAAAAATAGGCGCACCAGTAAAGCTTATTTATACCAGAGAAGACGATATGACTCAAGGAACATATAGACCAGCTTATCAATCTAATTATAAAGCAGGATTAGACGAAAATAACAATTTAATAGCTTTTTCAGTAAAAGGTTCTGGTTTACCTGAAGGCTCTGTTTTTCCTAATCGTTTCCCAGCAGGTACAGTTGATAATTATTTAGCTGAGAAAGTAAATGCTAAAACAAATATTACTACTGGAGCATGGCGAGCTCCAAGATCTCACTTTACAGCTGGAGCAGAACAATCATTTCTAGATGAAGTAGCTGAAATGGCAGGTAAAGACCCTATTGATTTTCGATTAGAATTATTTGACCGAGCTATTAAAAATCCAGTTGGAGAAAAGCATGAATATGATGCTGAGCGTTATGCTGGTGTTCTGAAATTGGTGAAGGAAAAATCAAATTGGGGAGAAACCGAACCTCATATTTATCGTGGTGTGGCAGCCTATTTTTGTCATTCAAGTTATGTTGCTGAAGTTGTAGATATGGTTTTGGATAATGGTTATCCAAAAATCAAAAAAGTTTGGTGTGCTGTAGATTGCGGTATTGTAGTAAATCCTGATGCTGCTAAAAATATGGTTCAAGGCGGTGTTATTGATGGCATAGGACATGCTATGTATAGCCAATTAACTTTTAATAATGGAGCTGTAAATGAAAATAATTTTGATAGATATCAATTGATGCGTCATTCTCAAGCACCAGAAGACATAGAGGTTTTCTTTGTTGATAATGATATTGCACCAACAGGTTTAGGAGAACCTGGACTACCACCAGCAGTTGGAGCATTGGCAAATGCACTCTATCAAGCAACAGGGCAACGATTAACAAAGCAACCTTTTGCAAATCAGATTGTAGCTAAAGAATTTCTCGATTAAAAAATAGTTAACAACCTGAGTTTGATATAAGAATTTAATTAACTAATTGAAAATTAGTAAATAAAATAGTGTTCTTTGTTAATATGTCACCTCGAGCGCAGTCGAGAGGTTAATTTAAGATGAAAAACACAAGGTCTCGACTTTAGCCTGTCTTGAGCGATAGTCGAAAGGCTCGACCTGACAATAGTGGTATTTACAAAAATATAGTAAGGAAGTTATATCGAACTTACGTTAACAAATTGATTTTATGACACACGAATTTAAAGACATAGTAAAAGCCCATCTTAAAGCCAAGCAAGATGGGCTAAAAACTGTTTTGGTAACAGTGGTTGCTTTAGATGGGTCTTCATATAGAAAACCTGGTGTTCGTATGCTCATTCTTGAAAACCATGACATGGTTGGTGCTGTAAGTGGAGGTTGTGTTGAGAAAGATATTTTACAACAATCACAATCGGTTTTTAAAGATGGAATCTCTAAAATGATGACTTACGACGGTCGTTATCGATTAGGTTGTGAAGGTATTTTGTATATTCTTTTAGAGGAGTTTAAGCCAGATGAAACATTTTTTGCTGCTTTTGAAAATACTTTAAAAACACGTCAAGAATTTGACATTCATTCAAACTATCTTAAAGAAGAAGGCACTATTCAAGGCATTGGAAGTGCTGCAGAAATTAATGGAAAAAACTATTGTCTTTCAAAAAAAACCAAAACTAATATTACATTATTGCAGTTTAAACAAACAATGCCACCATGTTTTAAACTCATGATTTTTGGAGCCGAACACGATGCAGTAAAGTTGTGCCAACTAGCAAGTTTTAATGGTTGGGAAGTCACTGTTGTTTCCGGCCCTTTAGAATCAAAAACTATTAAGAATTTCCCTGGAGCTACAGCGTTTTACTCGGTATCGCCAGACGATTTGGAGTTGAAATCCATAGACAATCAAACAGCCATTGTATTGATGTCGCACAATTTTGCGAACGATTTAAAATATCTTTTGGAGCTAAAAGACACAAAACCTGTGTATATTGGTATGTTGGGACCTTCGTATAGAAGGGAAAAATTATTGTCACAGTTTCTGGAATATTGTCCAGACGTAGATGAACAATTCCTAGAACTTATTTATGGACCAGCAGGCTTAAATATTGGCGCGGAAACACCTCAAGAAATAGCTATTTCCATACTTTCAGAAATACTATCTGTAATAAGAAAGCAAACTCCTATTTTTTTAAAAGCAAAAACAGGAGGGATTCATACATAAAGGACTAAGGTTTGTCTGCAAAAAACATAGCTACTTTAATAATGGCAGCAGGAAGCTCTTCTAGAATGGGTACTTCTAAGCAGCTATTGCCTTGGAAAAATGCTACGTTGATTGAAGAAATTATTACTAAAGTACTTCAATTAAATATTTCTAAAACCATTGTGGTTCTTGGAGCCAATAAGGATGAAATCATTAAAAAAATAGCATCTTATCCAATTGAAGTTGTTCACAATAAAAAATGGCACAAAGGTTTAGGAAACTCGATTGCTTTTGGAATAAATCATATTCTAAGCACTTATAAGGCTGAAGCTGTTCTTATAGTTTTGGCAGACCAGCCGTTAATAAAGGGTTCGTATTTAGAAGAAATGCTAGATATTTTTGAAGCGAGTACAGCACAAATTATAGCCACTCGATATCAAAATGGAAAAACAGGAGTTCCTGTATTATTTGATAAAAGTTATTTTGAAGAATTATCTGTTATTGATGGTGATAATGGCGCAAAAGAAATACTTCGGAAGTACTCAAATTTAGTTAAAACCTTACTATTTGAAGCTAATGTTTTTGATATTGATACAGAAGAAGATTATAATAAACTTTTGAAATCCTAACGTCAACACGAAGAGAGTTGCTATGAAGCCCTTCAGTTGTGATTCTGAGGGAACCGAAGAATCTTATTGAAAAGTAGTATTGAATTTAAAAAAAGATTCTTCATGTCACTGCGTTCATTCAGAATGACAAAACTATCCGCCAATAGTAATCATACTCCTGTTTTTACCATGTAAATCAGGCGTTTCAAGTTTCTCTAAAGTATCCATGCCACCACGAATTTTAAATTTGGACTGTACTGCTTTTTGAATTATTGGCCTAATGTCTTTGCCTTCACGAAGTGGCGTTAATAAATCTGATTCTGTTGCTGAAAACAGGCAATTTTTTAAGCGACCATTGGCTGTTAACCGAATACGATTACAAGAATCGCAAAACGGATTGGTAACTGAACTTATAATTGCAAAAGAGCCTTTATAGCCTTCAATTTTATAATTTTTTGAGGTGTCGTTAGGCGCATCTTGTAATCGAATTACTTGAGACTTATCAAAAGACGAATTTACTTTTTCCATCACTTCAGCATACGAAACCATTTTTGCTTTGTCCCATTTATTGCCATCAAAAGGCATAAACTCAATAAAACGTACTGAAATAGGTAAGTCTTTGCTGAGGTTAATAAAGTCAATAATTTCATTGTCGTTAAACCCTTTAATTAACACAGCATTTAGTTTTACTTTAAACCCTTCTTGTATAAGTAAATGCATGTTTGTTACCACTTTTTCAAAATCGTTTCGACGTGTTATCTCTTTGAATTTTACGGCATCTAAAGAGTCTAAACTCACATTGAGATTCATGATATTGCATTCTTTTAGCAAGTTAATGTAACGGTCAACAATAACTGCATTTGTGGTCATGGAAAGCTCCACAGGTAGTGAGGCCAGTTTTTTTAAAATAATAGCTACATCGCGCCTTACCAAAGGCTCACCACCTGTTAATCTAATTTTAGTAACACCACAATCTACAAAGGTTTTGGCTATGGAATAGATCTCATCAAAATTCATAATATGAGATTTTGGAGACAATTGAATCCCTTCAGCAGGCATACAATAGGTACATCGTAAATTGCAGAGTTCGGTTAAGGAAATTCGCAAATACGTATGCTCACGTCCAAACGAGTCTTGTAATATTTTTTTATTTTGTGTCATATACTAATTAACATTTCTAATTACCTACCCTTTGGGGAGGTCAGAATTGCTGTTAAGCAATTCTGGGTGTGGCTTAATCGTGTCTTGCTCCTTTTAAAATTCCGAAAACATGTAATACTGATGGGAAAATAGCATCCATAGATTCTTTTGCGCCATTGGTTGATCCTGGCAACGCCAAAACTAGTGTATTCCCTATCGTTCCTGCTACACTTCGTGATAACATGGAATAAGGCGTTCGGTTTTGTCCGTAACTTCTAATGGCTTCTTCAATTCCTGGTATTTTTCGTTCAATTACATACTCCAAAGCTTCTGGAGTTACATCGCGTTTTGATAGTCCAGTGCCACCAGTAAAAATAACGATATCTATACCTTGAGACACATAATTTTTGGCTTTATCCTGAATCCCTTCTTTTTCATCTGGAATCACAACATATTCTGAAATAGTAACATTGCTTTCTTCTAGTTTTTCAATTATTGCTTTTCCAGCTTTATCTTCTTTCTGTCCAGCAGAAATAGTATCGGAACATACAATAACAGCTGCTTTTAATTGATTTCTAAAACGGTTTTTAAAACTTGATTTCCCACCTTTTTTCTTTAATAATTTAATATAATGGATTTCTACACTTTTATCAATGGGCTTGAGCATATCGTACATATTTAACGCTACGATACTGGCGCCATGCATCGCTTCAACTTCAACACCAGTTTTATAAATGGTTTTGATAGTACAAGTTATTTTGATTTCCAGTCCATTTATATCATAATTAATTGCAGTGTATTCAATGGGTAAAGGATGACAATCTGGTAACATTTCGGGTGTTTTTTTTACACCTAATAAACCAGCGGCTTTACTCATAGCAAAGACGTTGCCTTTTGGGACAGTGTCATTTTTTATAGCCTCTATTGTTTCAGGTTTGCTAACCTTAACTATAGCTTGAGCAGTAGCTTCGCGAAGTGTGTTTGATTTATGTGTGATATCGACCATGGTATTATTGTTGAGCTGTTGAATCGTTTAATTGTTGAGTTGTGATTTTCGTAAAGCATTAAGCATATTTGATTTTTTTTCAATATGAGTTCTTAAATTTTTATAATCTGAATCTGAAATATAGTTTAAATCTTTTGCTATTATAAGTTGATTTAAAACTTCCATTAAAGAACTAAAAGCCATGGTTGAAAAATGAGCTTTGTCTTTATTTGTTTGCCTAGAGGTTCCTTCGGCTAGATTTGAAGCAATCGAAATTGAAGCACGTCTTAATTGGTTAGTTAATCCAAACTTTTCCTCATCAGGGAAGTTTCGAGTTAGTTTATAAACTTCCGTAACTAGTTCTTTAGAATTGACCCAAACATTTAGCTTTTCAAATGAAAACGCATATGCCATATTTATCTATAATTTACAATTCAACAAATTAACGCATCAACTTTAAGAATTTACTTTCCATTGATGAGTGCTATCTTCAAAAACTTCTTTACCATACACAGGAACTTTGGCTTTAATTTCTTCGACTACATATTCCAAAGCTTTAAAAACCTCTTTTCTTCTTGGAGAAGACACAAATACAAACAAGCAAATTTCACCTGTTTTTACCATTCCTAAACTGTGATAAATATGCATGCATGTTAAATCGAACCGAGAAAAAGTTTCTTCACGAATCTCATGAAATTTGGCATTTGCCATTTCTTTATAAGCTGTGTATTCTATGCCTGAAACAGTTTTTCCATCTATTTTATCTGCTCTTACTTGACCCAAAAAAATATTGTGGGCTCCAATAGCGGTTTTGCTCTGGTGTTTTGCTATCGATTTGGCTATAAATTCAGATGAAATAGCACCTCCTTTAAATACATTTTTTGGTTTTTTTTCTGTTGTCATAGTTCGGTCTTTAGTTGTTCAATAATTGCCTGTGCACCTTCTTTTAGGCTAAAGCAATTTGTAATGTTGTGTTGTAGCAGAATTTCAGCTGCTGTGTTACTTCGTATTCCAGATTGACAGAAAGCAATAATGGTTTTATCAGTTGGAATTTCATGGATTTTTGTTCCTAATTCTTTTAACGGAATTTGAACACAATTATCCAAGCTTATTTTTGGTGTTTCATGTAATTCGCGTACATCCAAGTAGTGTACATTCTTAATTTTACTTACATCTTTTACTGAAATTTCATTGATGAAAGCCTTGCAATTAAAATCATAAGCTAGATTTTTGAAGTTTTCTTTTTTATTGAGTGCTTTTTCAAATTCAGAATTAGATTTATTGATTTTGAGCGAGTAAGTTTCGGTTGTTTTAGAATTATAGCAAAACAACTTTCCAGATAAAACACCTGCAAACCCTAAAATAATTTTTAATACCTCGTTTGCTTGCATGGTTCCAATAATGCCTGGAAGCACACCTAATACGCCAACTTCTGCGCAATTTGCAACAGAACCCTTTTTGGGTGGTGATGGGAATAAACACCTATAACTTGGGCCATTTTTATAGTTAAACACAGAGACTTGACCTTCAAACTTAAAAATAGCTCCATAAACAATGGGTTTATTTGTGATAATTGCAGCATCGTTAATAAGGTAACGCGTTTCAAAATTATCTGTACCATCTACAATAATATCGTAATCGTTAAATAAGGATAATGCATTTTGTGGCGTTAAAGCTTTTGGATAAGCATTAATTTGAATAGTTGGATTTAAGTCTGTTAATCTCTCTTTTGCGGCTAAAGCTTTATTGCTTCCTAACGAGGAAGTTCCAAATAATATTTGACGTTGTAAATTGGATTCTTCAACAACATCAAAGTCAATGACACCAAGAGTCCCTACACCTGCAGCAGCCAAGTATTGTAATACTGGACAGCCCAAACCTCCAGCACCTACTACCAATACTTTGGCATTGGATGTTTTGTTTTGCCCTTCTTGACCTACGTCTGATAAAATAATATGTCTGCTATATCTACTCATAATGGGCTTAACCGCCTGAAAAAGGTGGCAATAAAGCTATTTCTGGGTTCGTTATGTTACTATTATTAGATACAATTTCATGGTTTTGTGCCACTTTAAAATCTTTTTGTTTTAATAGAGGATATTTGATGTAAAGTTCCTCCAATAAATCTGAAACCTGTGATTTAGAAAACTCAAATGTTTCTTGGTCACAGTTAGTAATTTCGGCCAAAAGCCCAAAATATTTAATTTGTAATTGCATCAAAGTCTTCTTTTGTATTAATATTTATTAATGTTGATGATAAATTATCATCGAGTATAATGGTTTTAGTTTTTAATTGAGATACAGCAAAGCGCATTCTTCTTTCGCCCTTGTCCAATAAATGTTTAATAGTTTGTTGACATGTTTTATTGTAAAGAGCCGTTAAAGGCATAGTTTTTTGTTGACTTTCTAACTGAATAACATCATAGACTTCCTCATAATTTTTAATTAATTTATTTAAAACAGTTGAAGTAATTAATGGCACATCACAACTCACCATAAGATTATAATCTGTTTTTGAATATTTCAGCCCTGAATAGAGCCCAGCCAAAGGACCAGCATTTTTAATGGTATCTTCAATTCTTGTCATCCCAAAAGCGTCATACTCGGTGTAGTCGCTAACAATAACAATGTTGTTCACTAAAGGCTGCATTGCATCTATAATATGTTGTATAAATGGTTTTTGTTTAAAAATAAGCAGCCCTTTATTGGTTCCCATTCTGGAACTTTTTCCGCCTGCTAAAATGATGCCTGTTATGTTATTTTTACGAATCATTTAAACAAATATTAATTTTACAGAAGCAATTATCAATACAAAAGCCAAAAGATATCTTAACAAGCTATTGTTGAATTTTCTACTTCCATGATAGCTCCCTAAAAAGCCTCCAATTAAGGCAATTCCAACTAAAATAAAGGAATCTGAAGCAATTTGTACACCACTGCTAACTTGACCTACCAATGCCGAAGCGGAATTTACCAAAATAAATAACGCTGAAACTGCTGCTGCTTCTTTCATTTTTCCCCAATGAAACAGCAATATTACTGGTGTTAAAATAATGCCGCCACCAATACCTATCAACCCTGAAAATAAACCAATAATACCACCAACAATAAGTCCTTGCCAAATTTTAATTTTGTTTATTGAACCGCTTCTTTTTCCAAAAACATTTAGCATTTTTAAAATGGCAAATATTAAAAGAACGCCTAATATTTTTTTGTAAATGGAGGCATCCACTTCTATGGCGCCACCAATAAAAGCCATTGGAATTGATGCAATTGCAAAAAACAGAAACAATCTTTTATTAAAAAATCCAGCTTTATAGTAATGATATGATGCAATTCCTGCAACAAATACATTTAACAATAACGCTGTTGGTTTCATGGTTTCTGGAGCAAATGAAAATATTGCCATAAGTGCCAAATAACCACTAGCACCACCATGACCTACACTTGCATATAAATAAGCTACTATTGGCAAAATGATTAGGAACAACCATATATGCTCAACATTAAAAATCATGATATAATTGTTTTTTCATTTCTTGGTCTAAAAATTCCCAACAATTTTTATTTATAGTTTCAAAAGCATTAACTAATTTTCTTCCATAATCTGTTAATTTAGCGCCACCACCACCTTTACCACCAATACTAGTCGTTACTACTGGTTTTTGTGCTCTAGAATTTAAGGCATCTATTAAAGACCATGCTTTTTTGTAAGACATTTTTAAAGATTTTGCTGCTTTTGAAAGAGAACCAGTTTCTTCAATAGCTTTAAGCAAAGCCACACGACCTTCGCCAAGTAAAATGTTATCGTCAGCTTCAATCCAAATACGACTTTTAATTTTGTATTTCATATCTACTAATTTAATGGAAGTAACAATACTTCAACAGTATCATTAACAGTAATCTCATTAACGTTTTCAGGCACATATATTAGCGCATTTGCCAAAGCAAACGTATGAATCATTGAAGAGTTTTGTCCTTCAAGAATTTCCACTTTGTTATTGTTATATATAGCTTTTAAAAACTGAGCGCGATCTCCTTTTTTAACAAAATTTGAAAGCGATTTTGCGGTGGTTTTTAGTAATTCAAAATGTTCGTTTCCAGACATTATTTGTAAAGCGGTATTTACATACACATAAAAGCAACTTAAGGCTGAAGCTGGATTTCCAGGAAGTGCAAAAACAAAAGTGTAATCTTTTTTTCCAAAAAACAATGGTTTCCCAGGTTTTTGCTTGACTTTGTAAAACAGTTGTTCTACACCCATCTCTAAAAGTGCTTTCCCAACAAAATCATAATCACCAACCGAGATTCCTCCAGACACCAAAACCATATCATTGTTTAAAATGGCATCTTGTAATACTTGATAAGTCCTTTTATAATCATCAGGCACATTCGTAATTTCCACATTCATATAACCTAAATTGTTTAAAGCCGAAGAAAGCATAATGGCATTGCTTTCATAAATTTGTCCATATTGCAAAGGGTTTCCAGCTGTCGCCAACTCATTACCTGTAACAATTAAAGCAATAGAAAGCGGTTTATTAACCATAACTTCTGTAATACCAAGTGATGTTAAAAAACCAATCCCAGCAGGAGTTAATTTTGTGCCTTTTATTAAAGCCACATCACCTTTTTTAGTTTGTTCGCCCAAAGCTCTAATGTTGGCATTTAAAGCTATTGGTTTATTAGCTGTAAGGACTTTATTATCTACAGAAACATGCTCTTGAATAATAATGGCATTTGCTGTATCTGGAACAGGAGCACCTGTAAAAATTCGTACAGCTTCTCCAGGTTTTAATATTGGTTGGTGCGCATCGCCCGCTTTAACTTCATCAATAATTGTGTATTGAATGGAATGATGCATGTTTACAGCATAACCATCCATGGCAGATTGCCTAAAAGGAGGCATGTTGATTGGTGACAAAATATCTTTGACTAAAGTTAAGCCTAGACCATTTTTTAATGATTTACACTCGCTTTTATCTAAAGGCCTGGCGCTCTTTTTTACTATTGAAATGGCTTGTTCTATCGAAATCATAACTATCGTTATACCTCATCAAATATAGCGACAAAATAAAAGATATACAAGCATTAGAGCTTTATCCCTAAACCAATACTAATGTTTGATGAAAATTGCGACTCTCCAGAAGGAGTTATATTATCATGATAGTAATCAAAAAGCGTGTAAAGACTTAAAACTTTGCTTAAAGGCACATCAATTTTTAATTGTTCTAGAACCCTGAAATCTGAAATATCATAATACAAAGGCTGAAAATAAAAGGTGTTTGTAATACTCACATTGCTCTGAGCGACTGTGGCCGACATAGATAAATAAGTACTGTTTCTATGATTATATTCTTTAGTATAAAACGCATCACTTTTTTCTTCTTCATACATATAGGCATTACCTATATACAATCTTATATGGTCTTTGGAGATTAATTTAAAACGCAATCCAGCACCAACCAAGTTTCTTGAGTTTATAGCTAATAGTTGATTATTTTGACTTTGAACAAAAGCTTCAAAGCGAAATAAATTTGATAATTTATGGTTATACCTTAAATGTAAAAACCAAGTGTTTTGGAAATCTTGAGCTTCCGATCGAATTAAATTATAATTTCCTAACAAGAAATAGATTTTCTTTAAATCTTTTGATTTTACTTGAGTTGAAAGACTACTACCAATTCTATAGATATAATCGCCATCATAATTGTCATAACTAAATGAAAAATCACCTCGCAACACAAATCTTATGGAATCGGTTTGCATTCTTTTGGATTCTATGTTTACAAGTTGTGCATGAGAAAATGACACAAACAAAAAAGCTAACAAAAAAAAGAATTGCTGTTTCATATTGGTTGGTTTAGCCATTAAATATAGTTAAATATTAATTTATTAATTTTGACTAACTCAAATCTGTATGTTATGTTAGATAATTTTTGGTTTAATGTCCAATATGGCATTAATCATGTATTGGATTTTAATGGTTACGACCACGTCCTTTTTTTAATGGCACTTACGGTTCCTTATACTTTTAGAGACTGGAAACGGATTTTAATATTGGTGTCCACCTTTACTTTGGGGCACACTCTTTCACTTGTTTTGGCAGCTTACGATATTGTGAGTATTAATGGAAATCTTGTTGAGTTTTTAATTCCTATCACGATTTTAATAGTTTCACTGTACAACATATTTACTGCTGGCAAAAAAAGTAAAGAACAAAAGATAGGCGTTTTGTTTTTAACAACATTATTCTTTGGCCTTATTCATGGTCTTGGTTTTGCAAGGGAGTTCAAAATGTTTATTGGGAAAGCCGAGAGCAAAATCATACCTCTAATAGAGTTTGCTTTAGGTATTGAAATTGCACAGGTAATTATTGTTTTTGTTGTGTTGTTTTTAGGATTCTTTACACAAACCATTTTTAGGTTTTCTAGACGAGATTGGATAATGGTACTCTCGGCAATAGTTGTAGGATTGGTAATTCCTATGCTTATTGAAAGTGATATATTTTCTTGATTTATGACAATCTTACAAAAGTTTTGTAAAACTTTAACGTTAGTTAGGGCAAGCAGTTAATAGATATGTAAAGATTATCGTTACATTTGAAGTCCTATTGCAACAAAAAGAGTTTCATGCAAAAGCAATTAAAATATGATAAAGCCTACTTACGTATGGCTACAGAATGGGGCAAGTTATCTTATTGTGAACGTAAGAAGGTTGGCGCAATTATTGTTAAAGATAGAATGATAATTTCTGATGGTTACAACGGCACGCCAACAGGTTTTGAAAACTTTTGCGAAGATGATGAAGGCTACACAAAATGGTATGTATTACACGCCGAAGCCAATGCCATTTCCAAAGTAGCTTCTTCTACGCAATCCTGCAAAGGAGGGACTTTATATATTACCTTATCTCCCTGTAAAGAATGTAGTAAATTAATACATCAAGCAGGAATTGTTAGAGTGGTATTTAGTAAAGCCTATAAAGACAGGTCTGGAATTAAATTTTTGGAAAAAGCCGGAATCGATGTAAAACATGTAAGCGAATTGTACTAATGCACATTCAAAAAAAATACTTACCAATAATTATAAGTGTAGCTATAGCACTAGGAATACTTATTGGTGGAAAATTAAGTTTTAACGATAAATCTGATAGACTATTTACATCTAATTCTAAAAAAGATAAAATTAATAGGCTTATAGATTATATAGACCACGAATATGTAGATGAAATAAATACAGACAGTATTGTAGATGTTACTGTAAACAGCATATTAGACAATCTCGATCCTCACTCAACATACATTCCTAAAAAAGATCTTCAAAAACTAACCAATAACATGAAAGGCGACTTTGTAGGTATTGGTGTAAGTTTTTATACCTATAGAGATTCTGTTACAGTTATAAGAGCCATAGAAGGAGGCCCAAGCAAAAAAGCCGGCATTAAAGGAGGTGATAGAATTATAATAGCCAATGGAGATTCTATTTTTGGCCCAAATTGGAACAGCGATGATGTTTTAGCTAAATTAAAAGGAGAAAAAAACGCTAAGGTCAACTTAAAAGTATATAGAAGAGGCGAACCAAAACTATTGGATTTTAAAGTAAAATTTAGCGAAGTGCCACTTAAAAGTGTTGATGCTTCTTATATGTTATCACAAAATTTAGGGTATATAAAAATCAATCGTTTTGCTGAATCTACTTATAAAGAATTCAAAAAAGGGCTAGATAAATTACAAGATCAAGGTGCTACAAAATTGATTTTGGATTTAAGAGATAATCCTGGAGGGTTTTTACATATTGCAAAACAAATAGCCGATGAGTTTTTAACAAATAATAAACTTATTGTGTTTACTAAAAATAAAAAAGGAAGGGTCGAAAAATATTTTGCCACAAAGAAAGGTGATTTTGAAAATGGAGAAGTTTATGTGCTTATTAACGAAAACTCCGCATCAGCTAGCGAAATAATTGCTGGCGCATTACAAGATAATGATAAAGGAACTATTTTAGGAAGACGTTCTTACGGAAAAGGATTGGTACAACGTGAAATGGCTTTAGGAGATGGAAGCGCAGTAAGATTAACTGTTTCAAGGTATTATACACCAACAGGACGCTCCATACAGCGCTCTTATGAAAACGGTAATGATGATTATTACCACGAATATTATAAGAGAGTAGATAATGGCGAACTATCCGAGGCTAGTAGTATTGCTGTAGCCGATTCATTAAAGTTCACAACACCAAATGGCAAAGTGGTGTATGGTGGTGGAGGCATTATTCCCGATGTGTTTGTGCCTATTGATAAGAAAATGGAAAATCGTACAATTGATAGAATTGTTGATAGTGGCATTATGAGTTATTTTGTTTTTGAAGATTTAGATAAAGATAGAACACCTTATCAAAACATATCCCAAGAGGATTTTGTAAAAAACCATATTATTAGCAACGAACAATTAGAACGCTTTACAGACTACTTAAATAAAAGAACACGTTATAAAATCACATTTGTAGCCTATAAAGAAGAAGTTAAGCTTTATATTAAAGCAACACTTGCCGAACAATTATATGGTAGTGAAGCACACATGCAGGTATTAAATACCAATGATGCAATGCTAGAAAAAGTTAAAGAGCTAGCAGTAAATAATTAGTCATTTATTTTATCATGAACTTTGGTGTGTTTGCCATCGTTCCATAAAGTGAGAATATCTGTAGCCACATGAGCACCACTTCCAGAAGCCATGGCAAATTGACTTCGCCAACCAGCCAAAGTACCTGCAACATATAGGTTTTTAGCAACCAAGTGATGAGTATTTTTTAACCAGATTTTGTTTTTTTCTTTTTCAGTTCTTGGATGAGGCTCAATGTAATCTTCTAATCCATCAATTGTAATTAAATCTGTATAACCAACAGCTACAACCACTATTTTTGCCTTGTAGCTATTCTTATTGGTTGTAATTTCATTGTAATTGGAACCCCATTTAATATCACTAACCTTTTCGTTTTCAATTTGGACAATATGAGGATACAAATCTTTAAGTTGCTTTTTACCACTTTCTAGAATGGAAGCTCCGGTTGTTCCCGGAAAAACTCCCAGCACATTGTTGAACAAAGCTGTTTGTAAATGAGACGTTTTTTGATGGGTAATAATAGCTATTTTTTTATTTACTACGTACGACCTATTCTTCGCAGACCCTAAAACCAAACCACACGACATTCCTGCTGCTCCAGCACCAATTATTAAAACATCTAACATTAGCGTCGCTTTTTTACTTTGGCTTCAATTTTTTTGGAGATTCTTAAAATAGCAAGCAATAAAATAGTGCATAATCCAGCTAAAATTGTAATTAATGCTACAGTGCTTTTATCACCAAAAGGGTCGTTATAATCTATTTGTGTTAGGTTAAATATTATTAATCCTAATGCGGTTATACTTAGTATATATGTAAAAATTTTCATGATTAAAATAAGACTTTTATGTTAGCAGCAAATAATTTAACAGCAATAGCAAGTAAAATTACACCAAATACTTTCCTAATAATGTTAATGCCATTTTTACCAATAATATGCTCGATTTTAGCCGATGTTTTTAATACCACATAAATTAAAATTACGTTAATAATTACAGCTACTATTATGTTTTCTAATCTAAATTCGGCACGTAAAGATAACAATGTGGTTAAACTCCCAGGGCCAGCAATTAATGGGAATGCTAATGGGAAAATAGAAGCTGTTACACCACTGTCATTATTGTCTTTGTATAGTGTGACTCCTAAAATCATTTCTAAGGCTATAAAAAACAAAACAAAAGCACCAGCAACTGCAAATGAGTTAACATCAATTCCAATTAATGACAGCAAACTTTTGCCTAAAAAAAGAAACACTATCATTATAATACCAGCAATAATTGAGGCTTTCTCACTTTGAATATGTCCAACTTTTTTTCTTAAATCAATGATTATTGGAATATTCCCTATAATATCAATAACCGCGAACAATACCATAAAAGCAGTAAATATTTCTTTAAAATTTAATTGCATAAGTCTTTCATTAAAATTTTGCGCAAAGTTCGGCATTTAAAACGTAATTATAATAACAAAACAAAGCCAATATTTAGGGTTTACAATTTGATAGCATTTGCTGTGTAAATACCATTATATTTGCAGTATGTTTCAATTAGGGAAGACCATAATTTCTGAAGATATTATCAAAAAAGATTTTGTGTGTAATTTAAGCGCATGCAAAGGTGCTTGTTGTATTGATGGAGATGCTGGAGCACCTTTAGAAAAGCACGAAGCCACAATTTTAAAAGACATTTACCCAAAAGTAAAACCATTTTTAAGGGAAGAAGGCATTAATGCCATTGAGTCTCAAGGTGTTTTTATAAAAACAGAAGAAGGAGAACTTGAAACGCCTTTAATAGATGGAGCCGATTGCGCATACGTCATCTTTGATGAGCATAATACAGCTTTATGCGGTATTGAAGAGGCCTATAACCAAGGAGAGATTAACTGGAAAAAACCCGTGTCCTGCCACTTGTATCCCATTCGTGTTAAAGATTATAGTGAATTCTCAGCTGTAAACTATCATCATTGGCATATTTGTGATGATGCTTGCCAGTTAGGCAAAGAGCTTCAAGTTCCTGTATATAAATTTGTAAAGGAAGCACTTACTAGAAAATTTGGAAAAGAGTGGTATGATGAGTTGGAAAAAGCAGTTGAAAGCATGTCTTAAATAGGTGAATTTTTAAAGGCAAGTTTGCTAAAAAATTATACCAAATTTGCTATTACTATTTTTGCTGTTCTAATTTTTAAAGAATCCTTATTCTATAAGGGTTTCAAATTTTATTTTATTCATAAATATCTAATAATCAATAGGTTAAATTAATATTGAAATATTGCTAAATGTAGGAAAACAATCACTCGTTGTTAAAAACTTGTTAACAATGTTTATAAAATAGACTTTCATTTCCAAGGTCTTTTTTGAATATTTGTTAGCCCAGAGTTTAAGTTAATTTATTAATCCAAATTTTCAAAATTTCAACCAATTATGTCAAACCAAACCGAACCCATTTTACAAGAAAATAAAGATCGTTTTGTGATCTTTCCAATACAGCATCATGATATTTGGGAATGGTATAAAAAACAAGAAGCTAGTTTCTGGACAGCCGAAGAAATTGATTTGCATCAAGACATAATAGATTGGGATGCTAAATTAAGCGACGACGAGCGTTATTTTATAAAGCACATTTTAGCATTTTTTGCTGCTAGTGATGGCATTGTAAACGAAAATCTGGCTGAGAACTTTGTGTCCGAAGTGCAATATACCGAAGCCAAATTCTTTTATGGTTTCCAAATAATGATGGAGAATATTCATTCAGAAGTATATTCATTATTAATTGACACTTATGTAAAAGACGAAGTCGAAAAAGACCAGCTTTTTAGGGCTATTGAAGTATTTCCAGCCATTAAAGAAAAGGCCGATTGGGCTTTAAAATGGATTGACTCTCCAAGTTTTGCTGAGCGTTTAATTGCTTTTGCAGCAGTAGAAGGTATCTTTTTCTCTGGTAGTTTTTGTTCTATTTTCTGGCTTAAAAAACGTGGCTTAATGCCTGGATTAACATTCTCAAATGAACTAATATCTAGAGATGAAGGCTTACATTGTGATTTTGCAGTGCATTTGCACAATAACCACATGATAAATAAAGTACCAAAAGAGCGCATCACAAAAATACTAACAAACGCCTTAGATATTGAACGGTCATTTATCACTGAGTCATTACCAGTAAGTTTAATTGGGATGAATGCCAAATTAATGACACAATATTTAGAGTTTGTTACCGATAGATTATTGGTTGAGTTTGAATGCGATAAAGTGTATAATTCAACAAATCCGTTCGATTTTATGGATATGATTTCGCTACAGGGGAAAACAAATTTCTTTGAAAAGCGAGTGTCCGAATATCAAAAAGCAGGAGTCCTTAACAAAGAAGAAGAAAAGGACAAATTTAGCTTTGATGCCGACTTTTAATTCAATTTTGAATTAAAATCATTCCCAAAATACTGGGAAATCTAATAATAATTTTAACAAAAAAAATGAAGCGTTTTTCTAAAAACGTAAGTAAAAAGAAATCGCTTAAATTTTTTGAATACTAACTAACCAATCATTTTTCTGAAGAAATTTCAGAAAACAATAAAGACTTAAAAACCTATGTATGTAGTAAAAAGAGACGGAAGAAAAGAACCAATGATGTTCGACAAGATCACTGCTAGAGTGAGAAAATTGTGTTATGGATTAAACGAACTTGTCGATCCAGTAAAGGTAGCAATGCGAGTAATTGAAGGTCTTTACGATGGTGTAACAACTAGCGAGTTAGACAACCTAGCAGCAGAAGTTGCAGCAACATTAACCACAGCTCACCCAGATTATGCACGTTTAGCAGCAAGAATTTCCGTTTCAAACTTACATAAAAACACTAAAAAAACGTTTAGTGAAGTAATGCACGATTTATACACCTATGTAAACCCAAGAACTGGGAAAGATGCTCCTTTACTATCGGATGAGGTATATAATGTTATTATGGAAAATAAAGAGAAATTAGACTCTACTATTATCTATAATCGTGATTTTGGGTATGATTATTTTGGATTTAAAACATTAGAGCGTTCTTATTTATTAAAGCTTAATGGGCAAATTGCCGAGCGTCCACAACACATGTTAATGCGTGTCTCTGTAGGGATACATTTAAACGACTTAGATTCAGCTATTGAGACCTATGAGCTAATGTCTAAAAAATATTTTACACACGCTACACCAACACTTTTTAACTCAGGTACTCCAAAACCACAAATGTCATCTTGTTTTCTTTTAACCATGAAAGATGATAGTATTGATGGGATTTACGATACACTTAAACAAACAGCAAAAATTTCACAATCAGCAGGCGGAATTGGATTGGCAATGCATAACATTCGAGCCACTGGTAGTTACATTGCAGGAACAAATGGAACTTCTAACGGAATTGTACCTATGCTAAGAGTATTTAACGATACAGCACGTTATGTAGATCAAGGCGGTGGAAAACGAAAAGGAAGCTTCGCTATGTATTTAGAACCTTGGCACGCCGATATTTTTGATTTCTTAGATTTAAAGAAAAACCACGGAAAAGAAGAAATGCGTGCAAGAGATTTATTCTATGCGATGTGGATTCCAGATTTATTTATGAAGCGGGTGCAAGAAGATGGTGAATGGACATTAATGTGTCCTAACGAATGC
This sequence comes from uncultured Flavobacteriaceae bacterium, assembly GCA_963975205.1. Lineage (GTDB taxonomy): Bacteria > Bacteroidota > Bacteroidia > Flavobacteriales > Flavobacteriaceae > Pontimicrobium. Next base: position 49,137 of record CAXBFU010000018.1, on the reverse strand, counting down.
CCTGGATTACCAGATACACATAGCGAAGAATTTGAAGCTCTATATACTAAATACGAAGAAGCAGGAAAAGGACGTAAAACAATAAAGGCACGTGAACTTTGGGAAAAAATCACAGAATCTCAAATCGAAACAGGAACACCTTACATGCTTTATAAGGATGCGGCTAACCGTAAATCAAACCAGCAAAATTTAGGAACTATTCGTTCCTCAAACCTATGTACCGAAATCATGGAATATACATCTCCAGACGAGGTGGCTGTATGCAATTTAGCATCCATTGCATTACCAATGTTTGTGAAAAACAATGGCAAGTTCGATCATAAAGAGTTATTTAGAATTACTAAACGTGTTACCAAAAATTTAAACAAGGTAATAGACAGGAATTATTACCCTGTAAAAGAAGCCGAAAATTCTAATTTCCGTCATAGACCAATAGGTTTAGGGATTCAGGGGTTAGCCGATACGTTTATTAAATTACGCTTACCATTTACGAGCGATGAAGCTAAACAATTAAATCAGGATATTTTTGAAACGCTTTATTATGCTGCTGTTACAGCTAGTATGGAAGAAGCGAAGGAAGATGGACCATACCAAACCTACGAAGGCTCTCCAATTAGTAAAGGCGAATTCCAACACAACCTTTGGGGAATTAAAGATGAAGAATTAAGCGGAAATTGGGATTGGGCAAAATTGCGTAAGCAAGTGCATAAAAATGGCGTACGTAACTCATTATTAGTAGCACCAATGCCAACAGCTAGTACATCACAAATTTTAGGGAACAACGAATGTTTCGAACCATATACATCAAATATTTACACACGTCGTGTACTATCTGGTGAGTTTATTGTAGTTAATAAGCACTTGTTAGAAGATTTAGTTGAACTTGGCCTATGGAATGATGCCCTTAAACAAGAAATCATGAGAGCCAACGGTTCTGTTCAAGGAATTGATGTTATCCCTCAAGACATCAAGGAATTGTACAAAACAGTTTGGGAATTGAGTATGAAAGATATTATAGATATGTCTCGTCAAAGAGGATACTTTATCGATCAATCTCAGTCACTTAACCTATTTATGGAAGGTGCCACTATGGCAAAATTAACATCCATGCATTTTTACGCTTGGAAAAGCGGTTTAAAAACAGGCATGTATTACTTACGTACCAAGAGTGCTGTTGATGCTATTAAGTTTACACTGGATAAAAAGAAGAAGAAAGAACAACCAGTAGAAGCTGTTGTTGAAGTTGCAGTTCCAGCTCCAGATGCAGCTGAAGAAATTGTAGTTGCACAACGTAAAGAAAAGGCAGCAAAAACTGCTGTAAAATTTGCACAAAAAACCGAAGTTGAACCAATGTCTGCCGAAGAAATGAAAGCTTTAATAGCCCAAGCTAAAGAAGCTGAAGGCGACGATTGTTTAATGTGTGGGTCTTAATAATTCAATAAATAAATGTTGTTAATGCACCTTGTTCCGACGTTTCGGATGAGGTGCTTTTTTTATTCCAATACATCAGACCCTAAATAGCTATTATCTGTGCTATAGTACCAAGCACGTACTTTAGGTATTTTTATCTTGTTTAAAAAACTGGTAGATTCCTATAGCATTGATGTCAGTGTCAAAATAGAAATACCAAATATCAGTTCCTACGGCTTTTTTATATTTTGCATTAAGCACTAAATACTCTTTGTCTTTAAAAGTTGGGGTTTCTACAGTTTCAAAAATATGAGCTCCTGGACCCCTCGGTTTCATATGTGTAATTGTTTTAGTGACATGACTTTTATCATAACAAGGTAAACTTTTTTTAAGTTATATTTATTGACATTAATTTAGTGGACAAAAACTAACAGAATAATATGCAATTTGGTTTTACTGAAATACTACAGTTAATAGGTGCTTTAGGCGTCTTTTTATTTGGTATGAAGGTAATGAGTGATGCACTTTTAAAACTAGCTGGAGGGAAAATGAGGTCTATTTTGGCAAAAATGACTTCTAATAGGTTTTTAGGTATCATTACAGGGTTTTTAATCACCTCAGTAATTCAATCGTCATCTGCCACTACCTTAATGGTGGTTAGTTTTTCAAACGCTGGTTTATTAACCTTAACCGAAGCTATAAGTGTTATTATGGGAGCCAATATTGGTACAACCATTACCGCATGGTTAATCACTCTTTTAGGCTTTAAAGTAAGCATGAGCGCAATCGCGTTGCCACTGGTAGGATTTGGATTTGCCTTTACATTTGCTAAAAAAGAGAAAACTCAAAATATTGGAAGTTTTATTATAGGTTTTGCGCTTATTTTTATTGGGCTTCAGTTTTTAAAAGAGGCGATGCCAGATATTAAGAGCAACCCTGAAATACTTTCTTTCCTCTCGAGATATACAGATCTTGGATATTTATCAATATTAATATTTTTACTTATAGGTACTGTATTAACAGTTGTAATACAGTCTTCTAGCGCAACCATAGCATTGACTTTAATTATGACCGCCGAAGGGTGGATTCCTTTTGAGATGGCAGCAGCTATGGTTTTAGGAGAAAACATAGGAACTACCATTACCGCAAATTTGGCTGCCATTGTTGCTAACTACCAAGCTAAACGAACAGCAAGGGCACATTTAATTTTTAATATTATTGGTGTTATTTGGATGTTGGCACTGTTCTACCCTTTCTTGAAATTTGTAAGCTGGCTATCTACTCAATTTGGGTCAGAATCACCATATTTAACTGCTGCAGCAATTCCTGTTGCACTTTCGTTATTCCATACAACGTTTAATATTATTAATACTTTTCTATTAGTATGGTTTGTAAAACCAATTGCAAAAGTGGTTGAAAAAGTGGTGCCCAAAATAGCAGATGATACAAAGACCATTGATGAGCCTAAGTTTTTAACCTCAGATGCATTAAAATATCCGGAAACAGCTATTGCTACATTAATCAAGGAGTCTAAATATTTATTTAAAAATGCTGTTTTCGAAATTGTAGCTCACGCTTTAAACATTCACAGAGAAGATATAAAATCTAATTTAAAACTTAAGAAGGTTATAAAAAAGTCGAATATTTTATTTGAAACAGATATTAGAGAGTTTTACACTACAAGAATAAAACACATCTATGGCGAGATAATTAAATTTGCCACTAAGGCACAGAGTATTTTACCATTATCTGAATTGCAAAATAGCGAAATAGCCGAAATAAAAATTGCCAACAGGCGTATGGTAGAAGTCATTAAGGACGTTAATGAGCTAAGTCGAAACGTAACACTTTATTTAAATTCAAATAACACATATATCAAAAAAGAATACGATAAGCTTAGAAAACGGATAGCTAGAGTGCTTCGTGTAACATATTTATTTAGAACCGAAAAGGACAACAAAAAATATTATAAAATACTTACAAAGTTAAAAGAAGAAGCTAAAGCTAATATCCATAAAGAAAATTTAGAAATAGACCGTTTAATTAGAGAGGATTTAATAACAGTCGATATGGCTTCATCATTAGTAAATGATAATGATAATGTTAACGATATGATTAAAAACTTAATTATTGTTGCCGAATTGCTCTACGGTAAAAAAGATACTATTTTGGAAAATGGCACAAAAAAAGAGACTGTCTAAATAGTGATTTTATTGTCATTTTGAGCTTAGTCGAAAAATCTCAATAATCTATAAATCAACATTTTAATTTTTATGAGATTCTTCATTTTCATTCAGAATGACACTTTTTAGACAGCCTCTTTTTAAGGTTCAATTTTAACTACTCAGATTTATCTTTTCCATCTGTAGCATTATTTTCATCAGCCTTGATATCTTCAACATCATCTGGAAGTGTTGCAGGCTCTATAGAGCTGTCATGTGAACTATGATATCCTTCTAATAAATTCATAGTAGCATTTATTAAGTCTTTAGTTTCAATCAAAACACTAAAATATAGCGTTGTGTTTTTTGGGCTTGATTCTTCGGTTCTTGTTCTTTTAACCTGTTGTTTAATTTTATCTTTTACCAAATCATAAACTTCTTTCTTTTCACTAATAATAGCTCCAATCTCTTCAAACGAACCAGACTTGAAAGCTTTCTCGGTATCATTAAAAAGAATTTCTAGTTTATCATCTATTTCTTTAAGCTCTTTAACTTGATTGAATTTAAGTTTTTTGTGATTATTATTAATGTGCTTATAACATACTTTAGAGATTAACTCTAAAGACTGTGTCATATCCTGTAAGTGGCTTAAAATATCTATATAAAACCCACTAGCTTCAACACTCGATTCATCCAGATTCTTAATGAAGAAGAAAATATTATCTCTTAAATCATCAACTTCACCAGTTAATTTTACAACCTGTTTTTTACTCTTTTTTAGCAAAGCTAAATCTTGTCTTGCAAGCCCTACAATAGCATTAGAATAAATTCTATTTGTACGTTTTACCACATTGGCAATGTTTGTAGCACTTTCTTGAATAACACCTTGAACAGAACTGCTTTCAGCTTTTGTTAAACTGTCTTCATCTTTAACTTTATTCGATTTGTTTTTATGAGATTTATAATTTCTATATAACAAAATAGCAGTTAACAATAATAAAATAGGAATCATCACTTTAGGATTCCAATTAATTAAGAATACCACAGTACCAGCAGCAATAAAAGCACCAATTGCAGTTCCAAACCATCCTCCAATAACATTAAAAACCCCAGCAACACGATATACAGCACTTTCACGTCCCCAAGCACGATCTGCCAAAGAAGTACCCATGGCTACCATAAATGTCACATAGGTAGTTGATAATGGTAATTTCATTGATGTAGCAATTGCAATTAAAATACCAGCAACCATCAAATTCACAGAAGCTCTAATCATATCAAATGCTGGAGCATCAATACTTTGGTCTTTTGTTAGGATAACGTCTGGTTTTTTAAAGCTATTGGACACCTTTTCTTGTATAGATTGCGGTACAATTACACTAAAATATTTTGATAGCTCAGAGCTGCCTTTAACTACACTTCTTGAAAGCCTGTTTGGTTGAAACTTCTCATGTGTTTCACCTTGACGTGATAAGCTAATTTCAGTTTCTGCAACCGTTTTTGCTTTTTTAGAGAACCATAAAGTTAATACCATAATACCTCCAGCAATGAATAATAGTAATGGCTCTGCTGGCACTTTTTTATCTAACACTGCCATAGACATTGTAGCGTCCATACCTCCAGCTGCCCAAGCTTCATAAGAATGGTAAGCAGCCATTGGCACACCAATAAAATTAACCAAGTCGTTTCCAGAAAACGCTAATGCTAATCCAAAAGTTCCAACACCAATAACAAAAAGGAGTACAGTTTTCTTTGTGACTTTTTCGAATATGAAGGAGAAAATAGTCCAAAACGCAAAGCTTCCAATAATGATGAAAATTTCATTGCCTTCTAGCAACCCCTTTAACTCATTATAATAAGGCGTTCCTTTTAGACCTTTTAAGAAAATAAAATAGGTAATTGCTGTTAATGCCACACCTCCAAATACAACGCCAAAGTTTTTTATCCTTTTCTCGTAATTGAATGTAAATAGAAAACGCGAAACCCACTGTACGACCGCGCCAACAGTAAATGCGATTACTACTGATAGTAAAATTCCACTAATAATTGTAAGTGCAGTTTTGGTATTGATATAAGTACCTAAATCTGCAAAAGTTTGCGAATCTGAAGCACTAATTTTTATTAATGACATAACTACCGCAGCACCTAGTAAATTAAATACTATCGAAACTGTTGTAGATGTTGGAAGACCTAAGGTGTTAAAGAAATCCAATAATAGAATATCAGTAATCATTACCGCCATAAAAATGAGCATAATTTCACTAAACTCAAATTGAGCTGGAATAAAAATACCTTTTCTAGCAACTTCCATCATACCACTAGAAAATACTGCTCCAATAAATATTCCTAAACTTGCAACAATCATAATTGTTCTAAGTGAAATAACTTTAGATCCAATAGCTGAGTTCAAGAAGTTAATAGCGTCATTACTTACACCTACAACAATATCTGCTACCGCAAGAACTGTGATGGCAATGAGCATAAATAAATAAATATTGTCCATAATTTAATTAGTATTAGTCTGCAAATATCTTTTGTCTTTTGCAGTGATATGTTATGTTAATGTTATGTTTTTAAAAATGAATATCAAAACCTAGTCTGAAAGTTATGTTATCATCATTCCCGTCAAGTGTTGTATAGCTAATATCAGACTGCACTTTTAATTTATGACCAACTACAAACTTATTAACACCTAGTGTATATTGTTCTGTTGGTAAGGTACCTGTTACACTTTCATAATCTACTGTTGTAAAACGCGCAGCGATTTCATAATTATTTTTGAATAAATAACCAGCTTGCAAGTTTAAAGCATTACCAGTTAATACAATATCTCCAGTTGGTGTAATGCCATTTGTTTCAGTAGCAATTTCATCATCAGCAGTTCGTTTCGCATATTCACCCATAAATGAAAACCCATTGTATTTAAACATGGCATCTGCAAAAACAGTTGTTTGGTCTGTTTGATATAAAGACCCATCAGCTCTCATCATATAATCACCAGCAAATCCTCTTTCCCTAACTGCATCTTGGTTATAATTATAAGTAAAGCCAAGCATTAATTTTGGTTTCTTCTCACGTTTTAAATCCGATTGGCTATAATCTCCTTTAGATTTAAACGTTCCAAAAGGTAAAAACTCTAATCGAGCAGTATATTGCAAACCGCCTTCATTTCCTTCAGTGACGTTACGACCTTCTCCTTGAGAAACCGAAAATTTTTCACGCATTAAAAAATCACCACCTAAATAGGTTTTATGACGTATTTGGATACCCAAATCACGATCTATATTAAAACGACTGTTTAACAACGAACGATCTATTAATTGAAGATTCGCTGAAGACACAACACGCTCAACGTTTCCAGGAAGCTTTGTTTGACCTGCCCATAATTCCCAATTTCCAGCAAAATTCCACATGATAACAGCATCTAGAATATAACGTGGCGTATTTCTGTTAAATTGATTGGCACCAGAAATGTCTCTATTGGACAAACCCAACTCTATTTTATATTTAAGCTTTGTACTGTAAGCAAAACCGTCAAATTTTAAACGCGCTCTACGTACTATAAAATTATGTTCAGGGCTGCCATATTGATTACCATCGTAATCCCAAGAAGATATTGAGCGTACTTGAAAACGAGGCGCAAATTTTACACTAAACGAGCTATCTTTTGCAACAAAGTTAATTAAGCCTTTTCCAAATGAAGTATCACTAATTTCTTGTGCGTTTAGTGATGTTAGTGTTAGAAAAGCGATAGCAACTAGGGTAATGTTAAGTTTCATAATTCAGTATTAGTTTTTGTCGCTGCAAATAACTAAAACCAATGTTAACTTAATGTAAACTAAATATTAACTTTAGTGATGAAAAAAAGCTGCCTTGGCCAAAGGCAGCTATTAGAATTCATGATAATGTAGTCGACAAAAACTAATAGATTATATGAAATACTAATTATTGTCTTAAGACAGTCACAAATATCCAATACATAAATAAGATAAATGTAACCACAATATTAATAAATCATTAAGCTATGGTGTATTTTATTTGCCGTATAAATAGCTAAAAAACAGATGATTATATATTTAATGTAAATTTAATGTTAATTAAATATTGCTTAATTGTTAACTAATCTTTATATTTGATATGTCGGCAAACTAATTAAAACATAATGCATTATGAAGAAAAGTATTTTATTATTAGGACTTTTATTCGTTGCAGCCTCAACTTTTGGACAAGCTGATACGAATGTAAAAATTGAAAAAAAAGGTGATATTACAGAAGCTACGTATTATTACCAAGATGGAACTTTACAACAACAAGGCACTTTCAATGCTGACGGAAAATTACATGGAACTTGGACCAGCTTTGACGTTAATGGGAAAAAGCTAATGGTTGGAAACTATGACAACAACAAAAAAGTTGGTAAATGGTTTTTTTGGACAGATGGAAAACTTAAAGAGGTTGATTATATAGATTCAAGAATCGTTAATGTTAATGAATGGAATGAACAAACTAAAGTAGCGGTAAGAAATAAGAAATAATCTTTATAAAAACAATAAAAAGAGGCTGTCTAAAAAGTGCTTTTATTGTCATTTTGAGCTTAGTCGAAAAATCTCAATAATCTATAAATCAACATTTTAATTTTTAAGAGATTCTTCATTTTCATTCAGAATGACACTTTTTAGACAGCCTCTTTTTTATGACTAATGTTCAAATTGCTAAAACTTAAAAGTGTATCCTAACGAAAATTCAGTACCAGGACTTCTAAGCGAAAATATTTGTTCTTGAGTTTTGTACGATTGATAAGCGCTTTCTCTATCGCTACCAAGTATATTGGATACTTTTAGATCGATGCTGGAACGTTTATTCTCACCAATAGATTTATTAAGCGTAAAATTTAAACTTTCAAAAGGTTTTGTATAAACATCCGGAACCAGACCAATACCTACAACTTCAAGGGTTTCTCCTTGTACATTAAAAAACAAACCGGTTTGAAGCCCAATGTCAGAATTATTATAGTCCAAGCCAAAGTTAAGTAAGAAAGGAGCTTGACCTTGCAAATTTCTTTTTCTATCAATAGTTTCACCATCCCTTGCTGCTAAAGACCTACTTTCAAACTCATCATCAGACATGGTAAGCTTAGATTTTATGAAAGATACATTTGCATTAAATTTCAAATTGTTTAAACCTTCAGAAATAAACCCTAGACGTTGCCTAACCTCAAGCTCAATACCATACACTTTGGCATTACCTAAATTATCTACCGTTAGTTGAGTAGGTGCTTGCAAAAAGAAGGCTTGCTCAATAGGATCTTTAAAATCTTTGTAAAATCCACTTACTGCAAACATTTGTCCAGCCTCACCAAAACGCTCGTATCTCAAATCAAAATTGTTCACATAAGTTGGTATTAAATTTATATTACCAATAAATAGCCTGTTGGTAATGGGGTCAAAAATCTGTGCTACTGAAGCTTCCTTAAATGAGGGTCTCGCTGTTGTTCGGGAATAGGATGACCTAATATTGGATTCATCATTTAAACTATAAATTAAGTTAGCTGATGGGAAGAAATCAAATTCATCCAATATTAACTCGCTATTATAAACTGTTGAGCTATTCTGGCCTGTGTAGTAAGACTTGAAAAACTCGGTTCTAACTCCTAAAACAGTTTTTAATTGCTCTGTTATATTAAATTCTGCTGAAAAATAAGTTGCTCCAATAGATTGTTCACCTTCATAAGCATCATTTGGGTTAAATTGATCTCCAAATACTAAATAAGTTCCAGAATCTGAAGTTGGATTCCAAAGGTTTTCAGGTGCCAATAAATTATCAACATTACCATCAGCAATAAAAGAATCGTCTCCTCTTATGTTAAAGGTATAGTCATCTATACTAAAATCCCTGAACTTGTATGTATAAGCACCACCAAATTTTAATTTTGCTGGTCTTCCAAATAAGTTTGTCGTTTTATCCAAGTCAATTTTAGCAGCCCAGTTTTCTTCTATGAGGTCTCTCCAAAGTTGAATGGGATATGTAGAAGCAGATGGACTAATAAAATAATCGCCTTCCCCAGATTGTTGAAGCGGTGTGATTCGATGATCTTTGTCCATAACTTTTGAAAACGTAGGAGAGAATTTCCACTCTAAGTTAAAGGCATTTTCATTATCGCTTAAACGATGGTCACCACTTATTAACACATTGGTTATTGAGCGTTCGGTATAAGTCAACGCATTTTTAGTTAAAGGCTCTAAACCACCACCAACACCATCTTGTGAAATGACTTGATCAAAAATTCCAGCTGTGGATTCTCCATTTTGAATATGTAGCAAATTTACTTTAAACTTTGATTTATCTGTTTTATAAGCCAAACCAAGCATACCGTTTAATATTACATTATTGATACCTTCAGAACCATTAGAATCTAAAACAAAGTTTAAATCATTAATTGAAGAATCAGAGTTGTTTTTTATAAAAGCACCATCTTTTCTATTCTCATAAAATATGGTTTCATTTTTATATGAGAATGAAGCTTGATAACCAATTTTATCATCTCCAAGATCATATTGATTTCCAAGTGTAAAACCGAAGTCAAAATTTGCATTACTGGTTTCTTGCTTAGCTTGTAACTCTTTTTGAAAACGATTGGTTAGGGTATTTAATAGCAATTTGTTTTCAAAAGTACCAGGAATAGGTTGGTATCTATGAATAGGCAAATTTCTTGTACCATCATCATACCCAAAAAAATCGGTTTTACTTCCTGTATAAGTTAAATACTTGTCATTAAAGTGCATTTCTGGATTATAACCAGTGCCTAAAGAAATTGTGTATTCAGGTTTTGTTGGAAAATCTTTGGTAACAATATCAACAATTCCTCCTGTAAAATCTGCTGGATATTCAGCCGAAGCAGATTTTAGTACGATAACATTGTCTAAAATATTAGTAGGGAATAAATCCATTTGAATGGTATTCCTGTCTGGATCTAAACCTGGAATGTCAATGCCATTGAGAATAGATTTTGTATAACGATCACCCAAACCTCTAACATATACATACTTACCACCTTCAATGGAAACTCCAGGAATATTTTTAACAGCACTTGCTAAGTTACTTGCACCAGTGCTTTTAATGGATTGTGCAGACAAACCATCTAATACTACAACAGATTTTTTTTGAAGATTCAACACCGAACTTTCAGTATTTCGTTTTGCAGATGTTGTAATAACAATTTTTTCTAACGAGTTTGTAGCTAATGTAACATCCAAAGGCGTAACCTCATTAGTTTTTATTACAACATCACTAATTTCTTGAGTGGTGTAGCCTACAAACGAAAACACTATGGTGTAGGTGCCTGGTTCTAATTCTAATTGGTATTTACCATCAAAATCAGAAGTTGTTCCAATGGTTGTTCCTTTTACCAAAATATTTGCAAAAGCCATTGGTTCTACAAACTCACCATCTATAACATTACCTGCTAATGTACCTGTTTGAGCTTTTACAAAGCTTAAGGATAAAAGTAGAAGTATTAAGAGTGAGTATATCTTTTTTTTCATTTTTTAAGTTTTCTTGAGTCACAAATATTAAAACTAATGCTACTTAGGTTTATATTTAAAAACCTAAGTTAGCAGCAGCATTTGCATAAGTCCAAGCCAAACTAGACGTTATAGCACCAACTGTTTGTGAGCCAAGAGTAACAGCAGAAGCTGTATCACCAAAACCTGAAACTGTAACTGTTTCAGCTTTATTTGCAAACAAACTTGTTACATCTGTTACACCTTCTGGCAAAACAATTTCCCAAGTGCCAAATGTTAATAAACCGTCATTATAATTTGTTGCAACACCATCATTATCTAGTTCAATATCTGATGAAGCTTTAAAACCGTATGCAAATATGTTACTTGTATGTCCCATAGCTTTACTTCTGTAGTCAGCATATTCACCATTTTCAGTAATTAAATTACCAATAATTGTAGCATTTTGTAATGTAAATGAACCAGTTGCAGAACCTTCAGGGCCATCAATTTCAAAAGCATGATCTGAAAAATCTCCTAAAACTACAACAGCATTATCAATGGTTCCTGAATAGGCTTGGTCAATATCCAAGGCATCGTCACCTTGAGCCCAAACCAATAAGTTTGAAGCATTTACAGTACCACCAAAAAATTCAATGCCGTCATCAACATTTGCAACTACTTCAATATTGTTAATGATAGTTCCGTTTCCAACACCACCTAATGTTAATCCGTTAATCTCATTTCCTTCTCCAATAAGAGCTCCACCATGACGAATGGAGATGTAAGACAAAACACCAGAGTTGTCCTCTGGGTCAGTACCTCCATATAATCCAAAGGTATCATCAGCAGGAATCCCTTCAATTTGGGCTTCAGTTATATCTCCTGAGAAAGAACATGGTGCATTACCTAAAATAATAAGTCCTCCCCAAAGCCCTCTATCGTTTTCATCTAAATTTGTTCCAGAAGTTTCTCCAATTTCAATATCATCTGTTGAAGAAGTGAAGATAATTGGTTGACTAGGTGTTCCAACAGCATTTATTTTTGCACCTCTTGCAATGATTAGGGCTGAGGCTAAAGTACCAGTTCCAGGAGATCCTTTAATAATGGTTCCTTCTTGAATCGTTAGAGTTGCACCATTATCTACAACAACTTTTTGATTAAGTTTATATATGTTATCGTTTGTCCAAGTTGTATTTTCAGTAATTGCTCCTGTAACGTCCACTACTGAGCTTCCGCCTCCAGTACCACCACCATTTAGGATAATTGTTGTTTCTTCAATAATGATTGGTGTGTCATCATCTTTAAAACATCCTGTAAGTATTAACATGCTTAATAATAGACCTGATAATAATAATTTTTTCATCGTATTTGATTTAATAAGTTTTTCTAATTTTTCTTGGTACAAAGAAACTTATGTAGTGTAAAGATGAGGTTAATTGCAGGTTAAACCTCAGTAACAAAAGGGTTAAGTTATTGTTATGAAACAGCTAATTCTTTATTTTTTGGAAACAATTATTTAACATTGAAAATATGTATCTTACAGCCTCAAATTTTAAACCATGAACTGGGAACAATTACTCTCTTTAAAACGCTTTGGCGATACTAACAAAAGATTAAGAAAAGAACAAGACGAAACACGATTGGGTTTTGAGGTTGATTATGACCGTATTATATTTTCACCTGAGTTTAGAAGCCTTCAAGACAAAACACAGGTCATACCATTGTCGCAAACAGATTTTGTACACACGCGTCTCACACATAGTTTAGAAGTAAGTGTAGTTGGTCGTTCTTTGGGAAGACAGGTAGGGTTGAAAGTACTAGAGAAATACCCTCATTTACAAGAGATTCATGGTTACCAAGCAAACGATTTTGGTGCTATAGTCGCTTCCGCAGCCTTGGCACATGATATTGGAAACCCACCTTTTGGGCATTCAGGGGAAAAAGCTATTGGACATTTTTTTAAAAATGGAGAAGGAGAAAAATTTAAAGCCCAATTGAATCTGAAAGAGTATCAAGATTTATGTGATTTTGAAGGCAATGCCAATGGGTTTAAAATTGTAGCACAGTCAAGAGAAGGTAGAGTAGGAGGCTTGCGTTTAAGTTATGCGACCTTAGGAGCTTTTACAAAATACCCAAAAGAGTCATTGCCCAAGAAAGCAACAACACATATTGCCGATAAAAAATATGGTTTCTTCCAGAGTGAAAAAGAAGCTTTTTTGGATGTGGCGAAAGAACTAGGTTTAAAACCAACAAGAACTGCTACCCATTCAAGTTTTGCGAGACATCCTTTGGCTTTTTTAGTGGAAGCGGCCGATGATATTTGCTATACGATTATCGATTTTGAAGATGGGATTAATTTAGGTCTCATTCAAGAAGAATTTGCCTTAGAGTATTTATCTAAAATAATTAGGCATACTATTAAACCTGAAAATTATTATGCGCTTTCAACCAAAGAAGACCGTGTTGGGTATTTACGCGCATTAGCCATTGGATCACTTATCAATGAAGCGGTTGATATTTTTATGAAACATGAAGCGGCTATTTTAAATGGTGATTTTGATTGTGCATTACTAGATAAAAGTAAGTACGAGGCACAAATTAATGATATTATTAAGTTGAGTATTGAAAATATTTACCAATCTATAGAAGTTATTGAAAAAGAGATTTCAGGTTATAAGGTTATTACAAAGCTTTTGGAAACTTACATTTTAGCTGTTAACAATTGCTATAACAACCATGCAACCAACTATGACAAACTTATTTTAAAAACACTTCCAAACTCAGTTAAAGTCAATGATAACAAACTTTATAATAGAGTGTTAAGTGTGTGTCACTACATATCGCTATTGTCTGATAGTAATGCTATTTTAATCTACAAGAAACTAATGGGAATGACGTTGTAGTTGATTTGTTATAACGTTTTTTATGCTTTTGGAATCTAAGCCAATATAGTGTTGCAATTCATCAACGCTACCATGTTCAATAAATTCATCAGGGATTCCAAGTGTTTTTATGGTTTTTGAATAGTTGTTTTTTGAAGCAAACTCTAAAACTTCACTTCCTAATCCACCTTTAACAGTACCATCTTCCACAGTATAAATGGTTTGGTATTTTTTGAATATCTGGTGCAGCAATTTTTCGTCTATTGGTTTTAAGAATTTTATGTCATAATGCGAAACTTCAATATTTTTTATAGCTTCAGAGACATTTTTTGCAATAGTTCCTAAACTTAAAACAGCTATATTTTTACCTTCTTTTAGCTGTTCTCCTTTGCCAATAAGAATTTTATTAAAAGGCTGCTTCCAATGTTTAACATAACCACTTCCTCTAGGATATCTTATAGCTATTGGCAATTCTAACCCAAGTTGAGCGGTAAACATAATGTTTCGCAACTCGATTTCATTTCTAGGAGCAAAAATAATAAGATTTGGAATGCATCTTAAATATGCCAAATCAAAAACACCATGGTGTGTTGCACCATCTTCACCAACTAATCCAGCACGATCTAAGCAGAAAATTACAGGTAGTTTTTGTAATGCCACATCATGTATTACTTGGTCATAAGCACGTTGTAAAAATGTTGAGTAAATATTACAAAAGGGCACTAAATCTTGAGTTGCCATTCCTGCAGCTAAGGTAACAGCATGTTGTTCGGCGATACCAACATCAAAAGCTCTCTCGGGAAAAACATCCATCATATATTTAAGGGAACTTCCAGTTGGCATTGCTGGTGTAATACCAATTATTTTTTCATTTTGTTTTGCAAGTTCCACAATGGTATAGCCAAAAACATCTTGATATTTTGTAAACTCTGAAGGTGTTTTTAAAATCAAATCACCAGTTAAGGCATCAAATTTTCCTGGTGCATGATATTTTACTTGGTCTTCTTCTGCCTGTTTTAGTCCTTTACCTTTGGTTGTAATAACATGCAATAGTTTAGGGCCTTTAACTGTTTTTATTCTATCAAGCTCAGTAATGAGTTTATTAATGTCATGGCCATCTATTGGTCCAGAATAATTAAAATTTAAGGCTTCAAAAATATTATCTTGTTTTTGGGTGCCTTTTTTTACATTGGTTAAATACTTCTTCAAAGCACCAACACTTGGGTCAATACCAATGGTGTTATCGTTTAAAATCACTAAAAGATTAGCATTGGTAACACCAGCATGATTAAGCCCTTCAAAAGCCATCCCACTAGCAATGGATGCATCTCCAATAACTGCTATATGTTGTTTTTTTTCTTTTCTTAGTTTAGATGCAATTGCCATCCCTAATGCAGCCGAAATTGAGGTTGAAGAATGACCAACACCAAAAGTGTCATAAATACTTTCATCACGTTTTGGAAAACCACTAATGCCTTTAAATTGCCTATTGGTTTTAAAGATATCTTTTCTTCCTGTTAAGATTTTATGGACATATGCTTGATGCCCAACATCCCAAATCAATAAATCTTCTGGTGTATTGAACACATAATGTATAGCAATGGTTAATTCAACTACACCAAGGCTAGCACCTAAATGACCCTCTTTTGTGGCAACAATATTAATAATAAAATCGCGTAAATTTTTTGCAAGCTGAGGTAAGTCTGCTTGGTTTAGTTGACGTAAATCTTTAGGTGAATTAATATGATTTAATAATTTGTGCATGCGATTGCAAATGTACAAGATGAAATTGTATTTTTACGTTTATGGAGAACCCTTTTGACGATACTTATTTTATGAAAAAAGCGTTGCAAGAAGCTGAAGTTGCTTTTGAAAAAGGGGAAATTCCTGTAGGTGCTGTTATTGTTGTTGATAATAGAGTCATCGCTCGAGCGCATAACCTTACAGAATTGCTTAATGATGTTACTGCTCATGCCGAAATGCAAGCCATAACTGCTGCTTCTAATTTTTTAGGAGGGAAATATCTTCAAAAGTGTACGTTATATGTAACGTTGGAACCTTGCCAAATGTGTGCAGGAGCTTTGTACTGGAGTCAGATAAGTCATATTGTGTTTGGTGCTAAAGACGAAAAACGAGGCTGTGGTGCTGTGGGAGCGCAATTGCATCCAAAAACAACCATTAAAGGAGGTGTTCTTGCTATTGAAGCTGCGACACTTTTAAAAAAATTCTTTATGGAAAAACGTAATTTGAATTAAGAAATAACAAAGCATCAATCTTTAAACTTGCGCATTTTTTCTAAACTCTCTTTGGTAATCATATAGTCTTTAACATCTTTACCCTTCCATCTATAATAAGAAAACAGAGGGAAAACAATTAAAAACAATCCTACCACACCAAAGCCAATAAGCTTTTCCGAAAATTCGAACTCAAAAAAGCAACCCGCAATAATACTGCCAATGGATGCAATAAAAAAAATCCAAATTATATATTTCATGAGGTAAAATTAATCAATTCACGCCTATAAGCTGTTAACAATTTTGATTTTGACACAAAACCATAATATACTTCATTTTTTAATACAGGTAAGTTCCAGGCTCCTGAATCTTGAAATTTTTGCATTACTTTTTGCATCGAATCTTTTTCATAGCTAATTATATCTGGTGAATTACGCATAAAAGTTTCAACTGAGGTTGTTTCGTATAAACTTTGATCAAACATAACATCTCTTATACTGTCTAATAGTACGACTCCAACTAGATTTTCATCTGAATCTACTACTGGAAATAAGTTTCTATTTGATTTAGAAACCCCTTTGTGGAGCATTTCTCCAAGCGACATTTCTGGATGTAGTTTTATGAAATTATGTTCAATTACTGAATCCATTTTCATTAAAGTTAATACACTTTGGTCTTTATCATGAGTTAGGAGTTGACCTTTTTCAGCCAATTCTTTAGTGTAAATGGTGTGTTCTAGACTGTTTTTCGTCAAAATAAAGGACATAGAAACAGTGATCATTAGTGGTACAAACAACTCATAACTGCCAGTTATTTCTGCAATTAAGAATATGGCAGTTAAAGGTGCATGTAAAACACCAGCTATTAATCCAGCCATCCCAAGTAAAGTAAAATTAGCTTCAGAAACATGAAAATTAAAGCCTAAGTTATTAATGATTTTTGCCACCACATTCCCTAAAGCGCTACCCATTACCAAAGTTGGAATAATAATTCCTCCAGTTCCTCCAGCTGCAAAGGTTGTTGTCATGGCAATGGATTTAAAAACAGTAATACCAAACAACAGCGCTATGACTACCCAAATATTATCTATATAATTATTGAATGGCGTTTCTCCAATAGCAGCAATATGGTTTCCTGATAATAAATCGTTGATAAAGCTAAATCCTTCACCATAAAGTGCTGGAATAAAATAAAGCATAATTCCTATAGCTAAACCACCAACAATCAGTTTCTTTAAACGTGTATTAAATCGATTAAAAAAGGCAAATATGGCAAAGTAAATTTTTGAAAAGTAAACTGAAGCTATTCCAGTTCCAACGCCAAGAAGTATATAAAATACAGTGTCTTTTACTTGAAATATATCAGTTACTTGAAATTTGAATAGAATTTCATTACCAACAAAAAAATAGGATGTAATTATTGAGGTTAAAGAGGCAATAAGTAAAGGAAGCAAGGAAGCAAAAGTTAAATCAAGACTAAAAACCTCAATAGCAAAAATAACTGCCGCAAGAGGCGATTTAAAGCTGGTTGCAATAACACCAGCAGCAGCACAACCAATAAGCAATGTTCTGGTTTTCCTGTTAATATGTAGTAGTTTTCCAATACTTGAACTTGCAGAAGACGCTGAAAAAATGGCAGGACTTAATAAACCTACCGAACCACCAAACCCAACGGTTAGAGGTGCTGTTATAAGTGGTAAAATCATTTTATTGGAAGCTATTTTGCCATCTTTTTTTGATAGCGCAAATAGAATTGAAGGAATCGCTGGCTCTAATGGTTTTTTCGAAATTTTATTGACAAAGAAATAAACCAGCGTTAAACCTATAACAGGTAGAATAAAATATATCTTGTTTTGTGAAAATATAATAGTACGCTCTAATAACCATGAAATACTAAAGGTTAAGTTTTTTAATAAAACCGAAATTAATCCTGCTATAAGACCAATAATACCACTTAAGAGCAAAATAAAATTACGCTGTGAAACACGTTTGTATTTCCAAATTAAAAAACGTTTCACAAATGGTTTCTTAGGCATTTAATAAAAGTAATAAAAAAACCTGTCTGGTGTTTAAAGCAGGACAGATTTCGAAATTATTTTTTTTAAAGCTTTATAAATCCAGTTTTAAATGTAATTCTTTTAGTTGGTCGTTATCAATTGAAGCAGGTGCATCAATCATCACATCGCGACCAGAGTTGTTTTTTGGAAACGCAATAAAGTCCCTTATGGTTTCTTGCCCACCTAAAA
The DNA here is from genome assembly GCA_963975205.1 of uncultured Flavobacteriaceae bacterium. GTDB lineage: Bacteria > Bacteroidota > Bacteroidia > Flavobacteriales > Flavobacteriaceae > Pontimicrobium. The sequence goes on along the minus strand of CAXBFU010000018.1, from coordinate 30,702 downwards.
TAGCAACCAGCCTATCTAATCCAAAGGCGATGCCACCATGAGGAGGTGCACCATATTCAAAAGCATTCATTAAAAAACCAAATTGTTCTTTGGCTTCGTCTTTTGTAAACCCTAAGTGGTCAAACATTAACGATTGTGTTTCTTTGTCGTGAATTCTTATGGATCCACCACCAATTTCGTTTCCGTTCAATACTAAATCGTAAGCATTGGCTTTTACTGCTCCAGGATTTGTGTCTAATAATTTAATTTGATTAGGTTTTGGTGACGTAAATGGATGGTGCATGGCATGGTATCGTTTGGTGTCTTCATCCCATTCTAATAACGGAAAATCAATCACCCAAAGAGGTGCAAATTCTTTAGGATTTCTTAAACCTAAACGTTCAGCAAGCTCCATTCTAAGTGCACTTAATTGAGCCCTTACTTTATTTGTGTCTCCAGATAGTACACAAATTAGGTCGCCAGCTTTTGCATTTGTAGCTTCGGCCCATTTAGCTAAATCGTCTTGGTCGTAAAATTTATCTACGGAAGATTTGTAAGTGCCATCGTCATTGCAACGCACATACACCATACCCAAAGCACCAATTTGAGGGCGTTTTACCCAATCGATAAGTTTGTCAATGTCTTTTCTTGAATACTCATTTCCATTAGGAACAGCAATACCAACGACTAATTCAGCAGAATTAAAGACGTTAAACTCTTTGTGCTTGGTAACCTCATTTAGTTCGCCAAATTCCATTCCAAAACGAATATCTGGTTTATCATTTCCATAGCGTTTCATTGCTTCATCAAAAGTCATTCTTGGAAAATCTTGTATAACTAAACCATGTATTTCTTTAATTAAATGACGTGTTAAGCCTTCAAATGTATTTAAGACATCTTCTTGTTCAACAAAAGCCATTTCACAATCTATTTGTGTGAATTCCGGTTGCCTATCGGCTCTTAAATCTTCATCCCTAAAACATTTCACAATTTGAAAATATTTGTCCATACCACCAACCATAAGGAGTTGTTTAAAGGTTTGTGGCGATTGTGGAAGCGCATAGAATTGTCCTTCGTTCATCCTGCTTGGAACCACAAAATCACGAGCACCTTCTGGTGTAGATTTTATTAAATAGGGTGTTTCAACCTCGATAAAATCATTTTTTGAAAGATAGTTTCGAACTTCTTGTGTGACTTTATGTCTAAAAATTAAATTTTCTTTTACAGGATTACGTCTAATATCCAAATAACGATATTGCATACGCAATTCTTCGCCGCCATCGGTGAGATTTTCAATGGTAAAAGGCGGTAATTTGGCACTATTGAGGATGTTTAATTTAGTGACGAGTATTTCTATATCACCTGTTGGTATATTTGAGTTTTTTGATGCTCTTTCAATAACCTCGCCTTCAACTTGAATTACAAACTCACGACCAAGTTTTTGAGCTTGTTGTATCATATCTTTAGATGTACGTTCTTCATCAAAAATAAGCTGTGTAATCCCATAACGATCTCTTAAATCTATCCAAATCATAAATCCTTTATCTCGAGTTTTTTGAACCCATCCAGCTAGTGTCACCTTTTTAGCAACATCACTAACTCTTAATTCACCACAATTATGACTTCTATACATAGTAAAATTTTGATGTGCAAATTTAAGCAAATACTAAAAAGTATAATTTTTTTTCACAGTTTTTTATTTAATTTATAAAGCTTTAGCTAAACAACATGTAATCCTTTTTATTTTAAAAATAATTCATTTTTTTAATCAAAACAACGCATTATATTCAAAGTTTTAACTATAGTTATAGATATAGTTTATTATGCATGCATAATAAAATGGATAATTTCAGTATATTTGTTGTTAACTAATTTTAAAAAAATATAAGATGAACAAATTATTACATTTTAAAACATTAGTATTTCTAGTGTTTTTAGTAACCACTGGAACTGTATTCGGACAGGAAGTATCAGGTACAGTAACAGATGGTTCCGAACCAATTCCAGGGGTGTCTGTAATTGTAAAGGGAACAACCAATGGTACAACTACCGATTTTGATGGGAATTATACAATTTCAGCAAGCAATGGAGATATTTTAGTGTTTTCATATATAGGGTTTGAAACACAAGAAGTTACCGTTACCGGAAGTGTTTTAAACGTTACCATGAAATCAGGTGTAGCTTTAGATGCTGTTGTTCTTACAGGTAACCGTTCTAAGCCAAGAACAATTTTAGATTCACCTGTGCCAATAGATAATATTGGAGTTGAACAGTTAAAAACCAGTGGCCAAGCTACTATTGAGAATATGTTGACATTTACTGTGCCATCATTTAACTCGCAAAATCAAGCAATTTCCGACGCTACAGCGCATTATGATCCTGCCGATTTAAGAGGCTTGGGGCCAAGTAGAACCTTAGTATTAATAAACGGAAAACGTAAAAACCAAAGTGCCCAAGTATTTTTAAATAGGACACCTGGTAAAGGTGAAGTAGGAATTGATTTAAAAAGTATCCCAGTTGCTGCAATAGAGCGTGTTGAAGTATTGCGTGATGGAGCTTCTGCCCAATATGGATCTGATGCCATTGCTGGTGTAATTAATATGGTGCTTAAAAAAGACGCACAATTTTCAACAATTACTGCAAAGACTGGAATTACATCTGAAGGCGATGGGTTTAATTTTGCAGCCGATTATAATACAACATTTGGATTTGGTGATGGCGGTTTTGCAAATGTAACGCTAGGGTATTACCAACAAAAATTAACCAATAGAGCAGGAACGCCTGGAGTAGATGATTTACCAGCAAACCCATTACCTAATTGGGTACAATGGGCTCAAGACAACCCAGATTTAGGAATGAAAGTTGGTCAACCAGATTTAGAGAAAAAGGATATTTTTGTAAACATAGGACACCCACTAGGCGAAAATGCTGAATTATATTCTTTTAATGGCTATACAGCTAGAACTGGTCGTAGTTTTGCTTATTACAGAGCACCATATTGGAGACAAGGCGGTGTTGGTGATTCGGGCTTTTTAACTGAACCAGAAGATTTTAAAGGCTACCAACCAACATTTGAAACAGATATAAAAGACCACATTAATGCTTTAGGAGCCAAATTTATGTTAGGCAATACTTTTAATGTTGATGCCAGTGTTACCTATGGGGCTAATACTGTAATGTACACAGTAAATAATTCTGTAAACAGAGATTATCTTGCTGATAATGGAACCTCTCCAAGAACCTTTAATCCAGGAGGTTACTCTTTAAGAAATGTTATTGGTAATTTAGATTTTTCAAATGTATTTTCTGATGTTGTAAGTATGTCAGCAGGAATTGAATGGAAGAAAGAATTTTTTGAAGCATTTGAAGGTGATCCAAGATCATATTATAAAGGCGGATCTGATTCTTTTGCAGGGATAAGACCTGAAGAAGCAGGAGAATGGAATAGAACTAACTTTGCAGCTTATGCTGGGTTTGATTTTGACATTTCAGAAGCGTTTTTAGTTGGTGTTGCTGGTCGTTTTGAAGATTACTCAGATGTTAGTGATTCTAATTTTTCATGGAAAGTTAATGGACGTTATAAACTAGGAGAGAACGGTGCCTTAAGAGCATCATATAGTACTGGATTTAGAGCACCAACATTACACCAACGCTATTTAACCAATAGCCAATATATTATCGTTGCAGGTTCTTCTGAACCCTTATTACAAGGGACTTTAGCAAACAATAGTCAAGCTGTTCAAGATTTAGGAGTTTCTAGTTTAACTTATGAAACGTCTAAAAACATTGCAGCTGGTGTAACTTATAAGTTTGATAGAAACTTTTCAGCTTCAGTTGATTTTTACCAAATTAAGGTTGATGACAGAATACTTTTCTCATCTCAAATTGGCTACCAAAATGGAGCTCCAGGTGCACCAACAAACCCAGTTGAAACTATTTTAGATGCCAATAATGTTGTTGCAGTACAATTCTTTATTAATGCAGGTAATACTAAAACAACAGGAGCAGATATTGTATTAAACTATAACAATATTGAAATGGGATCAGGTACTTTTAATGCTAGTTTGGCTGCTAACTTTAATAAAACCGAAATTGATGCTATTTCAACTCCATCTGAATTAGCTTCAAATGGATATAATATTTTTGCCCGTGAAGAACAAGGTTTAATTACCAACTCCAGACCAAGATCTAAGTTCATCTTAGGGCTTAACTATGATGGAGAAAAAGTAACTTATGGTTTAAACAACACCTTATTTGGAAAGGTAACGGTTACTGCTCCAGAAGGGAGTGGAGGTATTGATCAAGAGTTATCGTCTAAAATCGCTACGGATATTTATTTTGCATACAAGCTTTCCGATAAATTAAGTTTAAATGCAAATTTGAACAATATTTTTGATGTATATCCAGATATTACCAAAGCATCTACTATGACAGCGCAAGCAGGGTCTAGATTTTTGTACTCTTCAGAGGTACAACAATTAGGACAACTAGGAGCAAATTTTAGTATTGGATTGGATTATAGATTTTAATAAAAAGGACAATTAAATTCAAACCCTCAACAAATGTTGAGGGTTTTTTTTTATTAAGATTCGGTAATTATTAAATCATCTTTGGATGATTGGATAAGAGTTTTTTTATTACGTAACCAAACTTTAAATCTGGATACCAAATAAAATAGGACAGGTACCACAATTAATGTTAAGAAAGTTGCCACTAATAACCCATAAATAACAGTCCAAGCCAATGGGCCCCAAAAAATAACATTATCTCCTCCTACATAAATATTAGCATCAAAATCACTAAATAGTGTAAAGAAATTAATATTTAATCCTGTTGCCAAAGGGATTAACCCTAAAATAGTAGTAATTGCAGTTAATAATACTGGACGTAAACGGGCTTTTCCGCCTGTAACAACAGCTTCTAACAGATCATCATTTTGCAAATATGAATTCTCGTTTAAATTTTGTTCAACCTTTTTTCTGTCAATAAGTAATTGTGTATAATCGAGGAGCACAACACCATTATTAACCACAATTCCAGCAAGGGAAATAATGCCCATCATGGTCATCATTATAACAAAAGGGCTTGCAGTTACAACAATGCCTCCAAATACACCTATAAGGCTCAAGAAAATGGCAAGCATGATAATTGCTGGTTTTGAAACCGAATTAAACTGAAAAATCAAAATAAAGAAAATAAGGCCCAACCCTGTAAAAAATGCGCCCATTAAAAAAGCCATTTGTTTTGTTTCTTCTTCAATCTGTCCTGTATAATCAATTTTTACAGTATCAGGTTTTTCATCAAAACCCTGCATTTCATTTTGTATTTGTGCAACAATAGCGCCAGCGTCAGTAAAACCAGATGCCAATGCCGAATATAATGTAACGACTCGTTTTACATCTTTATGTTTTATGGCACTAAAACCAGAGGTGTTACTCTGTTTAGTAACGGCTGAAAGAGGAATTTCCTTAATCTTACCAGAAGCTTGGTCTCTAAATGTGATTTTTTGATTAAAAAGCGCACTTGTATTATACCTGTTTTCTTCATTAAAGCGTACATAAATATCATAATCTTCACCAGTTTCTTTATAAATACCTGCCTTGGCACCAAAAATAGCATTTCGTAATTGTTGTCCAACTTGTCCTGCTGTAACCCCAAGCTCACCTGCTTTTTTCCTATCAACATGGACTTGCATTGAAGGTTTGGATTTATTGACATCTACTTTTAATTCCTCTATGCCCTGGATATTTTTAGAGTTGATAAAATCCTTCATTTTTTCGGCTGTAGCAATCAATTCAGAATAATCATTGCCTTCTAACTCTATATTTATTGGATAGCCAGCCGATGGACCAATATTATCTTTTTCAACCGAAATTGTAACACCAGGATAAACATCTTTTAAAGCTTCTTGCACTTTTTTGAGAAGCACCTCGCTATCTTCTCCTCGTCTAAACTTAAACTCACGCATGGTAGCTGTAATTTTTCCACGATGAGGCATTTCGGCTGCCGAACCACTATCGGTCTGTGGGTTTCCAGCACCTTCGCCTACTTGTGAAACAGCACTTTCTGTTAAAAAATTATAATCCCCATCCTTATAGGATTCTTGATTGATTATAGCATACACTCGCTCTTCAATATCTTTTGTAATAGCGTTTGTTTTTTCAATATCTGTCCCTTCTGGGTATTCTATATAGGCAATAATTTGATTTGGTATGTTACTTGGGAAGAACTCTATTTTAGTCCGTTTGCTTGTAACTGAAGCGCCAAAACCCATAAAAGCAACTATAAGCAATACAAAAGTCACCAGTGTAATAATTATGGGTTTTTTTCCATTTAAAGAGGCACGAAGTATCCTTTCATAAAAACGCTCTAATCTTGGAAGTGCATTTGTTTGGAATTGATTTGCCCATTTTCGTAAAAACAAACGGTACACCCAAAGCATAATTGACGTAAAAACCATAATACTTCCTAGGGCTCTATATTCTCCACCAATTAATAAAATTAATAAACCAATTACTGCAACAACCGATGAAATAATAACAATGCGTTTTAAGGGCATATCCTTATCGACGGTTGTCATAAACTGTGACACCAATACGGAGTTGAAAAAAATGGCAACAAATAGAGAAGATCCTAATACGACCGATAATGTTACTGGAAAGTAAATCATGAATTGGCCCATAACTCCTGGCCATAGCCCTAAGGGTACAAAAGCGGCTACAGTTGTTAAAGTTGAAATGATAATGGGAAATGCAATTTCACCTATACCTTTTTTGGCGGCCTCAATACGTGGCATACCCTCACTCATTAAACGATATACATTTTCAACGACTACAATACCATTATCTACCAACATACCAAGCCCCATAATTAAACCAAAAAGAATCATGGTATTCATGGTGTAGCCTAGCATGTTTAATATCATAAGCGACATAAACATGGACATTGGGATTGCAAAACCAACAAACAAGGCATTTTTAAAACCTAAAAAGAACATTAAAACAATAACTACCAGTATAATACCAAAGATGATGTTGTTAACTAAGTCATCTACTTGGCCTATGGTTTTTGAAGATTGATCGTTAGCGATGGTCACTTTTAGATTTGGAGGAAATACATTTGTTATTGCATCATCCACTATTACTTGTATTTGCTCTGCTGCTGCCACCATGTTTTTACCAGCACGTTTTTTAACATCTAGCATAACAACAGGTTCTCCAAACTCTCTTGCATAGGTAGTTTTATCTTCATCTTTAAAAGACACTTTAGCAATATCTTTAAGATAAATTGAATTATTGTTTTCCGATTTTACTACAAAATCCTCCAATTCTTTGGGAGATTCTATTTCTCCCATAATTCTAATGGTACGTCGTTGTCCACTTGTAATTAAGTTTCCAGCAGAGAGTGTCATATTTTCTCTACTGATAGTGTTGATTACATCATCAAAACTTACTTGAGCAGCCATCATTTTGTATATGTCCACGGCAACTTCAACTTCTTTGTCTTGGGCACCTCTTATGTCAACTTGCTTTATTTCTTGAAGACCTTCAATTTTATCTTCTAGGTATTCGCCATAGGCTTTAAGTTTATCCACAGGATAATCACCAGAGATGTTAATGTTGAGTATTGGGATTTCTTCAGACATGCTCAAATCGAACACATTTGGTTCAACTTTGGCATTATTAAATGTTGGCCAATCTTCGCTAGATGTTTCAGAATCTACCTCGTCCTTTACTTTTTGCTTGGCAGCTTCGACGGTTATATTTTCATCAAACTCTATAATAACCATAGAGTAATCTTCTTGTGAGGTTGAGACGATTTCAACCATATTACTTACTGTTTTTAACCTATCTTCTATAGGGTCGGTAATAAGTTTTTCAATGTCTTCGGCAGTATTGCCAGGATATATAGAGCTAATGTAAATTTTGGTTTCTTTTATTTCTGGGAAGTTTTCTCTTGGCATACTATAATATGCTCCAATCCCAAGAACAAATATCACCAAAATCAAGACATACATTGTTGTTTTATTATTGATTGCCCATGATGATAACCCAAACTCCTTATGTACTTTCTTTTCTTTTTTGGTCATTTTTAAAGTTTTTTTATCCCTGTTCTCATTTTGTTAATGGTTAATAACAAGTAGAAGCTAGAGATAGCAAATGTTTTAGTTAATTAAAATTTTCACTTCCTGTTCGTCTTTTACACTTCGAGCACCTTCTTGGATAATTTCGTCGCCATTTTTTAAACCAGATAGTACTTCAATATAGTCGCCTTGTGTTTTTCCAGTTTCAATAATCACACGTTTTGCGCTGGCTTTATTGTCGTTTTTATCGATTATGGTGTAAACATATTGCTGGCCTTTGGCATTTTCGGAGATGATACTTTGCGGAATTAAAATGGCCTTTTCACTGGTATAGTCGTTTATTTTAAGCCTAGCGGTTAAGTTGGGTTTAATGGATTTGTCTTTGTTTGGTACTGGAACTTCAATTTTAAAAGTCCGGTTTATGGGATTGATATAGCTTCCTGCTTGTCTTATTTTAGTATTCATTGTTTTTCCTAGAATTGGGAAACTCACATGCACATTTTTTCCTGAAGTTACATTTGAAATATAACGCTCTGGGACATCAACCTCAATATACATGTTGTTAAGGTTCACGATTCTAAACAACTGAGATTGTCCTGGAGCTACAACACTGCCTTGCTCTGTAATAACATCATCTATTATTCCAGAAAAAGGAGCGCGAACAAATGTTTTATTAATCTGTTCTTGTAATTGATTAACCGCTTTTTGTTGAGCCTCGTAACTGGATTTTGCTTGTAAATATTGAATTTCACTTCCAATTTTTTGTTCCCAAAGGCGTTCTTGACGTTCAAAAGTTGTTTTTGCTAAATCTACTTGAATTTGCAATTGAGCGACTTGCTGGCTTAAACCACCATCATCAATTTTTGCTAAGATTTTTCCTTTGGTTACCCATTGCCCTTCAACTACAAAAACTTTTAAAAGAACACCAGCAAACTCAGGGTAAATAACCAAATTTTGTTTTGTGCTTACATTGCCTTGTAACTCAATATAGTGGTTAAATACATCTTCTTTAATTGTAAAAGTTGTAATTAAAGGTATTTTTTCTTGGGGATCCAGCTCTTTGATTTTTGCTTCTAATTGATCGAGTTGTAAAGAGATTTGTTGCTTGTTTGCGTCTAGTTGAGATTTCTTCTCTCGAATTTGTTCCAAATTATTGGTCGCAATAATTTCTTCTATGGATTGTTTTTTGTTATCTCCACAAGAAGCTAGAATAACCATTGCAATTAGTAATGCGAATATATGTTTCATTTTTTATAGTGTTTTTTGATTGATTAATTTTTTGGGATTTCGTTTAAAACCGTTTCCAGTTCAGCTTTTTTATTTATTACATCTATCATCGCCTGCAAAAAGTCTTGTTGCGAACTATACAATTGAGTTTGTGCTTGACGTAGCTCAAAACTAGAAGCAATCCCTTCAAAAAATTTAGTTTGATTTTTTTGCTCAATACGTTGAGCTAGATTTAGATTTTGTTTTTTGTTTTCGTAATCTTCAATAGCAAATTGGTAATCGCTTTTAGCAGATGCAATTTGAAGTTTTAATTTTTGTTCTGTTTCAGTTAAATCATCTTTAGACTTTTCGAGATTTATTTTTGCGCGTTGTGTAGATGCACTCCTACCAAGAGAGCTAAATATTGGAATATTCATTTTTATGCCTAGTAGTGAAGATCCCAACCAATCTTGCTGATTTTGTAAAAAATTAAAATTATCGTTATAACCATCGTAAGCAGCATTGATAAATGCATCTAGAGTAGGCAAGGCCTTGCTTTTTTCTAGTTTTAACAATAGTTCTTTAGACACTTTTTCGTTTGAAGCAATTTTATAGTCAATCGTATTTTCTATATTTTCATCGGCATCAAGTAAGCTGAATACCATATTCTTTGCGGTAAGGCTTTCTAAGTTATCGGTAAGTGAAATAGCGGTGTTTAAATCTATACCTATTGTAATATTTAGCATTTGATAGGCCAAGGTTTTTAATCTTGATGTATTGCTTAAATTGCTTTGTACACCAGATAGTGTAATTTGTAGTTGCTCGACACTTTCTTCTTCTTCTAACCCGTTTTCGTAAATTTTTGTGGTTTCGTCAAGGTTTTTTTGAAGTACAGCAATATTGCGTTCAAGGATTTTTACGCTTTCTTCGGCCAATAAAACATTGCCATAAGCGTTAATTACGGCTTTTCTAACTTCGAGATCGGTTTTTTCTTTAGCATTTTTAGAGATGTCTAAAAAGACTTTAGCAGATTGCAGCCCTACTAAATAAGAGCCATCAAAAATCTTTTGATTTACAATAACGGTTGCATTTATAGATTGTTTGGTACCAAAAGCGATTTCGACAAACTCTCCTGGATTACCACCAAAAAACTGGGCTGGAATTAAAGCCAACTGCTGTTGCAACCATTTGTTATAGTCTAAAGATGCGCTAATTTGTGGCAAACCCGTAGCTGTGGTTTCCCATTTTTGTTTTTCGGCTGCTGCTATATCACGGGACGCATTTTTAGCTGTTCGGTTGTGTTCTAATGCGTAATCAATAGCTTCTTGTAAACTAAATCGATTAGGGATTTCTTGAGAAAACCCAACGATTGAATACAGTAATATGAATATAAAAGTTATTTTTTTTGACATTTTATAATTGATATGAATTTGTAAATTGTTGTAAGTAATCCAATCCTTTTGAGGTACAAATACCTCTTATGTGATACTCTAAATAATTCTCCATTAGCATGTTCATGGAAAATTGTTTGTAAGGAAATAAATCTTGATCTTTAATGGCAATGATAGAACTAAAGTAGATTCTTGAAATAAAATCTATGTTTAATTCCTTTCTAAAAAGGCCTTGCTTAATACCACGCTCCAAATTTTCTCTTACGCAATCTTGCATGAGATTAAATTGTTTTTGTTTAAGCGAAGCAAAAATACGTGGATAATATTTTTGCAGTTGATATAGAGGTGATGATTTTTCGTTTTTTAGGTGGTCCATGACCAATTTTTTAATATCGTAAAATTCTTCAATGGGGTTCTTTTTTAAGGCGCAAATACAATCTATACCATTAGAAATCATATCAAACATTGATAGTGTAGTGGCCTCTACCAGTTTTGTTTTATTGTCAAAATGTTGATAAATAGTCTTCTTAGAAATGCCCAAAGCATTAGCAATATCGTCCATTGTAACACTTTTAAAGCCATAGCTTAAAAACAAATCGGCTGATTTTTGAATGATTTTTTCTTTCATAATAGTGGGCAAAAGTACGAGAGGAAACTTTAAAAACAAAAAAAGTTTCCTAAGTTTTAATAATTATTTAACACATCATTTACCAAGCAACCTTTTTTTTGAAGTGAATTGCTTTATTTTTGTGATATGCTATCAATAGAAAAATACCAAAAAGTTTTTGTGGATTATTTGAATGATTTTGCAATTCCTAAAGAGCCAAATACGCTTTACGAGCCTATTGCATATATTCTTAAGTTAGGCGGTAAACGTTTACGTCCAGTACTTACTTTAATGACTACTTCAATTTTTGATGAGGATTTAAAAAAATCTCTAGATGCTGCTTTGGCCATAGAGGTATTTCATAACTTCTCCTTAATTCATGACGATATTATGGATGACGCTCCATTGCGAAGAGGTCAACAAACAGTGCATGAAAAATGGGATTTAAACACTGGGATCTTATCTGGAGATGCTATGTTAATTTTAGCTTATCAATTGTTTGAAAGTTACAAAGGAGACACCTTTAAAGCACTTGCTGAATTGTTTAGTAAAACAGCGATTGAAGTTTGTGAAGGACAACAATACGATATTGATTTTGAAACTCGCAGTGATGTTGTTATTCTTGAATATCTAAAAATGATTGAATATAAAACAGCCGTATTGGTTGGAGCAGCAATGAAAATGGGAGCCATTGTTGCAAATGCACCTTTAGAAGATCAAAACAACATATATGAGTTTGGAAAAAACCTGGGAATAGCATTTCAATTACAAGACGATTATTTAGATGCGTTTGGCAATCCTGAATCGTTTGGGAAACAAGTAGGTGGAGACATAATTGAAAACAAAAAAACCTATTTATTTTTAAAAGCACTTGAATTATCTGATGCACCTAAAAAGACCGAATTACTCCAACTTTACGGCAACTCTTCTTTAAATAGTCATAAAAAGGTAAATTTGGTAAAGCAAATTTTTGTTGAGAGTGGTGCTTCTTTTGCTACAAAAGCAACAATAGAAAATTATACTCAAAAAGCATTTATTATTTTAGATTCTATAAGCATTTCTTCAGAAAAAAAGGAAAAGCTAAAACAATTTGGAACTGCATTAATGAATAGAAACGTATAGTGCTAATACCTAACAATTTTAAAGAATTAATAGCTCAAGCCAATAATGAGAACTTATATAATAAGTTGGTTAAACAGCTTAATAAGGATTTTTTGTTGGCAAATATCGATTTGGATTTTGATGAAGATATTTTACCAACAAGTTTAAAGTTTTTATTGCACGAAACCGTTTTTAAACTCATTCAAGAGAAGTTTGCTGAGTATTTAAACTTATTGTACATAATAGATGTACCAGAACATAAAATAAAACAATTGGATGGTAGCGATGTTGTTTCACTTTCCGAGCAAGTCACTTTTTTAATTTTACTTCGCGAATGGCAAAAGGTGTGGTATAGACATATGTATTAGTGTGTCACAAAAACGTTTTTAAAAATCCTTCCTTTTAGATTTAAATACTATTCGTAAAACAGGCAAAACGACCCATATAGAAAGCATTATAAAAGATACAATAAGTCCAAAATTGGTTCCAAAAAATTGTTTAAAAACAGCTCCAGTATAACCTAACAAGGCTGAAATGTCTAGCTTTAATAAAATAAGCGTTCGTGATAAATCTATTGGATTAAGCATGGTGCCTACCAGCGATAATTTATCTAACGGATAATCTTCAAACATAATTAAGGTCATTAAAAAAAGACCATCGTAGATAATTGCAAGGAATAGCCAAAGTAGTATTGCATACCCAAAGCCTTTAATTTTGTTTTCATTGGATAAGGCAATATTAAAAGCTAGAGCAGTAAATATTAATGTTAAAAAAGTTCCAGTAATTATTAGTAGTGAAAAATTCCAAATGGCACTACTTTCAAACAAACCATAAAACACAAACGGAATTCCCAAGCCTAAAATTAAACTCATAGAAAGTGACAACGCAACTCCAAGATATTGTCCTAAAAAAATTGATGAACGCTTTAGTGGTTGGGCTAATAATAGTTCTGTAAATTCCTTAGAATTATAATAATACATTACCCCAAAAATGGTTCCTATTAAAGGCACTAAAACAATAATAACATTCATTAAAGTAATAACTGCTTTAGATAGGTCGTTGTTTAAAAACAAAAGTACAATACCAAGTAGCAAATAAAAGGCAAAGTACACATAACTCCAGCGACTGCGCATTAAATCGTAAAAACTATATTTTAATATTTTAAGCATAATTATATGTCAATTTGTTAACTTCTCGACTGCGCTCGAGGAGATATTTAGTGTTTTAATTGTCAGGTCGAGCGCAGTCGAGACCTCTCTCCTTTAATTTAAAATTGATGCAATTGCATGTTCAAAATCTGGTTGATTGGTCTTGGTTTTCAAGTCTTGAATTGTGCCTTTAAAATATATTTGTCCTTCTAAAAGGAATACGATCTCATCTGACACTTCTTCAACAAAACTCATAATGTGTGATGTGATTAAAATGGTTTTGCCATTTGACTTTTCTTTTTGAATCAAGTCCTTTAACCTTATTAATGATATTGGGTCCAAACCAGTGGTTGGTTCATCTAGAACTATTAAAGGGCTATCAAACATAAACGTTAGTACTATGTTTACTTTTTGCTTAGTTCCGCCTGAAAGGGTTCCTAGTTTTTTATTTAAAAAAGGCGCTAATCTAAAAAGCTCAATAAGGTGTTCATCATTAGATGTGTTCCCTCTTAAATCCTTAATCATTTTTATAAGCTCTTTTACTTTCAAATTACTAGGAAAATTGGCTATTTGTGGTAGATAATCGATTTTATGTCTGTAATTTGAGTTTTTCTTTATATTCTCACCTAATACCGAAATCTCACCTTTATTAGGAATTACCATTCCCAGAATAGATTTAATTAAAGTTGTTTTTCCAGAACCATTTGGACCTAATACAGCGAAAATCCCACCATCTTTTATGCTTAAATCTACGCCTTTTAAAACGGCGTTTTTCCCAAAGTTTTTATATAAATTTTGAATGGTTACCATGTGTTTTTTTTGATTAATGGGTTGTTGTCAAATAAATTATCTGGTGTAAAAACTGGTGATACTTTTTCTGAGAAATCTATAATATCAATAAATAAACTCCTAAGTAAAATGATGGTTTCAGGTGTTCTGTTAACAATATATGAAAACAATTTTACGGGTCTGTAAGGTACATCGCCTACACCATCTTTGTCCAAGTCGTAACCTGTATAATTACTCCAATAATTTCTATCGAACACATTATCGTTTACTTTACTATTATAGGAAATATCAAATGAATTGTATAAAAAATTATTTTCTACAAAACTATTTGTATAGCACGCACCTCGTACTTTTACAGCCCAACCATTATTTAAAAATTCATTGTTTTTATAAACAATTCGATTAGAGCCTTCTATATTAATGCCAATGGTGTTTTTTTCAAAGGTGTTTCCAATAATTTCGGCATCGTTAATTTCTTTTAAGAGCATACCATAAGAGGCCGTTCCCCAATTTTCCTTAAACGTGTTATTGAGCATTTTTAATTTTTTGGAGAACATTACAGCAACTCCAGCGCCATTGTTTTTAAAAGTATTATCTTGGTATGTATCGTTATTTGAAAACATAAAATGCAAGCCATACCTTAAATTTTCGGTACTCACATTGTTTTTAATCAAACAATCATCCGAAAACTCCAAATAAATACCATCACGAACATGCGTTACGTAATTGTTTTCAATTTCTATATGGTTACTGTACCATAACTGTATGCCATTACCCGAATTATACTCTTGTACGGCATCTCCAATAATCTTATTTTTATAGATTTTGCCATAACTGGATTTTTCAACATAAATGCCAAAAAAAAGCTTTTCCAGTACTACATTTTTAATTACAAAATTGTTGCTCCTTCGTACACGTATTGCTGCATAATCTTCGGTGTAACTTGTGCCAACATTAATAATGGAGAACCCATCAAGGGTTACATTATCCGAAGTAATTGTAACGATTTCCCCTTTAAATTCACCATCAATTACTGGACGGTTTTCGCCAATAATGGTCAAAGGTTTGTCAATAATGATATTGTAATCTTTGTAAGTGCCCTTTTTTACAATAACAGTATCAAAATCCTTAGCAGCTGTAATAGCCTCACTTATAGAAGTGATATCGCAACTTTTACAAACTTCAATAATTTGTGCATTGCCAAAATAAGCCATCAAGATGACTAATAAAAAAGCAAAGGTTTTTTTCATGAAGCTAGTTGTTTAAATGATTTTGGATTTCGCTCCAAGTGTATAATGTGCCTCCCTTTTTGGCTTGTTCTTTTTCAGCATCAGTTTTATTTTTAAAGGCAGATAAAAATGCTCCCATAGGACTTGGAATTTTTTTGCTGATTAAAAAAGTGGCCTTTGTTGCATCAATAAAAGTTTCAGGGCTTGTGTAGTTATTAGCTAGATATAGCTCGATTTTTGATGTATCCTCAAATTCTTTCAAGAAATGTATCATGCATTCTGAAGCGTCAAATTTATAGACTTTCCCTTTTTTTGTGACTATTTCGGTGGCATGAACTTTATCTACAATGGTCATTTTACAATAATGACAACCATCGTTACCATAATCTATAGCTTTTGGCGATACATTACAACCATATAAAATAAGTAGCAATGCAATAATTGAATAGTGTTTTAGTGTTTGCATTTTTTAGTGTTTTGGCCTATCCCTAGCCCTTTCCAAAGGAAAGGGAACTCAATTTTTTTAATAGAATTTTAAGCCCTTCCCCTTGGGAAGTGTTTAGGATGGGATTTTGTTTTTCTTCCCAACTAAATAAGCTATTAATCCCATTGCAATTCCTAATCCTAAGAAGTATGCACCTAGTCTGGGATAAGAGTGCGCTTTAAAATTTAAAATGTCCTTACTACCAAATAATGGAGGCTGAAAGCCCATTACAGTACCATCTGGATTTGTAAACTTCATAATGGCTTTTGGATCAAGGTTATGTCCATAATCATATTCCCATAGATAAAAATCATACAGTCCAGCGGCACTTAAAAGAACCATTAGTATAAACCAACCTAAAAACCACTTGTAATTGCCTTTAAATGCAATAAGAAGCCCTAAAATAGAAGTAATAATAATTCCAGCCGGAAATATTTTAAACTCTGGAATAGCTTCAGGGATATATTTCATACCAACATAATGGTTCATTAAATTAATGTTTTTAATGTCATGCGGATTAGCATCGGCAAAATCATTAATATAAATGTACATGCCTAATGGTGTTGGGTATTGCGGAGCTTCCAGTGAAATTTTCCAAAGTGGAAAAAGAAATAATCCGAGTGGTAAAATTGCTGCAAGCAGCATGATGATATTTGACTTTTTCATCTCAATAGTTCCCACGAAAGTGGGATTCTCTTTTTTTAGTTAAATTATGTTTCAGTGCAGGTAGGAATCTTATTGTTTTCTTAACTCAATACCTAACACTTTGGTATTAAAACCTTAAAGCAATAGTGTTTTTTTATGAGATTCCTGCCTTTGCAGGAATATAAAGGCGAGAGCGAAAAGATAGCTCTCGCCTTTTATTAGGAAAATAAACACTAAAACAAAATTCTCCTAAGTTGTTTTATTCAATATCCTCTCCAAGCGACCATTTTAGTGGTGTGCTTGAATTTGCAGGAGACACTCTAACATAGCCTTGCATTTCTTGGTGCAATGCCGAACAGAAATCTGTACAATAGAAAGGCCATACACCAACTTGTTTAGGTTCCCAAACAAAAGTTTCTGTTTGTCCTGGCATGATCAATAATTCAGAGGTGTTTGCTCCAATCATACTAATACCATGAGGCACATCGTAATCTTGCTCTAAATTGGTTACATGGAAATACACTTTATCTCCAACTCTAATGCCTTCAATATTATCTGGTGCAAAGTGACTTCGGATTGTGGTCATATAAACATGAACCGTTTTTCCATCACGAACAACTTTTGTATCCGCTTCAGTTTTAGCAGCGTAAGGATGATTGTTATCTTCTAAATTAAATATTTTTTTAGAGTTAGGCTTAATCAAGTCGGCAGGAATTCCAGCTGCATAATGTGGTTCCCCAACGGTTGGGAAATCTAACAACAACTGCATTTTATCGCCAGTAATATCATATAGTTGAGCCGATTGAGTGACCTCTGGACCTGTTGGTAAGTAACGGTCTTTGGTAATTTTATTCATACCAAGAACATATTTACCAAATGGTTTTTGTGAGTTTCCACCAGGAATCATTAAGTGGCCAATTGAGTAAAAACTTGGTTGTCTATCCAATACTTCCCATGTTCCTAGTTTCCATTTTACAATTTCAGATGAAATAAAGAAAGATGTATAAGCGTTACCTTCGCCATCAAATTCAGTATGTAAAGGGCCTAATCCAGGTTGTTCAACAGCGCCAGCTAAAACGTCTTCAAAGTTTAAGATTGGAATACCATAAGCTTCGCCCGCAAATTTTTCGTTTTCAATAGCATCAAGCATTTTTGTAAATGAGTGTACTGTTACATTGGCAGATAATTTACCACTTCCAACAATATACTCTCCAGTTGGATCTACATCACAACCATGAGGTGATTTTGGTGTTGGTAAAAAATAAACTGCTCCAGGGACCTCTAATGGATCTACCATTAACACTTCTTTCTTCATTGTAGATGTCGCACTATGTGTTTGATCGTCATATACATTATGTGCATAATTAGTAGGCATCATTTTACCGCCACCATTATTTACATATTCTTCAATTTTTCTCCAGTTAATTGCAGCAATAAAATCTTTGTCATTTTGAGAGGCATTTACCTCCAAAAGTGTGCTGGCCTCTTCTGTATTATAAGTGGTAAAGAAAAACCATCCATCAGACTTACCTCTTCCTGGATGTGCTTTGTCGTAATCAAAACCAGGCATTAACAATTGGAATTTAATGTCCATTCCACCATCGTCTGGATCAACTTTAATAAATGATAAAGTTCCTTTAAATTTACCTTTATACTCCTTAATTGCAATATCTTGCTGTGGTACTGGAACTGCAAATCTTGTTCCTGCTACTACATACTCTGTATTGTCGGTTACATAGGACGAGCTATGGTTACCTGCTGAATTTGGAATTTCTATAATTTCAGTAGTTTCAAAAGTGGTTAAGTCAACCTTAGCTATACGAGGTGTGTTATTACCGTTTATAAATACCCAACGACCGTCCAAAACGCCATTGGTTTGCGAAATATCTGGGTGATGTGCATCATCCCAAGGAATAAAACCGTAAGATGTATTTAATAATGGTTTTGTTTCTTCGTTATAGCCATAAGCTTTCTCTGCATCTTGTGAGAATACAGGAATTACTTTAAACAAACGTCCAGATGGTAAACCGTAAACAGCTAACTGCCCACTAAATCCACCTGAGATAAATGCGTAAAACTCGTCGTGCTCTCCAGGAGCTACATATACTTTTTCGGCAACATTATTTGCAAGAGCACCAGAACTTTTGTCTGATTTTGCTCCATTATTACAACTTGTAAATGCTATTGACACACTTACTATTGCTACAATTGATTTTAATATATTCTTCATTGTTAAATAAATTTTGATTAGTGTTTTTTATTTTTCAGTTGGTGGTAACAATACCTTATCGATAACATGTACAATACCATTACCAGCAGGAATACTTGCTAAAATTTTAGCACCTCCAATAATTGGTTCACCATCTACTACTTCGACTTGAACATAACCATTGTTAGCCTGCCCCAGTTTTTTAAATTTCTTTAAAAAATCTTTGGAATAGTTTCCAGGTGTAACATGGTACTTTAAAATATTTGCTAAAGCATTCTTGTTTTCGGGCTTTAGTAAATTTTCAACAGTTCCTTCAGGTAAGGCAGCAAATGCTTCATTAGTAGGAGCAAATACCATTAATGGACCTGCATTTACCAAAGCATTTTCCAGTTCAGCTGCTTGAACAGCTGCAACCAATGTGGTATGGTCTGGTGATCCAATTGCTATATGCAATACAGTAGGTCGGCTTTCATCATCTGTTATAAAAGCTTGACCAGATCGCTCGGTTTTATTTGTATCTGCTTGGTTTGCAGTAGAGTTCGTTGAGGCTTCTTTGTTTTCGTTTTTACATGAGTACACTAATGCTACTAAAGCAAAAGCATAAAATAGATGTTTCATTAGTTTCATATTTGTTTATTTTAATGTTCTAAAATATTCTAGTATAGCTCTAGCTTCATCTTCTGTTAAATTCTGATTGGCCATTGGCGAGCCATTAAACTCCATTAATAGTGCTTTAGCTAAAGGGTCTTTTTGAACCATTTCATCAGGGTTTAAAATCATATTCATTACCCATTCTGGTGTACGTTTTTCGAAAAGCCCATTTGGAGGTGGCCCAATAAATTTTTTCCCTAATCTGTGACACGCAGTACACATCTTATCGAAAATATCTTTCCCTTTTGCAACCATGGTTTGGTTTATTTCAGAAGGAAGTGTAAGCGATGTTATTGGCCCAATACCTTTACTGGTTAAATCAATTGTTTCTGATGGTTTTGTATTTGTGGCTTTTGGCTCAACTTTTTTTGTCGTAGTTTGCTTTTTAAGTTGAACTTTTGCCTTTTCTTCTTTTTTTTCTTCGCCTCCTCCGCAGCTTAAAGCTAAAAGCGTAAGTACTAGTGTTAAAATTTTTAGTGTTTGTTTCATGGTATATTAGTTTTGCTAGTTTTTTTAGATTTTTATTTATAAATGTGTCATAATAATTTTATGAAGCAAAAATATAATCTATAGGAGCTTTAAAACATGATAAAAATCATATTTAGGACGAAAATATCTTTTTTATATTTGCTTTGTATTTAATATACTTGCACAATGTTTTCAAACTCATCAAAATATGCCATAAAAGCAGTTTTATTTTTAGCTGTTAATTCTAGTGAAGACCATAGAATTATGGTCAAGGATATGGCTGAGCCTATAAATGTTCCGCAAGCCTATTTGGCTAAACTATTACAGGAATTATCTAGAAAAGGGATAATATCTTCAAAGAAAGGACCTAAAGGAGGGTTTTTTTTAAGCAAAGAAAATAGCCAACTTACTCTTATGGATGTAGTTAATGTTATTGATGCTGGCGATAAGTTTAACGCTTGTTTGTTGAGCCTAGAAAAATGTAATGCAGATAAGCCGTGTCCATTGCATGATTTGGCAATCCCTAGTAGATCAAAATTCATCCACAGCCTCAATCAAAATTCCATTAAAGACTTTTCTAATCAAATAGAACAAGGCAAGGTTTTCCTACCGCTTTAAAAGATGTGTTTTTAATATAAAAAAAGACATCACATTTTACTAAAAGTTGTATTTTTGAAAAAATTTTCTTGACGTAAGAACGTCTCAAAAAAAATAATGGATAAATATTCCTTTTTAAACGCAGCGCACACAGCATACTTTGCTGATTTATACGAACAATATTTAGAAAATCCTGATTCTATCGAAACAAGCTGGAAGGCATTTTTTCAAGGCTATGATTTTGGTAGTGAAAACTATGGTCTAAATGGCGAAATAGCCGAAGGTATTTCAACTCAAATCCCAGAACAGGTTCAAAAAGAATTTCAGGTTATTAAGCTTATTGACGGTTATAGAAATAGAGGTCATTTGTTTACAAAAACAAACCCTGTTCGAGCTAGGCGCCAATACGCTCCAACATTAGAGATTGAAAATTTTGGTCTATCGCAAAGTGATTTAGACACTGTTTTTAATGCTGGAGAAATTTTAGGAATTGGAGCGCAAACACTTCGTGAAATAAGGAATCATCTTGAAGCCATTTATTGTGACTCAATTGGAGTTGAGTATATGTATATTCGTAAACCAGACGAAATACAATGGATTCAAGATAAGCTTAACAGTAATGACAATCACACTAAATTTTCAGTTGAACAAAAAAAGCACATTCTCACAAAGTTAAACGAAGCGGTTTCTTTTGAAAATTTCTTGCACACAAAATACGTTGGTCAAAAACGTTTTTCACTTGAAGGAGGCGAATCTTTAATACCAGCACTTGACGCTGTTATTGAAAAAGCTGCCTCTTATGGAGTTAAAGAGTTTGTGATGGGAATGGCACATAGAGGTCGTTTAAGTACTTTGACTAATATTTTTGGAAAATCTGCTAAAGACATATTTAGTGAATTTGATGGAAAAGATTATGAAGAAAAAGTATTTGATGGAGATGTAAAATACCATTTGGGCTGGACAAGCAATCGCACGACAGATAATGGCAATAGAATTAATTTAAGTATAGCTCCTAACCCATCACACTTAGAAACGGTTGGAGCAGTAGTTGAAGGAATCACAAGAGCAAAGCAAGACAAATATTATCCAGAAGATTTTAGCAAAGTATTACCAATTGTAGTCCATGGAGATGCAGCAATTGCAGGTCAAGGTCTTGTTTATGAGGTGGTGCAAATGGCACAAT
This sequence comes from uncultured Flavobacteriaceae bacterium, assembly GCA_963975205.1. Classification (GTDB taxonomy): domain Bacteria; phylum Bacteroidota; class Bacteroidia; order Flavobacteriales; family Flavobacteriaceae; genus Pontimicrobium. The sequence continues at coordinate 8,932 of CAXBFU010000018.1, read as the reverse complement.
TAGATGGCTATAAAACAAATGGAACCATTCATATTGTTGTAAACAACCAAATAGGTTTTACAACCAACTATTTAGATGCTCGTTCAAGCACTTATTGTACAGATGTTGGTAAAGTGACATTGTCACCTGTGCTTCACGTAAACGCTGATGATGCTGAGGCAGTTGTTCATTCAGTACTGTTTGCACTAGATTTTAGAATGAAGTTTAAACGTGATGTGTTTATAGATTTACTAGGGTACAGAAAATATGGCCATAACGAAGGTGATGAACCTCGTTTTACCCAACCAAAATTATATAAAGCAATTTCGAAACATAAAAATGTTAGGGAAATTTATGCCGAAAAATTAATTGCTCAAGGTATTGTCAATCTAGATTATGTTAAACAATTAGAAATTGATTATAAAGCATCACTAGAAACAGAATTGGAAGATTCCCGTAAGCAAGATAAAACAGTTATCACACCCTTTATGCATGAAGAATGGAAAGAATTTCAAAGAGCCAATATCTCAGAAATCATGAAGCCAATTGATACTAGATACCCTATCGATAAATTAGAAAAAATAGCAAATGTAATTTCCACCCTTCCAAAAGATAAAAAGTTTATTCGTAAAATAGAACGCTTAATACAATCTAGAAAAACAATGTTCAATCAAGATAAGTTGGATTGGGCAATGGGTGAGCATTTGGCATATGGAACATTATTGGATGAAGGCTTTGACGTTCGTATTTCAGGACAAGATGTAGAGCGTGGCACATTCTCTCATCGTCATGCAGTAGTAAAGGTAGAAGACAGCGAAGAAGAAATCATTTTATATAACAACATAAGCGATAATCAAGGTAAATTTCAAATTTATAATTCCTTATTATCAGAATATGGTGTAGTAGGTTTTGATTATGGTTATGCCATGGCAAGTCCAAAGACTTTAACCATTTGGGAAGCACAATTTGGAGATTTCAGCAATGGTGCCCAAATAATGCTAGACCAATACATTTCGGCAGCTGAAGACAAATGGAAACTTCAAAACGGATTGGTAATGTTACTGCCACATGGCTACGAAGGTCAAGGAGCAGAGCATTCTTCCGCTAGAATGGAACGCTATTTACAATTATGCTCTAAAGACAATATGTTTGTTGCAGATTGCACAACGCCAGCAAACCTGTATCATTTGTTAAGACGACAAATGAAAGCCAATTACAGGAAACCACTTGTGGTATTTACACCAAAAAGTTTATTACGTCACCCTAGCGTAGTTTCAACAGTTGATGAATTCTCTAATGGTAGTTTCCAAATGCTAATTGATGATAAAGAAGCTAATGTCGAACAAGTTAAATCATTGGTATTTGTTACAGGAAAATTCTATTATGATTTATTAGAAGAAAAAGAAAAACTTAATAGAACAGATGTTGCTTTAGTTAGAGTTGAACAGTTGTTTCCACTTCCTGAAGAAGATATACGAGCAATATTATTAAAATATAAAAATGCACCTGATGTGGTTTGGGCCCAAGAAGAACCAAGAAACATGGGAGCATACAGCCACATGATGATGCATATAGATGCATCTAAAACATGGAGAGCAGCTACAAGAAGACCTTATAGTGCACCAGCTGCAGGAAGTTCAACAAGGTCAAAAAGGCGACATCAAGAAGTTATAGATTTCGTTTTTGATAAAACAAAAGATAATCAGCGCAGATAATAAAATTTAAAAACTAAAATAGTCATATAATGATTTTAGAAATGAAAGTTCCATCACCTGGAGAGTCAATTACAGAAGTTGAAATTGCTGAATGGCTGGTAGAAGATGGCGATTATGTAGAAAAAGACCAAGCCATTGCTGAAGTAGATAGCGATAAAGCAACGTTGGAACTACCTGCTGAAGCGAGCGGAACAATTACGTTAAAAGCAGAAGAAGGAGATGCAGTAGCTGTTGGACAAGTGGTTTGCTTGATTGATACAAGTGCCAAAAAACCAGAAGGGATAGAACCCACAAAAAAAGTTGTAAAAACCGAAACAGCGAAACAAAAACCTCAGCCTTTGGCATCTTCAAACGAGACTTACGCTACAGGAACACCAAGTCCAGCTGCAAATAAAATTTTAGCCGAAAAAGGTATGGATGCTTCGCAAGTTAGTGGCACAGGACGAGATGGTCGTATTACAAAAGAAGATGCTGTTAAAGCAGTGCCTTCAATGGGACAAGCAATAAACGTTGAAGGACGTGGTGTAACAAGAAGTAAACTGTCTATGCTTCGTCGTAAAGTAGCCGAACGATTAGTATCTGCTAAAAACGAAACAGCAATGCTCACCACTTTTAACGAAGTCGATATGTCCCCAATTTTCGCATTGCGTAAAGAGTATAAAGAAACCTTTAAGGAGAAGCATGGTGTTAGCTTAGGGTTTATGAGTTTTTTCACTTTAGCTATAGTAAGAGCGTTAAAACTATTTCCAGCCGTAAACTCCATGATAGATGGCAAGGAAATGGTAAGCTATGATTTTTGTGACATTAGTATTGCTGTTTCAGGACCAAAAGGACTAATGGTTCCAGTAATTAGAAATGCCGAAAATTTATCATTTAAAGGGGTAGAGAATGAAGTAAAGCGATTGGCAATTAGAGCAAGGGATGGTCAAATAACTGTTGATGAAATGACAGGAGGCACCTTTACCATATCTAATGGAGGTGTTTTTGGAAGTATGTTATCTACACCAATTATTAATCCGCCACAAAGCGGAATTTTAGGCATGCACAATATTGTTGAACGTCCAGTAGCTATTAATGGTAAAGTAGAAATTAGACCAATTATGTATGTGGCTTTATCATATGACCATAGAATTATAGACGGAAAAGAAAGTGTTGGATTTCTGGTAGCTGTTAAAGAAGCTTTAGAAAATCCTCAAGAGTTATTGATGGATAACAATGTAAAAAAAGCTTTAGAGCTCTAAATATTATTTTAATTTTAGCCCTAACCCTATAATAGGTTAACTCGCTTATTCAATTGTTGAAAAGCTAAGATATCGATTAGATCTCTCTAGCATACAACAATTTTAATAAATGGGACTTAGGTAAAGCGCAAAAATTTGTAGTTTTGCTAAACTCTTGTTCCTACAAAAGTGGGAATCCTTTTAATTGTACAAATAACTTTATGAAATATAAAAGAATCCTACTAAAACTATCTGGTGAAGCCTTAATGGGAAAAAGACAATATGGTATTGACCCTAATCGTCTGGCCGAATATGCACAAGATATAAAACAAATAACCAATCTTGGTGTAGAAGTTGCCATAGTTATTGGTGGTGGGAACATTTTTAGGGGTGTTGCAGGCGCAAGTAATGGTATGGACCGCGTACAAGCAGACCACATGGGCATGCTTGCAACCGTTATAAATGGATTGGCAATACAGAGTGCTTTAGAAGATGCCAACGTCCCAACTAGACTACAATCTGCCATTAAAATAAATGAAGTAGCCGAGCCTTTTATAAGACGAAAAGCCATGAGGCATCTTGAAAAAGGCCGCGTGGTAATTTTTGGAGGAGGCACCGGAAACCCATATTTTACAACAGATTCCGCTGCTGTTTTAAGAGCTATTGAAATTGAAGCTGATGTTATTTTAAAAGGAACTCGTGTAGATGGTATTTATAATGCAGATCCCGAAAAAGATTCAGCAGCAGTTAAATTTGACAACATTAGCTTTGAGGATGTTTTGAGAAAAGGATTAAAAGTTATGGACACTACAGCTTTTACTTTAAGTCAAGAAAATAAATTACCTATTATAGTTTTTGATATGAATAAAAAAGGCAACTTATTAAAAGTAGTCTCTGGAGAAAATATTGGCACAACAGTCAACTTATAAATACGCTTTTGTTTATTTTTGGCTTAGTTTTTGAAATAATAGATTAAAAATTTTAGAAATGAACGAAGACATTCAATTTATTTTAGATACCGCAAAAGAAGCTATGATAAATGCTATTAAGCATTTAGAAAAACAGCTTATAAATATTAGAGCAGGAAAGGCTAGTCCTGCAATGTTGGGTAGTGTAATGGTAGATTATTATGGCTCTCAAACACCATTAAATCAAGTTGCCAATGTTAATACACCAGATGGTAGAACCATTACAGTACAACCTTGGGAAAAAAGCATGCTTCAAGAAATAGAACGTAGCATTATGGTGGCCAACCTTGGTTTTAACCCAATGAATAACGGCGAAAGTATCATTATTAACGTACCTGCATTAACCGAAGAACGACGACGCGAATTAGCCAAACAAGCAAAGGCCGAAGCTGAAGATGCTAAAATAGGCATTAGAAATGCTCGAAAAGATGCTAATCATGATATTAAAAAAATAGATGACGCCTCTGAAGATTTAAAGAATAATGCCGAAATGGATATACAAGAAATGACAGATACTTATGTTAAAAAAGCAGACGATATATTCCATGTGAAAGAAACAGAAATAATGACGGTTTAATCAAGAAGCTGTCTAAAAAGTATTTTTATTGTCATTTTGAGCATAGTCGAAAAATCTCAATAATTTATAAATCAACATTTTAATTTTTATGAGATTCTTCATTTTCATTCAGAATGACACTTTTTAGACAGCTTCTTTTTACGTTAGATACATATTCTTAGATCACGCCTATTAATGAAGCATTTTTTACCTTTATTTTTAATTCTCCTTTTTATAAATAAAGGATTTTCTCAGGTAGATAGTACTTCTATTAAAACCAGTCAACAAGATTCCATCAAAAAAGCAGCGTTCCTAAAGAGTATTGGAAATGGGTACTTGCCAACCAAATACATTAATATTGACTTACGGTATTTAATAAAATACAATCAATATGAAGGGTTTAGAACTGGCCTGGGAGGTATTACAAACACCAAATTTTCATCTAAATTTAGACTACAAGGTTATACAGTATATGGTTTTTTAGACGACCAATTTAAGTATAGTATTGGTGGTGGTTTTAGAATTTCAAAAAAAACAAATACTTGGCTTAACATAGCATATACCGATGATTTACAAGAAACAGGCAGCTCCAAATTTTTAACAGACAAGCGTTTTTTTCAATTTTTTGAGCCTAGGTTAATCAACATCGATTTATTTCATAGACATATTTCCAAAACAGTGTCTATAGAGCATCAATTACTTCCAAAAATTATTACCGAAACTCAGTTTGGTGTGAGCAAAATAACACCTACCTATAATTATACTTTTAACCTAGGTCCTCAAGGAAGTTTTACAAATTACAGTTTAACTTTATTTAAAACCTCATTACAATGGAACCCTTTTAGTAACTTTAAATATACCGATAATGGCATTGATGAAACCACCATTGGCTATCCAAAGTTCACATTTCAATACACTAAAAGCTTTGCGAAAATACTGGATGGTGATTTAAGTTTTTCGAAAGTAGATTTTAGAACTATCCAAAAATTCAATTACAAAGACAACGCATCAACCGAGTTGGTTTTAACAGCAGGTATAACAAGCAAAAACACACCTATCACACACATGTATCACGCATATCCTAATAATGTAAACAAGGAAACGATATGGAATAGGTTCTCGGTTGCAGGCACTAACAGCTTTGAAACCATGTATTTTAATGAGTTCTTTTCTGATAAATTTACAACCCTTCAAATAAAACATACGGTTGCATCATTTAATATTTCGCCTTGGTTTAAACCTCAACTTGTTTTAATTTCTAGATACGCCATAGGATCCATGAAAGAACCTGAGAGGCATGAAGGCATTAGTTTTAATACACTCGACAAAGGTTTTACTGAATCTGGATTAGAAATAAACAAGCTATTTTTTGGCTTTGGCCTTAGTTTAGCATATCGATATGGTGCGTACTATTTGCCAAAGTTTGAAGATAATATTGCAGTTAAATTCACTTTTAACATTAGCTTGGATTGATCTTATTAAATCCTTATAATTAGAATGTTTATCTATTCATTTTATCTACCTTTGCAGCCATTAATTTTGCTATGACAAAACTTTTTTCAGTTGGTTTTTGGGAAGCTATTGCTAGATTAATTCTTCGAAATAGAATTGGCATTATTCTAGTAGTAGCTGCAGCAACATATCTTTTTGGTTTGCAATGGGATAAAATGCGTTTTACCTATACTGAAGCAAACTTATTACCCGATGATCATAGCGTAAATTTAGAGTACAATTCATTTTTGGAAACCTTTGGAGAAGAAGGCAACTTAATTGTGCTAGGCATTAAAGACACATCTCTTTTTACTGTTAAAAACTTAAATGCCTGGAATAAACTGTCAACTAGCTTTAAGTCTAATGTAGAAGTTGAGACAGTAGTTTCTATTTATGACCTTCAAAAATTAATAAAGAATAATCAAAAAAAGCAGTTTGACCTTGAACCGTTTATTAAAGACTCTATAAACTCTATTGATGACCTTGAAAAGCTACAAAAAGAACTATTTGAGCAATATCCTTTCTATGATAATTTCTTGTTTAATAAGGAGACAAAAACCATTAGGTCTGCTATATACCTAGAAAAAACCATTGTCAACACACCTGCAAGAAAAGATTTTATCACTAACATTCTCATACCAAAGATTAAAGCTTTTGAGACTACATATAATCTTGATGTTCGCATTTCTGGGATGCCTTACATACGTACCCTAAATTCTCAAAATATTATTGATGAAATAGGTCTTTTTATTAGTGCAGCATTATTAGTTACATCGGTAATTTTCTTTTTCTTTTTTAGATCTTTTAGAGCAACTTTTATTTCGATGTTTGTTGTGCTTATTGGTGTTATGTGGACCTTTGGGATTATTGGGTTGCTGGAATACGAAATTACAGTACTCACAGCTTTAATCCCGCCTTTAATAATCGTTATTGGCATACCAAACTGTATATTTTTAATAAATAAATATCAACATGAAGTAAATAAACACGGTAACAAAGCAAAATCGTTACAGCGTGTTATCACTAAAATTGGTAATGCCACTTTAATGACCAACGTGACTACTGCATCTGGTTTTGCAACCTTTATTATTACCGAGAGCAAACTTTTAAAAGAATTTGGTACAGTTGCTTCGCTAAGCATTTTAGGAATATTCCTTTTATGCCTACTTATTATTCCTATTATTTATAGTTATATGCCAATGCCAAAAGATAAGCATTTAGAGCATTTAAATAAGCGTTGGATTAACACTTTTGTAGATTGGATGGAGAGCATGGTTAGGCATAGAAAGATAACTATTTATGCTACAGCATTAATTTTACTGGTTGCAAGCATCATTGGTATGTATCAAATTAAAATATCTGGAAGTTTAATTGAAGATATGCCAAAAAACGCTGATTTCTTCAAAGATATTCGCTTTTTTGAAGAAGAGTTTAATGGTATCATGCCCTTGGAAATCATGATTAATACCAACCAGAAAAAGGGAGTGATGAAACTTGCTACTCTAAAACGAATGAATGAACTTGAAGAGCTTATTACGGAAACTCCCGAGCTTTCCAAGCCCATTTCAGTAGTGAGTTTAGTAAAATACTCTAAGCAGGCTTATTATAATGGGAATTCAAAATACTATCAATTACCTACTTCTCAAGAAAATAGCTTTATTCTATCTTACGTAAAAAACTCTTCAACAGATGTAGATTTGCTGAAAAACTTTGTAGATTCCACTGGTCAATTTGCAAGAATTACTACGTTTATGAAAGATAGTGGTATTGATAAAATGGAACGTATTGAAGACAATCTTCGAACCAAAATCGCTAAAGTTTTACCAAAAGACAAATACGATGTCATAATAACTGGGAAAGCTTATTTATTTCAAAAAGGCACAAAATATTTGGTAAACAACCTTATTCTTTCTTTGTCTTTGGCCATTTTCTTGATATCCGTTTTCATGGCCTATATGTTTAGGTCTTTTAGAATGATTATTGTGTCGTTAATTCCCAATCTATTACCATTGCTTATTACAGCAGGATTAATGGGTTATTTAGGCGTCCCAATTAAGCCATCTACCATTTTAGTATTTAGTATTGCCTTTGGTATTTCGGTAGATGACACTATACATTTCCTGGCAAAATATAGGCAAGAACTTCAAGCAAATCATTGGCGAATTAAAAAATCTGTCTATGCAGCTTTGCGAGAAACAGGCGTAAGTATGTTCTACACCTCAATTGTTCTATTTTTTGGTTTTTCCGTATTTATAATTTCAAACTTTGGTGGCACAGTAGCATTAGGAGCTTTGGTTTCAGGAACACTCCTTTTTGCTATGTTAGCCAATTTATTATTGTTACCATCACTTTTATTATCATTAGAAAGAAGTATTGCCAACAAAGAAGTGTTGAAAGAACCTCACTTTAGAATTATCCCTGAAGAAGATAAAAATGGCGATAAATAATTTAGAGGAATGCCTTATCTTTGCAGCTTAAATTAAATGAACCATGAAGTTAAGTACCGTTTCAGAATTACTATCGCAAGAAACCACATTAATAGATATTGAAATTAAAGGATGGGTTAGAACCTTTAGAGCTAATCGTTTTATTGCTTTAAACGATGGTTCTACAATCAATAATATTCAGTGTGTGGTAGATTTTGAAAACACCAATGAAGCTATTCTTAAAAGAATTACCACAGGAGCAGCAGTTCACATAAAAGGGCTGTTGGTTGAAAGCCAGGGAAAAGGACAAAATGTTGAAATTCAAGCAACGTCAATAGAAATTTTAGGAGATTCAGACCCTGAAACTTACCCTATTCAACCTAAAAAACATTCGTTAGAGTTTTTACGTGAAAATGCCCATTTACGTACCAGGACCAATACCTTTAGTGCAGTGATGCGTTTGCGTTCATCATTATCATTTGCTATTCATAAGTACTTTAATGATAACGGATTTTATTATATGCACACACCAATAATTACTGGTAGTGATGCCGAAGGTGCTGGCGAAATGTTTAGA
>CAXBFU010000017.1:0-78838 GCA_963975205.1 uncultured Flavobacteriaceae bacterium | reverse complement strand
TTCCTCCCTTGAGGGAGGAGCAAGGAGGGTGTTTACAATAAATAAACACATATCATACTAACATTCAAGTAAATATATATTGCCTATACTTTTAGCTATATCGAACTCACGCTATTTATTATATCTTAAATGCAAGAATGCTATCGGGTTTCCTCAAACCTCACTCTCAATATTTCTTTCCAAAAAAGCATCTTTTTCTTATAAAACTATATTGCATGGAACACCCTCTTCATAAACATAAACAACACTTTAATTGCCTTATTTTACAAAAAGCAATATAATTTAAGATAAAAAAGTCTTAAAATGATTTTTGTCATGTTTTTAAATTTATTCCTAGTATATTTTTGAAAAAAAGATAAGCTAATCTTTTTTATAATCTAACAAAAACCAATTAATATGTTATCTAAAAAACAAGCAAGAGCTTTCTTTCTGGGTGGAACATTGGTTACGTTTTTAGTATTTATTGGATTGACTGTGTATTCTTTATCAAAATCACAAGACCAGTCTAATAGCGAAAACATAACCGAATCTGTTGTTCGAGGAAAAAAAATCTGGGAAGAAAACAATTGTATGGGATGCCATACAATATTAGGAGAAGGGGCTTATTATGCTCCAGAATTAACTAAGGTTATCGACAGGCTTAACCTAAAGTACGATGGACAAGGAGAAGACATAATTAAAAGCATTTTAATGTCTCAAGTGCCATGGCAGCCAAATGGTAGAAAAATGGTAGCCTATAGTATGACAGAACAAGAGGCAGAAGATATGATTGCCTTTTTTGAATGGATAGGTGGAATAGACCTCAATGGTTTCGATAGAATTGTATCACCACTAGCAAAAGATAAAATCAATAACTAAACTAACCACTCATGAAATATAAATCACAAAAAGTAGCCTATTGGTTTTTTGCCCTTTCAATGTTATTGCTTGTATTGCAAATAACATATGGTTTTATAATGGGTTTTGCCAGAGTAGGATTTGACAATTTACACGAAATAATCCCTTTTAACACAGCGAGAGCAGTACATACCAATTTATTGGTAGTTTGGCTTTTGTCTGGGTTTATGGGAGCAGCGTATTATATTATTCCAGAAGAAGCTCAACGCGAATTAGTAAGCGTAAAATGGGCTTATGTACAATTAATAAGTTTGGCAGTTGTAGGTGTTGTAGCTATAGTTGGATACCATTTTAACTATTGGGAAGGTAGAAAATTTCTAGAAATCCCTAGACCTTTGGACTTTCTGGTTGTAGCAAATGTTCTTTTGTTTTTAGGGCTTATTCTTACAACATTATTTAAAGGAAAACGAAAAACAACCACAGCATTGGTCCTTTCAATGGGACTTTTATTTGCAGCACTGTTATACTTACCTGGAATGTTACCATTTGATAGTCAAGTAACCGATTCATTTTTTAGATGGTGGGTAGTTCACTTATGGGTTGAAGGTGTTTGGGAGTTAATTATGGGAGGTATTTTATCTTTCCTATTAATAAAACTTACAGGAGTAGATAGAGAAGTTATAGAAAAATGGCTATATGTAATTGTTGGTTTAACCTTCTTATCTGGAGTGTTAGGTACAGGACACCACTACTATTACATTGGTGTAAATAAAATTTGGTTAATCGTTGGTGGTATATTCTCAGCTCTTGAGCCTTTGGCGTTCTTAGCTATGGCATTATTTGCAGTAAATATGTATAGAAAAGGTGAGAAAAAACATCCAAATAAATTAGCATTGTATTGGACCTTAGGAGCAGCTATAGTCTCCTTTGTAGGAGCTGGTCTATTAGGTTTTGCTCATACACTACCACAAACAAATTTATATACTCATGGCACACTTGTAACAGCAATGCATGGTCACTTGGCCTTTTGGGGAGCTTATGGTATGATTGTTATAGCAATAATAAGTTATGCCTTACCAAATTTAACTGGAAGAAAACTATACCAAAGTACACGTGGTCGTGCAGCCTTTTGGTTATCTAATATTGGCATGATTGGTATGACAGTAGCCTTTGGCGTAGCTGGTGTAGCACAAGTGTATTTAGAAAGAAAATTTGGGATGGATTTTATGCAAGTGCAAGGAGAAATTAGCATCCATTTCGTAGTACTAATCCTTTGTGCTATAATCTTTACAACAGGAATAGTACTATATATCATAGATTTTTATAAGCATGGAAAACCAAATGATGAGGCTTTAGAGCAAACAATCGATTAAATAAAACAAATCAAATATAAAATGAAGAATTTAAAATTATTAGCAATCGCTATTATTACTTTAACATTTAGTTGTAAAAGTGATAAAAAAGGAGAATCAGATTATTCAGTAACCAAAAGTGACTCTGAAGATATAGCAGCAGTCAGGGTTTCTGATGAAGAAATGAAAAGAGGTAGTGAAATCTATTTCGATAGATGTGCAGGTTGCCATGGTTCTAGTAGATTAGGTGCAACTGGAACCCATTTATTGCCTGTTAGACCTGAAGGAAGTGATAAACCTGGTACCTTAGAGTTTGGTACAGAAGGGTTAAAGGCATTTATAGAAAACGGTACTCCAGGCGGTATGCCAGAATGGAAAGGAATAATGACAGAACAAGATATTGAGTTAATGACACGTTTCTTACAAGTAGATCCACCAGAAATTCCAGAATATGGAATGAATGAAATTGCCAATAGTTGGAATTTAATTGTTCCAGTAATAGATAGACCAACTAAACCAGAACATAATAGGAATATAGATAATTACTTTGGTGTAATTATGAGAGATGCTGGTAAAGTAGCTATTATTGATGGTGATACTAAAGAGAAACTAGCTGTTTTAAAAACAGGATTTGCAGTACATATTTTACGTACATCAGCTTCTGGTAGATATATTTATTCGGTAGGTAGAGATGGTAGAATTACAATGATTGATACCTATACAAAAATACCTACAATTGTAGCTGAAGTAAAAGGAGGTTTTGACGCGCGTTCTGTTGAAGTTTCTAAATACAAAGGTTATGAAGATAAATACTTAGTGTTTGGTGGCTATAGTCCAAGTCATATTGCAATTTTAGACGCACAAACTTTAGAGCCTTTAAGTGTTACACCAACTTCTGGAAATGCAGCCGATGGAGATAAAGAATTTATAGAAGAAGCACGTGTAGCTTCAATAGTTGCATCACATACAGACCCAGTTTGGATTTGTAATGTAAAGGAAACAGGAATGGTTTGGATTGTAGATTATACAGACCCTAAAAACCCTAATATAACACAAATTCCTTCAGCTAGATTCTTACATGATGGTGGTTGGGATTCTACAGGAAAATATTTCCTAGTTGCAGCAAATGCAAGTAATAAAATTGTAGTTATCGATGTACCTAATAAAAAATTGGTTAAAATTATTGAAACTGGTATTAAACCACATCCAGGGCGTGGAACAAATATTAAAAATGATTTAGGTAACCTTTGGGTAACATCTCATCTTGGAGAAAATAAATTATCTTTTATAAAAACAAATCCTGGCGAAGGCCAATGGACAGTTGTAAAAGAGGTTAAAGCTACAGGAAATGGTGGAGGTGCATTATTTGTAAAATCTCATCCAAAATCTAAACACCTTTGGGTAGATAGAACTTTAAACCCGAATGCCGAACTAAATTCTGTGGTAGATGTATTTGATACAAATACATTAGAGTTAAAAGCAACACTTCCAGCTCCAGAAGGCGTAGATGGAAGAGCTGTTCATATGGAATACAATAAAGCAGGTAATGAAGTTTGGGTATCTTACTTTATGGGCCAAAAGAGTGCCATTGTTATTTATAACGATAAAACTCTAAAAGTAAAGCAAATTATCCAAGGAGACTGGGTTGAAAATCCAACAGGAAAATTCAACGTTTACAATACAACAAACGATATTTATTAAACCAAGTTTTAATCATTCGGTAGTTTTTTAACTACCGAATGATGTTTAAAACACTAATTATGAAGAATTATTTTTATTCTTTAGGCTTGTTATTGCTTATAGGTAATCCACTTATTGCACAAAATAAACCTATAGACTCGACTAAAGTTGAAAAACTTGATGAAATTGTAATTACAGCACAATTTGCTCCAACTACCGAAAAAAACGCTATATATAAAGTTAAAGTTATCAACTTAGAAACCATTCAAGCTAAAGCAGCAACAAATCTTACAGACGTTTTAAGGAACGAGTTAAATGTAGATTTATCTTTTAACTCTGCCTTTGGAGCTGGTATTGAATTAAATGGAATTTCAAAAGAAAATATAAAAATTTTAGTTGACGGTGTTCCGTTAATTGGACGTGTAAATGGTGTTTTAAACCTAAATCAAATAAATATAGATAATGTAGAACGTATTGAAATTGTTGAAGGCCCTGTTTCGGTTTTTTATGGAACCGATGCCATGGGTGGAACCATTAATTTCATTACAAAAAAAGAACAATTTAAATCAATTACTGGTAATGTAATGGCGTATTATGAAAACGCTGAAGCCGAAAATATAGAAGCGTCAATTGGTCATAAATTTGGAAAAAATCTAATTCGAGCTGAAGCTGGTTATTATGACTTTAATGGTGTAAATACAGATGATGATTTTACTAGAACACAAAATTGGCCTAAAAAAAATCAATACCACGCAAACGCAAAATATATAAGAGAGCTAGGTGATTTTAAATTAATGTTTTCTAGTAATTTTTCTGAAGAAGAAGTTAACACCTTAGGGGAAGTGAGCTCTAGAAGCGGTACAGCTACAGACATAGATTACACAACAAAACGTTGGGATAACTCGCTAAATTTTCAAGGAAAATTAAAAAACAAAAATTATTTAGACATAACGCTCTCCTATTTAGATTACGATAGACATGACACCTCTTTTATATATGATCCAGATACAAATACTTCAGAATTAATTGAAAATAATCCTAATGAAAACGCAAACTATTTCAATACGTTTTTTTCAAAAGCACAATATGCAAACACGAATATAGATAATAAATTAAACTATGTATTAGGATTTGAATTTGAAGCCGACTATGCAGAAGGAAATAGAATTTTAGATGAAAGGAAAGACGTTAGTAACACATCGTTTTTTGGTAGTATTAACTACAAAATAACCGATGCACTCGAAATTCAACCAGCATTACGCTATACATATAATAGCACTTTTAATAACCTTCTATCGCCAGCATTAAACGTAAAATATAAGTTTAATAACCAAAACGTTTTACGCTTTGCCTATGGAAATGGCTATAGAGCACCAAGTTTAAAAGAACTGTATCTAGACTGGGAGCCAACCTATGGACCATTTACATATACATTTTCAGGAAATGAAAACCTAGAAGTAGAATCGTCACATAATTTTAATTTATACTATACATATACGCAACAATTTAGTAATACGAGTTCTTTGCAAATAGAACCATCATTTATTTACAATGAAATAAAAAATCTAATTGGTTTAAGTGAGCTAGTAAATTTTGAAAGGCATTACATTAACCTAAATAAAACCAAGTCTTTAAATGCCTCGGTTGATGTTAAATATAAAGCTACCGATTATTTAAACTTTAACTTTGGTTTTTCATATTTAGGGCGATACCTTGAATATACAGATACTTTTAATTCAGATAAATTTTTATACACACCTTATGTAAATGCTTCAATATTATATACTTACAAGCTTTTAGATTTAAGGTTTAGTACATTTTATAAATACTCCGGAAAACGTAAAGGGCATTATGTAGAAAATGAAAATGGAGTAGATACATTAAAAGAATCAACAAGAGAAGATTTTAACAATTTAGATGTATCGCTGGCAAAAATATTTCTTCAAAATAAATTATCAATTTCAATAGGCGGAAAAAATTTATTTAACGTAACAGATATCGATACTTATAATCAGATAGGCTCTGCTCACGAAAGAAATATACAATTTTGGGGAGCCACTTATTATTTACAAACTAGATTTAATTTTTAAAGATTATAAAAAATGAATATAAACGAAAAAAATACAGTAGCAGAAATAGTAGTAAAAAATATTAAAGCTGCACATATATTTAAAAAATACGGTATCGACTTTTGCTGTGGAGGTGGTATTACAGTAGAAAAAGCTTGCGAAAAAAATCAAGCAAACTACAATAATATTAAAGCCGAAATTGAAGCTTTAGATAACACCACAGAAAAACGGTATAATTACGATAAATGGGAATTAGACTTTCTAATAGATCATATCGTCAATATACATCATACTTATGTTCAAGAAAGCATTCCAATCCTTTTGCAATATGCAAATAAAGTAGCAAAAGTACATGGTCATCATTACTCAGAATTACTTGAAATAAATACATTAGTTAACAATGTTGTAAAGGAGTTATCTGCTCATTTAAAGAAAGAGGAGCTAGTTTTATTTCCCTACATAAAAAAGTTAGTAAGTGCTATAAAAGATGGAACCGAAATAGAAAAACCACATTTTGGCACTCTAGAGAATCCAATTCAAATGATGCATGAAGAGCACGATTATGCTGGCAATGTATTTAAAAGAATTGCACTATTAACCAATAACTACACGACACCAGATGGAGCTTGTAATACCTTTAGAGCATTGTATTCTAAGCTAGAAGAATTTGAGCAAGATTTGCATCAACATATACATTTAGAAAACAATATATTATTTCCAAAAGCAATAACATTAAAAAACAAATTTTAAACGCAATATAGCCATGAAAAAAATTATTATACTAATAGCAACAGTAATACTTTGTTTGCCAACAGTAATGGCACAACAATTTGATATTTCGGCCGAATTAAGACCACGCTATGAAAACAAAAACGGCTATTCTACATTATTGGAAACCGATGCTAATGGTTCTAACTTTATATCTCAAAGAACAAGGCTTAATTTCGATTTTAAACAAGACAACCTCCTATTTAGAGTAACCATGCAAAACATTAGGGTTTGGGGTGATGTTGGCACTTTATCTAGTGATGATAAGGCCACTGCGCTACATGAAGCTTGGGGTGAAGCATTATTAGGAAACGGAATATCATTAAAACTTGGTCGTCAAGAAATTGTGTACGACGATCATAGAATATTTGGTGATGTTGGTTGGGCTCAACAAGCTCGAAGCCACGATGCACTTTTATTTAAATACATACCTAATGCAAATAATAGATTAGACGTAGGTTTTGCCTTAAATGCCGATACGCAAAGTAACATAGATAATTTATATAGTAATGCCGCTGGTTATAAAGCCTTCCAGTATGCATGGTACCATGGTACTTTTTCTAATTTAGGTTTAAGTTTATTGGTTTTAAACACAGGTATAGAATACTTAGATATTAATACCAACCAAACCGTAGATTATATGCAAACCATAGGTTCTCGGTTAACTTATAAGTTCAATAAATTTAATGTAGATGCTGCTGTGTATTTGCAAACAGGAACATCTGCTAATAACGATGTTAGTGCTTCATATTTTTCTGGGAATATAGCCTATAAAGTAACTAGTAATGTATCGCTTGGTTTTGGTTACGAATATTTGTCCGGAAAAGATCAAGATGATGTGAGTACAGATATAAAATCGTTTATGCCTTTATTTGGTACTAACCACAAATTCAATGGTTGGATGGATTATTTTTATGTTGGTAATCATGCTGGCTCTGTAGGTTTAAATGATATAAATGCAACGCTATCTTATAAAAAAGATAAATTTTCAGCTAAATTTGTACCTCATTTATTCTACGCTGCTGCAAATATTTATGATGGCTCTACTAAAATGGATAATAAATTAGGAACTGAATTAGATTTTGTATTAGGCTACACATTTTCTAAAGATATTAAGTTAAATGTAGGTTATTCTAAAATGTTAGCTACCCAATCGATGGAAATATTAAAAGGAGGCGGAGATAGTGACGAAAACAACTCTTGGGCATGGGTAATGCTTACCATTAAGCCAAAATTATTCTCAACAAAACAACAATAAAACAAAATTAAATTGAATACAGCAGCACCATATTACCACCAAATTGGAAAAGAAGTTGAGGTTTTTGAAAAAACCTATGTAAACAAATTACCCTTTTTATTAAAAGGGCCAACAGGAACTGGTAAATCTCGGTTTATAGAGTATATGGCTTATCAACTAAATAAAGAACTTATTACAGTTTCTTGCCACGAAGAAACCTCTTCAACCGATTTAATTGGGCGTTTTATTATAAAAGGTGCCGAAACGGTTTGGTTAGATGGTCCATTAACTTCGGCAGTAAAAAAAGGCGCTATTTTGTATTTAGATGAAGTTGCCGAAGCACGACCAGATGTAATTGTAGCCATACATTCTTTAACAGATCATAGACGTGAGTTGTTTATCGATAAGTTAGGCGAAACCATTAAGGCACACGAAGATTTTTGTCTAGTAGCATCATTTAATCCAGGATATCAAAGAGGTTTTAAGGAATTGAAGCCATCAACCAGACAGCGTTTTGTAGCTGTGTCGTTTGATTACCCAGAACCAAAAATTGAAATAGACATTTTGGTTTCTGAAACAGGAGTTGATGCTTCAATTGCTAAAAAATTGGTAAACATTGCAACCAAAATTAGAAATCTTACTGAACTTGGATTAACCGAAACTGTATCAACACGATTATTAGTAGATGCTGCCAAATTAATTCACAGTGGCTTGCCTAAACGTTTATCGGCTCATGTGGCTATTGTTGAGCCTTTAAGTGATGATTTAGAAGTGATAACAGCTTTAAAAGATTTATCCGATTTAATGATATAATGAAACAACAGTTTGCGGTTTACAGTTACAGTTGGCAGTTTTTAAAATTTAAAATTGCTAACACTGAATACTGCCACTGAATACTGAATACTGATTATGTTTGAGCCAGATGAATATATATTTACAAAACTTGCTTACTATTTTAAGCGCAAGAAGAAAGAGAAATTAAATCAAGTTTCTTATACTGTAAATTTATTCGACATCAAATCTAGATTAACACTAGTTGCTCGAGCAATTACAGGTAAACCAATAGAAATTTATGAAGCTGAAAGGGAAGGAGGATTTAAAAACAACAATTTTTTCCTTCCTCGCAGCTTTTCAGAATTTAAGGAGGTAGATATTAATGTTTCCTTTTACCTTTTTAGGGTATTCTACCTATCTGTTCAAAAACAATTGAATTTAAATTGGTTAGAAGAAAATCAAGACAATTTAGAGCTTTCAAGAATAAGAGCATTAAAGAGTTCAACTAAAGTATTAGAGCAACTTTTTGATGAATTCCCATCCTCTAAAAAAATTCATGATACACTTGTAAACCATTATAAAAACCAAGTAAAAGACATAGCCAAACAGGATTTTAGTTTCATTTACGGAAAATGGATGAAAAATAACCCAGAATCAGATTCTGTAAATACATTAGAAAATTTTTCAGAAAAAGTAAAAACAAAAACCGACGAAGTAAAAACCATTATTAAAGCGAATGCAGTTGAAGAAATTATTTCTGCTGAAGTAGATGAAAAACAACTGGATGATGCAGTTTTACAACATCAATTTGAAAAAGTTGAAACCGCCGAAGAATTTGGAGGCAATTGGCGAGATATGGATGGTAACGACGATTTAGAAGACCATTCGAATGCATTAGAAGACCTTAATATGAAATATACCGTTAGGGTCGATGATACAGCACATTCGGTCTATCAAGCCGATTTTATTGAGAACACAACCATTTCAGAAAGTGCTGAAACAGATACCAAAGGGTTTCATTTAAAATATGATGAATGGGATTATTCAAGCCGAACCTACAAACCCGATTTTTGCAAGGTGTATCCTAAATCTATATTAAAAACAAATGTCGATTATTACAAAGAAACGATTTCTAAAAATAGCTCAACACTTTTAGGATTGCGAAAATTATTATCCAATGTTAATAATAGGTTTCAGCAACAAAGACGACAACCTCAAGGCAGCGAGTTTGATATTGATGCAATTACCGATTTGTTTGTAGATGTGCACACAGGACACACACCTTCCGAGAAAATCTATCTGTCAAATAGAAAAAAGGAAAAAGACCTTTCTATTTTATTGTTATTAGACGTTAGTCTATCTAGTGATGGTTATGCAGCTGGAAATAGAGTAATAGATATTGAAAAGCAGGTATCCATCCTTTTTGGAGAAATATTAGATGAGTTTAATATAGATTTTGCTATAAACTGCTTTTATTCTAAAACAAGAAATTATTCAAATTATATAACTCTAAAAGATTTTGACGAAAATTGGAATAAAGCAAAGTTTAAAGTTGGAGCAGTCGAACCAAGTGGTTACACACGTATTGGTTCGGCATTGAGACATTCTGGCGCATTGCTAGATACTCGAAATGCAAAAAATAAATGGGTAATTCTTATTTCTGATGGTAAACCAAACGATTACGATAAGTACGAAGGAAAATATGGTATTAAAGACGTTAAACAGGCGTTACGAGAGTTAAACGAAGGACAAATACATTCTTATGCCTTAGCTATTGAAGCACAGGCCAAATACTATTTGCCACAGATGTTTGGTCAAAACCATTATCAAATTTTAACAACACCAGTTGAGCTATTGCAATCGCTTGTAAAACTGTACGAAAAAATTAAACACCAATCATGAAACAATTAATGCTATTAGTTATTTTAGTTTGTTGTTCATGCGTTAAACAAGAATCCAAGGCAAGTGTTGTTTTAGAAAACGAAAAAATTAATCCTGAGGTTATCAAATCATTAGATATACCCGAAAGAGCATTATTATCTTGGTATTTATATGCTTATGGTAATGCATGCGAGAATAACTCTACTAAATTTAAGTGTCAGATTTTAAAAGAATTAAACATTAATAATGAATGTAATACTGAGCATTTAAACTATATGCTGCAATGGTTTTCTAAAGATATCTTAGCGCCATATAAACTTAAAAAATGCCCAAATATAGCTTCTAATTCAGCAATTCAAAATGCTTTTGAAAAAATAGTATTAATAAAGAAAAACGATACACTTTCTATAGATTATATTATAAAAGGAATGAATAACAGCCAAGAAAAATCTTGGAATTTTGATGCTGTTGATGTGTATTTTATTGAAAAGAACAATCTTGTTAAGCTTCCAAATAAATAATTGAAATTTTGTAACATTTTTATTAATCTTGCGTCCAATAAGTATCAATCAATATTTTAATCATGAGAAAAGAACAATACATAGCAATGAGAGAAGATAGACAACTTATAGTGCTTACGCATTTAAGCCAGTTAATAACTTTAGTTGTAGGTTTTGGAAGCTTAATACTGCCCTTGATTTTATGGGTAATTAATAAAGAAAAAGTAAGCGAAATGGACAATCATGGTAAAAATATTATCAATTTTCAACTAAGTATTTTAATATATTCTATTATTTGTATTCCATTGATACTGTTATTGGGTTTAGGACTGTTAGGCTTAATAGTATTAGGAATTATATCGTTTGTGTTCCCAATTATCAATGCTATTAAAGCTAGCAATGGCGAAAACCCAAATTATCCAATATCAATTCAATTTATTAAATAATAAATAAAGACACATTATCTCTTGGTTTTATTAGTTAGTTAGTTTTTACAAGATAGAGATAAGAAGAAGAGGCTTTTTAAAAAGTAGTTTTTAGTGTCATATTGAGCGCAGTCGAAATATCTAACATACTAATATTTAAGATTCTTCGACTGCGATCAGAATGACAAATTATAGTTCTTCATTACTTTTTAAACAGCCTCTTTTGTTCTATATATTGTTGTCTTTGTAAATAGATACGATTACTGATTGTAGGGTACAGTAATTTAATTAATTATTTAGCATTACTGGCATTACAAGCATGGTTACATTTTCACCTTTATCCAAGCCATCGATTGGTGTTAAAATTCCTGCTCTATTTGGTAAGCTCATTTCCAGTTGTACTTCGTTGGCATTTAAATTACCTAACATTTCACTTAAAAAACGAGAGTTAAAACCAATTTGCATATCATCACCTTGATAATCGCATGTTAAGCGTTCTTCGGCTTTATTACTGTAATCGATATCTTCCGCCGATATGTTTAATTCGGCACCAGCAATCTTTAATCTAATTTGGTGTGTGGTTTTATTTGAGAAAATAGACACACGTTTTACCGAATTTAAAAACTGTGTCCTGTCTATGGTTAATTTGTTAGGGTTTTCCTTTGGTATTACAGCTTCATAATTTGGGTATTTTCCATCAATTAAACGACAAATTAACACCGAGCCATTAAATGTAAATTTGGCATTCGAATCGTTGTATTCTATTAACACATCTTGATCGCTTCCTGCTAAAATTCCTTTTAATAGATTTAAAGGTTTCTTAGGCATAATAAATTCTGCCGTTTCATTGGCAGATACATCACTACGCGTATATTTTACTAATTTGTGAGCATCAGTAGCTACAAACGTTAAGCTATCTGTTGAAAACTGAAAGAATACACCACTCATTACTGGTCTTAAATCGTCATTTCCAGCGGCAAAAATTGTTTTTGAAATTGCTGTTGCTAGAACGTCACCTGAAAGTGTTGTAGCACTTGGGTTTTCAAGAGCTACTGCTTTTGGAAACTCTTCACCATTAGCATAAGCTAATGCATATTTACCATGATTGGAACTAATTTCAACCGTATTGTTTTCTTCAACAATAAATGTTAAGGGTTGTTCTGGAAATGTTTTTAATGTATCTAGTAATAATTTTGCTGGTATGGCAACGCTGCCTTCACTATCACTTTCTACGTTTATAGTTGAGGACATTGTCGTTTCCAGATCACTAGCCGAAACTGTTAATTTAGAATTATTAAGTTCAAACAAAAAATTATCTAAAATAGGTAACGTGTTAGAGCTATTAATAACACCTCCTAAAACTTGTAATTGTTTAAGTAAATAGGTACTTGATACTATAAATTTCATGTAAATCTTTTGTAAAATTAGTTAATACAAATATATCTTATAGCTACTTAAATAAGAAACAAACTTATTAACAACTAAGCAGCGTATTTTTTCTTTCTTATAAGGTTAAATACTAAGCCAAAAACGGCAAGCAAAACAAGTGGTAATGCGATATTTACAATTTGCCATTGGCGTTTTTGAGTAGTAATTTTTTCAGGATCCATAAATGCAATTGCTATTTCTTTGGATCGAATGTTTATAAGTCCATTATCTTCTAACAAGTAGTTAATCGAATTTAACAAAAATTCTTTGTTGCCATAAAGACGCCCTGTCCAAGCATCGAACCCTAATTCTAGTGGTCCACTTCGTCTTATTTCATTCTTGATAACATCACCATCTGCAATCACAATCATTTTTGTTGGCTTGCTTGTAGATTTATCATTTTTTAAGTCAAAAGGTTTTACACGGTTATTGTAAACCGAAGTAAATTCACCCTCCAAAAGCACTGCAAGATTTTGGTTACCGTTTGTATAAGTGTTTCTATCTGGTTGTTGTGTGATAGTTTCTAAACTAATTTCTGTTGGAACACCAATAAGTTTTGACAAAGGCGAACTTTTTAAGAGTACAGTTTTTGTTACTGAATTCTTTAACGTGTCTATTTGATTGGCAAAATCAAACTTCACCAAATTTAAATTATTAACTATTGGATGCCTATTATTTCCTGAAGCTAATGGCGAATATTGCCATTGTACAGGTTGAAATTGTGTTTCACTACCTTCACCAACTGCTAACGGAATAGGAGCAGAGTACATATCGTTTACCAAAACAGGGTTAATACGAATACCATATTTAAAAAAGAAATCGGTTAAATTCAAATCTCTTATGGTAGCAAAACTTACACCAGATGCGTTGTAAAGACTGTCTTTATCCATAGCGACTTTATCTACCAACCATAAGCTTTTACCACCATTCATTGTATATTGATCCAAAACATACTTTTCTTGCTCTGTGAAAGCTTCTGTTGGTTTGGCTGAAACAATTAAGTCGTAATTATTTAGACCGTTAAGCGTTTTTTGAGGGTTGCTTGCAACACTATCTAGTGTGAAAGGTGCTGTTAGATAGTATTGACCTATGGTTTTTACAAAATCAGCTATATAACGGTTATCCAATTGTCCATTGCCTTTTAAAACAGCTACTTTTTTATTTTTAGGATTGATTAGTTTATTAAAGCCATCGGAAAAAGCATATTCTAAATGCTGAATGGAATTGGCCACTTTTTCTTGGGTTGATGCGCCAATATTGTTTTTTAATAATGAAATTTTTACCGTTTGGTTATTATAACTTGCTAAAGCCCAAGGAAAAATAACTTCCTGAGTTGTTTTACCGCTTTCCTGCACATTCAATTGCATTGGTGTTAATCCTCTTTCAGATAATTGCTGAATGTTTCTATTCCTTGTTACTTCGTCCTCAATAGGATTTATAAAAGCAAAATAGATGTTTTTATTTGTGCTTGAAAATTCTTCTAATAGCTGTTGAGTTTCGGTTTTTAATCTTCTAAATTCCGACGGAAAACCTTCGCCTTCCAAAAAAACATCTATTATAATTGGCGAATTTACATCTTCAATCAACTTTTTGGAGGCTTCGCTAAGTGTATAACGTTTATCTGAAGTTAAATCGAAACGCTTAAATACAGAGCTTGAAAAAATATTTATAACTAACAGACCTAATAGTAGAACAGATAAGGTAATCCGCTCCTTCTTTACAATACTTTTATTGCCAACTTTTACAATGGTTAACGCTAGAAAAAATATAGTAACACTTATAAAATACAGTACATCTCTTGTATCTATAACACCGCGGCCAATGCTTTTAAAGTGGTAATTCATACCTAACTGTTCTACAAAAGTACTTGTTGCAACATCTGCAATAGCGTCAAAACCGTAATAAAAGATAAAACTAATGGCAATGGCAATAATAAAAGCCACTATTTGGTTGTCTGTTAAAATTGAAGCAAATATGCCGATGGATGTATATGCTGCGATTAGAAACAATAAACCAAAATAAGACCCAATAGTACTTCCAGAATCTAAATTTCCAATAGGGTTCCCTAATTGATACACTGTGTAAACATAGAGCAGTGTTGGGATTAGGGCAAAAATAATTAGTATAAAAGCACCTAAATATTTCCCTAAAACAATGCTGGTGTGCGAAATGGGTTTGGTAAGCAAAAGCTCCAAAGTGCCTTGTTTTTTTTCGTCGCTAAAACTTCTCATGCAAACAGCTGGAATTAAAAAAAGTAATATCCAAGGTGCTAAAAAGAAAAAGGATGATAAATCGGCAAAGCCATAATCCAATACATTGAATTCGCTTTTAAACACCCATAAAAACAAGCCATTGGTTAACAAAAATATGGCAATAACTAAATAGCCAATCGGAGAGGTAAAAAACGACTGAATTTCTTTTTTTAATACTGCAAACATTCTTTAGTTATCTTTTTTTATTGATGCTTTTTTATAAAAATTAATCAAGACACGAATATATAATTTTATTTATTGCTTACTCAAAACTAGGGCTGTTTACTTTAACGACATAACTTTATCGACACTCCAAGCTTGTGGTTTATCATTAAACAGTATTTTGGTTTTGGACCAAACTTTTTTAAACAATTTAGATGTTCTGTAATTTTCTAAAGCTGCTTCATCATTCCAATAACTATAGGTAAAAAAAATGTTTGGGTTTTCTTTGTCTTGATATAATTCCAATAAGCAGCAACCTGAAAAATTGCGTATGGATTCTTTATGTGAATTAAAAAGTTTTAAAAAGCTATCAATCAATTCTTTATCAAAACTCATCTTAACTATTCGTACAAACATAATTAAGCACTTAAAAAGGTTATGGTTACGGTGTCCATCATTGTTAGTCCCATGAGTGTAGAAGCACTTCCTACGGTTGTAGTATTGCTCTTGTATATAGCAATTTCTAAATACTTTGAAGAGTTAAATACTACTAATGCTTTTCCCTCATCGTTACGTCTATCTTCTTCAATGTCGAAATTTACAATATCACTATATTTAGAATGAATGGTTTTAAATTTATAGTTTCTTGCAGATATTTCAAAAGCTCTTCCTTTTTGGATATCTTCAAAAAATTTCTTCCTAATATTTGTCACAACATTGCCATAATTATCAATGTAAATAACATTTCCAATAATTTGGTTTTTTTCGGCATTTACAAACGGAATCAAGTTTTTAATTGGTTTTATACTATCTATCGTTTTACCAATAACTTCTAGGGTTCCACCTCTAGCAATATGGCAGGCTACTTTTACAAATACGTCCAACACAGGGAAACTGGTTTCTATTTTGTCATGAATGTTTATTTCTACAATTTTTTCTGGTGCAATTTCCGAGCAAACCATACTCATAATCCCATTATTGGCACAAATAAAATAATGGTCATCTAGTTTTACGGCAATATGCTTGTTTTCTTCATTAATTTCAGAATCTATTCCAATGATATGAATGGTTCCTTTAGGAAAACTACTATACGCATTTTGAATAATGTAAGCAGCTTCAAGGATGCTAAACGGAGACACAGAATGCGAGATATCAACAATTCTCACCTCTGGTTGCTCACTGTAAATAGCACCTTTAATTGCGCCAGCAAAGTGGTCTTTCTCTCCAAAATCGGTTGTTAATGTAATAATTGCCATTGGCAAATTTGTTGATATTTTTTTTAAGTGTTTTGCTAGTAATTTTTGTACTTTTGAGCCATACAAAACTAATAAATCCAAAGTGATTTATCTTAAAAATTTTTCAGCATTTGAACGAACTAATTATCGAGCTTGAAGAGATAAGCCCAAAAGAATTTTTTGGTGCCCAAAACGCCAATATTGAACTTCTAAAAAAATACTTCCCAAAATTAAAGATTGTTGCACGTGGAAATAAATTAAAAGCATTTGGCGATGAAGAATTGCTGGAAGAATTTGATCGACGCCTTACAATGCTTATGACGCATTTTGGAAAATACAACAAATTGGACGAAAACGTTATTGAACGTGTACTTACAAGCTTAACAAGTGAGGATTATGCAACATCTGAAGCTAGTGGCGAAGTATTGGTGCATGGTGTTAGCGGAAAATTAATAAAAGCTCAAACGGCAAACCAACGTAAGCTGGTTGAGAGTATGCGTAAAAACGATATGGTATTTGCTATTGGTCCAGCTGGAACAGGAAAAACATATACAGGAGTTGCTTTGGCAGTAAAAGCGTTAAAGAATAAAGAAGTTAGGCGTATTATATTAACGCGTCCTGCTGTTGAAGCTGGTGAAAACTTGGGCTTTCTTCCTGGCGATTTAAAAGAAAAACTAGACCCTTATATGCAGCCATTATATGATGCCTTGCGTGATATGATCCCTCATGAAAAATTGGATGGATACATAGAAAAAGGGATTATTCAAATAGCGCCTTTGGCATTTATGCGTGGCAGAACATTAGATAATGCCTTTGTAATTTTAGATGAAGGTCAGAACACTACTCATGCCCAAATGAAAATGTTTTTGACCAGAATGGGGAAAAATGCAAAATTCTTGCTTACAGGTGATCCAGGTCAGATAGATTTACCAAGACGTACCATTTCAGGACTAAAGGAAGCATTACTTATTTTAAAAAATGTTGATGGTGTAGGCATAATATTCTTGGATGACAAAGATGTGATTCGTCATAAATTGGTTAAGAAAGTTATTGCAGCTTATAAAAATATTGAGCATAGAGAATAAGCCCCTTTGTCCTGTGGACATTTCCCCAAAGGGGAAAATTATTAGTGACTGAATTAATAAAAAGTTTGATGCTTTATATCTGTTTAAAAATAAAAACTAAATTATAAATTATGTGTCTTTCCCTTTGGGAAAGATGTCTGAAAGACAGAAAGGGCTTATGAGTAATACCATAATTGATACCAATTTTAATTTTCCAAACCAGAAAAGTGTTTATAAAGGAAAAGTTCGTGAAGTTTATAACATCAATGATGACTTATTGGTTATGGTTGCAACAGATCGTTTAAGTGCGTTCGATGTCGTGATGCCAAAAGGTATTCCGTATAAAGGTCAAATACTAAACCAGATAGCAACCAAAATGATGAAGGCTACTGAAGATTTGGTACCTAATTGGTTGGTGGCAACTCCAGATCCAAATGTGGCAATTGGTCATTTATGTGAGCCATTTAAAGTTGAGATGGTAATTCGTGGCTATATGTCTGGTCATGCAGCTCGCGAGTATAAAGCTGGAAAACGTATGCTCTGTGGTGTGCCAATGCCTGAAGGTATGAAAGAGAACGATGCTTTTCCACAACCAATCATTACACCAGCAACCAAAGCTGAAATGGGTGACCATGACGAAGATATTTCTCGTGAAGATATTTTAAAACGCCGTATTGTTTCAGAAGAAGATTACTTGGTTCTTGAAGATTATACCAAAAAATTATTCCAACGTGGTTCTGAAATTGCAGCATCAAGAGGTTTGATTCTGGTTGATACCAAATACGAATTTGGAAAAACCAAAGACGGAAAGATTGTGCTAATTGACGAAATACACACACCAGATTCCTCACGTTACTTTTATGCTGATGGTTACCAAGAACGACAAGATAGAGGTGAGGCACAAAAGCAACTCTCTAAAGAATTTGTTCGCCAATGGCTTATTGCAAATAATTTTCAAGGGCTAGAAGGACAAACTGTTCCTGAAATGAGTGATGATTACATTGAAACAGTCTCTGAACGTTACATTGAGTTATACGAAAACATTACTGGCGAAACGTTTGTTAAGGCAGATGTCTCTAACATACAAGAGCGTATTGAAAGGAATGTGCTAGAGTATTTGAAGTAATTTTTTCTTAATTAAAATTTCGGAAATTCGTTTAACCCTTGTTGTAAACCGTTATTTTGCGTTGTAAAGTTTACCATTTTTAATAACCATAAAAACATTTTTCAAGTTTTCTATATCGATAGTTGGGTCTAAATTCAATAAAAGTAAATTAGCTTTTTTTCCTTTTTCAATTGTACCTTCTTTTTCAAAAATTCCAGTTGCCATTGCCGAATTTTTTGTTGCAGAAACAATTGCGTCAAATGGACTGAAACCACATTCATTGACCAATAATTGTATTTCATGTTGTACAAATGTTTTTTGGTCGGAATCACTACCAGCTGCTACTAAAACTCCTTTTTGATAGGCTTGGTTAGTAATTCGTTTTCCGAGTTCATATTGCCAAGAATTTTCAAGGCTCTCTTTATATTTTTCATAAACCGTCATTGTAGCATCGAGAACCACATTATTATCAATCATTAAATGGTACAATTCTGAAAAGTCTAGTTTGTTAAATTCATCATCCCAATAGTTACTACTTTTTGTGTCATTTTCAGAAATTTTCCATTTGTCAACCAATTCTTTTCTAGATTTAAAGTATTCATAAAGAAACAATTCTACATGAGAAACAGAAATTACTCCAGAAGTTATTATATCCGATGGTTTTGTTGGCATTAAAGCGGCATGAGCCCAGACATTGATTCCTTGCTTTTTAGCCTCTTTTACAATATTATTAATTTCTTGACTTGGTAAATTTGCATATAATTTTATTCCAGAAGCTCCAGTTCCTTTAGCTTGTGCAACCTCTAAAGTTAAATTTGATGTACTGTCAATAGCTTTCATATATGGCATTTTTCCACTAATACCACCTTGAGCACTCGCTATAGTTCTAGGATCTGAAAAAAACTTTGGACCAGCCATCAAAGCAGAGTAGTAGATATTTGGGCCATCGATATCTCCAACTAAAGTATTTCTAGAAAGGCTAGATACTGCTCTTGTATCACCAGCCATATCCCTAACTGAAGTAATTCCAGTTAAAAGCATTTCTTTTAGTACCTTTTCAGCATTATCTCTTCTTTCTTCAGTAGGGTCAGTTGCAAAATGTACGTGAGCATCTATTAGTCCAGGTAATACAAACTTATTTTTTAACATAATAGAATGCGTACTGTCATTTTCTATGTAATTCTTGGTTGGTAAAATATCTACGATTTTATCATTATTAATTATTATTGAATAATCTTTTAGAATTTGTTTTGAATTGACATCAATAACATTCAAATTATGCAAGGCATAATTGTTAAAACTAAATTGCGCGTTACAGATGGAAGATGAAGTTATAAAAAAAGTTATTGCAATTAATGATTTAATGTATCTCATTGGTTTTGGTTAATGGTGTCTAATGTTATGAAATCTTCAGTTTTAATTGATTATTTCAGAAGTTAAACGAATGTAGCCATTTAAAATGATAAAATCAATACGTATAACTACGTATGCTATTTTTTTTGTTTGGGCTTACTAGCCCCATGTATCAAATGTTTGCTAACTTGTTTGTATAAGATTAGTTGCGTTGTTTAAGCACCTAATTTAGTAAATACAAACCGAATAGAAAATCCGCGAGTCCCGATAGCTATCGGGATTCGGAAGTAGGCTAGGACCAAGCAATTAATTTTATACGTTGTTGTGCGTAGTTATTTTTTATCATTCCTAATTATTTCGCCTTCTTTCATTACAAAATGAACTGTCTTTATTGACTCAATGTCGTTAAGCGGATTATTTTTAACAGCTATTATATCGGCATAGTAAGAAGACTCAAGGACTCCTCTTACTTTATCAATCCCTAAAAGTTCAGCCGCTTTAATAGTCATTGACTGTAAAATATATGAAGCTGGTATTTCCGCTGATTTCCACGTTTCTAAAACTTTAAGACTTGACTCTACACGGTTTAATTCTGGTAGGTTAACAATAATATCAGTCCCAAATGCCATTGGAGTTCCAATTTTATATGCTCTTTTAAGCCTGTCGACAAGACGATTATTTAATGCAGTTGCTGTCGCAGAGTCCACGCCATATGCATACCAATTGTCATAAGAAAAGTCAGTACCCACTAAAAATATTCCTTTATCTTTCATTAATTGAAGCTGTTCATTGTTCAATCCAAATCCATGTTCAATACCAGCTGCACCTCCTGTAATTACATTTGTTCCAGCTAAACCTCCTTGCGCATGAACAGTAACTTTTAGGTTGTATTTATTAGCCTCGTCAACTGCTGCTTTAATATCTTCTGCATTATAAATCCCATTATCACCGGTTACCATTTTAATTGTTGTTGCACCATAATACATGTTTTTCCTTATAGCTTTTTTAATTTCATCTGGTGTGTCGGCATCTATAAATTCAAAACTCCAAAATCGTTCATGTTCGATGTTTACATTGCTAGACTGTCCGCCATAGGGTGCAATAATTTTACCTGCATATATTATGGTGGGTCCTTGTATCCAGCCATTCTTAATTGCCTTGATTATATCGGCAGTCGCGTAATTTGCGTCATTACCAATTTCTTTAATAGTTGTAAATCCATTATCTAAAAACTGTCTGGCAACAACTGTACCTCTTATTGCACGTAGAGATGTGCTTTCGTTTGCGTACATCTGTTCCATCTTAAGGTTTCTATAAGGAAGGTTAGCCGTTATGTGAACATGGCAGTCCATTAGTCCTGGTAATACCCATGAACTAGATAAGTCAATTATATTATCAGTCTTGTTAAATTTTAAGTCAGCTCCTACCTCTTTTATTTTACCATCTTGAACAATTATTATTTGATTCTCCAACATTTTACCATTTCGAGCATCGAAGAAGTGGCCTGCTTTAATCACAGTATTTTGCGCATTTATTAATAAAGAAGTTGCAAGAAAGGCTAAAAGAAATAGTGTTTTTTTAGTCATTATATTTTCGATTTTTTATTGTTTAGTTTGAGCTTGGTTTTAATTACGAACAATTAAGAGTTAAACGTAGTTCTGCTTTTCGAATGAAAAGATAATAAATTTTTCAGCAATAATTTGAGAAAGGGACTTCCTATTTCTCTCAAATTATTGATTGTCAATTAGGCTCGTGTGGCGAGGTGTAAATTGTATAATTTATTAGATTGGGAATTCGAGAATCAGGATCAAATGCGAAGCATTCATGAATTCCTATTTAATAAAATGATGGAGCTATGAACTAAATTACTTTTAACCGACGATGGTACACTTTTAGGCTAGAAGTCCGTCGAAGGCGAAGACTTATAGGTTTATATGAATTAGTAATTTGGTTTAACCCTTAGATGAAACACATTTACTTTAAGGACGAGAGTGTGACTTTGTTCAACGAAGCTTTAGCGAAGTTGAAAGCACGTAGTAATTAAAGTTCGCCTTCGGCGAATGTGTTTCATTGGTCTTGTGTATGATTTCGTTGCGTATTTCAGCAACTAAATTAGCAAATACAAACCAAGGTGAAAATCCGTAAGGATTTTCAGAAGTAAGCGAGAACAAGCAATTACTTAATAGCCATTGTTGTAGTGCGTTTATTTATTTTTATCTAGGAAATCAAGCATTAGTGCATTTAATTCATTAGGCTTATCAAGCATCATCCAATGACTAGCTCCAATAATTTTTCTAAAAGTGAAGTCAGTCGCTAATTCAGTTGATTGTCGCATTTGAGCCTCTGTTAGATATATGTCCTCATCGCTCCAAATGCCAAGTACAGGTATTTTAACCTTAAAAGTTGACCTTGGAGGTTTATCAGTTACTGGTTGGTAATCAACATCAGGCTGCGAGAGCCTGTCTTGCATGTTACCACGATACCAGTTTAGGGCTGTTGTAAGAGCATCTCCATCTTTCATTCGTTCAATAACCTGTTCTAGTTCTGGATGGCTACTCATGAATTCTCTCGTTAATTCCCAATCATAATCAGTTAGCGTTTTTTCAGCTAGCCCTTCCTGTAGAAACAAATAGAAGTACCATGACTTCTGTCGTTGTTTGATGGTAGACCATCCTGTATTGCCAGGATATCCAACAGACAACACTGTTAGAGAAGCAAAACGATTTTCGTAGTATGTGGCCAGTTGCCAGGATAGGGCTGCTCCCCAATCATGTCCGACTAGGTGTACTTCTTCAAGATTAAGAGTGTCAAGAATTCCAATAATATCATTCATCAAAATTGGAATAGTGTATTCTTCTTTGTCCGTTGGACTTGGGGCATTTCCATATCCTCTCAAATCTGGAGCAATTACTCTGAATCCAGCCTTAACAAATTCTGGAATCTGTTTCTTCCAAACTTCTTTAGAGTCAGGGAAGCCATGGAGCAGAAGAATTGGCGTTCCTATTCCTTGGTCAATAATTGGAAAAGACCCATTCTTGGTTTGAACATATTTATCCTGAGCCTTTGCAAAAGAACAGATGCTTAAGGCTATTAAAATCAAAAGTGCTTTATTCATATGTGATTATTTTACCTTTCGGAATGCACTACAATGTTATAAAATCTTCAGTTTTAGTTGATTATTTCAGTCGTTAAACGAAATTAGCCATTTAAAATAATAAAATCAATACGTATATCTACGTACATGGTGTTACTTTTTCTTTTTGCGTTTGCTAGCTTTTGCTAAAGGATTAAAAGCCATACATAACTCTAAATAGTGTGATAAATCATCTTCGGTATCAAAGCCGTCAGGTGTTACAAAAATATAGTAAGGAAGTTATTTCAAACTAAGCTTAATTAAATTTTGATATTTCGTTCCATCGTGTTTGTGTATGCGTAGTTGCGAATTTAAAGCAACTTCCTTTTGGAAAGTAATTTACAAAATAAAAAAGAATAGCGACTAGAGTTAAACCCTAAGTCGCTATTACTTATACACGACTGTTAGCAGTAGTTTTTACTTTTTAATAATAATTAAATAGACTATTATTAAAGTTTCAAAATCTACATACTCTTACCAACCCATGTGATAGTAAGCCCAAATCCGTTCAATGTTCATAGGAAGCCATTCATTATAGTATTGCCAATTCTCATATTTAGGAAGCTTAACGTTTTTCTTAAGTTCTTCAGGGTTATGAGTACCTGAGTCCATTGCCATTTTAACTGCATTCATCAAGTCTTCTAAAAAAACTCTTTGCTCTTTTACTATAATTGCTGAATCAATTGCTGGTTGTCCCTCTGGACCATGTCCTGAAATCACATAATCAAAATCCATTTGCTCAATTTCTTTTAATGACCTTACCCATTCGTCTGGCCAGAAATCTGGCATTCCTCTAAAAGCAACTCTTCTAGGTGTAACTATATCAACAATAAACAAAATTTTCTCTTTTGGGATTCGCATTACGATTAAGCTTTCTCCATGATTTGGTCCAAAATAAAATAATTCTACAGTTCTATTTCCTAACTTCAAAGTATAATTATTGTAAAATGTAATATCTGGCAAAGGAGTTACAGGATTAGGATGATCAGTTAATTCTTTTAATAAATTTTTATGCCCAATAAACTTTGCACCTTCTTCTTTAAAAATATTTCCGCCAGAAATATGGTCGTGATGGTTATGGCTATATATTACATATTTTATCGGCTTATCTGTGATTTTACGAATCTCGCTTTGTAATAATTTTGCAGCTTTGGGATTCATAGGATCTGTAACAATTACTCCTTCGTCAGTAATCAAAAAGATATTGCGATAAACCCACCAACGAAAGACATATAAATCATCACTTATTTGCTTTACACTATGTCCAAATGTTTCACCTCCGATAGGTTCTTTTGTCGGGAGTTCTTGTGCACGAGTCAAATTAACTGACAAGAGAACGGTTATAATCACTATAAAAATTATTTTCATAATTATTAAATTTTATTAATATTGCATATCAACTATTGAGTGGTCAATAGTTAGTGAAACAAAGGTACAAAGTTTTAATAATCAATTGATGAGATTTCATCAATCGACCCAAACATAATGCAAATGGAAACATTTAGAACGCCACAATTAAACCTTATTCATAGTGTACTTGAATTAGCCAAGAATATTAATAGGCATCAAGAATTTGTGTTAAAAGAGTTTAATCTATCACATGAACAACTTAATATATTGATTATTCTTTTTTATGATTCTTGTAAACCATCTTTATCATTATTAGAGATTCAAGAAAAAATGATTTTGTCTACCACCAATACCAGTAGATTAGTCGATAAATTGAAAGAAAAGAAGTTAGTTACAAGAAAAGCTAATCGCGAAAACAGAAGAAAAGTTAAGATTCAAATAACAAAGAAGGGTGAAATTTTAGTAAGGCAAGCAACAGAAAAAATTAAATATTATACTGATAAGATTAATTTAAAAATTTCTGATGAAGAGTCATTTAAGCTAAATAAAAAAATTACCGAAATTAATGAGATAGTATTAGATTGGCATTAAATATTGAGTACTTATAATTACAGCCAATGTAGTGATATGAACTTTTTCAATTGTTTAAATCAATTGTAAACGAATATAGTCTTTTAAAATGATAAAATCAATACGTATAACTACGTATGCTATTTTTTTTGTTTGAGCCTACTCGCTTTAGCCAAAGGATTAAAAGCTAAACACAACTCTAAATAATGTGATAAATCATCTTCACTATCAAAGCCGTCAGGTGTTACAAAAATATACCCTCGCATTGGTCGTCCTGTAAAGTCCATTGGTAAACAATGTTTACTTTTTATTTCAGTTTCATAAGCATCTTCACCTATACGAGCCATGAGTAGGCTGTCGCCATATTTTTTATCAATATGGATGCCACAAAACATTTTGTTATCTACTTTAAATAATAATCCTCCCATCATTTTCATATCTGTAAAATGAATGTGCTTTTCCTTTAATTGTCGTCGTATTCTGTCTGCTAAATATTCGTCGTATGCCATACATTTGTTATTTACCTCTAAAATATATGATAATAATTTCATAACCAGTTTTTTATCCAAGGTATTGACAAGAAATTATCAACATTCTAAGTTGTTTCATTCATCTTTCTTACATTTATAACCTAAACTAACTAATTTTCTATGGAACAATTCAACCAACTAACTGCCGATTTTTCAAGTGCAGTTTGGGGATTACCTTTGCTTATACTTCTTATTGGAGGTGGATTATATTTACTTATTCGTTCTGAATTTGCAGCATTTCGCTTGCTTGGTCACGCTGTTCAGGTGCTACGGGGAAAATATGACGACCCAAATGATCCTGGGCAAATAAGTCACTTTCAAGCCTTAACAACGGCTTTGTCGTCAACCATTGGCATGGGAAATGTCGCTGGCGTTGCTGTAGCAATATCCATTGGTGGTCCTGGAGCGGTATTTTGGATGTGGATAAGTGCTGTAGTTGGTATGTCCACCAAGTTTTTTACATGTACTCTGGCTATTATGTTTCGAGGCAAAGATAGTGCTGGAGAATTGCAAGGTGGACCCATGTATTTTATCATGGAAGGCTTAGGTAAATCATGGAAACCCTTAGCAGTTATGTTTAGTATTAGTGGATTAATTGGTGCACTTCCTGTATTTAACGTGAACCAATTAACACAAGCCATTAATGATATTTTGTTGACACCTAATGGTGTTGAAGTTGGGTTTACTTCTAATCTGATAGTTGGACTTCTTCTAGTTGGTATTACTGCTATCGTAATTCTTGGTGGATTGGGCAGAATTAGTAAAACAGCTGCAAAAATGGTACCTTCAATGGTCCTTTTATATTTTGTGTCAGTAATGATTATTTT
The DNA here is from genome assembly GCA_963975205.1 of uncultured Flavobacteriaceae bacterium. GTDB lineage: Bacteria > Bacteroidota > Bacteroidia > Flavobacteriales > Flavobacteriaceae > Pontimicrobium. Next base: position 52,306 of record CAXBFU010000017.1, on the reverse strand, counting down.
AATAATTAATATTGATGTCGTTCCAAAGTATTTAGGATTGATGTTTACTGATGCCTTTGCTGCAAATAATTTTAAAGGTGATGCTTTTTTTGGAGGTTTAGTTGGAGGTTTAATTTTATTAGGAATTAAACGTGGTGCTTTTTCAAACGAAGCAGGGATTGGTACTGCACCTTTAGCTCATGGTGCCGCAAAAACGGACGAACCTGTTCGTGAAGGATTAGTGGCAATGCTTGGGCCAGCTATAGATACACTTATAGTTTGTACACTTACAGCCTTGGCTATTTTGGTTACAGGTGTTTGGGAAACCACTGCAGATAATGGCGTGAGTTTAACAGCTTCTGCTTTTGGAGCAGCAATGCCAGGATTTGGTAAATATTTACTGCTTATTTGTATTGCAGTGTTTAGTATTTCATCGTTATTCTCCTATTCGTATTATGGTACAAAATGTATGTCGTTTTTAATAGGAGCCGATAAAAAACATTACTATAATTACATTTATATAATTAGTATAATTCTTGGCGCTACAACATCGTTAAGCGCCATGATTAATTTGATTGATGGTGTATTTGCTCTCATGGCAATTCCAACAATGGTATCTACCATTATACTCGCACCAAAAGTGGTAAAAGAGCTGTCGGCATATAGACAACGTCTAAGAGAAAATAAAGCATGACAAGTCAAGAAAAAGCCAAAGCTTATTGGAAAGAAAACATAAGGTACGTCATAATCTTGCTCGTTATTTGGTTTCTGGTATCTTATGGAGCAGGAATCCTTTTTAAGGATGCTCTTAATACTATTAAAATTGGAGGCTTTAAATTAGGCTTTTGGTTTGCGCAACAAGGCGCTATTTATGTGTTTGTCATTCTCATATTTGTATATGTACGATTGATGAACAAGCTTGATAAGAAATATGGCTATGATGAATAATGCCTTATTAATTGAAGCCATAAATGTTCAAAACTGGACATATATATTAGTAGGTATTACTTTTGCTATTTACATAAGTATTGCTATTTGGTCCAGAGCCAGTTCTACAAAAGAATTTTATGTTGCTGGAGGAGGTGTCTCTCCTTGGGCAAATGGCATGGCAACAGCAGCCGACTGGATGAGTGCAGCATCTTTTATAGGTATGGCAGGAATCATTTCCTTTGCTGGTTATGATGGTGCTGTATATTTAATGGGCTGGACAGGTGGTTATGTGCTTCTTGCACTACTTTTAGCACCTTACTTGCGTAAGTTCGGAAAGTTTACAGTGCCTGATTTTATTGGAGACCGTTACTATTCAGATACAGCAAGAATAGTCGCAGTTATTTGTGCATTGTTAGTTTCGTTTACTTATGTGGCTGGACAAATGCGAGGCGTTGGTATTGTGTTTTCCAGATTTCTAGAAGTCGATATTAATACAGGGGTAATTATAGGCATGCTCATCGTTTTGTTTTATGCTGTCCTTGGAGGCATGAAAGGCATTACTTATACTCAAGTAGCGCAATATTGTGTGCTCATTTTTGCTTTTATGGTGCCTGCCATTTTTATTTCTATTCAAATGACAGGAAACCCTGTTCCGCAATTGGGTTTTGGTAGTGAACTGGCTGATGGATCAGGAACGTATTTATTGGATAAATTGGATGGCTTAAGTACCGAACTTGGTTTTGCCGAATATACTAATGGCTCTAAATCGTTAGTAGATGTGTTCGCCATTACCTTAGCCTTAATGGTTGGTACAGCTGGTTTACCTCATGTTATTGTGCGGTTTTTTACAGTGAAGCGTGTTAAAGACGCACGAAAATCCGCTGGAATTGCGTTGCTTTTAATTGCAGTTTTATATACAACTGCGCCTGCGGTTGCTGTGTTTGCAAGAACCAATATGATTGAAACGGTATCTAATCAACCTTATAACAATGTACCACAATGGTTTAAAAAATGGGAAACCACAGGACTCATAACGTTTACAGATAAAAACAACGATGGATTGATTCAGTATGTTGCTGATGAATCTCAAAATGAATTAGTAGTTGACAGAGACATCATGGTATTAGCAAATCCTGAAATTGCCAATTTACCAAACTGGGTCATTGCTTTAGTGGCAGCTGGTGGTTTGGCAGCAGCATTATCTACAGCAGCTGGATTGTTATTAGTGATTTCATCTTCAGTATCTCACGATTTAATTAAGAAAGTATATAACCCAAACATCTCTGAAAAAGGAGAATTGATAGCTGCTCGAATTTCTGCTGTTGGCGCAGTTTGTATTGCAGGATATTTTGGGATAAATCCACCTGATTTTGTGGCAGCAGTCGTCGCCTTAGCTTTTGGCTTAGCAGCAGCATCGTTTTTTCCAGCCATTGTATTGGGGATTTTCTATAAGCGCATGAATAAAGAAGGTGCAGTAGCTGGAATGGTTGTAGGTATTGCTATTATGCTGTATTACATCGTGAAATTTAAGTTTGGATGGTTGGATGATACCATTCCAGACAAAAGCGAATGGTGGTTTGGTATTTCACCTGAAGGTTTTGGAGCTGTCGCAATGGTTGTAAATTTTGTTGTTTCCATAGTTGTGATGAAATTCACGAAAGAACCATCTAGTGACGTTCAAGACATTGTTGAGAATATTCGTATTCCTAGTGGAGCAGGAGAAGCTTCTAATCATTAGCTTAAAAATTATTATGCTGTCGAAGCTTCGTTTTTATCAGCAGAAAAAAGGCAGCATTTAATCATTAATTTATTAATTTAGTTAGCTCATAAATCAATGCAAAACTAATTAGTAGGAATGAGCAATTACCATATAAAACATCTCGAAGAGTATTATCAAGTGTATAGAAAATCTGTTAGGAATCCCGAAGTTTTTTGGGAAGAAATAGCCGAAGAACATTTTATATGGCGAAAAAAATGGGATAAGGTATTGTCCTGGGATTTTACTAAACCAGAAGTCAAGTGGTTTGAAGGCGCACAACTCAATATTACCGAAAACTGTATAGATAGGCATCTTGTTACACGAGGCGATAAAACAGCCATTTTATTCGAACCAAATAATCCAGATGAACCTTCAGAAAGCATTACATATAAACAACTATACGCTCGTGTAAATAAGTTTGCCAATGTATTGAAAGCTCAGGGTATTAAAAAAGGCGATCGCGTTTGTATTTATGTACCAATGATTCCTGAGCTAGCTATTTCGGTTCTCGCATGTGCTAGAATAGGTGCAATACATTCTGTGGTGTTTGCTGGGTTTTCAGCTAAAGCCTTATCAACTAGAATAAATGATGCCGAATGTAAAATGGTTATTACTAGTGATGGTTCTTATCGTGGTGCAAAAACCATAGATTTAAAAGGCATTGTTGATGATGCGTTGGAAAGTTGCCCTAGTGTTGAAACAGTATTAGTTGCTAAACGTATCAATTCTATTATTTCAATGAAAGAAGGTCGAGATAAATGGTTGCAACCTCTATTAGAAGACGCCTCTCCTGAAGGTAAAGCAGAAGTGATGAATGCAGAAGACCCTTTATTTATTTTATACACATCTGGTTCTACAGGAATGCCAAAAGGCATGGTACATACAACTGCAGGTTACATGGTTTATACGGCTTATACCTTTAAAAATGTGTTTCAATATAAAGAAGAAGATGTGTATTGGTGTACGGCAGACATTGGCTGGATTACAGGACATAGCTACATCGTCTATGGTCCTTTAGCAAATGGTGCCACAACAGTCATGTTTGAAGGCGTACCAAGTTATCCAGACTTTGGTCGTTTTTGGCAAGTTGTTGAAAAACATAAAATAAATCAATTTTATACAGCACCAACTGCCATACGTGCTTTAGCTAAACAAGGTTTAGAAGTTGTTGAAAAACATGATCTAACATCATTAAAGGTTTTAGGCTCGGTTGGAGAACCTATTAATGAGGAAGCTTGGCATTGGTATAACGATAATATTGGAAAAAAGAAAAGCCCTATTGTAGATACTTGGTGGCAAACCGAAACAGGAGGTATCATGATTACACCAATTCCGTTTGCTACGCCAACTAAACCAACCTATGCAACATTACCATTTATTGGAATTCAACCAGCCCTAATGGATGAAAACGGTAAAGAAATAAAAGGGAATCAAGTTGATGGTCGTTTGTGTATTAAATACCCTTGGCCAAGTATGGCGAGAACCATTTGGGGAAATCATCAACGCTATAAGGATACGTATTTCTCCGCTTTTAAAAACATGTATTTTACTGGAGATGGTGCTTTACGAGATGAAGTTGGATATTATCGTATTACTGGTCGTGTAGATGATGTTATTATAGTTTCTGGTCATAACTTAGGAACTGCTCCTATTGAAGATGCCGTTAACGAGCATCCAGCTGTCGCAGAATCTGCCATTGTTGGTTTTCCTCATGATGTAAAAGGCAATGCATTGTATGGTTATGTAATTTTAAAAGACACTGGCGAATCTAGAAACCATGATAATTTGCGTAATGAAATCAATCAAATAATTACTGAGCATGTTGGTCCAATTGCAAAACTTGATAAAATTCAATTTACCGAAGGCTTACCAAAAACACGTTCAGGTAAAATTATGCGACGTATTTTACGAAAAATTGCCCACAACGATACGAGTAATTTAGGTGATACAAGTACCTTATTGAATCCTGAAGTTGTCCAAGATATTATGGATAATGTTTTGTGAGTTTTTCATCATAAAATAATCTCTCGACTAGTTTCACTAGCTACCTTATAGTAAATGTATTTTGTTTTTGGTAATGCTTATTTATCTTTTTATGCTCGCTTTTCGTTTTATATTCAAAAAGTAACTTTCATAATATTTAAACGAAAAATGTGATATCAAAATTGTTAGAATTATTATCGTAAAATTTAAAATTAATACATCAAATGTATTATGAAACCCAAATTTAGAAATTACTTTTAAATAAATAAACCCAACCAGTTGCATAGCTATAGCATGATACATATATATACCATAAGATATTTTTCCAAGATAATCCATTGTTTTATTTTGAAGAATTTTAATCGGTTTTATTGTTAAAGCTGAAATGGTTAAACCAAATAATATTAGACTAAATAAATTATAGTAAATAATATTTAAATTATTTGAAAATATTGCTGTTGTAAAATATATGATAAATATTAATAGAAATAGATATCTAAATTTCTTAATAAAAGATTTAATAATACTTTGACTTAATAAAATGGAACAAATACCACCAAACGAAAAGTAAAAAAACAGCATATTATACGTTTTAAGAAAATCAATATATTTTGAAAAATATACTATAAAGTAAATAGCTGTAAAACCACCTAAAAATAATACCATCCTTTTAAGAGGTAATAGCAAAAATAGTGGAGCTATAAAAAGGTAAAATTGTTCCTCGATACCAATAGACCATAAAATTTCTAAAATACCTCCTGGAGAATACGTGCTAAATATATTTGGAAAGAAAGTTATCGACAATAATATTCCAGATAATAAATCATAATTATTTTCAAATTCAAAACCAAAAAAAGGTAAAATGAGGTAATAATATAAAAAACCAATTATAACAACTAAATAGTACAAGGGAAATATTCGTAATATTCGTCTTAAATAAAAACTCTTTAAATGAATTGAATTTGTATTATTTTTTTCATCATAAAGTTGCTTAATGATTAAAAATCCACTAAGAGAAAAAAACATATAAACAGCTTCGGTTCCTTTATGAAAAATAGCTAAGTCGTTATAAAAAGGAAAATCTCTATTTTCACTAAATTGAGCAATATGATATATAACTACCAATAAAGCTAATATAAAACGAATTGGTGTTAAATTTGGAAAGCGTTTTGACTTTGTTAAATTATTCATTCTATTTTCATTCGCAAATATTGACTACTAGTTATAAAACGAAATTAATCTTTTTTAGTTAGGAAATCAATTTGTTGCACTATGTATATTAATTAATGGGTTTTATAGTCTCTAACTATTAAAATTGTTAATTTGCTAATATGTCATACTTCAATGTTATGGCACATTCATTGACTATATTGTAGCATTAATTTATACAGTCAATTATGCAACATTATAAAGAATCTTCAAAAAGTATTACCAAGAAGAAACCAAAAGTCACCATGAAACAAGCGTTTAAGACCATTATTTGGCCTAGACGTAATCTAGTGTTTATTGGTTTATTGTTAATAGTTATTAGAAGCTTATCCGGTTTAGTATTGCCTTGGCAGAGTAAAGTATTACTAGATGAAGTAGTTCCTAGCAAGGATACGAGCCAGTTATATACTTTAATAGCCATTGTACTCACTGCAATTTTGTTGCAAGCAGTGACATCATTTTTGTTAACACGTATTTTAAGTGTACAAGCGCAGTATTTAATTAGCGAGTTACGTGCACAAGTGCAAAAAAAAGTATTATCACTACCAATTAGTTTTTTCGATAACACCAAATCTGGAGCCTTGGTATCTCGTATTATGAGCGATGTAGAAGGCGTACGAAATTTAATTGGTACTGGATTAGTGCAATTGGTTGGAGGTTCGTTTACAGCAATAGTTTCCTTAGTGATTTTAATTAATTTAAATCCTTGGATGACCTTATTTGTGTTTGTGCCACTATCTATTTTCGGGTTTATAGCATTAAAAGCGTTTAAATATATTCGTCCAATTTTTAGAAAACGCGGAAAAATTAATGCAGAAGTTAAAGGACGTTTAACCGAAACCCTTGCTGGTGTTCGTGTTATAAAAGCATTTAATGCCGAAGAGCAAGAAAATACTGTGTTCGAAAATGGTGTAGATAGATTGTATCAAAACGTCAAGAAAAGCTTAACAGCGACTGCATTAATGACGAGCTCATCTACCTTTTTAATTGGTGTAGCAACCACAGGAATTATGGCTATTGGTGGTTATTATATGATGAATGATGCTATGACTACTGGTGAATTCTTGTTCTTTACTTTAATATTAGGATTCATGATTGCACCAATAGTGCAGATGAGCAATATTGGCAGCCAGTTAACAGAAGCCCTTGCAGGATTAGATAGAACGGAAGAATTAATGAATTTAGCTTCTGAAGAAGATGATACCGAACGAATCATTGAGTTAGAACAACTTAATGGCGAAATTGTATTTAATGACGTGTCTTTTTCTTATGAAGAAGGGAAAGAAGTATTACACAATATTAATTTTAAAGCACCATCAGGTACAGTCACAGCATTAGTTGGCAGTTCAGGCTCCGGTAAATCAACCATTGCTGGTTTATCAGCAACATTTTTAAACCCAAATTTTGGAACTATTACCATAGATAATCAAGATTTATCTGCAGTGAAGCTAAAGAGTTATAGACAGCATTTAGGCGTTGTACTACAAGATGAGTTTTTATTTGAAGGCACTATTAGAGAGAATATCATGTTTCCAAGACCAAATGCTACCGAAGAAGCATTGCAAAATGCTGTTAAAGCTGCCTATGTAAATGAATTTACCAATCGTTTTGATGATGGCTTAGAAACCTTAATAGGTGAGCGAGGTGTTAAATTGTCTGGTGGACAGCGCCAACGTATTGCCATTGCACGAGCTATTTTAGCAGACCCAAAAGTGATTATTTTAGATGAAGCTACTTCTAACCTTGACACCGAAAGTGAAGGTTTGATACAAAAAAGTTTATCAGAACTAACCAAAAACAGAACAACCATTGTTATAGCACATCGTTTAAGTACCATTAAAAAAGCAGACCAAATTTTGGTTATAGAAGATGGTAGGATTGCCGAACAAGGAACACATGAGGAATTGATAACACAAAAAGGAAGATATTATAATCTATATACTTATCAAGCAAAGATTTAAGAGTTGGCTGATAATAGTATAAATTATTTATGTAATACTTTTAAACGTAGGAAAATTAATAGAGAAAATAAACCAAATACAGAAAACCCTATAAAAAGAGGTAATACAGAATCAAATACAAAACTACCTATATAATTTGCTATTGGAACAGCCATTACTGTTGAAACAAAACCATTAATTGCAGCACCAATTCCTGCAATATGACCTAATGGTTGCATAGCCAATGAGCGCAAGTTTCCAAATAAAAAACCAATAGCAAAAAACTGCAAAGCAAAGAAACTAATAAGTACTTCAAAACTAGGATTAACACCAGACCAAAATAAAACCACATACAAAACAGAAATTGCACAATAAGCAATTGTCCCAAGATAAGCAATGCGCCACATACCAAATTTCACTACATAGCGACTATTTAAAAAAGTTGCTAAACCAACAGCAATCGCTAAACTTGCAAATATATATGGAAATTTATCTCCCAAATCGTATTGCTGCTCAAAGATTTGTTGTGCAGTACTTAAATACACCATAAACGAGCCAGTAATAAAACCTGAAACCAATGTAAATGCAACGGCATTTTTATGTTTTATAAACTCCTTGGCACCATTTAAGAATAGCATTGGCGTAAACTTGATACGGTTTTTGTCACTTAAGGTTTCATCTTGGCGCCTCCAAAACCAAAACATAACAACCACACCAAATGCTAGGTTTACATAAAAAATAGATTCCCAATTATAAAAGTTTAATAAAAATTGCCCAAGAGTAGGTGCAATAACTGGTACCAAAATAAATGCCATCACAACAATAGAGAGTACTTTTGCCATATAATTGCCACTGTACGAATCCCTAATCATAGCAATGCTCAATGTTCTAGGTGAGGCTAGTCCAACTCCTTGTAGCACACGACCAAAAATCATCATTTCAAAACTTTTGGTTGTGACACAAATTAAGGTAGCAAACACAAAAACAGAAAACCCAATGTAAACAATTGGTTTTCTTCCAAAACTATCTGATAAAGGACCAAAAATAAGCTGACCAAAACCTAAACCCAAAAAAATCATGGTGACTAACAACTGATTATCATTTGGGTTCTTAACATTAAATACAGCACCTATTTCTGGAAGCGCTGGTAATAGCGCATCAATTGAAAGTGCAACGATAGACATTAACGAGGCCATTAATGCCACAAATTCAAATTTAAAAGTTTGCTTGTTTTGCATTGTGCAAATGTAATTTAATTCTATTGAGTACATTAAAACTAATTACCAATATGCTCTATTTATATTGTTACATTTGTATTGCATATTAAAATTGGAGATTTGTCTTTTAAAAAATTAATAGATCCTTTAAAAAATACACTTGAGAATTTACAATTTGAAACACCTTTAGGTTTTCAAAAAGTAAGTTTACCAAGAATAAAAAGTGGCGTAAATGTATTTGGTATTGCGCCCGAAGGTTCAGGAAAAACAACAACATTAGTACTTAGTGTCATCCAAAAGTTAAATGGAAAAGCATTTGAAGATGTTCCACGAGCTATTATTGTTGTTAAGAACAAACAAGAAGCTCTAGCTTTAAGAGATACATTTAAGGTATTTACAAGGCAAACAAATTTACGTGTGTATTGTGCTTATGAGGAGCATAGCGTTGATGCACAGCGTGATGAAATCTATGTTGGAGTCGATGTGATTATCGCTACACCTAAGCGTTTAAATAAATTGTTTCTACTTAATAGTATTAATTTGAGTCAGTTAAAATTATTTATTGTTGAAGATGCTGAGTTCACAACTATTAGTAATAACTTTCAGGATATTAATCGAATTTCAGAGAGTATAAATAAATGTCAATATGTGATTTTTGCTAAGAGTTTTGATGCAAAAATTAAGCGATTTAAAGAATCGTTTATGTATAACTCTCAAGTTGTAATGGTTAATTAATACTGTAATTTTTTAAAAACCACAACATGTTATTAGACACTTTAATCAAAATATTTAATCGAGACCTAAATAAATTGAAGGCAGAGATAGAATTATACAACAATGAAACCAATTTATGGGTTGTTGACAAAGCTATTTCTAATTGCGCAGGAAACTTATGTTTACATATTGTAGGTAACCTTAATACTTATATTGGTGCCACTCTTGGGGATTCTGGGTATATTAGGCAGCGTGATTTGGAGTTTTCTTTAAAAAACACTCCTAGAACTGAGTTATTAAATCAAGTAGATGAGGTTATGATAATTGTGGAAAATACATTAGCTAAGTTAACTCCAGAAGATTTAGAAAAGGAATACAAAAGAAAGGTTTTTGAAGATTATATGACGACTGGCTACTTCCTGGTGCATCTTACAACACATTTAGCTTATCATTTAGGACAAATAAATTATCACAGACGCTTATTAGATTTGTAAGCATATAAAATATGAAACCAGCCACTATTACCGAACTTAAAAAAGAACTAAAATACAGGTCTCAAGAACAGCTTATAGAGTATTGTTTGGCAATGGCGCGTTTTAAACTAGAGTCAAAAGAGCTATTAACCTATTTGGTGTTTGAATCGGAAAATGAAACAGCTTATATAGAAAGCGTTAAAGGCTATATATTAAGTGCATTTCAAGAGATAACTGCTACCAATTTTCATTATATTAAAAAAAGTGTTCGTAAAATATTACGACAAACAAAACGATTTATACGCTATTCAAAGAAAAAAGAAACCGAAGCAGAATTACTTATATATTTCTGTAAAGAACTTGGTAAAATGAGACCATCTTATAAGCGAAATACTGTATTGACTAATACATACAATAAGCAGCTGGAATTAGCTCAAAAAGCCATTGCAAAAATTCACGAAGATTTGCAATATGATTTTAACTTGATGATTGAAGAACTAGAAAGTTAATTCGTTAAAGCCTTCATAAATTATCATATAAGCTCAAACAAATTTTTACCTTTATCATTGTAAAATTAACACTATGAATTTTAAACACTACTTCGTTTTAAGTTTTGCTTTTTGTATTATAGCAATCACTCACGCTCAAGAAATGTCCTTTGAAGAGTACAATCCTAAATCTACATTAGTTGTTCCTGGTGATAGTATTTTTAGAGCTAAATTTCCATTTATCGATGTTCATGGACATCAATACAGAATGCCAACACAAGATTTAACTTCCGTTGTTGCAGATATGGATAAATTAAATATGGGAATCATGGTTAATTTAAGTGGTCGTACAGGAGATCAACTAGTACAATCGGTTAAAAATATTGCCGCTAATTTTCCAAATCGATTTGTAGTTTTTGCAAACATAAATTTTGAAGGAGCTGGTGCTGAGGGCTGGACAGAAAAAATGGTTGCGCAATTAGAACAAGATGTTAAAAATGGTGCTCGGGGCTTAAAAGTTTATAAAAGTTTAGGATTGCGTAATAAAGATGCACAAGGAAATAGACTCGCAATTAACGATAAAAGGCTGGATCCAATTTGGGCAAAATGTGGAGAATTAGGTATTCCAGTATTAATTCATTCAGCAGATCCTGCCTCGTTTTGGGATGAATTTGATGGTGATAATGAGCGTTGGTTAGAGTTGAAGACCCATCCAAGACGTAAACGTAGCGATACAAATCCTGCACCTTTTCAGCAATTAATGGATGAGCAGTATAATATAATTAAAAAGCATCCTAACACGCTATTTATAAGTGCTCACATGAGTTGGTTGGCTAATGATTTGGGAAAACTCGCCAAACTACTAGACCAAATGCCAAACATGAATGTTGGTATAGGAGCCATCATTGCCGAATTGGGAAGGCAACCACGTTTTGCTAAAGCGTTTATTACCAAATATCAAGATCGTGTGTTATTTGGAAAAGATAGCTGGAAACCAGAAGAATTCCCTACTTATTTTAGAGTACTTGAAAGTGCCGATGAATATTTTCCTTACCATAAAAAATACCATGCCTATTGGGCAATGTATGGATTGGATCTTGACGACGAAGTTCTTAAAAAAGTGTACTACAAAAATGCCCTTCGCATCGTTCCGGGATTGGATAAAAGTATGTTCCCTGAGTAATATGACATTTGATAATTATAAAATATCTCTATTAGAGGCTAATGATGGCAGTGCTTTCTTCAAGTTAATAGACTCTAATAGGCAACGGTTAGAAGATTTCTTTGCTGGGACTGTTTCTAAAACATTAACACTGCAAGACACTTTAAACTATTGCGAAAAAATTCAACTACGCATAAGTGATTTAAGTTATTTACCTTATATGATAACAGATATGCATACCAAAGCATTTGTGGGCTTAGTAGATGTTAAAAACATAGATTTAAATGTTCCAAAGGCAGAACTCGGGTCATTTATAGACCACCAATACGAAGGTAAAGGCATTGTTTCTAAAGCAACAAGTTTAGTCATAGACCATATAGTTCAAGAATATAAATTCATTAAACTTTTATGCAGAGCAAGTATTAGAAATAAAGGTAGTATTGCTGTAATTTTAAAAAATGGTTTTGAGCTCGAAGGCACTATTAGAAAAGATTACAGAACAACAAAAGGCGAAATTGTTGATTTAAATTATTATGGTCGTGTTTTTACTTAAAGAGGGATATTTCCGTGTTTACGTTTAGGTTTATTTACTTGCTTATTTTCTAACATTGAGAATGCTTTTAATAATTTACGACGTGTATCTTCTGGTAAAATTACTTCATCTATAAAACCGCGTTCGGCAGCACTATAAGGGTTTGCAAATAGATTAGCATATTCTGCTTCCTTTTCTTTCCATTTAGCTTCAGGATCATCAGCAGATTTAATATCGCGTTTAAAAATAATTTCGGCAGCACCTTTGGCTCCCATAACTGCAATTTCCGCACTTGGCCATGCAAAATTCATATCGGCGCCAATATGTTTTGAGTTCATGACATCGTAAGCACCTCCATACGCTTTTCTGGTAATAACGGTCACTCTAGGTACAGTAGCTTCACTAAAGGCATAGAGTAATTTAGCGCCATTTACAATAATCCCATTCCATTCTTGGTCAGTTCCTGGTAAAAACCCTGGTACATCTTCCAAGACTAACATTGGGATATTAAAACAATCGCAAAAGCGCACAAATCGAGCTGCTTTTTTAGAGCTTTTAACATCTAAAACACCAGCTAAAAACATGGGCTGATTGGCAATGATACCAATACTTTTCCCACCTAAGCGTGCAAAACCAACAATAATGTTTTCGGCATAATCTTTATGTATTTCGTAAAAGGTATCCTTATCAATAATCCCTTTAATAACCTCTTGCATATCGTAAGGTTTATTTGGGTTATCTGGTACAATAGAGGACAGGCTGTCCCTAATTTCATCATTTAAGTTATAAGTAAGGTCACTGGGTTTTTCACGATTACTTTGAGGCAAATAACTCAATAGTGTTTTTACATCTTCAAGGCATTCTACATCATTGGCTGAGGTTTTATGTGCCACACCAGATTTAGCGGAATGGGTTGTTGCACCACCAAGTTCTTCCGAAGTGACTTCTTCATTAGTAACAGTTTTAACCACATTTGGACCAGTAACAAACATATAACTTGTGTCTTGTACCATGATTGTAAAATCTGTCATTGCTGGCGAATATACTGCACCTCCAGCACAGGGTCCCATAATAGCTGAAATCTGTGGAATGACACCAGAAGCCTGTACGTTTCTGTAAAAAATATCGGCATAACCACCTAAAGAGCGTACACCTTCTTGAATACGAGCACCACCAGAATCATTAAGACCAATTAATGGAGCACCAACGTTTACTGCCATATCCAGTATTTTGCAAATTTTTTCAGCATGTGTTTCAGATAAAGAACCTCCAAAAACAGTAAAATCTTGAGCAAATACATACACTAATCGTCCATCAACAGTACCATAGCCAGTGATGACACCATCGCCATAAAATTTCTGTTTTTCCATCCCAAAATCTTTGGTTCGATGCGTCACTAAAGTGCCTATTTCCTCAAACGAGCCTTCGTCCATAAGATAATTGATACGCTCGCGTGCAGTAAGTTTCTTTTTAGCGTGTTGTTTTTTAATACGTACTTCGCCTCCTCCTATATAGGCTTTTTGAAGTTTTTCGTTGAGGGTTTTTATTTTTGAGTCCATATTTTTTGTATTTGGTACACTTTGGTTACGCAAGTGTGACATTTATAGTTTAATAGGTTAGCTATTTATAATCTTCTCATTTTTAACTTTTAAAACATCTCGACTTTAGCCTGTCTTGAGCGACAATCGAAAGACTCGATGTGATAATAAAACCGTAAACTAATACTGTTTACTTAATTAGGTAATCGTAAAAGTTGCTGGTCTTCCAGATACTGCTTTAAGGCTATGAGTACTGCAATTTCAGCTTCTTCTTTATGCTGTTCTAATAATTTTTCTGGAGAATAATAATTTTTAACAAAGTGCGTATCAAAATTTCCTGAGACAAAAGCGTCATGTTCACAAACAAATTTCCCAAATGGTAACGTGGTTTGAACACCTTCAATATGGTAATTTTCAATAGCACGTAGCATTAATTGTATGGCTTCATTACGTGTTTTTCCATAGGTTACTAGTTTAGAAAGCATTGGGTCGTAATAAATAGGGATTTCCATACCTTCTTCAAATCCGTTATCCACACGAATTCCTTTTCCAATTGGTAATTTGTAGGTTTTAAGCGTGCCAACACTTGGTAAAAAATTGTTTAAAGGATCTTCGGCATACACGCGTAATTCCAAAGCATGACCCTTAATTTGTAAATCTTCTTGCTTAATCTCTAGAGCTTCTCCACGAGCTATTTTAATTTGAAGTTCTACCAAATCCACACCAGAAATCAATTCAGTTACAGGATGTTCTACCTGTAAGCGCGTATTCATTTCTAGAAAATAGAAATTGTGATCGGCATCCATTAAAAACTCTACAGTTCCTGCGCCTAAATATTCACAAGAACGTGCCACATTAATGGCAGCTTCTCCCATTTCTGCACGCAATTCTGGTGTTAAGATTGATGAAGGTGCTTCTTCAACTACTTTTTGATGTCGTCGTTGAATACTGCATTCTCTTTCAAAAAAATGCAACACGTTTCCATAACCATCAGCCATCACTTGAATTTCTATATGTCGAGGTGAAGTAACATATTTTTCGATAAATACCGAACCATCACCAAAAGCTGAAGTGGCTTCGCTAATGGCACGATTCATTTGCGACTCTAGTTCGCTTTCTTTTTCAACAATACGCATCCCTTTTCCGCCTCCACCTGCTGAGGCTTTTATTAGTATTGGAAACCCTATTTTTTTTGCGATTTCTTTTGCTTTTATAACATCTGTGATGGCTTCGTCTATACCTGGAACCATAGGAATATTATAAGTTTTAACCGCCTCTTTGGCTGCAAGTTTGCTTCCCATGATTTTTATGGCTTTAGATTTTGGGCCAATAAACGTGATGTTATTGTTTTCGCATAACTCTGCAAAGTGAGCATTTTCACTTAAGAAACCATAACCTGGATGTATGGCATCTACATGTAAATTTTTGGCCACTTCAATTATTTTTTCACCCAATAAGTAGGATTGACTTGATGGTGGTTTACCAATATATGCTGCTTCATCAGCGTATCTTACATGTGGTGCATTTCTATCAGCTTCCGAAAAAACAGCAACAGTTTTTATTCCCATTTTTTTTGCTGTTCGCATCACACGAATGGCTATTTCGCCTCTATTTGCAACTAATATTTTTTTCATGTTATTCGAATTCAATTAATAATTCATTTTTTTCAACAGCATGCCCTTTAATAACCGAAATATTTTTTACGATTCCATTACGAGGAGAGGTGATTATGTTCTCCATTTTCATTGCTTCAAGAATTAATAAAGCATCATTTTCTTTCACCTCTTTACCAACCTCAGCAATAATATCAAGAATTAATCCAGGCATTGGTGCTTTTATCTCATTAATTAATTTTGTGGTTCCAAGCTCAAAACCCATTTTTTTAATTAAATAATCTAAATCATTGTTAATGTTTATGTTGTAGGTATTATTATTAACTTTTACTTTATATGATTTCGTTTTAAAATCTGATTCTATTGTTTCGGTAATTATTGATTTATTGTTGATAAGTACATGATGTTTAGATTTTGAGATTCTAATAATATCGGTATTGTGAACATCAGAAGCTTTTAATTTGAATTCATGCCCAGAATTTACTTTCAATGTATATGTTTTGCTCATTTTTTATGTGAATTAGACAGCTTTTAAAGCTACAAAATTAAATGTAAGTTTTGTTTAAGAACATGAAGTTAGTCATGTTTTTAACTATTTTTTAATTATTTAAAATGTGAAATCTCCTGGTGTGCTTTAATAGCACGTCTGGATAATATAATTCCTATAATTAATGAGATAAAAGCACCCATAGATATTCCTGGAATAAAGCCTATAAATAAGAAGAAATCGTAAGCTCCATGGAATAAAACAGCTAGTAATAAACCAATAAGATTCCACTTTATACGGTTGTTAGAGAACTTTGCTTTTCCCATGTAATAACCCATTAATATGGCAAAAGTTGCGTGAGCAGGAATTGCGGTAACTGCCCTTATTAAGGCAACTTCTATACCACCTTGCAAGACATAAAAAAGGTTTTCAACTGCAGCAAAACCCATAGAAACCATCACAGCATATACAATGCCGTCAAACGGCTCATTGAACCCCTTTCTAGGTTGTGCATAATAACGCACCATGATATATTTGCTAAACTCTTCTATTAAACCAACCACAAAAAAGGCTTTTACAAATTGTTGCCAAATACTGTAATTATCAGGTAATGGTAAAAACAAATCAAAAAACACATACAAAAGCGTAGTTATGACAATGCTTAAAATTGCACCAAGCATAAAACTGACCAATAAAACACGTTTAGATTCCTTTTCATATTTATCTTTTATATAAATGTAGATAATTACGATAAGTATTGGAGTAGCAGTAGCAACTAAAAGATTCATGCAGGGAAATTAAAAAAATTAAAGTAATTTGTTTACTTGTTCTATGATAAAAGTATAATATGTATAATCTGCTGGAACTAACTTGAATAGTTCATTTCGATTTATAGAATAGAAATTAAGTTTATCTAAAGACATTAAAATAATGCCATCAACTTCCTCTTCTTGAATTTTTAGTTTGTTGACATCAACCAATAATTCACACAAATAAACATGCTGAAACTCACAATCAATGATACCATTTGGGTGCCTATTTACGTTCTTTCTAATGTCAATTTGTGTTAATTCATTTTTAGATATTTTTAGCCCAATTTCTTCCTTTACTTCACGTATGGCAGCTTGTAAAATAGATTCGCCAGATAATACATGTCCAGCAACCGAAACATCCCAAAAACTAGGAAAGGTTTCTTTATGTTTGCTTCTTTGTTGCAGCAAAAGGAAACCATTTTTAGTGTAAAACCAAATATGAACCGTTGGATGAAACAAACCTTTTTTATGTGCTTTGTCTTTTAATAAACTAGTTCCTGTGGGAATGCCGTTTTCTGTCCAAATGTCTATATACTCTTGCAAAATTTCAATTTTCACCAAATATAAGTTTTAAAAAAATAAGTGGCTTAAAAAATTAAATTAACTGTTGTAAGTGGTATTTTTGATAATCAAACTTTATTTCATGCGTATTTTAAAAAAAATCTTTTTTGGACTTATAGTGGTATTGATAATTGCAGTTATATCGGGCTTTATTTTTATCAATTCCTTGAAACCACAATATTCAGGCACTCTAGAAATTAAAAATTTACAGTCTCAAGTATCAGCATACTTTGACGATTATGGAATACCACATATCTATGCTGAAAACCAAGAAGATGCTTATACAACTTTAGGCTATTTGCATGCGCAAGACAGGTTGTGGCAAATGGAACTTATGCGACGTATTGCTCCTGGACGTTTATCAGAAATATTGGGAAAGGACCAATTGGAAATTGATAAGTTTTTTGCCACTATAGGGATTGAGGAAGCCACCAATAAAGCGATAAAAGACTTGGATAAAAATAGCAATGCCTACAAATTAGCGATGGCATATATAGATGGAATCAATCAGTTTATTGATGAAGGCCCAACACCAATAGAGTTTACTTTAGTGGGTGTTAAAAAAGAGCATTATCAATTAAAAGACATGTACAATGTTTTTGGTTATATGGCTTTTAGCTTCGCCATGGCACAAAAAACCGACCCATTACTTACAGCGATACAAGAAAAACTTGGAACTGCCTATTTAATTGATTTGGATATAGTACCAAATACCAATGGGACTTTAATCAAGACCAATACGCCAAAACTTGAAGTACTATATAATTTGTCCAATCAAATAACTCAAGTAACGAGTAAGTTGCCAATTCCTGCTTTTATTGGTAGCAACAGTTGGGTGGTTAATGCCAATAAAACAAGCAAAGGAAGTGTGCTGTTTGCCAACGACCCACATATTCAATATGCGCAACCAGCTGTTTGGTACGAAGCACATATTGTTACACCCAATTATGAGATGTATGGGTATCATTTAGCAGGTTTAGCTTTTCCTATATTAGGTCATAATAGAGATTATGCCTATGGTATGACTATGTTTGAGAATGATGACATCGATTTTTATCAAGAGACTAATAATCCGTCTAATAATGATGAATATAAAACACCAACTGGTTATGTAGCTTACCAAAAAAGCACTAAAATTATAAAAGTTAAAGATGAAGACGATGTTATTTTAGATATTAAATCGTCTAGACATGGCCCTATAATGAACAATGTTCAAGATGAAATTTCACATAATACTCCTATTGCCATGTCTTGGATATATACACAGCACAAAATTGATATTCTGGAAGCTAGTTATAAACTTTCACATTCTAAATCTATTGAAGATGTAAGAAAAGCAACATCATTGATTCATGCACCAGGTTTAAATATCATGTATGGTGATGCTAAAGGAAATGTAGCTTGGTGGGCTTCAGGGCAACTTTATACTCACAAAAAACATGTTAATCCTAAGTTTATTTTAGATGGTGCTAGTGGTGAAGATGATCCAGTTGAATATTTAAATTTCTCTAAAAATCCAATGGCAGAAAACCCTGATTGGAATTATGTGTATTCAGCCAACAATCAACCAGATTCCATAGCAGGAATACTATATCCAGGATATTATTTGCCTGAGGATAGAGCAAAACGGATTGTGGAATTACTTGAACCAAAAAATGATTGGGATAAAGAAAGTTTTTCAAAAATGATTATTGATGCTACGTCTCCCATAGCACCAAATATAGTATTGAAAAGCATTGATTTTATTAATACAGATTCACTATCAAGTAAACAATTAAAAGCATTGGAAGTCCTAAATTCCTGGAAAGGGGAAAATGATAAAGATGATATAGCGCCAACCATTTATCAGCGTTTTATTTATCGATATCTAGAGAATACTTTTAAAGATGAATTAGGTGATGTATTGTTTGGGCAATTGTTAAAAACACATTTAATTAAGCGTTCAATAGTAAATCAAATTGGCAACAAAGCCTCAATTTGGTGGGACGATATTGCTACAATAAATGTTAAAGAGGCTAAAGCTGAGATTCTAACAAAATCCTTTAAGGAGGCAATTGATGCCTTGGAAATGCAATTAGGTTCACAAATTTCTGGATGGAAATGGGGAACAGTCCATACCTTAGAACATAATCACGCTTTAAGTGTTGTAAAAGCTTTGAAACCATATTTTAATGTTGGTCCTTTTGAAGTTGGAGGTACCGAAGAGGTAATTGACAATAAGGCATTCGATTTTAATGATACAGGGTTATATCAAGCAAAAGTTGGGCCTTCAACCAGACGTATTGTAGATTTTTCGGATGTTGAAAATAGTATTAGTATTTTGCCAACTGGACAATCTGGCAACCCGTTTAGTGAACATTATGATGACCAAGCAGACATGTATAGCATAGGGGAATTTAGAAAAATGAAAATGAATAAAGAGGAGATTATCGCTACTTCAAGGTTGTTAATTATTAAACCAAAAAATTAAATAAAATTTCTGGTAATATAGAGACTGTCTAAAAAGTGCTTTTTTGTCATTTTGAGCTTAGTCTAAAAATCTCAATAATCAATAAATCAACATTTTAATTTTTAAGAGATTCTTCATTTTCATTCAGAATGACACTTTTTAGACAGCCTCTTTTTCGTGTACATTCTGTTTACTCAAAATAACTAAATGTATCTCCAGTTTTTATTTTTAAAACGGTTTCATAAATCATTCTAATCACATTTTCAACATCTTCTTTATGTACCATTTCAACTGTAGTATGCATATAACGTAATGGTAACGATATTAATGCCGAAGCTACACCACCATTGCTATAAGCAAAGGCATCTGTATCTGTTCCAGTTGCTCTCGATAATGCCGAACGTTGAAAAGGAATGTTCTTTTCTTCAGCAGTATCTATAATTAAATCGCGCAATTTTTGTTGTACAGCAGGAGCATAGGCAACCACAGGGCCTTTACCAATTTCTAAATGACCTTCTTTCTTCTTTTCAATCATTGGTGTTGTGGTGTCGTGAGTTACATCGGTCACAATCGCCACATTGGGTTTAATGGTTTCGGTAATCATTTGTGCGCCACGTAATCCAATTTCTTCTTGGACCGAATTGGTGATATACAATCCAAAAGGGAGTTTCTTTTTATTTTCATGTAATAGTCTAGCAACTTCAGCAATCATAAAACCACCCATTCTATTGTCCAATGCACGACATACAAATTTATCTTTGTTTAGTATATGGAATTCGTCTGGATACGTAATAACGCATCCAACATGCACACCCATTTTTTCAACTTCATCTTTGTCTTTTGCACCAATATCAATAGTGATATTGTCAGGTTTAGGTGGTTCTTCTTTAGCTTTACTGCGTGTATGAATTGCTGGCCAACCAAATACACCTTTAACAATACCTTTTTTGGTATGGATGTTTACAATTTTACTTGGTGCTATTTGGTGATCACTACCACCATTTCTAATCACATAAATTAATCCGTTGTCCGCAATATAATTTACATACCAAGAAATTTCATCGGCATGACCTTCAATAACCACTTTATAATCTGCTTCGGGATTAATAACACCAACTGCGGTTCCGTAAGTATCAGTAATAAAATCATCTACATAAGGTTTTAGATAATCCATCCATATTTTCTGGCCATCCCATTCGTAACCTGTAGGTGCTGCATTATTTAAATATTTCTCAAGAAAGTCCATCGACTTTTTGTTGAGTATCTTCTTTTTTGCCATTCTAAAATATTTTGCTCTAAATTAATAATATTAATAAGAATTTAAGGTTTAAAAGGGTGTAAAATATTAACTTTACATTATTAAGTTTTATTCAAGCGTACCATTTTGAATTTAACCCAATTATGAAAAAGAGCCTTAGCATATTACTATTGTTGCCTATACTTTGTTTTGGACAGGTTCAAGAAACTGTAATTGATACCTCACAAACAACATATTTGATAATTAAAGGCGATTCTATTCCAAGATTGTCAATAGATTTAGACGAAGTCATGCTATTGCACAAGCTGGAGTTTAACAGTAAAGAAGACAGGCGACGTTATTTAATTTTAAGGCGCAAAACATTAAAAGTTTACCACTATGCACAATTGGCAGCTGTGAGGTTAGATACACTTAATGCACGATTAAATAGATTGGAAAAGAAACGTGATAGAAAAAGGTATGCAAAAAAGATTCAAAAATATATGGATGGCGAGTTTTCAGCTGAACTTAAAAAACTAACTCGAACCGAAGGGCAAATACTTATTAAGTTAATACACAGGCAAACAGGACGTACAACGTTTGAGCTAATTAAAGAACTACGTAATGGGTGGCGCGCCTTTTGGTTTAATAACACCGCGAGTTTATTTGATTTATCATTAAAAAAAGAGTTTGATCCAATGAATGTGAAAGAGGATTATTTAATTGAAGATATTTTGCAACGTAATTTCCAGAGTGGACGCTTAGAGCGTCAAAAAGATGCGTTAGGACTGGACTTTTTCGAACTTTCCCACAAGTGGCTAAATACTCCAAAAACTGTAAACACCAACAAAGCAATTGAGCGAACAGACTAGGTTTGAGGAGCGACTCAATACATGGTCGCATGCTATAGGCGCTTTATTGGGCATTGCAGGATTGATTGTATTGATTTTACAACAAGACAATGCACCTTGGAGCATGTTTAGTGTGCTAACTTATGGTATTTCAATGATTATCCTTTTTAGTGCCTCTACATTATATCATGCAGTTAAAACTGAAAAGCGTAAGCATTATTTTAGAATCATAGACCACATAAGTATTTACTTATTAATTGCAGGTACTTACACACCTGTATTGTTATTAATGCTCGCAGATAGTAAGGGTTGGCCACTGTTTTATACGGTTTGGGCAATTGCCTTTTTTGGTGTGTTTTTAAAACTCTTTTATACAGGACGATTTGAAGTGTTTTCGACACTATTATATTTGGTAATGGGTTGGCTTATTGTGTTTGATTTTAGCGCATTGGCTGAAAGAATGCAAACCAACGGATTATTATTTCTATTTGCAGGTGGTTTGTTTTACACCGTTGGCATCGTATTTTATGCTATTAACAAAATACCTTATAATCACGTAATATGGCACGTATTTGTATTGGCAGGTGCCATTAGCCATTATTTTATGATTTTGTGGTTTGTAGTTTAAGTGAAAATGATGGATTTAATTTTGAGGTTTGTTTAACTTTACGTGTATAATCTCATTTTAATGTTTAAAAACGACGCTAAACGAACATAGCTGTTTTTTCTTACAAAGTCAAATATCAATTAACTTTAAGCACCATATCCAATCGCTGTACTTTGGTTGAAGATTCTGTTTTAGCATAAAGAAAATGGTAATTGTGCCATTTTCAGTTTATATTCTCTACCACTTAAAATCGGTAAGATGATAGATAAGAAGTTGGATGAAATAATTTTTAAAATACTAACCTTTAATCACTTCTTTGTATTCCTCAAAAAACGCTTCAAACGGAGTCATTTTTTCACTAAAGAATGCCATAGTATCTTGCCAAGTGTTTTTATTGTGTATAGATACTTTTTGGTTTAAAGGCACATAAATACGCGATATTTCTTTGCCATTCTCTAAGTAATACTCCTCCTTATAAATGGCATCAGGTAAGTAGTTATCTAATAAAATATTTTTTAATGCTGTTAGTTTTTCCCAGCAGTTAATACGGTTTTCTAGATTGTCTTCTAAATCTAGAGCTATGAATGCTTTTTTAGTATCGAAGTAAAATTTAAACGAAAGCCCTTTTATCTTAGTATTGTACAGTATCCATTTTCTTGGAAACGATTTACCAAAACTAGTCCAAAATTCTTGCCGTATTAGTCGTGAATTTTCTTTACTGAACATTTAAAAAAAGACATTAGATAAGAGATAAAGACCAATACATAATATTCTTTATTTTTTAGTATTCAGTCTCATATTAAATAAAAAATGCAATCGCCACAGCTACAATAATTGCCAAAATCTTGTTTAAATTAAATTTATGGCCTTCGCTGCTTTCAAACAAAATGGTTGTGGAAATATGTAGAAAGATACCAACAACAATAGCGTTTATATGAGGCAATAATCCAGGCACTAACTCCATATTGTTGGAAACAATAGTCCCAAGAGGCGTCATTATGGCAAACAAAGTTAAAAACAGGATGATTTGATATGCTTTATAGTTTGATTGAAATAAGTATGACGTTATAAGTATAGCAATAGGTATTTTATGAATAAGCACTCCATACACCATATCGTTATGCTGATGTATTGGAAAGCCTTCTAAAAAAGCATGTAAACATAAACTGCCAAATAGTAACCATGGAAAGGTATGGCCGTTTTTATGAATATGGATATGTCCATGTTCGGCACCTTTAGAAAAGAACTCCAAAAATATTTGCAACAACACACCAGCCATAATGAACAAACCTGCACGTTTAGCGTCTAAATGATCAAATACCTCTGGAAGCAAATCAAAAAAAGTAAGTGACATTAAAAATGCACCACTAAAAGCCAACAGGATTTTAATGTTCTTTATAGGTTTGTTTTTTGCAAACTTTACAATTACAAACCCTAAGATGACTGCATATATCGGGAAGAGGTATTTATTCATATTACATAAAAATCATAATCAAACGCTCGGAACTATGTTTATTATATTTATTGAGTTTGTAATCGCCAAATACATCTAACAATTGTATGTTGGCTTTTGCAAACATTTTTTCAAAATCCTCAAGTGTTAACGCTTTAACAAGTTCTTGATAATTATAAGGTTTACCGTTTGCTTCAAACGAAATATCTTTTACAATAAAGCCATTCTCTATATAGCGTTCTAAATTAAAAGCGATGCCATCTATTGTTTTTGTGTTTGCTTCTACAAGGTTATTCATCACAAAATCAGCATTTAAAAAGTCTATTACCCCAATTCCATGGTCGTTTAAATTTGTTTTAATAGCCTTAATGGTGTTTAAATCATCTTCATCATTTTTAAAAAACCCAAAGCTAGTAAACAAGTTGAAAACTGCATTAAATTGCTTAGGATAAGCTTTGCGCATATCATGTACCTGAAAATGTAAGGTGTCGTTTTCAAACTGTTTGGCAAATGCAATGCTTTTTTCTGAAAGGTCTATACCAGTAACTTCGTATCCAAGAGCGTTTAAATACACTGCATGGCGCCCTTTGCCACATGCCACATCCAAAATCGAACTGTTTTCAGGAATGTTTAGGTAGCTTGTAAGGTTATCCATAAAGGCTCGCGCTTCTTTGTCGTCTCTATGCTTATACAAAATATGATAAAACGGTGTGTCAAACCATGAAGAATACCAATCTTTCTTGTCTTTTGTCATACATTAATATGTGTCGCAACAAAAATAAAGTATTTTTGCAATCTATTTGCTCGCCAAGCGAGATTTGAGTATTAATTTTTTTTTTAATAATCTAAGAGTTGTTTTAATTAATACAAAGCGAACTTGCTCTGAGGTTTAATTTGTCTATGGATAATAATTTTAAAATGGTTGCCAAAACCTTATTTGGCTTTGAAGAGCTTTTAGCAAAAGAATTAAGAAATTTAGGAGCTCAAGAAGTTAAAATAGGTGTACGTAACGTTAGTTTTGTTGGAGATAAAGGTTTTATGTACAAGGCCAATTTGGCATTGCGTACAGCTATTAAAATTTTAAAACCCATAAAAACTTTTAGAGTCGCTAATGAGCAAGATTTATATAACAATATTTATAAAATGCCTTGGGATGACTATATGTCTGAAAATGGTTCCTTAGCCATAAATGCCACAGTTCACTCCGATAAATTTACGCATTCGCAATACATAGCATTAAAAACAAAAGATGCTATTGTAGATAAATTTAGAGATACCAAAGGCACAAGACCTAATGTAGATTTACGTTTTCCAGATTTAAAAATAAACATTCATATTGATAGGCAAACTTGTACTGTGTCTCTTGATAGTTCAGGAGAATCGCTGCACAGACGTGGTTATAAAACAGCAACTAATATTGCACCAATAAATGAAGTATTGGCAGCTGGTTTAGTGATGTTATCAGGTTGGGATGGACAAAGTGATTTCATGGATCCAATGTGTGGCAGTGGCACCATTCTTATAGAAGCAGCAATGATTGCGTGTAACATTCCTCCAAACTTAATGCGTAAGGAATTTGCGTTCGAGCGTTGGCAAGATTGGGATGTTGAGTTGTTTGAAAAAATTGAAGAATCATTACTTAGTAAAACGAGGGATTTTCATCATAAAATAATTGGTTACGATAAATCGCCATCAGCAGTTAGAAAAGCTAATGATAATATTAAAAACGCCAATTTAGAAGATTTTATCAAGGTAGGCCATGAAGATTTCTTTAAAACCCGAAAAGCAGGCGATTTGCCTTTGCACATGGTCTTTAATCCGCCTTATGGTGAACGTTTGGAGAGTTTGAATGTAGAAGAGTTTTATGGAGATATAGGTACCACTTTAAAACATGGCTATCCTGGAACCAATGCATGGTTAATAACTTCTAACCTTGAGGGGTTAAAGCATGTTGGTTTGCGACCTTCTAGAAAAATCAAGCTATTTAATGCAAAACTAGAAGCACGTTTGGTAAAGTACGAAATGTATGAAGGCAGTAAAAAGGCTAAAAAACAGGAGTAGGTTTAATTTAGTAACTAAAAGGAAGATACATGGTTATAAATTGGGAAGCAGTAGCGGCTATTGCAGGACTCCTTGGAGCAATAGGAGTGATAGTTACATTGATTTATTTATCTACACAAATAAAGCAAAATAACAAGCAATTACGAGGAGAGGCTACAACTGCAGTTTATGAATATCAACGAACCCTGACCGAAATGTTGAGCGCAGATACAGAATTGTATTAAATAGCTCTAAGAGGCAATGAAGATATTAATTCACTTACTGAATGGGAAAAACAGCGATTTACCTTATGGTGCCTTCACGAAACATGGATGTGGGAAATGTGTCATAAGCTATATAAGCAAGGAGCTCTTAATGAGGCATTATACTATGGAAAAGTGAAATATTGGTTGCAACTTCACAGTTCACCAGGCCGAAGGGATTGGTGGAATACCCACGCAGTTATACTTAGTGATGAATTTTACAAAGAAATCTCAGCAGAGTTAGAAGCCATTCCTGTAAAAAAGCTACGTGAATCAAATCCTATATTCGATTCAAGTGTGCATGAAGGTGCTGAAAATAATATATAAAAAACAATAGGCTACAAACATTTTGCTTATAGCCTATATTTTTAAAGTGTTTTACCTTCTTTTGGGTACTCATTAAACAAGTTCACTACTAGTTCGTTGACATATTCTGGTAATTTCTTGTTGTATCTGCTTAAATCACATTTTATGGATGCTTGCCAAATTATTTGGTTTTTTTCAAGATCCGATACGTAAACCACTAAGGTTTCTTCGGTGTAAATAGTAGTGTTTATGGTGCATTCTTCCCAATAGGTATATTCACCCTGTTCTTTACAATCGAAAAAGGTAGCTTCTTTTTCTTCAACCAATAAATTAAATCCAGCTTGCAATTGTGGCTCTGAGAGATTGGTTTTATATCCTCTGTTTACCATTTGAGTTTTAATTGCGTTTCCTATGAGTTCACGTACTTTAATATTGTCATGGTTTGGATATCTTGGGTTTTTTACAAATAAATCGTCAACGCACAATATAAAAGTGTCATAGCTATCAAAATTGACACTTTCGTCAAACTCGGAGAGGACAGCCTCGGTTGGTGCACAACCAAAAAGGGTAAGAAGAAAAATTAAACTAAGTGTTTTTAAGGGTTTCATAGTTTTGGAATTTATGGATTAATATTTTTCCAGTAATAAAGGTCTTTAAACTCTAAAGGAATTACTATGATAAATATCAGTTTGGAATTATGTTACTATTGCTCAGGATAGGTTATCTATTTTAATGAATTGAGCAATTTTTAAACACATGCTTAGTTTCCCGATTCTGGTATGTATAGAAATTTTAGTTTGTTTATAAAGGTAGAGTAATTCCAACTGCAAAAGCTCCAACATACTGTTCAACAGATGGTTGAAAGTAATAGGAGAATCCTAAATCAACATTATTGTTTCGTCCCAATTCCAGCCCAAAAGAGAAAGGTATATGGTAAATTATTCCATTTTTGTCAATATTGTCATAGGCTGTAATTGTTT
Organism: uncultured Flavobacteriaceae bacterium; assembly: GCA_963975205.1. Taxonomy (GTDB): domain Bacteria; phylum Bacteroidota; class Bacteroidia; order Flavobacteriales; family Flavobacteriaceae; genus Pontimicrobium. The sequence goes on along the minus strand of CAXBFU010000017.1, from coordinate 24,723 downwards.
CAAATTTACCAATTGAAGCACCTAGGCCTATTTCAATGTATGGTGCAACCCAAGGTATTGGTGCTCTAACTCTTGCTTTTCCGCCTATTAAAAATGCTTTTGATTCGGCTCTTTCATCTGTTGGATTGTCATTGAGGTCTTTTCCGTTTGAGTTTGTTAAGATTAAACCTGCATATGGTCTTAATTCAACCCAAGAAGCTACTTTTAGAACTAACTCTCCTTGTAGAAAAAATCCGTCGTCAACAATGTCGCCAACACTATTATTAGGAGCACTGAGGCCATATCCTATTTGGGCATTTATTGACTTTTCCTTTAAGAATTGCGCTTCTGTTATGTTAGTAATTAGAATGGTTATTAATAATATCAGTGTTTTTTTCATAATGTGTTACAATGCTTTGGCACAAACTTTTTAAATTGTTCTATTGCTCTTTAAATGAAATTAGTTTTAAATTTTTAATAACCAATAATTTGTCAAATCAAAAATAGGGTTAGTTGTAAATTATTGCTAAAACCTATTCTTTATCCTTCTTAAACAAAGGAATTAAATAAGACACATTATATCCAAAGCTAACACTAAAGCTTCCACTGTCATAAGTGCGTCCAAATCCAGGAATGTAGAGGTTTTCAAAGTTGCTAGGTTCGGTTTCGGTAATGCGGCCTTTTAATTGTACGTTGAAACCCATGTACAAATTATTAAACGTTTCGGCTTTAATACCAAGAATTAATTCTCCCCAAATTGCAGTTAGCCCACTTTGTTTAGAACCATCTGTAACCGTTGTTTGTGGTCCCCAAGGTTGGCCATTAGTATCATAAATGGTATAACTGTTTATTGTTTGATTAAACGTACCAAACCCAGCTCGAAACCCACTATAAATCATGTTTTCCATGCCAAACCAATTTTGGTATAAGTTATAATCTATTCCACCTTTAAAATAGCTTCCTTGAGCAGTAGAGTTTAAATAATCGCTATTAGTAGTTTTTTCTTCAGTTCCTAACTCTCCAGCGATGTAAAGGTTTTTACTTAAACGATAATCTCCATTAATTTCAAATCCTGTATAATCATCATCAATAAAAGATCTAACTAATTTGCTTATATCACCACCTAAACGCAAGCCATATTTTTGCACATATCGAATGGAATCGTTTGCTATACTGTCGTTTTGTGCACCAGCTGAAAAAGTCATCAGAAGCACAGTAAGGATACTAGTGATATATGTTAATATGCGCTGCATTTTCATTTTCTATGGTGTTATTTTCCTCGACTATGTCAATACTGGAAATCCAGTTGTCTGTATCTACAATAAAATCTGTTTCCAAATTGGTAAAAGTAGCTTTGTAACCACAAGCACGTGACACATATACATCCTCTCTTTTGTATTTCACATCAATAGTATCGGGGTTTCCAACCAATAAATCACTAGTGTCTACTAAATCCTTATGAAACACCAGTTTGGTTACATCAATATCTGTTCTCAAAGGAATCGCTATAGAGTCTGTGGTGCTAATGGAAACATTTTTAAAGAAAACAGTTTCATTTGCATCGTTAATACCATAGACAAATAGACCTGAGACTGATTTGGTGTTTTCACGTAAAAGAGCATCGTAGAATCTAACAACCAATCTAGGTGTTGTAGCGGTTTCTTCGGGGCAAATATCATCCTTTTCGCAAGTCATAAAAACCAAACAAACCAAAAATAGAGCAATAATTTTTTTCATTAATCTTTGTTATTTAGCGCTTTTCCAAAAGTACAACATTCTCAACATGATGAGTTTGTGGAAACATATCCACAGCTTGTGATTTGGTTACTTTGTACATGGCATCCATTAAAGCCAAATCCCTAGCTTGTGTTGCACTGTTGCAACTTACATAAACTATTTTTTCTGGCGAAATATTTAATATTTGATTTACCACATCTTTATGCATACCATCTCTTGGTGGATCTGTAATAATAACTTCTGGTTGACCATGTGTATCAATAAACTCTTTATTGAACACATGTTTCATATCACCTACATAAAAGGCAACGTTTTCAATGTTGTTTAATTGTGCATTTTCTTTTGCAGCCACAATAGCATCTGGAACGGCTTCAACACCAACCACCTTTTTTGCTTGCTTAGCAATAAACTGTGCAATGGTTCCTGTTCCTGTATATAAGTCGTAAACCAATTCGTTACCAGTTAAACCAGCAAAATCTCTTGTAATTTTGTACAGTTCGTAGGCTTGTTCTGAATTGGTTTGGTAAAAGGACTTAGCATTTATTTTAAACTTTAAGCCTTCCATTTCCTCAAAAATATGATCGCGTCCATGATAGCAAATCACCTCTTGATCATAAATGGTATCGTTGGCTTTTTTGTTTATTACATACTGCAAAGAAGTAATTTCAGGAAATGTGGATACAAGATGATTTAGTAACAATTCACGTTTTGTTGCATCCTCTTTAAAAAATTGAACCAATACCATGATTTCTCCAGTTGAAGTAGTTCTAATCATGAGTGTTCTCAATAATCCAGACTGTTGTCGTGTGTTAAAAAACTCCAATTCATTATCCAGAGCAAATTGCTTTACTTCATTTCTTATCCTATTTGATGGATCTGCTTGCAGCCAACATTTTTTAACATCCAATATTTTGTCCCACATTCCCGGAATGTGAAACCCTAAGGCATTTTTATCACCTAAATCTTCATTAGAGTTTATTTCTTCAAGTGTTAACCAGCGACTATCACTAAACGAAAACTCCATTTTATTTCTATAGAAATACTGATCTGCTGAACCTAGAATAGGTGTAACATCAGGAAGTTGAATATGTCCAATACGTGTTAAATTATTAGTAACTTCTTTTTGTTTATAAAACAATTGGTTATCGTAACTCATGTGTTGCCATTTGCAGCCACCACAGGTACCAAAATGCTCGCATTTGGGCTCAGTTCTCTTATCAGATAGTTTATGAAATGTAATGGCTTTACCTTCATAATAGGCTTTGCGTTTTTTAAACGTTTGTACATCTATCACATCACCAGGAACAGCATTGGGTAAAAATACCACTTTACCATCAGGTGCTTTTGCTATTGTTTTTCCTTTTGCGCCAGCATCAATGACCTCTAAATTGGTAAAAATTTGTTTTCTGTTTTTTCTTGCCATGCGGCAAAAATAAGAAAGCATACTGTAACTCGAACAAATTTCAACTATCTTTATAAAACTTCAATTAAAAATGAACCAATTTTGGATTTTCACGTCTATTATGTAAAGCGACCATTTAATGAGCCAAAACGAAAAAGAAAAAGACGGACTTTTAATTCTGGATTATCAATCTGGAAATAAATTGGCTCTAGCAGAATTGGTAAAGAGATGGCATAAACATTTTTGTAAAAAGGCCTTTTTTATTGTTAAAGATGTCGATGAAGCTAAAGACGTAGCCCAAGATAGTTGGCGAACTATTATAGATAAACTAGAAACGATAAAGGATCCATTTAGTTTTAGTGGTTGGGCAATGAGAATAGTACATACCAAGTCTATTGATGTCTTAAGGAAACGCCAAAAAGATTTAAAAAATAAAAATAATATAAAACTTAACTCTTTTGAAGAAGATGAGCCTTACGATGAAAAAAAAGTTCATAAAAAGAAACTTTATTTGGCTATTCTTAAATTGCCAATAGATCAACAAGAAGCAGTAAGGTTATTTTATATGGAAGAATTATCATTAAATGACATATCAAAGTTGCTAAAAATAAAGCAAGGAACGATTAAATCTAGACTGTTTCATGCTAGGGAAAAATTAAAATTAATATTAAAAGGAATATAAAAAAATTATTAACAGTTTCCCGCTTTCGTGGGAAGACTAAAACAAAGTTTATTATGAAAACTAATATGGAAGACATCGATAAATTAATTAGAGAATCGCTTACAGAAGAAGAAGCAAAATTTTATGACGACCTAAATGAGCAAGGAGTTATTGGCATGATGCGAGGTCTATTTGTTGGTAAAAATTGGTGGCTCATTTTAATAATGAATATCATGACTGTAATTTTTGCAGCTCTATTTGTGTATTGCATAGTTTCTTTTTTCACTACTTCAGATACCAATGAGTTAATAAAATGGGGTTTTGGGAGCTTGGTATTTTTATTTGGAATGGGATTCCTTAAAGTATTTGCTTGGATGCAAATGGATAAAAACGCACTTCTTAGAGAAATTAAACGTTTGGAGATACAAGTATCATCGTTGTCTGGAAAAATGTCATGAGAAGATTTTAGGAAGCAATTTATATTTAGTAATTTTGCGAACTCTTAGGGATGATTTCTTTCCCACGCTGAATTTTCGTCCCGATAGCTATTGGGATTTCGAAAGGATAAAGGTAGATAAGGAATAGTTATTTTACTCGCTAAGCGAGATTTAATTATTTATGTTTGTATCTTGAAAACGATGTCAAACAATGCCTTCTTAAAACCAAGGCATAAACCTTAAAAAATTTATTAAAATGGCTGTTTTAGACCACATTTCATCGCAAGAAGCGATGGCATTAGAAAACAAGTATGGTGCACAAAACTATCATCCGCTACCAGTAGTTTTGAGTAGAGGAGAAGGTGTACATGTTTGGGACGTAGAAGGTAAGCAATATTACGATTTCCTTTCGGCTTACTCATCAGTTAATCAAGGGCATTGTCACCCAAAAATTGTTGGAGCAATGGCAAAGCAATCACAAACACTAACATTAACCTCTCGTGCGTTTTACAACGATATGCTAGGTAAATACGAAAAGTATGTGACCGAGTATTTTGGCTTCGACAAAGTATTGCCAATAAACACAGGAGCCGAGGCTGTGGAAACTGCTTTAAAAGTGTGTAGAAAATGGGCTTACGAGGTCAAAGGTATCGATACAAACAAAGCAAAAATTATAGTTTGTGAAAATAATTTTCACGGCAGAACAACGACCATCATATCGTTTTCCAACGATCCTGTAGCACGTAAAAATTTTGGTCCTTATACCGAAGGGTTTATAAAAATAGAATACAATAATTTGCAAGCATTGGAAGAGGCTTTAGAAAGCTCATCTAATATTGCAGGGTTTTTGGTCGAGCCAATTCAAGGAGAAGCTGGAGTTTATGTGCCAAGTGAAGGTTATTTGGCTAAGGCAAAAGCTTTATGCGAAAAGTATAATGTATTATTTATTGCAGACGAGGTTCAAACAGGAATAGCAAGAACAGGTCGCTTGCTTGCTGTTGATCATGAAAATGTAAAACCAGATATTCTAGTTTTAGGAAAAGCCTTAAGTGGTGGTGTTTATCCTGTATCAGCTGTATTGGCCAATAACGAAATTATGAACGTTATTAGACCTGGTAATCATGGAAGTACATTTGGAGGTAATCCTGTTGCGGCTGCTGTTGCCATAGCTGCTCTAGAAGTTGTTAAACAAGAAAAACTTACTGAAAATGCAGAATTTTTAGGTAAGGTTTTTAGAGCTGAAATGAACAAGTACATTGAGCAAAGTAATATAGTTAAACTTGTAAGAGGAAAAGGCTTGTTGAATGCTATTTTAATTAATGATGATGAAGATAGCGATACAGCTTGGAATATATGCTTAAAGCTTAGAGATAATGGCTTATTGGCAAAACCAACACATGGTAACATTATTCGTTTTGCACCACCTCTAGTAATGACCGAACAACAATTACTAGATTGTGTAAGTATAATTACAAAAACACTTAAAGAGTTTGAAGTGTAAGCCTAGAATAATTTTATAGAAAAAGAGCGACTTAATTCAACTAAAAATAAGTGATTAGGTCGCTTTTTATTTTGTGCTAAATAGAAATAAGTTGTCATATTAAATGCAATAAAGAATATAACACAAAAGGATTTAATTGGTAATGCTAAATGAGATTTTTTCGACTAGGCTCAAAATTGGAAAAAACTTATTTTTTTATGGAGCCAGTTCAGAAAATGGGAATAAATCAATATTTCTGAGTACCCAAAATAAAATAACGATAATTAAAATTGAAAATGTCACTTTAGATTTGTGCAGAAGGTTTGGGATGTTCTTACTAAGCAAGTCATTCATTACATACACGAATCCTTGATAGAGTAGAACCATGGCTAAGAGCACAATCAAATAATTATGCCTAATGCCTTCAACGATGTTTCCATTCAAAATTTTGTGAGCTGCTCTTTGGCTGCCACAACCAGGACAATAAATTCCTGTTGCAGCATAAACAGGACAACTAGGGAATATGTTTGTTTCAGTAGGGTTCCAAAAAACATAAAGTGCCAACATTCCAAAAAGCGCTAGAACTCCTATTATAATAAAGGTTGATTTTAATTTAGAAATCACCATTGTTTAATGCACTAAAAATAGCAACTCCAAAAATTAGCATATAAATAAGCCAACCAATAACAGCAATTCCTATAGATACCAATCCCCAGGTTTTTGCGTTTTTTGAAGCGTTAATGGCTTCATCATAATTCCCATCTTCATAACTACTATTTACCTTAGTTGCATAAATAATGCTCACTATGCCTATTGGTAAACAACAGAGTATGGTACTAATAATTGCGAGTGCTAAATAGCTATTTGGTCTAGGTGGTTTAATTTGTTCCATTTTAAAATATTAGGTTGTTATTGGTTTTGCTGCCACTGCTCTAAGGCTTCATTATATTGCTCCATAAAACCATCAATACCTATTGTATATAAAACATAAACTACTCTAATAACCATTAATATATTAATTATTAAAACAATTAAGGCTACAATTTTTGCAGTTTTCATTGCTTCAATATTTTCATAATTTTCAGGATTTGCGTAAGCTTCTTTTAGTTTGGTATAGGCTATATAGAATGCAATACCTGCAAATACAACTCCTATTCCTAAAAAGCAGCAGCATAAAAATCCTAAAATTGATAAAACGTAAACTAAAGTTGTATTGAGTTTTTGTTGTTCCATAGTAAAAAGTATCTAGTTGGTTAATTTTAATACGTAGTTAATTACAATAAATGCAATGCTTAAAACTACTAAAGTTATTTTAATTTTTTCAGCATACTTAATTTTAAAAAAGAAATTCAAGATTATAAATATGCCTAAAGCAAAAAGCGGATAAATTCCAGGGTACATGTTAAAAGCAGCCACAAATTCTCCTTGAAACAAAAAAACTAGAGATCTTTGAAAGCCACATCCAAAGCACTCTATTCCCAGTAATTTTTTACTAAGGCAGGGCAACATGTAATCTTTGGGTGAATTTATAAAAAACGTTAAAAGCATGGTGCTAATTTATAAAAAGTAAGTGAAGTACACGAGATATTAGTATTTTTGAACTCATAAAAAGTAAGTATTATATAAAAATGTCTAGAATAGTTAATATTATTTTAATCCTTATAGGTGGTTTAATAGCACTTTATGCACAAGCCGAAAAAAACCAGAATGTGTATATTTTAATTGGAGGTATCATTTTATTAATGACTGGTTTGTATAGGCTTTCGCGAGGTATTTCAAAAAAACCAACCAATAATGACAGTTTTATAAAGGAAGAAAAAGAATGACATTTAAAGTAGGTGACGCGGTTGAGGTATTAGATGAAACCATTAGTGGTAAAATTGTGCGAGTTGAAAATAATACGGCTATTATTAATACTACTGAAGGTTTTGAACTCGAGTTTTTAGTCAAGGAATTAGTTTTAAAACAACAAGGTAGTTTAGAGTCAAATATATTTTCTAAAACATCACTTAATGAAGCAGTTTCACAAAAGGAAACTAAAAAAAGAAAGATTCAAAAAGTGAAACCTAAAGAGCGTTTTCAGCCAACAATGGAAGTTGACCTTCACATACATCAGCTCACTAATTCCACCAAAGGAATGTCCAATCACGACATGCTAACCTTACAACTTAATACCGCTAAAAGACAGTTGGAGTTTGCAATGAGAAAACGCATTCAAAAAATAGTATTTATTCATGGCGTTGGCGAAGGTGTACTAAAACTGGAACTTGAGTATTTATTTAAGCATTACGACACTGTAAAGTTCTACGATGCAAATTATCAAAAATATGGCTTAGGTGCTACCGAGGTGTATATCTATCAGAACCAAGCCTTATAATGCAAATGAATAAGTATATGTCCCTAGTTCTTCAAGAGTGGAATTCAAAATATCCAAATCTAGATTAGTAATGCTAAAGGTGACTGTAACTGTTCTAACACTTGCGTCATCTACGTATTCTGAAGTATAATTTACAGTACCAGTTTGGGCTTCATAGTCTTTAATAATATTAACCGAAGACGATGGTAAATCGTTACATATCAACTCCAAAGGATTACCATTATAAGTTCTATAATTAAACCTTATAGAGCTATTATCGATATTGAAAGAGCCCGTATGCGGATTATCAATTGGATTGAATATTAAATTATTGGTCTCGTTCACAGGAAATTGCAGTGTTAAGGATTCATCGGCATCATCTTTTAAGGCGTAAATCACATAATTGTCACTATTCTCATCACCACATAAAGCCAATGTTTCATTAAACACTAAATCTACAGTAATAATTTCACCATCATTGCATGATGTAATTAAAAAGACCGAAGCTAATAAAATATATAACGATTTGTGCATGATATTGAATTTGTAAGCAAAAATAAAGGAATTGTATTTTAAAACGAATCATAATAAAAATAATTTTACTTAATGTATTTTTGTGCCTTAAAAGAAAAAAATATGAGGCAAGTATATTTTGATAATGCTGCAACAACTCAAATACGAAGTGAGGTCATTGATGCAATGACTATTTGTTTAAAAAATAATTATGGAAATGCTTCATCTACACATAGTTTTGGTCGTTCATCTAAATCTTTAATAGAGGGTATTAGAAAAGAAATTGCATCCTATTTTAACGTATCTGCTGGAGAAATTGTGTTTACTTCTGGAGGCACAGAAGCCGATAATTTAGTGCTTAGAAGTGCTGTAAGAGACTTAGGTGTTACCGAAATTATTACATCTAAAATTGAACATCACGCCATTTTGCACACTATTGATGAGCTTGTAAAAGAGTATGATATTACAGTGCAATATGTAAATATCGATGCGAATGGGATGGTCGATTACAACCATTTAGAAACCTTGTTACAATCACATAAAAAACAGTTGGTAACCTTAATGCATATAAATAACGAAATTGGAAATATGCTAGATATAAGAGGTGTCGCTCTTATGTGTAAAACCAATAATGCATTGTTTCATAGCGATACTGTACAATCTGTTGGGCACTACGCCTTAGATTTACAAGACATTCCTATCGATTTTTTAGCAGCAAGTGCGCATAAGTTCCATGGACCAAAAGGCGTTGGTTTTTGTTTTATAAGAAAAGGCTCAGGGCTAAAACCATTAATTTTTGGAGGCGAGCAGGAGCGAGGCTATCGCGCAGGCACCGAAAGTGTGCATAATATTGTAGGTTTGGGTGAATCGCTTAAACTGGCATATACAAATCTTGAAAAAGAAAGTGCTTATGTAAAAGGTTTAAAAGAATATTTTATTTCAAAAACTTCAAAAGAGTTACCAAAAGTAGAATTTAATGGTTGCTCAGGCGATATGGAAAAAAGCACCTATACATTGATTAATTTGCGTTTACCAGTATCAGAAGAAAAATCGGCAATGCTTTTGTTTCAATTAGATTTAAAGGGCATTGCTTGCTCCAAAGGCAGTGCTTGCCAAAGTGGTGCTACGGCAAGTTCTCATGTGCTTTCGCAAATACTCAATACAGAAGAATTGCAAAAACCATCAGTTAGGTTTTCTTTTAGTATTTATAATACCAAAGAAGAAATAGATTATGTGGTTGAAATATTGAAAGGGTTGTTAAACTAATTTTTGGTATCCTTAATTGAAAGGCTGTCCATTAATAAATTAATTACATCTTCATTTTTATACTCATTGCTTAGGTACATGGTTATTACCATGATGCCTTCATCTTTACCTCCATAGGCCGTTACTGTGTAGATTTCTGTATCATCTTTATATTTTAAAGTGGCTTTTAAGCCTTTTAAAACATGGCCACTGACAAGATTAAATTCGATTTCCTCTTCTTCTTTCGTATAACCATAAGTCACACTCTCTTTGGTAATTTCATTTACCATCAATTGTGTTAATGCAGATGGGTCAAACCCAGAATATGTCTGAATCATATAACCACTTCCAGTAGCTGTCATTACCATTAATTGTTGTATGCTTTTTTCAATTTGTGTTTTTGAAACACTTAAATCGTTTGGGTATTTGAAAGAAATAGCATCATCACTATAACTCAATGTTAGTGGTTGTATGAGTTTAATTGAAACATTTTTTTTATTTAACTTATGCTTATAATCTTTATTTAAATTAATTGGAATTGAATCACCATTAATTACAAGGATATAATTGCTATTTGTTTGTGATATAATGATATGTGAAATACTTAATAGGAAAATAAATATTAGCTTTTTTTTCATGATGGTTTTTGGTTAAAACTGAAATCCAACCCTAAGGTTGAAGATTCTAGGTGTTAAGTAGTTAGGGATTGAGTATTGACGTTTTGAGTACACATCCCTAACCCAAGTGTTTGTGATGGAATTTTGTACATCGAACATATTAAAAATTTCAAAGCCTACACTTAGCTCTGTAAATTTTTGTTTCCATCCAGAGTAGGTTTTGTCTTTATTTATAATAACATACGAGAGCCCAAAATCTGCTCGTTTATAGTCTGGTAAACGCTCTTGGTAATTATAGGGATTGGCATAACTTGGAGAGCCGCCTGGAACACCTGTATTGTAAACTAGATTCAAAAACATTTTTAAATCTGGGATGTTTGGCATATAATCTTGAAACAAAACACCAAATTTTAAACGTTGGTCAGTTGGCCTGGAGATATAACCTTGGTTGTTAATATTCTCTTCGGTTTTTAAGTACCCAAAACTAAACCACGACTCGGTACCAGGAACAAATTCGCCATTTAATCGCAAGTCCAATCCATAAGCATATGCTTTTGCGATGTTATTGGCTTCATACCTAATCCTAACATTGTCTAAGGTGTAAGGGTTAACATTGGTTATTTTCTTATAATAAGCCTCTGAAACTAGCTTAAAAGGGCGCTCCCACATTTTAAAACTATACTCGTTACCCAATACAATATGCACAGATTTTTGGGCCTTGACACTAGAGTTTACGGCACCATCTTTATTTCTCAATTCACGATAAAAGGGAGGTTGATAATACAAACCTCCACTTAGCCTAAACAACATGTCTTTTTTCCAATCGGGTTTAATGGCAAATTGTGCTCTTGGGCTAAATACAATTTGTGAAGTATTTTTTATATCCTCACCACTTACAGACCAGCTATGCATGCGTATTCCTGCATTGTAAAACACTTCATGATTGCCTATCTCGTCACGTTTGCTCCATTGCGCATAACCTTGCAGTCTGTCAATTTTTGTATTGTTTGTTGCTCTAACATTTTGAAATGGCACCAAAGGCCCTTGATAAGCTTGGTAGGGCTGCTCGTTAAAATTATCAATATTTGGTGGATTAATTGAAAACCCAGCAGAATCTATCACTTCCCACTCTACAATACGATCCCTTATGTCTTCGCGTGTATATTTTACGGACCATTCTAAAAGGTGGTCTTTGTAGTTATAATTCCCCTTATGCTCCACATTGGTGATTAGTGCATCTAAGTCGTTTCTTGCATGATTTAACTGGCTTCCTATGCCTTCGCTAAATTCTACTTCGCCAAGGTTTTCATCACCAATATTACTGTTTACCTCTCCAAGTCGGTATTGTGCCAATATATCGAAATATTCTTCTTCGGTTGTATTGTATTGTGATGCTGTAAGCTTTAATGTCACATCATCATTTACAAAATAATTGGCTTTAAATGCACCAAAATAGGTTTGGTATCTATCTTTTTCTTGACCATCATAATATACCAAAAGAGCTAAAGGATTTGTAAGGGTACCAAAGTTGGTCTGTCTAGTTTGAGGTTGGTAATTGTAACTATTTATAGAAGCGTTACCAAGAAAACTCAAGTGAAATTTATCTGAAAACTTATAAGTAAGATAGGTTTGAATGTCGGCAAAAGTAGGGTCGTAATTTGTTTCAGTTTCTTTAGCTTCAACTAACAAACTATTATCACGATATCGCAAACCTATGATGCCTGAAAATTTTGAATCCTTGGAAATACTTTCGGCAGTAATACTTCCACCCAAAAGGTTTAAATCTGCTGAGATACCAAATTTTATGGGACTTCTGTAAGTTATATCAAGAACCGAAGATAGTTTGTCTCCATATTTTGCTTGAAAGCCACCAGCCGAAAAATCTACATTTTGAACCAAATTGGTATTTACAAAGCTTAAGCCTTCTTGTTGTCCAGACCTAATAAGAAAAGGGCGATATACTTCAATTTCATTGACATACACTAAGTTTTCATCAAAATTCCCTCCACGAACTGAGTATTGTGTACTTAATTCGTTAGATATATTAACTCCAGGAAGTGTTTTTAGTAGATTTTCTATTCCTGGTTGGGCACCTTTTACGGTTCTAATTATTTCTGGTTTTATGTTGGTTACGCCTTCAACACGGTTTCTGTCGGTACTTGTAATAACAACTGCTTCGATTTGCTCAACTTGGGTGTTTAAAACTGGATTAAACTCAAACGATTCGCCATTTTTTAAATTAAAAGTAACTGTAGTTTTTTTGTAATTTAAATGTGTAAACTCTACTATAATGTCTTTATTTGCTGCAATTTTTATTAAGTAAAAACCATTTTCGTTACTAATAGTACCACTGTTATTGGTCTTAATGTTTACATTTGAGATTGGTAAATTATTTTTGTCAAGGATAACGCCTCTCAAGGTTGAAGTTTGTGAAAACCCTATAAGTGGCAATAGGATAAAAATAGTAAGTAAGAGAAAAGGTCTGATTTTCAAGAGGTATTTATTTTCTAAAAAATGTTGCTTCAAATGTAGAGCTATTTCCAACATTATCGGTAACAATAATCTTTAAATTATTTTTTGTTTCTAATATTATATTGTCATTAAAATCATAAACTAAGCTATTTTTTTTGGCATCATACTCCATAAGAATCCATTTGCCATTTATGGTCGCTCTATAATTTTTTACTCCCGAAATCTCATCGGTTATTTTTACTTTTAAATAGCGATATTTACTTAGCCATTTTCCTTCTTGAAAATTTATTGGTGTTATTTTTGGCCCATCAACATCTGTCGCTAATGTATATGTGCCAAGTGTTTTAGTACTGCTGCTTAAAGTGTTTCCTTTTCTTTTGGTAGAAGAATAGGTTACAAAATCTTTGTAACCAACCTTTCTAGCAATAAATAGCTTGTCTTTATCTTGTTCTAGATAACGACTTATATCAAAATTAATTGTAAAATATTTTTGAGCAGGTACGGTGTTTTCATGTAGTGTCAAGGTATCGTTTTCGACATTGAAATCAATAAAAAAATCATCATAAAAGGTATTGCTTGGAAAATAGACTGAGATGTTGTCTTTTTCTAAAGTATTACTTTGGTTGGCATAAATAAAATGCTCAGTCGTTTGTCTTGGTTGGCTTTTAATGGCATTATTTTTTTTACCCGAAATTGGAATAGTTAACCAAGTATTGTTTCCCTTATAATCGCTTACTCTTAATTTGTAAACCGATGCTGTGCTATCTTCAACAATGATGTAGCCATTATCAATGATATTATTATACATACTAAGAGGATTGTTTTGTTCAACAAACAATTTTTGTATTCTGGACTTCTCTTCTTTAAAATGTGAATAGTCTATTAAACGGTTTAAATGCTTTGTTTCACTAAAAGAAAATCGTTTAAAATTTATCTCAAAATTTTTATTGCCATTATAAAAAGTCTGTATGTTGCTTACCCCATTTTTATTAGCAGCAAGATCTTGTTGATCGTAAGTCACAATACCAAACCCTATTTTTCCATAAGCAGTAATAGCTTCTGCCGTGTAATCGCCATTTTTGGTTGGTACTATTCTTAGTTTGGTTTTCTCATTGGTATCATTTACATGAGAGTCCAACCCAATTGGGTAGGCAAATAAACCAATAATCATTGGCTGCCTGCTATCTTTTACATCAATACCAAAAAGCATTGGGTTAATAGGGCGTTCTTTATTATCTCTAATTTCAAAATGCAAGTGTGGTCCTCCAGAGCCTCCTGTGTTTCCACTATATGCAATTTCTTCTTGAGTGTTTACTAATAGTTCTGTTATTTTTGGAAATACTTCAATTTCAAAACTTTCTTTTTCATACTGCAGTTTTTTTATATACGCTTCAATTTTTGGTGCAAACTTTTGCAAATGCGCATACACGGTGGTATAGCCATTTGGATGTGATATATATAAAGCCTTACCATATCCCCAATGCGAAATTTTAATCCTACTAATATATCCTGAAGCAGCAGCATACACTTTTAAACCTTCACGCTGTTGGGTTTTTATGTCTAATCCAGAATGAAAATGATTAGAACGTAATTCAGCAAATGTACCAGATAATACTAATGTGACATCCAACGGATTTCTAAAATAATCTTGTGGGTAAGGATTTTGTGCAAACAATGCTTGCGAGATTATAATAAAAAAAATAATGAAGGATTTTGTCATAAGTAAGATATTACTGCTAAAATATTAATTTGTTTCAAATTTGCAAAGTATATTCAAAACACACGTCATTAAATATAACTAACTGATAATTAATATGTTTTAAAATTTACTCGAAAACAATTGCTAATTAACTATGGGTATGTTAACTTTGTGTAATTAGTATTGAATTTGATAAATGAGTAATATTGAGACAATTGTAGATTCTTTAGAGAATAGAATTAGTAAAGTATTGCACAAACTAGAAGTGTTAAAGCAAACAAACGCTAAATTAAGTGAAGAATTGTCAATATCTCAAGAAAGATTATCTAAACAAGAAGCAGAAGTTGCAACTTGGGCAGATAAATACGAAACACTAAAATTTGCAAATTCCATACTGGGCAGTGACGAGAGTAAAAGAGAAACTAAGCTTAAAATAAATGCATTAATTAGAGACATTGATCATTGTATATCACAACTATCTGAATAATGTAAACATAGTTTTAATAAATGTCTGAAAAGCTTAAAATAAAGCTATCTATAGCTAATAGAGTATATCCATTAACCATTGATTCAAGTCAAGAAGAAGGATTGCGTAAAGCCGCTCAGAAAATTGACGCTATGATTAAACAATTTGAGCAAAGTTATTCCGTTAGGGACAAGCAAGATGTATTGGCCATGTGTGCTTTACAATTTGCCTCTCAAACAGAACAAAAAGAAATAGATAAAGATAATTTAAGTGAAGAAGTTGAACATAAGCTAATAGCTATGAACCAGCTTTTAAAAGAGTGTTTAAGCTCTTAAGTTCTTTAAAATAAATAAGGTTACTGCCTACATTAGTTAATTTTTGATAAACTCAACGTTAATTCTTTAAAAAGGGTGAGTTGAAGTTGTAAAAGCGTGCTGCTAGTGCTGCCTGTGCTGAACTTGTTTCAATAACACAGTATCTTGAGCAGATACTTGATCAGCTTGTTAACCCTAAACTTGTTTTTAAGGAGTTTATACAAAACAAAACTGATGTAGGCTTTTTTTTTAAACTAAGCATAACAAAATGGATACAAACACAATTTTATTAATTGTTGGAGGAATTATACTAGGACTAATAGTTGGGTTTTTTACTGCTAAAACGCTTGAAAAAAGCAACGCTTCCAAGCTAATTAAAAATGCAAAAAAGGAGGCTTTGAGCATTATTAAAGAAGCTAATCATGAAGGGGAATCTATTAAGAAAGATAAAATTCTTCAAGCAAAGGAAAAATTTATAGAATTAAAATCTGAACATGAAAAGGTTATCTTGTCTAGGGACAAAAAAATAGCTGAATCTGAAAAGAGAACTCGTGATAAAGAATCTCAAATATCTTCTGAATTATCAAAACAAAAAAAACTAAATAGCAATATAGAAGAAAAGATAAAAGATTACGATTATCGTATTGAGCATCTTGAAAAACGCAAAAGTGAAGTTGAAAAGGCACATAAAAGACAAATTCAGCAACTAGAAGTTATTTCTGGATTATCTGGCGAAGATGCAAAAGCTCAGTTAATAGAGTCTTTAAAAGAAGAAGCGAAAAATGACGCAATGGTTTATGTTCGGGATAAAATGGAAGAAGCTAAATTAACAGCGCAACAAGATGCCAAAAAGATTATCATTAACACTATACAACGTATTGGTACTGAGGAAGCAGTCGATAATTGTGTTTCGGTGTTTAATATAGAATCTGATGATGTTAAAGGCAGAATCATTGGTAGGGAAGGACGTAATATTCGTGCCATTGAAGCTGCTACTGGAGTAGAAATTATTGTTGATGATACTCCTGAAGCTATTATACTATCTTGTTTCGATTCTGTTAGACGTGAAATAGCTCGTTTATCATTGCATAAATTGGTAACAGATGGAAGAATTCATCCTGCAAGAATTGAAGAGATTGTTAAAAAGACTCAAAAGCAAATAGAACAAGAGATTATTGAGGTTGGTAAACGTACAGTTATCGATTTAGGAATTCACGGTTTACATCCAGAGTTAATTAAAATGGTGGGTCGCATGAAATATCGTTCGTCTTATGGTCAAAATTTACTGCAACACTCTCGTGAAGTAGCTAAACTTTGTGGTGTAATGGCTGCCGAATTAGGGATAAACCCAAAACTAGCCAAACGTGCAGGATTATTACACGATATTGGTAAAGTGCCAGATGCCGAAGCAGATATGGAAACACCTCACGCAATTTTGGGCATGCAATGGGCCGAAAAATATGGCGAAAACAAAGAAGTGTGCAATGCCATTGGAGCTCACCATGATGAAATAGAAATGAAGTCGCTATTGTCGCCAGTAATTCAAGTGTGTGATGCGATTTCGGGAGCACGACCTGGAGCTAGACGCCAAGTACTGGATTCTTACATACAACGTTTAAAAGATCTTGAAGATATAGCGTTTGGTTTTACAGGAGTAAAGAAAGCCTATGCCATACAAGCAGGAAGGGAATTACGTGTAATTGTTGAAAGTGAAAAAGTAAGCGACGAAAAAGCGGCTAATTTATCGTTTGAGATTTCTCAAAAAATACAAACAGACATGACCTATCCTGGACAGGTTAAAGTCACAGTAATTAGAGAAACCAGAGCCGTAAATATTGCAAAATAATATTGATAATTAAGTATTTGAAGGTTGCCTAAAAAGTATTTTTTTAGACAACCTTTTTTTATTTTCTAGGATGATAAGTGTCAACAACTTTACGTAAATGACTTTTATCTACATGCATATAAATTTCGGTAGTAGTAATGCTTTCATGGCCTAACATGAGCTGTATGGCTCTTAAATCGGCACCATTTTCTAAAAGATGCGTAGCAAAAGAATGTCTAAAGGTATGTGGTGAAATCGTCTTTTTTATTCCAGCTTTTTCCCCTAACTGTTTAACAATGGTAAATATCATAGCTCTGGTGAGTTGTTTGCCTCTTCTATTTAAAAATAGAATGTCACGATATTCGCCAAGTACAGGAATATGAATCCTGATTTCATTTTTGTAGAGATTTATATATTTTTGAGTAAGATGGCCTATTGGAACAAACCGTTGCTTATCTCCTTTGCCAGTTACTTTTATAAAGCCTTCGTCAAAAAATAAATCTGATAGCTTAAGATTGAGAAGTTCACTAACTCTTAAACCACAGCTGTAAAGCGTTTCAATAATAGCTCTATTGCGTTCTCCTTGTGGAGTCCCCAAATTAATTGTGGAAACTATAGTGTCAATTTCTTTAACAGATAAGGTGTCTGGAAGTTTTCTTCCAATTTTTGGAGCCTCTATAAGCTCTAAAGGGTTGCTCTCTCGATAATTTTCAAATATCAAGAAATCAAAAAAACTTCGTAATCCAGAAATAATTCTTGACTGGCTTCTGGCATTAACTTCGTTTGCAATATGATAAATGAATTCTTGTATAATTGTTTTCTCAATCTTAATAGGAGAGATTGAATTTTCATGCGCTTCTAAAAATTGAATCAACTTTTTTACATCTCTAGAATAACTAGTAATTGAGTTATTGGAAAGTCCTCTTTCAATCTTTAAATAATTGGTGTAATCTTCTAAGGCTTGATGCCATTTCATGTTTATAACTTTAGTTTATTAACAAAAGGTAGGATAAATATTACTCCATAAATACTAGTGATAATGCAACTTTATCGATAAAAATACTATTTTTTGGGTTAAATTTTTGTTCAAAAGCGTTTTTATTTTTTAATTAGCTATTAATTAATCGAAACTGAATTCACGAATTTTTATATTAACAGTATTGATTAATAGCAAATAAAGAAAGAAGGAGCGCATATTTGGCGCTCTTTTTTTTTAATCACTTACTGTTAATGTAGGAATTATAAATCAAATTAAAGTTGATTTTCTTGCATTGTTAATATCTACGATATACATTTACTTATTAATAATTAAAACAAAAACGAATTTATTATGAGAAAAATATTATTGATTATCACATTTATTTTACTTAGCTATATAGGAAATGCTCAGGAGCAAGCTATCAAGGCAAATCCTGTGGGTTTAGTTTTTGGTATTGCAAATGTTGGGTATGAGTTTTCAATAAATGATAACGAAACACTTACAATTGCTGGATTATATTATAATATTTCTGATGTTTCAGGTTTTGGAGCGGGATTAGAATATAGACGATATTTTTCTACTGATGATGCTCTAAGGGGTTGGCATGCTGGACCGTCTGCAGGGTATTATTCATTGGAGGATAACTTTGATAACTCTGGTGGTTTACTTATTGTTGGAGCCGAAGCTGGTCACCAATGGATATTTGGAGAACATTTTGTACTTGATGTTTTTGCGGGATTAAGTTTTGTTACTGCTAGATCTGATAATAGAGCAATTACAGTTAACAATACTTCTATTGGTTTAGGGGTTTCGATTGGTTACGCTTGGTAATGAAGTTATCAAACTCAAATAACTATAAGAGGAAGAGATTACTTCCTTTTTTTATACCTTTACTTTTCCAAAATAATGAAGAATGAAAAAATTAATCATCATAAATGGTCCAAATCTTAACTTACTTGGTAAAAGAGAGCCAAACATATATGGAAGCTTAACATTCATGGAGTTTTTTGATGCTACAAAAAAAAAATATCCACAGGTAAGTTTAGAACATTTTCAATCCAATATTGAAGGTGAATTGATTGATAAATTGCAGGAAGTAGGTTATAATTATGATGGCGTTATATTAAATGCAGCTGCATATACCCATACATCTGTTGGTATTGGCGATGCTGTAAAAGCCATTAAAACTCCAGTTATTGAAGTTCATATCTCTAATACTTTTGCTAGGGAAGAGTTTAGGCACAAGTCATTTATTTCTCTATACGCCAAAGGTGTGATACTTGGATTTGGATTGCAGAGTTATGAGTTGGCTATTCAAAGTTTTATAAATTAGACCGCTTCGCTTATAGAATATTCATTTTATTCATTTTTAGAATTAAGACTCTATTTAGAATAATAAAAAAGAGGCTGTCTAAAAAGTGTCATTCTGAATGAAAATGAAGAATCTCATAAAAATTAATAAGTTGATTTGTAGATTATTGAGATTTTTCGACTAAGCTCAAAATGATAACAAAAGCACTTTTTAGATAGCCTCCTTTAGTCTATATTCTTAATTCTAAAAGTTTGAGTAGCAAACAATCTTTATTCTTTTTCTATAAATGTATCACTTCGCCATAAGCCGCTGCAACAGCCTCCATAACTGCTTCACTCATTGTAGGATGTGGATGCACCGCTTTTAATACTTCATGTCCAGTCGTTTCTAGTTTTCTTCCTAAAACAGCTTCAGCAATCATATCAGTTACACCAGCACCAATCATGTGGCAACCTAGCCATTCGCCATATTTAGCATCAAAAATTACTTTTACAAACCCATCTTTATGTCCACTAGCACTTGCTTTTCCAGATGCAGAGAATGGAAATTTACCAACCTTAATATCGAAACCTTGTTCTTTAGCTTGAGCTTCGGTTAAACCAACACTTGCAATTTCAGGAGAGCAATACGTACAACCAGGAATGTTTCCATAATCTAATGCTTCAACATGTTGACCAGCAATTTTTTCGACACATAAAATACCTTCAGCAGAAGCTACGTGAGCTAGTGCTTGACCAGGAGTTACATCACCAATAGCATAGTATCCAGGAATGTTGGTTTGGTAATAATCATTTACAATTATTTTGTCTCTGTCAACTACAATACCAACATCTTCTAAGCCAATATTTTCGATATTCGATTTTATACCTACTGCTGAAAGTACTACATCTGCTTCGAGTACTTCTTTACCTTTTTTAGTCTTAACAGTAGCTTTTACACTTGTTCCTGATGTATCGACACTTGTAACTTCAGCCGATGTCATTATGTTGATGCCAATTTTCTTAAAGGAACGTTCTAGCTGTTTTGAAACATCATCATCTTCTACAGGCACTATTTTTGGCATAAACTCAACAATTGTAACCTCAGTTCCCATGGCGTTATAGAAATAAGCAAACTCAACGCCAATGGCACCAGAGCCTACAATAACCATCTTTTTTGGCTGCTTTTTTAAAGCCAATGCTTCACGATAACCAATCACCTTTTTACCATCTTGTGGCAAACTTGGTAATTCACGCGAACGTGCTCCTGTAGCGATAATAATGTGATCTGCACTATACTCAGTACCATCTACTTCTACTTTTTTACCAGGTTTAATTTTTCCATAGCCATTAATAACGTCAACTTTATTCTTTTTTAATAAAAATTGAACACCTTTACTCATACCATCTGCAACACCACGACTACGTTTTACAACAGCATCAAAGTCTTTATCTGCATCTTTTACAGAAAGACCATAATCCTCAGCATGCTTTAAATATTCAAAAACTTGAGCAGATTTTAATAATGCTTTGGTTGGAATGCAGCCCCAATTTAAGCATACTCCTCCAAGGCTTTCCTTTTCAACAACTGCGGTTTTAAATCCTAATTGTGACGCTCTAATAGCCGTTACATAGCCTCCAGGACCACTTCCAAGAACAATAATATCGTATTTACTCATGAGTATATATTTAAGTCATAAAATTAGGCTACGAATTTACGAAACCTAACTGTAATATTAAAGGTCTTCTGTAAAATGTCTTCTGCCTTTTTTCATGGAGAACTTATCTTGGTTGTAACTCTTTGATTTGCCTTTGGGAATGGATAATGGTTTCCAATTATTGTTTGTTATCATTTTACCTAAAAATACTAATTGGCCAATATGGTAAGAATAATGTGCAAGTTGCCTGTTAATGGCTTCAGTAATTGTATGTCCTTGGTTACGTATATAAATTATTTGCTCAAGTTCCTCTTCAGTCAACGGTTTAATTGCATCAAATAAACAATTCCAGCCTTTGTCCCAAGCTTGAATCATTTCTTTTTTATCAGAATATGTATCTTTAAACTCTTGATCACGATTACGCCATTCTTTTTCTCCATCTTGAGTTAAAAAGCTTGTCCAACGTGATAGCATGTTTCCAACAATGTGCTTCACAATAATTGCAACACTATTTCTTTCAGTATTATACTGCCAATGAATTTGTTCTTCAGTTAATTGTTCAAATGTCTTATCACCAAGACTTTTGTAATATTTAAATTGTTTAAAAATGCTCGATAAATAACTGCTATTCATCTTTTTTAGGAATAAATTTTAAAGCTGCACCATTTATACAATGTCGTAAGCCAGTAGTTTCGCTTGGGCCATCATCAAACACATGACCTAAATGGCCTCCACAGGTTGCACAATGCTCTTCTTTTCTTGCTATACCTATATTGTAATCTACCGAATAGGCAACATTTCTTTTTACTTCCCTATCAAAACTAGGCCAACCTGAACCAGAATCGTATTTATGGTCACTTTTGAATAAAGGGGTTTCGCAAGCTGCACAAACATAGACTCCTTTTAAATGGTTGCTGTTAAACGAACTGCTAAAAGCAGGTTCTGTGCCAGCTTCCCTAATCACATAATATTGCAAATCGGAAAGTTGGGCTTTCCATTCAGCTTCAGTTTTTGTGACAGTAAAAGTCTCCTTGTTTTCTTTTTTTTGAGCTGAACTATTACAACTAAAAAATAAACTAATTAATGTAAGTGTATATATATTTTTCATAGTAAAAGCATTAATTTAGTATTGTTAAAGTCGAATTATTATTATTAGGATTACAAAATTTTAAAATAAAAGTGACAATTAATCATAGTTAGTGTCATAAATTTAAGAAACCTTTTTTGTAATTTTAGATTTCAAAAAAAAACTTTAATCAAGATGAAATTTCGTAAACAATTAGTCGCAATTGGAGCTATACTTTTGTTTTTCTCATGTGCAACAAATCCTTTTACAGGAAAAAAAACGATGGCTTTTCCAGGTACT
Organism: uncultured Flavobacteriaceae bacterium; assembly: GCA_963975205.1. Lineage (GTDB taxonomy): Bacteria > Bacteroidota > Bacteroidia > Flavobacteriales > Flavobacteriaceae > Pontimicrobium. The sequence goes on along the minus strand of CAXBFU010000017.1, from coordinate 2,227 downwards.
GAGAACGCAAAATTATTCCCAACTGCTTTTGCACAATATGATGAATTTTTAAGTAAAAACAACATTGTTAAAGGTACCAAGGATGCTGAAATGATAACGAGAGTTGGCCAACGCATAGCTGTAGCTGCCGAACGTTGGTTAAATTCCAATGGTTACGAAGACTATTTAAAGGATTATAAATGGGACTATAATTTAGTTGATGATAAAACAGTAAATGCTTGGGCTATGCCAGGAGGAAAGATTGTATTTTACACAGGAATTCTTCCCATTGCTGCAGGAGAAACAGGTGTGGCTGCCATTATGGGGCACGAAGTGGCACACGCACTCGCCAATCATGGACAACAGCGTATGAGTGCCGCATATGTGCAGCAGGGACTTGCAATTGCTGGTAATGTGGCTATAAAGGATGAGCAATCAAGAAATATATTTAACCAATCGTATGGTGTTGTGTCTAATGTAGGAGGTATGTTACCTTTTAGTAGAAGCCATGAAACTCAAGCAGATGAAATAGGGTTACGTTTAATGGCAATAGCTGGTTATAATCCTGATGAAGCTGCCCAGTTATGGAAGCGTATGAAAGCTAATAGTGGAGGACAATCACCACCAGAATTTTTAAGTACACATCCATCTAATGATACAAGAATTGCTAACTTAATTAGGCTTGCCCCAAAAGCAAAAGAGGAGGCTAAGAAATTTGGTGTAACAACGTTTAGAGAATAATTTTATAGCCATTTACATATAAATGGTTACTTTAGAAGCTGCTCACACAATTGGGCAGCTTTTTATTTATGGCAGTATTGGAAAAAGGAAGTAAAAAACTTTTAAACGCTTGGGCGTTTTATGATTGGGCTAACTCGGTATATCCATTGGTTATTACGTCGGCAATATTCCCAATTTTTTATGGCGCTTTAACTATTATTAAAGACACAGAAACTGGTGAGAAAATTAGTGATACTGTTACTTTTTTGGGTTATGATTTTAATAATGATTCGTTAATAAGTTACGTCACAGCATTAAGTTTTTTAGTAGTATCGTTTTTGTCTCCTGTATTGTCTGGAATTTCAGATTACGTGGGCAATAAAGAAGGTTTTATGAAGTTTTTCTGCTATTTAGGCGCACTATCTTGTATTGGATTATATTGGTTTAGTTTGGATGCTTTATGGTTTGGCTTATTGAGTTATATGCTTGCATTAATAGGTTTTTGGGGCAGCTTGGTATTTTATAATTCCTATTTGCCTGATATTGCTTATCCTGAACAGCAAGACAAAATTAGTGCTAAAGGGTTTTCACTTGGATATGTAGGTAGCGTGATCCTACTTGTTGTTAATTTGGTAATGATTTTATTTTATGACACTTTTGGTTTTAAAGATGCTGGACAACCAACCAGAATAGCTTTTATCATGGTAGGGATTTGGTGGATGTTGTTTGCACAATACACATTTAAATATTTACCAACCGGAACAAATGAAGGACATAAAGTAACAAAGTCTGTATTGGTTCATGGCTATAATGAATTAGAAAAAATATGGAAAGCATTAAAAACCAATTTGGTTTTACGAAGGTATTTAAGTGCTTTTTTTGTTTACAGTATGGCTGTACAAACTATTATGATTGCAGCTACTTATTTTGCTGTCGAGGAGCTAGATTGGGGAACTCAAGATTCTACTACTGGACTAATTGTAAGTATTTTATTAATACAATTAGTGGCTGTTGTTGGCGCTAATTATACTGCAGATTTATCTGGTAAAATAGGTAATATAAAAACGCTGATTATTATTATATTTTGTTGGATTGTGATATGTGCTTATGCCTTCTTTATAATAACACCTGTTCAATTTTATATTACTGCTGGGTTTGTTGGACTGGTTATGGGAGGGATTCAATCGCTATCTAGATCTACTTACAGCAAGCTTATTCCAGAACAAACTGAAGATTCTGCTTCGTATTTTAGCTTTTATGACGTGGCTGAAAAAATAGGCATTGTTATTGGAATGTTTATGTATGGGTTTATAGCCGAAATTACTGGAAGTATGCGCTACTCAATTTTGTTCTTAATCACTTTTTTTATTGTTGGTGTTATTCTTTTATATCGCATTCCAAAAAATGCGATGATCAACTAAATAAAAAAGAAGCTGTCTAAAAAGTGTCATTCTGAATGAAAATGAAGAATCTCTTAATAATTAAATTGTTGATTTATAGATTATTTAGATTTTTCGACTAAGCTCAA
>CAXBFU010000016.1:0-79117 GCA_963975205.1 uncultured Flavobacteriaceae bacterium | reverse complement strand
GCTCACCAAGAGAAGCCATTTTTTCAGAATGGATAAGTTGCGCTTGGGTAGCTTTGAGATGTTCTAATGATTGTCTTAATTCGGTAGTTTGTTCATCAACTTTTTGTTGTAGGCGTTCGTTTTCTCGTTTCCATTCATCGGCATGCCATGTATCGCCTTCATCAGTTTCTACACCTACTGAACCATGCCAATTAATTACTTTCCAATTATCTTCTTTGAATTGTAAAACACTTGAAATTCTAATATCTAAACAAACCTTGTTTCCTTCAGAGACAAATTTCAACTCAATTTCATCGACAATGATAGCAATGGTATCTTCACTTAAATATTTTCTAAAAATGGGTGTAAATTTATAGTTGAAGTTTTGTAAATGCTCACGTTGCAAGATAGCGTCATTCAAAAGTCTTTTAAACTCATTAATTCCTATAATACGCTCGTCGGTAGTCGTGCCATAACCCATTATGTTTTCATCTACTAGTTTTTCAATATCTTCTGGTGTAGTGTCACCAAGGCATTTTGCAACCCAAGAATTGTAATTTTTTATTAATTTTTTTTCTCTTGCCTCTATCATAATTATTGCTCTTTAAATAGGTAATTGTATAGTAAAGGTTGTTCCTTCTCCTTTTTTTGTTTCCACTTTCAATTCGCCTCCATGTCCTTTGGTAATAATATCGTAACTCATGCTAAGTCCTAAGCCAGTACCTTGACCTGTTGGTTTAGTTGTAAAAAAGGGCTGAAATATTTTATCCAGCACTTTTTTAGGAATGCCATTGCCATTATCTTTCACACTAATTTCAACATGATTGTTTTTTAGTTTGGTGCTTACAGATACTTTTGGGGAAAAGTTTGAATTGCCTTCTTGTTTCTTTTTTTCGTCAACGGCATAAAATGCATTGGTAAACAAGTTAAGAATAACCCTACCAATATCCTGAGGAATGACATGAATTGTTTCAATTTTTTCATCAAAATTGGCTTCAAGGGTCGCATTAAACGACTTATCTTTTGCTCTCAAACCATGATATGCTAAACGCATATATTCGTCGGCTAAAGCATTAATATTTGTTGGCTCTTTTTTATCACCACTTGCTCTACTGTGTTGTAACATGCCTTTTACAATGCCATCGGCACGTTTGCCATGATGGTTTATTTTTTCAAGATTTTGTATGACATCGTCCATAATGGCTTTTACTTCTTCCATATCACCATTTTCAAGCTCTTCAAGCATTTCATCTAGAAGTTCTTTGCTCACTTCGGAAAAATTATTGACAAAGTTTAGTGGATTTTGAATCTCGTGCGCAATACCAGCTGTGAGTTCTCCCAAACTCGCCATTTTTTCAGATTGGATTAATTGGTTTTGTGTGGCTTGTAAATCTTTTAGTGTTTTTTCTAAACGTTGTTTTTCTTTTTCGAGTTTAACCGCTTGTTCTTCTTTAAGTCTTAAATCAAGAAAACGTGTATAGGTTTGCTCAAATACGTTTCCGAAGCGTTTAAAAATATCCCATTCGTTAGGTACAGCTTCATAAGTTATAAACATTAAATACCCATGTGTAAAATACACAATATGGAAAATTTGAAAGGTAGGTAAGGCAATACCTTTTTCATCAAACCCTTCCAGAATCTCTCCAACAATGGGGAGTTTTTTCATAAAGTCGTAATGTTTTCCCAATTTTTCACCACCTAGTTCTGCGACATGAAAGGCTTCATTGTTTTTAAACGGTTTGTAAAAATTATAGCTTTCACCAATGGTTGGCAATGAAAATCCTTTTTGGATTTCGCCTTCACTACTCATATTACACCAAGCGGTTTTTTGTTTGTCTTCCCAAATGCAGTAACCAGCACTCCAAGCCGGAATACCTAAGGCTTGAACTTGTAAAAAGAGGTTGTTAGCGGCTTCTGGTAATTCGTTACTATGTTGCATCGCCATGGTACGAGAACGTACTTTTTCCAATGCTGTTTCTATTTGAGCTTCTCGTGTTTGAGCTTCGGCTTTTTTAAGATCGAGAAAACGTGTGTAGGTTTGCTGGAACACTTTTCCAAATCGCATAAGAATCTCATTTTCTTCGTCGGAAAAAGGAGTGCCTGAATAATTCTCGATATACAAGCCTACATTGTCCAATAGTACAGTAGAAATGGCTAAGCCATCAAATTTAAAATAAGTAGTTTTTGTTTCCTCTGGTAAATCTGGAATAAACTGGAAGAGGTCTTTATAGAATTTGTTTTTTTCTTCAAAACCCAATTGGTTGGTAAAGAAATCGTTTCTCTTTTTCTTGGCTTCAATAAAACTGTTCCAGTGAGCACAGTCGAAATAGGGAAGCACAATCTTTGGAAATACAGCGTTATGGTCTGCCAGCCAAATGTGCATATCGTCGTTGTCTTTATAATCTAATATAAAACCAGCATGTTCTATATTGATGTTTAACTGGACGAATTGGTCGTACACCACTTGTATTACCTCTTTGAGTTCTTCACTATTATGCATTGCCATACTACGAGAACGTACACGTTCTAAAGCTGTTTCAATTTGGGCTTCTCGTGCTTGCGCTTCTGCTTTTTGTAAATCTTCGAAACGTTTATATGCCAAATCGAAAGCGGCTCCCATTTTGGTGAGTATGGCTTCCATTTCTTCGGGTGGTGGTTGCAATAAATCGATACAAAGTTTTCCTTTATCAAGACGTTTTGAAGCATGAAAAAGTTGCTTTAAATTGGTTGCTCTTGTATAATCTTCTACTTCCTTCGCTATTTCAAGTTGGTTGTTTTCATACATAAATTCTATAATGCGTTTCAAATCTTTAGAATTTTGAATGTCCACAAAGTAGTCTTTAGGATTTTCCCATACGCGTTTTACATATAGATGTGGATCTATCTTTTTTAATTTGAATGTAATATCTGTAATGGCTAGATAACCTTGATCAGATCGTTCTAAAGAACTTAAGTCCCACATTCTAACCTTATCTTTTCCTTCTTTAAGGAAAATAGTCGCTGCAACCACATTAGGAATATCTAAGCCCATCACTTCGTCTTTCAACTTTGCTACAACCTCAATAATTTCTTCAGATTTGTGCATGGCCAATGCTTTTGCCCTAACACGCTCCACTGCTAAGTTTATTTGGGCTTGCCGCGTTTGCGCTTCGGCTTTTTGGAGGTCTAGGAAACGTGTGTAAGTTTGCTCAAAAACTTTTGCGAAACGTTTTACAATATCCCTTTCCTCTGATGAATAGGTTTCATTTAAATACTTCATAATAAAGAGACCAGTATGTGGTAAAAATGAACCAAGCCAAGACATAACCTCCATTTTTTGTACTGCTGCTCTTCTTTCTTGAGGTACAGAATCAAGCTTAAAATATTCTCTGAAAAATTCTTTTGTTTCTGCTTTTGAAAAAATCATTTCCATAACCTCACCAGATACCTGAGAATTATTAATTTCATGAAATATTCTTAAGTCTTGGTAAGGCCAATACAATAGTTTATCATAAAGGCCATCTACTGTAAACATCCAAAAATATAAATCTTTGGAATTGTCTTTATTAAGACGGATGCCTACAATATCAGTATTTATATTTAGTGATTCTAGTTCTCCATATAGAGTTTTAACAATATTGAGTAGGTCTTCACTTTTATGCATTGCCATAGATGCTGCACGTACTCTTTCTAAAGCAGCTTCAATTTGTGCTTCTCTAGCTTGTGCTTCGGCTTTTTGGAGGTCGAGGAAACGTGTGTAGGTTTGCTCGAAAACTTTGGTGAAACGTTTAAAAACATCGTGCGCTTCAGGAACTTTTTCATAAGTAATAAAAAGAAGATATCCTTGGTTAAACTTAGATAAATGATTAATTTGATATGTAGGAAGTGGAATGTTATTTTTTTCAAGTTCACCAAAAATAGTATCTAAACCTGGTAATGATTTTAAGTAATTGTAATGCCTTTCAATTGCTTTGCCATCCAATTCTTGTATTAAAAATGTGGCATCGCTTTTAAAGAAGTTATACATTTCAATAAATGAAGCTTCTTTTTTAAATACTAAATTAAAAGGTTTTTGTATTTCACCTTCACTGCTCATCCAAGATTGGCTCGTGGTTTTGTCCTTGGACAAAACGTTAAAACCGCAACTCCATGAAGGTATGCCTAAGCCTTGTACTTCAAGAAATAAAGTATTGGCTACTTGTGGTAATTCATCACTATGTTGCATTGCCATGGTACGTGAGCGCACTTTTTCTAAAGCCATTTCTATTTGCGCTTCTTTAGCTTGCGCTTCGGCTTTTTGGAGGTCGTTAAATCGTGTATATGTAAGATCGAATACTTTGCCAAAGCGAGCTAATATAGCGAGGTTTTCTTCAGATAAAGGTTTTTCTCCTACAGTTTGTAAGCCGCCAAAACTGCTAAAGGTAAATGAAGCAACCCATTTTTTTAACCCTTTAAATTCTTTTTGGGCCTTTTTTGAAAACCTTTTGAACTCAGTTTCATTAAATAAATACTCCTGATAGATTTTTTTTTCGCTACCTTTAATAGTGTAAACCCATTTTTCCTTTCTTTCTTTCCATGCTTTCCACATGCCATGATGAAATTTGTGGTCTTCAAATTTTAGATAATATGATTCGGGATAATCACTTACCTCAGGATTCGCTGCCCACACAGTATTTGACCTATCTTTACCATTAATAATATTTATAATGCATAGCGCTAATGCAAAATCAAGTTTTGTTAATTCATTCATCACGGTACTTACCAAATCTGACAATTCGTTAGATTTTTGCATCGCCATGGCTCTTGCTCTAACTCTTTCAAGTCCCAACTCTATTTGAGACTCTCTTGCTTGCGCTTCGGCTTTTTGAAGGTCGAGGAAACGTGTGTAGGTTTGTTCGAACACTTTTGCAAAACGTTTAAAAACATCATGTGCATCAGGAACATGCTCTTTAGTAATAAACAATAAATAACCATATTTAAAATAGGCTACATGGTCTATTTGATAGGTTGGGAACCCCTTATTTGTTTTCTTTAAATTTTTTAAGACATCACCTATTACCGGTAGTGAGCTCATATATTCGTAATGCTCTACACATGTTTTACCTGAAAATTCCTTAATATAGAATGATTCACCTTTTTGACCTTTTTGGTAATATTCCTTAAATATTCCTTTATGTGGAACTGTATATGTAGGCAACACACCAGCTTCGTTTCCAAACCATTCGGTAGATTCTTTTTCTCCGTAAATATTGAAAGCGCAGCCCCAAGTTTTAATACCTAAGGCTCTTACTTGTTGATCTAATAAGAATGATGCTTCTTGTAATTCGTCACTATGTTGCATTGCCATGGTACGGCTTCGTACTTTTTCAAGAGCTAATTCTATTTGGGTTTCTCGTGCTTGAGCTTCGGCTTTTTGAAGATCGAGAAAACGTGTGTATGTATGCTCAAATACTTTTGCGAAACGCTTGATGATATCTGCATTGTTTTTAGATAATTCCTTTCCTTCAAAATCATTGATATTGAAAATGGAATGTTTTGAAGCCACCATGGAAATGGTATAGGTAGGGCTTTCAAATATCATGTGTTTTATATCGTTTGGTAGATTGCCAAATTCTGGAGTATGTTCGATTAAATACGTATAAAACGTGTTTTTTTCTTTTTTTGAATAATGACCAACATAATAATCCAATTGTTTTTCAAGAGTGTTATTTAAATCCTTACATATTTTATTTTTAAAATAAGGAAGACGATAATTGGTGATTACTAAGCCTTTTTTGTTTTCACCACAAACAAAGGCATTTAGATCTTTTGAGTTTTCAATACGAACAGCAATGCCAACAGCTGTATTTGGAATTTGGAGTTCTTTTAAATTTTCAAACATCGCCTTTACTACATCATTTAACTCATCACTATGCTGCATTGCCATAGTGCGGCTTCGTACTTTTTCAAGAGCTAATTCTATTTGGGTTTCTCGTGCTTGAGCTTCGGCTTTTTGAAGATCTTCAAAGCGTTTATAGGCTAAATCGAATACTTTGGCAAAACGCAGAATTATTTCAATAGATGCTTTTTGAGGATTGGGAACTTCTCCGGCAAGACTAAAACCAATTTCGCCATGGGTTGTTCGAGCAATGATAAACGTGAGTCCGCCAATATGCAAAATATCTTCTTCCGAAGGTGCATGTGGGTCAACTTGCTTATACTGGCCATACGTATTCATATTCTCGATATAGTCCCAAGCTTCTTTACCATTAAGAGCCAATACAAAATATGGACTGTTGCTTTTTTCCCAGTTGTGTAAACTTTCTATTTGCTCATGAACAAACTTTGGGACTGTAATTACCATACCTAGACGACCACCATCTTCGGCTGTCATGGACATCTCGTAGTTATCCTTGGTCCATTTCATGTGCCAGAAATAATCGGCTTCATGACCTAGCGACAAGAACTCATTACGCATGGTTACCACGATGTCAAACAAATCTGAAGATGTTTTCATTTCAGCCACGCGTGAGCGAATACGCTCCAATGCCAATTCTATTTGGGTTTCTCGTGCTTGTGCTTCAGCTTTTTGAAGGTCCAAGAACCTGCGATGTGCCAAGTCAAAAGCGCCTGCGAATTGCACTAAAATATCTAAATCTTCTTTAGGAGGATGCTTTACAATTCCTGGCAAACTAAATCCTATTTCACCATGTGTGGTTCGTGCCATGATAAAGGTTAAACCACCAATATGTCTAATATCATCATGTGTTGGTGCTTGAGGATCTATGCTTTGAAAATCGCCTAAATCGACCATCTTATCCACATAATCAATAGCTTCTTCTACGTTCATGGTATATACAACGGTTGGCTTCTTGCTTTTTTCCCATTTAGCTAATAAAGGAATGTCGCCATGTATATGTCTTGGTAATTTCATGACAAAACCAATTTTTGTGCCATCGCCTGAAGTCATTGCTTTTTCATAAATTTCTGGTAGCCACATCATATGCCAGAAATAATGTGCTTCATGACCCAATTTGATAAATTCGTTGCGCATGGTAACGACTATGTCCAACAAATCTGTTGACTCTTTCATGGCGACTGCTTGTGCACGAATACGTTCTAAAGCCGTTTCTACTTCGAGCTCACGGTTTTTTTTCTCTAGTTCTGAAGTTCTGCGCTGAATAGCTTCTCGAAGCTCTTGATTTTCTAAATGGACTTTATCAAAGCCAATGGTTTGTCCTTCTTCAGATTTAGAGTCTGGCATCGAAAAATGTTGATATATAAAACGCCAGCCTTCTTTAGTTTGATGCATTACAGAAGAAAATCGAAATCTTCCGTAATAACTCCAGTCCTCATCGTTTTTAAACCAAGCATCAAAAAAATGAGTTAGAAAAACATGTTCTCCAAATACCTCAAGTGTTTTAGTTTCCTTGCGCAAATCTGTCATTCCTGCAAACTGGTCTCCTGTAGCTCTAAAAAATTCTGTAGTATCTTTTCTGTTTAGAAATTCTTCATTGTTTGTTGAGCCTATAAAATGATAGTCTTCATCAAAATAAGAATTATATGTTTCGACATCTGCATTAAGGTATCCTTGCATCCAAGTATCATAAATCTTCCAGATTTCGGTTTGTAGTTTTTTGGTCAGTTTCATGTGTTATTGGTTGTTGGTAATGAAATAATAAATTCTGTGCCTTCGCTTTCTTTCGTGTTTACGTTAATAGTTCCACCATGAGCTTTAATAATATCGTAGCTTAATGATAGTCCCAATCCGGTGCCTTGTCCTGTTGGTTTTGTTGTAAAAAAGGGCTGAAAAATTTTATCTAATACTTTTTGAGGAATACCATTTCCGTTATCCTTAACCGAAATTTTAACACCCTCCTGTCCTCCCTCAAGGGAGGAATTACGCTCAGTAGTCACTATTACCATGGGTTGGAACTCTTCTTTGCTTTCCTTTTTACGTTCGGTTACGGCGTAAAACGCATTGGTTATAAGGTTCAATACCACGCGACCAATATCTTGAGGCGCTATGTTTATGGTCTTAATGTTATCATCTAAATGTGTTTGCAATGTAGCATTGAACGATTTGTCTTTGGCTCGCAAACCATGATAGGCGAGACGTAAATATTCATCAACTAAAACGTTGATATCTGTGTCTTCTTTTGCTCCAGAACTGGTTCTGCTATGTTGCAACATGCCTTTTACAATTCCGTCAGCACGTTTGCCATGATGGTTTATTTTTTCAAGGTTTTGAATGACATCTTGTGCAATGGCATTAACTTCTTCCATATCGCCATTTTGAATTTCTTCCAGCATTTCTTCCAGCAATTCTTTACTGACTTCGGAAAAATTATTGACGAAATTTAATGGGTTCTGAATTTCGTGTGCAATTCCAGCAGTGAGTTCACCTAAGCTTGCCATTTTTTCTGATTGAATTAATTGCGCTTGTGTAGCTTTAAGCTCATCTAAAGATTTTTGTAAAGCGTCATTGGTTTCTTCGATGGCTTTTCGCTTTTGCTCAAGTTCTTCAATGGTTTCTTCTAGTAGGATGGCAGTGGTGCGTTTTACTTTTTCGGTACGCTCTAATTTGAATTCTGAAATGAGTAAATCTTTATCTGCACTTTTTATGGATTTCAGTAATGTTGCTTTTTCATCTTCTGAAAGATGTATTGCTTCATTGATAAAGTCTAAAATATGTTTTAGGTGTTGATTCATAATGTTTCCCGCAAAAACGGGAATCTTTTTTGGTTATTCGATTCTATTCCTTTTATAATCTTAAGCTACATAATTAATTGCTATTTAACGTGAGTTCGACATAATTACCTGAGATTTACAGGTAATTTGTAAAAAAATACACCTCTAATGAGCTACGCTCGGTATCTTCACTGAAAATATATTTTCATTTAGATAATCCTCAAGGGGACAATTCCTCCCTTGAGGGAGGATTGAGGAGGGTGTTTGTAAATAGTTTAAAATTGTACATATTTTTATGATCAATAAATTTGTTTTATATCTAATTTGCATTAATTAGGTTTTTTGATAAAAACTCAATACCCAAATAACTTAATAACATACTTCCTTTATGTCTCTTTTAATGTTACCCAACAACAGGCTCCTGAATGAAAATTTTGGTTGCCATTTAACACGCGACCATACTCACCATAGGTAAAAAAACCAGCCATTGGTGTTTGCCAAACTTCGGCAAGACCTTCGTTTTCTTGTGTTGCCATTGGACCAAGAACTGGTTGTCTGCCAGCACAGGAAAACACTAATAAGGCATCTGCATCTTCGTTGGTGTCTTGTTTTAATTGAGTTGCTTTGTCAATGACTTCCTCAACGATGTCAAATTCTGGAGGATTTGTAAACCAAAATTTTGTGCCTTCTGGCATTGGCATGTCCATAACCAACGCTTTTTCTTTGCTATCAACTTTCATAGGTGTTTTAAGTACTGTTTCGTTGGTGTCTCTTTCTACAATAAATGGATATTCGATGGCTAATTCTTCAAAGATGTTAAAGTTGTTTTCAGCTATTTTATCTTCTTTGCCTAAGTATTTTAAGTAAAGTTCTAAAGCAGGTTTGTCATCAATTTCATAAAGCAGATTGCCTTTGCTTTTGGTGACAGTTCTTTTAATTCCTAAGGGTTTCCAGCCAGTAACAGCCATTCCTTTTAAATTAATTTTATCTGCGTTTAGTACTAATGCAACCATACCATAGTCTGTTTCCTTATTATTAGTAAAGACGAAGCTTCCATTAAGCATCCAATCGTCTCCAGCCATACCACCAAAGAATATTTTTTCTAATCCTAGGTATTGTTTAAGAGGGGTTACCATTTCCTCACCTTTAAAAAACTCACCTTTTTGGTTGATGCCTTTACTGCAAACTATAAGCGATGGATTTGTAAATTGCTTTAGTGCTGTTTTTGCTAAAGAAGAAACGGCTTCATCTATGCTTCTATTTTCAATGTCTTCAAAAACAATTTGGTAATGTTCTTTAGCTAATTCTAAAAGTAAAATGGCAATTTCTCCTTCGCTTTGGTATCCATTTATAAATTCACCACATGATGTGGCACCGAAGACGTCTATATTTTTTGCATCTAGTAATTCACAGATAGCCTTTCGGTCTTGTTTTACGGAAATAAAAACAATAGCAATCGTAGGTGCAAAGCCATCTACCAAACTACTTTTTAGTTCTTGTTCGATCTCCTCTGTTGATTTACCTTTTATTGATTTAGATCTCATATCTTATTTTTCTTTAAGTGCAACGATGCAACATGCATTGTTATGAAATTCATTATTACCGATTTTTGATTTTCCATATTCGCCATAAGTAAAAAAGCCAACCATTGGTGCTTTCCATACGTTTTGTACTTGTTCTATTTCTTCGCTCATTAATGCTCCAAACGATAAATGTCTGCTCACACATGAAAACATAATTAATGCATCTGCATTTTGTTGTTGGCTGTCCTTTATGCTTTCACATTCAGAAATTACGGTTTCAATAGCATCAAAATCTGGTGGTAATGAAAATTTTATTTTTGTTCCTTGAGGTACACTTCCTGTACATATTAGGGAACGTTCTTTACTATTGGCAAATCTTGTGGCTCTAATTACAGAATCGCCATTATCTCGTTCTAACTGTAAAGGATAATACCAAGAGTTTAAAAACGGTACAATTTCCGTGTTGTCATCCTTCTTCACGTCAACACCAAGGTATTTCATTAACATATCTAATGCTGGCTTATCGTCTATGGTATATACAATATTTCCTTTGCTTTTGGTGACTGTTTTTGCAGTACCAATAGCTTTCCAGCCACAACTTGCGATGCCTCTTACATCAATTTTGTCTTCATCTATAATAAGGGCTAATAATGCATTGTCTTTACTTTTGTGGTTAGTGAAAACAATAGGTTTTTCGGCTATCAAATCATCTCCAGCCATACCTCCAAATATGGTGGTTTCTTTTCCAAAACCTTGCATAATACCATCTACAATGTGTTCGCCATCAATAAAAATACCACCAGTTGCAATAATTAAAGCTGGATTGGCAAATGTGTTTTTAGCTTTGATTCCTAGTTTTTTTGCAGTTTCTAAAGTAGTTTCTGGGCTAGTTTCAAGAAATTCCAATTTAAAATAAGTTGGATTCAAGTCGAGTAACATCATCACAATGCTGCCTTCTTCAACATCACCATCTATAAATTCTCCTGCAGTGGTCGCACCAAATATCTGAATGCCTTTATCGTCAAGTAATTTTGAAACAGTTTCCCAATCTTGTTTTATGGAAGAAAAAACGATGGCCAATGTTGGTTTGAATCCATTAGATATTGCCTTATCAATTTCTTTGATAATGGCTTCAGTAGAATTTCCTTTTATTGATTTTGAAATCATTTATTTGATAATTATTTTTCTTTTAAAGCAACCACACAGCATGTATTATTGTGAAACTCGTGCTTTCCAGTTTTAGATTTCCCGAATTCACCATAGGAGAAAAAGCCAACCATAGGAGCATCCCAAACTTGTTTCACCTGCTCAATTTCTTCTGTCATTAATATACCAAAGGATAAATGACGGCTAATGCAGGAAAACATGATAAGTGCATCGGCTTCTTGTTGCCGTTCTTTTTTCACTTCTTTACATTCATCAATAACTTGCTCAATCGCGTCAAAATCTGGAGGAAGTGAAAACCTGACTTTAGAACCTTGTGGTACTGTTCCTGCACAAATTAGAGAGCGATCTTCTTTATTTCCCCACATTGCTGTACGCATAACAGGAGTTACATTTTCTCTTTCTAACTGCAAAGGGTAATAAGCACCAATATTGGTCAAAACATCATTTCCAGAATCTAAATCTATATCCAGGCCAAGGTATTTCATGACCATATCAAGAGCGGGTTTATCATCGATGGTATAGACAATATTGCCTTCACTTTTTGTAACAGTCTTTGTTGTTCCAATAGGTTTCCAGCCACAGGTTGCGATACCATTGATTTCAATTTTATCTTCATCAATAATTAAAGCAAGCAAACCATTCACTGCACTGTTTTTATTTGTAAAAACTAGAGGTCCTTGCATCGCTAAATCATCACCAGCCATACCTCCAAAAACGGTAACTTCTTTACCAAAACCTTCAATGATGCCTTCAATGATTTTTTCACCATCTAAGTGCAACCAACCTGAAGCGATAATAAATGCAGGATTGTTAAAGGTGTTTTTTCCAGCTATGCCAATTTGTTTGGCATTTTCAATAGTTGTATGTTCTCCAGTTTCTAAAAAAACTAATTTGAAATAGTTGGGATTCATGTCCAGTAACATTATAACGATGCTGCCTTCTTCAATGTCGCCATCTATAAATTCTCCTGCAGTTGTAGCGCCAAAAACTGCAATTCCTTTTTTATCCAAGTTATCACTAACAGATTTCCAATCTTGTTTTATAGATAGGAAAACGACTGCTAAGGTTGGCTTGAAACCATCGGAAATTGCCTTATCAATTTCTAGAGAAATAGTTTCAGTAGAATTTGCTTTTATAGTTTTCGTAATCATTTAATAATCAATCTATTAATCGGTTTCTGTAATACCAACAATAACGTTGACTCCACCTGTTGCAAAGTTGGATAAATCGTTAACGGTAGCTTGACCTTCAGGAGAAGCCATAGTTTCTTGCATTTGTTCAAGATTATCAAAATACAATTCTGCCATACGATAGTAGTCGGCTTTTTGCCCATCGGGAGTTCCCAGAAATTTGGTTAATTCCAATTTCGCTACTCCTTCCATAGTGGCAGCAAGCGGTAAATGTTTTTCATTGTAATATTTTTCGAATGTTTCGGCATCTGTTGGATGGCCATATAAAACGGTTAATTTTTGCATGTTTATTTAATATTTTATTGTTTGTAATTTTTTTTAAATTAATTTATGGTTAACCCCTCCGCACTGACGATATTGTCAGGGCACTTCCCCTTGATAAGGAGAGGAATTTTTTATTCTCCCCCTTTGGGGGAGCCAGAGGGGGCTCTTTCTTTTAGTGCGACACAACATGTGGTTAAGTTGTGCATTTCGAGATTTCCGCCTGTGGCTCTTGCCAATTCTCCATTTGAGAACATTCCAACCGTTGGAACGTTCCATACTTTTCTGACACCTTCTATTTCCATAGTCATTAATGGCCCAAGTGCCATAATTCGTCCTGCACAACTAAAAACAACTACAGCATCAGCTTCAGGCATTTCAGTATCTTTTAATTGTTGTACCCCTTTAATTACTTTTTCCATGACGTCAAAATCTGGAGGTAAAGAGAATCGAACTTTGGAGCCTTGTGGTACTGTACCACTACAATAAAAGGAGTGATCATTCCAATCCACTACCAACCCAGGACGCATTACAGGATCACCTTTTTCTCTTTGAAGCTGTAAAGGAAAATTTGCTGCTAACTCAAGTAGTAAACCTTCATTTTCTGGAGTTACATTTTCTAAACCTCCGTATTTTACAGTAATATCTAGTACAGGAACATTATCTACTGTATAGACGTGATTGCCTTCACTTTTGGTAACTGTTTTTTCAGTTCCTACAGGTTTCCAGCCACAAGTAGCAATTCCCTTTACTGCTATTTTTTCTTCATCAATAGCAATACATACCATACCGTCGCTACTTGCTTTTTCATTGGTAAAAACAAATGTATCAGTAAAAGAATAATCATCCCCAGCACCACCACCAAACGCATTAACATCTTTTCCAATAATTGCTTCAAAGCCTATTAATACTTCTTCACTATCTGCCGAAGGGTTACTAGTGCCAATTAAAAACGCTGGTTTGCTAAATTTTTCTTTGGCTTTTTGAGCAATTCCCATAGCCACTTCTTTGTAGTTTTTATTTGGGTATTCATCAAAGTATAATTGAAAATAGTCTTTATTCATGTCAAGTAATAAGATTGCAGCCGAACCTTTTTCAGTTTCTTCATCAATGAACTCACCATTTGTTGTGCATCCAAATATTACAATATTCTTATCGTCAAGAACTTTTGATATGGCTTTTATATCTTGAGATTTTGAGCTAAATACTAAAGCTAAAGTTGGTTTAAAACCATCTTCCATACTTTGTACTAAAGCAGTTTTTATTTCTGACGTAGAATGCCCTTTTATTGATTTTGATTTCATTGAATTATAAAAAATATTAGTATTGCTAAAGTTAATAAATACATCAAATTAAATTTGAATTAATTTTTCAATATAATAGCGGGTAAGTTTAAATCTTTAAACTGCTTATTATAGGCTGTCATTTCAGTATTGATTATGGCATCACGCTCATTTCTAAAAGCACTCCATTCTTTCATTAAATCACGAAGTCTTTCTTTTGAACCTTGAGTGAGTTTGGGTTCCTCAACATCAATAAATCCTTTTAAATGCATCAATTGAGAATTTAATTTGTTGTTGAAATTGATGACATCCTGAAACGTTTTTTGCTTAGGCTGAATTAAGTTTTCTTCCCAAGTCGTAATGCGTTCAATTAAGCTTTCACCTTTTTCCAATAGGTCTTTTGCTGAATCCTTATCTTTTAAAAGTTTTGCATAACCTTCAAGTTGTGATTTTGCAGAGCGCATATTGTTTACAGATTCATGAATATCTTTAATGGTGTTTTCAATTTGCATCAATGCAGCTTGCTGCTCTTTAAAGACAGAAGGTGTAGATTGTACATTTGGATTTGGTAAAATAGTAACTTTAGTTTCTGAAACACCTCCATTTTCCAACTTTAATCTTAAAGTATAATTTCCAGGTGCTACATTAGATCCAGAATGGTTGCCATGTACAAATACATTGTCAACTCCAGGAAGCGACTCTCTTTGAAAGTCCCAAGTAAAGCGATTGTAACCTTTTTTAGCTGGCAATACTTGTGGTGCTGGAGGACCTCCAGGCCATGATTTAAAATCTTTGTCTTTGTTACTTGAATAGGTTCTAATTACTTTAGAGCCTTCTACTACTTCCAAATTTAATTCAAGACTATCAATATCTTTTTCTAAGTAATAGTCAAAGGTTACACCACTTTTTGGATTTTGCCCAACACCAGGAATAAATCGACTTGTGCTTCCACCAAAAATTCGATAAGTGTCTTTTGGTTTGAAAATTTGTAGGGTTGATTTTTCTGATTTAATATTTTGAATGGCTCCTAAATCATCTAAAATCCAAAACGAACGTCCAGCAGTTGCAGCAATTAAATCGTTGTCTTGAATCACTAGATCGTTAATCGCTACAATAGGTAGATTTAATTGAAATTGTCCCCAGTTTTTTCCATCATCGATAGATATATATAGTCCAGTTTCGGTTCCAGCATACAATAAACCCTTTTGCTTGGTGTCTTCTCTTACTACTCGAACAAATCCATGAGGATCGTTAAAACCATTCACGATTTTTGTCCACGATTGTCCGTAATTATTGGTTTTAAACACATAAGGTTTTAGGTCCATTGTTTTATATCTCATGATAACGATGTAAGCAGTTGCAGGATCGTGTGGAGACACTTCAATGCTGTTTATAATGCCATCAGATATACCTTTTGGTGTTATGTTGGTCCAGTTTTGTCCTCCGTTTTTTGTAATGTGAATAAGTCCATCATCACTTCCAGCATACAAGACGCCTTTTTCGTGAGGCGATTCAACCAACGACATTAAGGTATTATAGTTTTCGCCACCAGCTGCTTCGTTAGTGTATGGTCTTCCTCCAGGACCTTGTTTGTCCTTTTCGTTTTTAGTGAGATCGGGACTAACAACATCCCAATTATTGCCACCATCTTGAGTTTTGAAAACCACATTTCCAGCATGATAAATGGTACTTCTATCATGAGGTGAACTAATGATAGGTGCATTCCAATTGTAACGATACTTAAATTTTTTTGGTTGAATACTTAAGCCTAGTTCTGGGTATTCTTTTATTGGTTTTGATGTGTTGGCAGAAGTGACGAAACGCTCAATAATGCCTTGATAACAACCTCCATACACATGTTCTGGATTGTCTGGGTCAAAAGCTAAAAAAGCACTCTCACAACCAGCAACAGAATGCCAATCTTTCCAACCAATTCCAAATCCATTGGTTCTACTTTTTATCGAAATAGCCGAATTATCTTGTTGTCCTCCATAGACATTATAAGGTACCAGGTTATCTGTAATAACACGATAAAATTGAGCTGTTGGTTGATTTTGTTGTGTGCTCCAACTTTTTCCACCATTAAATGAAATATTAGCGCCTCCATCATTGGAGTTTATCATGTTAGTATTGTCGTTTGGATTAATCCATAAATGGTGATTGTCGCCATGAGGCACCGAAATATTACTAAAGCTCTTGCCTCCATCAATTGATTTTAAAACAGGAGCATTTAGCACATATACAACATTCTCATCTTGCGTATCGGCAAAAATTTCCATGTAATACCATGAACGAGTAATGGTAACACGATCCGAATTCACCTGTGTCCATTTTTTTCCAGCATTATCCGATCTATAAACACCTGCTTTTTTGCCTTCTGCTTCAATAACCGCAAAAACTCTATCAGGATTTGCACGTGATACTGAAATTCCAGCTTTACCTAAAGCTTCTGGTAAACCAACTTTCATTTGGTTCCAGGTTGTTCCGCCATCTGTAGATTTATATAATCCTGAATCTTTTCCACCAGATTCCATGATCCAAGGATAACGTCTGTGTTGCCACATAGCAGCGTACAAAATTCTTGGATTCATCATATCCATCGAAAGGGAAGAAGCTCCTGTATTTTCATTTACATAAAGAATGCGTTCCCAATTTTGTCCTCCATCTTTGGTTCTATAAACACCTCGTTCTGTCGAGGGTCCATATTGTGCGCCTTGAGAAGTCACATAAATAACGTCTGGATTTGTTGGATGGATAATCACATCAGAAATATGTCTTGAATTATCCAGACCAATATGTGTCCAGGTTTTTCCAGCATCAGTCGATTTGTAAACGCCATCTCCCATGGAAGTCATCACACCTCTTGCAGCATGTTCACCCATTCCAACAACAACCACATTTGGGTCGCTTTCGGAGACAGTAATTGCTCCAACAGTTCCGGTTTTTAAAAAACCATCGGAGACATTTAGCCATGTAATACCACCATCAACAGTTTTCCAAATACCACCACCAGTGCTCCCCATGTAATACACGTTGGGTTGCCCAACAACTCCAGTTGAGGCGACACTACGACCACCACGAAAAGGACCAATGTTTCGCCATTTTAGATGATGGAAATTTTTGTCTAAAGTTTCGGTTGAAGTTGAATTTTTGTTTTTTTGTTTTTTACTTTGAGCATTCAAAGTCACTGGCCAAATTAATAGCGCAATGAGCAATAATTTTAAAGTTTTCATTACTTAAAGGTTGGTTGATAAAATATTTGATAGGTTTAACCAGTAGCAGATTGGTTTTGCCTTTCGTAAAGATAAGGAATTTTCCGATGAAAAGGAATAGGAACTACAAGGCTGTCTAAAAGTAATTTTTAGTGTAATATTCTATACAACCGAAATATCTAACATGCTGATATTTAAGATTTTTAGATTGTTCTCAGTAAGACAAACTCTAATTCTTCATTACTTTTTAAACAGCCTCTTAAATATAAATCTTCTAGTCTAGAGCCTTTATAATTAAAATAAGGTGTTGACTAGTTGACAACTTTTTTAATATCAAATTCAATAACTTCTTGATTTTTAATTAAATCATCAAAAGTTTCTCTTTTTCTAATTAAATGTGCTTTGTTATTGTACCATAACACCTCGGCAGGTCTATATCTAGAGTTATAATTACTTGCCATTGTAAAGCAGTATGCGCCTGCGTTTTTAAAAACTAAAATATCACCTTCGTTTATTTCGCTGATGCGCCTATTATTGGCAAAGGTGTCTGTTTCGCAAATATAGCCAACAACCGAGTAAAATCGTTCTCTTCCATTAGGATTGGAAATGTTTACAATTTCATGTTGCGACCCATACAACATTGGTCTTATTAAATGATTGAAACCCGAATCTACTTGGGCAAACACAGTAGAAGTTGTCTGTTTAACAACGTTCACTTTAGCTAAAAAGAATCCAGCTTCACTTACTAGAAACTTCCCAGGTTCAAAAGCTAAGGTGAGTTCTTTGCCATGGTTTTTACAAAATTCGTTAAAACGAGAGCTTAACTTTTTTCCGAGTTCTTCAATATTGGTTTCAATATCACCTTTTTTATAAGGAACTTTAAAACCTGAGCCAAAATCGATGAACTCGAGGTTCTTGAAATTCTTGGCTGTTTCAAATAATATTTCGCTTGCATAAAGAAATACATCAATATCAAGAATGTCACTTCCAGTATGCATATGAATCCCATTTATGTGCATGTTTGTATTTTCAACAATCCTTAAAAGATGAGGGATTTGATGAATGGAAATACCAAACTTAGAATCGATATGCCCAACAGAAATATTAGTGTTTCCGCCTGCCATAACATGTGGATTGATTCTTATGCATACAGGAATATCTGGATGCTTACTTCCAAATTGTTCTAATATGGATAAATTGTCAATATTGATTTGAACACCAAGTTCAGCAACTTCTTCAATTTCTTCCAACGAGACACCATTTGGCGTAAATATGATGTTTTGTGCTTTAAAACCAGCAACTAGACCTAGCTGTACTTCTTGAATAGACACAGTATCTAAACCAGAACCTAAGTTTTTTAAGAATTTTAAAACCGAAATGTTCGACAATGCTTTAGCAGCATAATTAATCTTTAAATTTTTTACATTACTAAACGCTGCAGTTAATCGCTTATATTGCGATTCAATTTTATGTGTATCATAGACATAAACTGGACTTCCAAATTCTTGAGCTATATTAAGGAGTTGCTCTTTTTTCATGATTTTCTCTAATTTATTCTTCAAATATATTTTATTGCTCCTATAAATTCATAGAACTTTTAAAAAATAGTAATAATTATACTAAATGTTAATTATATAACAATTCTAAAAACTAGTTATTAATAATACTGCCATTACTATTTAAAATATTAGTGTAATTAGCAGCTATTATTTACATTTGCGCATCTTAAATTATTAAGCAAGTTATGAATTTACACGAATATCAAGGAAAAGACATTTTAAGTAGTTTTGGAGTGCGCATACAGCGTGGTATAGTTGCACAAAATGCTGAACAAGCAGTTGCGGCAGCAAAACAATTAACTAACGAAACAGGTACTAATTGGTTTGTTATAAAAGCTCAAGTCCATGCTGGAGGGCGTGGAAAAGGAGGTGGTGTAAAACTTGCTAAAAATTTAAAAGAAGTTGAGCAGATTTCTGGACAAATAATAGGAATGAATTTAATTACTCCTCAAACGTCTGCCCAAGGAAAAAAAGTACACCAAGTGCTAATAGCTGAAGATGTATATTATCCAGGAGAAACTGAAACAGCCGAATTTTATATGTCTGTTTTATTAAATCGTTCAACTGGTCGTAATATGATTATGTATTCTACCGAAGGAGGTATGGATATAGAAACAGTTGCTGAAAAAACACCTCATTTAATATTTACCGAAGAAGTTGATCCAGCTGTTGGATTATTACCTTTTCAAGCAAGACGTGTAGCTTTTAACCTTGGATTATCTGGAACTGCTTTTAAAGAAATGGTGAAGTTTGTCATGGCTTTATATACAGCTTATGTAAAATCTGACGCTTCGTTGTTTGAAATAAACCCAGTTTTAAAAACCAGCGACAATAAAATTATGGCAGTTGATGCCAAAGTAACTATTGATGATAATGCTATGTATCGTCATAAAGATTATAAAGATTTGCGTGATTTGCGTGAAGAAAACCCTATTGAAGTTGAAGCTGGAGCATTAGGCCTTAATTACGTAGATTTAGACGGAAATGTTGGTTGTATGGTGAATGGTGCAGGATTGGCAATGGCAACAATGGATTTAATTAAACAAGCAGGAGGAGAACCAGCAAACTTTTTGGATGTTGGAGGTACTGCTGATGCTGCTCGTGTTGAAGCAGCTTTTAAAATTATTTTAAAAGATCCTGCTGTAAAAGCAATTTTAATAAACATTTTTGGTGGCATCGTGCGTTGTGACCGTGTCGCCCAAGGTGTTATTGATGCTTATAAAAACATGGGTAATATAGAAGTACCTATTATAGTAAGACTTCAAGGTACTAATGCAGATATCGCTAAAGAATTAATTGACAATTCTGGGCTGGACGTACAAAGTGCTGTTGAATTTCAAGAAGCAGCCGATAAAGTGCAGGCGGTTTTGGCTTAACATAACAATTACATAGTTTTTTAATAAGAGTAGTGTAACACACTGCTCTTTTTTGTTGCATACATTTGTAATGTATTCTAAACACAATATGTTAATTGTGTATTAATTACCGTTAAACATAAGTTAATTAGTAAATAACTTTGTAACAATTGTGTTTTAAATACAGTCTATAAGACATCAATCAATTTTATTTAATCAATTTAAAACGAACAATTATGAAACAATTAAAAGCATTACTGTTAGCCGTAACGTTAACCTTTAGCAGTGTACTTATGGCAAGTACAAATCCAGAAAAGCCATCTACTACTGAATCATCGGCAATTACATTGAAAATTGAAAAATTCCTAAAGAACCCAAGCTTTGATGTGGACTATGAGATGACAGCCCATGTCACACTTACATTAAACAAAAACAACGAATTAGTTGTTTTGCATGTAGATTCAACCGATGGTAAAATGGAAAATTTTATTAAAAGCAGGTTAAATTATAGAAAAGTGACTGGATCTTATGAGACTTTAAATGGAAAATTTATAGTACCAGTTAGAGTTAAAGTCGAAGAATAAGAATCTTCATTTGAATTAGTCTCGAAAACTCCTAAGTGGTACTTAGGAGTTTTTTTACGTTCATGTGTTTTTGAAAGCGTATTGTTTTGGGTAAAAAATGAAAAGACTCAACGTATAAGCGATTAATTTAGTATATCAAGTAAATTATTAAAAATCAGTATTTTAAAAGTAAAATATATTCTAAGTCATAAAAAACACGATAAAAAGACACCTTTTTTTCGATGAGATACATTATATCTACGATTATAAAAGGGTAATTATACCTAATTTTATCTAATCAATAATTAATTCTCACTCAGCCATGATAAATCGTGTTGAAAAGTTAAGTTTGCTCTCAGAAATGATTGCATTCGCAAGAATTGATAATAGCTTAAAAGAAATAGAATATAATTTTTTACTGGGAGTTGCTAAACAACTAGAAATTACCAGAGAAGATTTTGATTACCTATTGGATAATCCAGTTACCCATATTCATTTAAAATCCCATAGTGAACGTATTGTTCAGTTTCACAGATTGGTATTGTTAATGAATTTAGACGTAGAAGTTGCAGAGAAGGATTTAATTAGACTTCATAATTTTGGATTAAGGATGGGATTGGGTCATGAAGCCATAAGTAGGGTTTTATACCTTATGGAAAGTTTTCCCCATAAAATTATTCCTCCGGATTTTCTAATAGACATTTTTAAAACACAGTATAATTAAACAATACCTTATAGAGAAACTATACTTTTAATTGATTCAGTTTGCTTTGATAAGCCTTAATTTCATCTCTTACTTTTGCAGCAAGCATAAAGTCCAACGCTTTTGCAGCTTGCTCCATAAGTTTGCGTTTTTCACGAATCTTTTTCTCTAACTCAGGTTTTGTAAGGTACTCACTTTCGGGTTCTGCTGCTTTTTGTGCTTCAAGCTCATAATAGTAAGTACTAACCGAGTTTTTTGTGAGTGCATTATCTAAGCTTTTATTAATGGCTTTTGGTGTGATGTTGTTTGCCGTATTGTAGGCAATTTGTTTTTTGCGACGGTAATTGGTTTCGTCTATGGTTTTTTGCATGCTATTAGTAATTTTATCGGCATACATAATGGCTTTTCCATTTAAATGTCTTGCTGCTCTACCAACTGTTTGGGTCAAAGATCTTGCCGAACGTAAAAACCCTTCTTTATCCGCATCCAGAATTGCCACTAGTGATACTTCTGGTAAATCCAAACCTTCACGTAATAAATTGACACCAACAAGAACATCAAACAAACCTTTGCGCAAATCTTGCATAATCTCAACACGTTCTAAAGTATCAACATCACTGTGTATATAACGTACACGTATTTGTATTCTGGCAAGGTACTTTGTCAATTCTTCTGCCATTCGTTTGGTGAGCGTCGTGGCTAAAGTACGCTCATCTTTTTCAAGACGTTGCTGTATTTCTTCTATTAAATCATCTATTTGATTTAAACTAGGTCGCACTTCAATTTCAGGATCTAAAAGTCCTGTTGGGCGAATTACTTGCTCTACATATACACCATCGGTTTTTTGCAGTTCATAATCGGCAGGAGTGGCACTCACGTAAATAACCTGATTTTGTATGGTTTCAAACTCTTCAAACTTTAAAGGACGATTATCCATAGCAGCAGGCAACCTAAAGCCATATTCTACCAAGTTTTCTTTTCGGCTCCTGTCGCCTCCATACATGGCATGCACTTGCGAAATAGTGACGTGACTTTCATCGACAACCATTAAATAATCCTCTGGAAAATAATCGAGTAAGCAAAATGGTCGCGTTCCAGGTTCTCGTCTATCTAAATAACGTGAGTAGTTTTCTATACCAGAGCAATACCCTAATTCGCGTATCATTTCCAAATCGAATTCGGTTCGCTCTTTAAGTCGTTTTGCTTCCAAATGTTTGCCAATGTCCTTAAAATAATCGTATTGTTTTACCAAATCGTCTTGAATATCTTTTATAGCATTTTGTAACACATCGGGAGAGGTAACAAACATATTTGCAGGATAGATGGTTAGAATATCATATGTCTCAATAATTTCGTTTGTTTGGATATTAAAGGCTTCAATATCTTCAATTTCATCACCAAAAAAGTGTATCCTGAAAGCATCGTCGGCATAACTCGGAAACACATCTACAGTATCTCCTTTTATCCTGAAGTTTCCATGATTGAATTCACTTTCGGTTCTTGAGTATAAACTTTGCACTAATTGATGCAATAGTTTTGTTCTTGAAATAACTTGATCTTTTTTAAGAGTAATTACATTTTTTTGAAATTCAACAGGATTCCCAATACCATAAATGCAAGATACTGAAGCCACTACCAATACATCACGACGACCAGATAATAGGGAAGAAGTAGCGCTAAGACGCATTTTTTCTATTTCTTCATTTATAGATAGGTCTTTTTCTATATACACTCCAGACACTGGAATATAAGCTTCTGGTTGGTAATAATCGTAATACGATACAAAATACTCAACTGCATTGTTTGGGAAGAATTGTTTAAACTCTGAATATAGTTGAGCTGCCAAGGTTTTATTATGCGCTAAAACCAGTGTAGGACGCTGTATTTTTTGAATGACATTAGCAACTGTAAAAGTTTTACCAGATCCAGTAACACCAAGTAAGGTTTGGTATTTTTCGTTAGAGAGAACACCCTTTGTAAGCTGTTCTATAGCCTCAGGTTGGTCTCCTGTTGGTTTAAAGTCTGATTTTATTTTAAATTTCATATTTATTTCTCATACAAAAGTGTATCTCCTAATTTAAGCTCTAAATACTCAATTGTATTTTTTTGAATATCATATAGTTTATTAACTCCTTTAAGGATGTTCTCTGCGTTAAAACTTTTCATTTTGACATAGTTTTCAAAAACTGAATTGGATAAGATAGAACGTACATTGACATCAAAAAAACTGTAATCATTTTTAAATTTGCTACCTTTTATATTTTTGATTTGATAGTTCTGGGTTATAAATGAATAGATATGATCTGTGCCATAGTCGTAAGTTATTTTTATAGAATATTCGTAATCATCATAAATATATTTCCAAGATGCAATTTGGGTTTTAAGTTTTTCATCTTTAATACCTTCAAGTTTATTTGAAGATAGTACAGTTGTTATTGGATCAAATTTTGGAATATAAAGCATTGCAAACATAAGCGTATCAAGTTTTTCCAATTTAATTTCTTTTGGATTTGGGTGCATTAAACTTGATAATTCGTTAACTTTTTCAAATACGAACTTATGATTTTTAATTATAGTTATTAATTGTTCTTGGTTATTAATAATCTCATTTTTTAAACTTACTAATATTTTATATTCTTCAATGTTCTGTTTACGATTTTCGTTCCAATTATTAATCTGTAAAGCAATTACGATTCCAATTACTACAAGTATTATTTCTCCAATAGCATATTTAAGATACTTTCCAGTTTTACCTTCTGAAAGAAGTGATTTACGAATTTGTCTAAAGAATTTTATCATTAATATTTGTATTTCATATTGTAGTTGTAAACAAATTTAAGCAAAGGAATATGATATTTTAAGATGAAACTGTCAAAAAGATTCTTCATTTTATTCAAAATGACACTTTCAAGTAAGATTTATCGTTTTAAAGTAAAATGCCCACGATATTCTTTCCCATTCAGGAATTTTGCCACAAACCAATAATCGCTAGATGGTAGCAGCTCACCATTTAATGTGCCATCCCAACCTACACTATTATTGTTAAATGATGAAATAAGTTTGCCATAACGATCAAAAATTGTAATGACTGTACCTTGATTAAATAGCGAATTTACACCATACAGTTGCCATGTATCGTTAAAACCATCGCCATTTGGTGTGAAAAATTTTGGAAAACCTAACACCGAAACCACTTGTTCTACTATACCACAACCATTTTTATCTCTAATATTTACTGTGTAAAAACCAGGATTTACATTGTTAAATACATTGCTATCTTGATAAGCACCAAAACCTAAAGCATATTCATAATCGCCTTCGCCAGAAACCAAAACTGTAATGGTGTTGTTGGTTGAAGCTTCTTCAATAATAATATCATCAATTGTAGCAATATTTGAAGGCAATACAGTTATAGTTCTTGAATTAGAGCAATTATTTTGGTTAGTAATGGTTACTGAATAAGTTCCAACTGCATTAATCTCTATGGTTGGTGCGGTTTCGCCTGTGCTCCATAAAAACGTATAATTACTGTTTTGAGGAACATTAATGGCACCATTATTAAGTGTGATGGGGAAAGGGTAATTATTTAGGCAATAGTAAACACTTTCGTCAGGTAACAATTCAGGGATGTTATACACTACTAAAGGAATTTCTACAATGGCAAAACAGGTATTGTTTAAAATAATTTCAGCATAAATGGTGTCGTTATAAGCAACGATATTTTGATAATTATTGATTAATGGTGTTCCTAAATTAAAAATATCGTTTGGTGATTCGTAAAAAGTAATCACTGCATTTGCAGGAACAAGTTGCTCGATTTGTTGTTGAATTTGCGCGAGGTTAAATATAGCAAAACCATCGTTTGAAATATCATCGCATACTTCAACAGGTGTTAACATTATCGTAGAACTTGAAGTTTGTAAAGAAATTTCAGCAGTAGTAAAACAGCCAAATTGGTTTTCAACTCGTGCATATACAATTTGATTTGCAACAGTATTATTAAACCTTGAGGGCAAACTTATTGGATTACTATTTAGAATTGCTTCATTATTAGATAAAAAGTAATTAGTAACAATTAAGCTAAGGTCATTATTGGTAATTGCCTGAGTTACGTATGTTTCGGTAAGGTTGAAGGTTGTAAATCCATCAGCGTTTGGATCGCATTCTATAATTATGGTGTTTGAAGCTATTGGATTTGTTGCATATTCAATTATAACTTCTCCATAAGAAATACAGTTATTTGCTAAAGTGACCTCTACATTATAAGTTCCAGCGTCAATTACTGTTAATGTCGAATTGGTTTCAGTAAGTAATTCATTACCATCTTTAAACCATTTATAGCTACTACTGCCAAATTGTGTTGCATCTAAAATTAAGGTTTCATTTTCGCAAAGCGGATTATTTGTTGCAACTAATCTATCTGGACCTAAATTGGTATTGAGTTCAAAGCTTCCTGCTTCTAAAAATACAGCCGAATCATAACGGTAATTTTGCTCGTCGGCAATGACCAATTTTACTTGATAGGTGTTATTTGGAACTACATTTGCAGTAGCTGTTAACACTGTAGTTTGACCATTAAAATTTATAGGCGCAGTGGCATCATTCCAGCTTCCAAAATATGTTTCGTTAATAGCAGGACAACCATTTGGTATCTCTGGATGCACTGTTGTTACTTTTACAGGTTCATTAGTATTGGGTATTACTGCAATATTGGTATATTGCTGTTGGTTTGCTGGTCTAATTAAAAAACCGAACAAATCGGAGTATTGGCAAGTATTTGGATTGTTTTCTTGATATTCTTCTGATGCAAATATGTATCTAAAACTAATTCGGTCTGCAACTGCTGTAAATTCAAACTCTATAATAGTGGCATTAAGTGTGTTTTGTTCTTGTAAAACATCTTCCAAATCGCTATCACCAATCCAATTTGGTGCGTCATCATCACTTAAAGTAGTATTAGGGCCTTCAACATTTTGTAATCGTCCTGTACTTAGTACTACTCCATTTAGAAAAGGAAAGCTTGTTCCGCTTGCGTCAAAGTAGCCATAACTTTGATCGGTATTATTAAAATCACCACCTATAACATTAGTAACCACGACATTTTCAATACAGTTGCTATTTATTAATATGTCTTCAATTAGCTGCTGAGGCGTATAGGAAGTGGCGTCTGTTTGAACGTTTTGTCCAAAAGAAAAGCATGATATGAATAGAGATATGAATAAGGTTAAATACTTCATCAAAAAAATAATGGGAAGTAAAGATAAACCTTATGTCTTAATTTTTTAATAAAAAAGCCTTGTGGATAATAAAAACATTATCGTCGTAATGCAAAATGCCCTTTTACTTGAAAGGCGACACCATTTTGTTTTACATTGGCAACAAACCAATAATCGTTTGCAGGCATGTTCTGTCCATTATAGGTGCCATCCCAACCTTCGCTATCTGAGGTTAAAAACGTCATTTGTTTGCCATATCTATCAAAAATACTAATAGTAGTTCCAGCTAAATTTTCTACACCGGAAATATGCCAAGTATCAAAGTAACCATCGCTATTTGGTGTCATGAATTTTGGTGTATCTATAACAACGATTTCTTTTGAAATAGAAGCGCAACCGTTTAAATCGATAATGGTTATTGTGTGATAACCAAGAGCTACAAATTCAAACACATTGGAATCTTGAGGTTCGCCATCATCCAGTACATACATGTAATTGCCTATACCACTAATAGTTATTGTGACATTATTTGGGTCGCTAAAATCAACAACTTCGGTCACATCGATGGTGGCTTGTTCCGATTCTATTACATCAAATACAGTAGTTGTGCTACAGCCATTTGGTGTGGTTACAGTTACCCAATATTGTCCAATTTGCTGAATATCTATTTCAGAAGTTGTTTCACCTGTTGACCACAAATAGCTGTCTCCAACTACTATATCTCCAGCGATAACTGTTAATGGAAAATTATCTAAACAAATAGTTTGCTGCGGAATATCAACCACTGGTTTTCTATAAACCGTTGTAAAAAATGATGTTGTGTCATAACAACCTGTATTATTATTTTCAATGCGAACGTATATTTCCTGACCATCAACTGCTGAGTAATTAAGATTGGAAATTGCGAATTCACCATTTTGAGCATCATTACTGGTTTCATAGTATGTTACTGAAAAACTCGCTGGATTTTGAGTTCCCAAAACAATGGGTGTTTGTTGTGTTAAATCAAAAAGTTGTGTAAAGTCATAATCATCATCACAAGACTCTAAATTTGGAGCTGTGTTTGCAATTGGGTTTTGATATACGATTAATGCAAATGATGAAATGGCAACACAGTTCGTGTTTGTGTTTTCGGCTCTAACATATAAAGTTTGATTCGCAGAGGTGTAGTTATAGGTGTTTCCAAGGTTGTTTTGATTGTTTTGTGCATCAACCAAATTTAAATGATAAGTGATTAATGTATTTACCGTATTTGAGAATAAGATTTGTGTGGCATCATTTAAATTGTATGTGTCAACAGCGTTATCGCAAATTTCAATTGATGGAATGCTATTAATGGCAGGAGGAAGGTTGACTTCCAATTCCAAAGGAATAGACACATAGCAACCAGAAAGTGTATTTTCTACTTTCACGTAAACCGTTTGCGGATTAGCAATGTTGTTATAGGTTTCTGGGTTTGCAATAGTATTTGTATTGGACTCCAAGGTTTCTAAGCTTTCAAAATATGTAACAGCAATACCGTTGCTTCTAATGTCCAATATTTCAAATTCGGAGACAGTAAGGTCGAATGTTGAAGCACCATCGTAATCATCATCACAGGTTGATAAGGTTGATGGTAAATTAACCGTTGGTACTTGAATAACGTTTAAGCCAAATTCTGCTATGGCATGGCAATACGTACCATTTTCAATTCGAGCATAAATTTGTTGTGGATTGGTGATATTTGTGTAGTTGGTATCAATGTTGTTTTGCATATTCTCTGCATCTGCAAAAGAGGTGTAATAAGTAATACTTAAAGTTTCCGGGCTACCTTGAGATATTTCTATTGTTTTTTCATTAAGGTTAAAAGTTTCCATGCCATTATTGGAAATATCATCACACACCAAATAATTTGTTGGAGGGTTAAACAGTGGAATCGAACCCACTTCAATTACAAACGATGAGGTGCCAAAGCAGCTTTGATCAGTTGTATTTTCAACTCTTACATAAATGGTTTGCGGACTTGATGTATTGTTGTAAATAGTGTTTTTGTCGATGCTGTTTGTTCTGTTATTGGCATCAATTTCTGTTTCAAAATAAAGTACTTGTTTACCAGTTTGTCCATTTAAAATTTCAGCATCTTTTGTACTAAATATAAAATCGGCTGTTTGGTCACCATCAGTTTCACAATTTTCATAATTTGATATCGTAGCAAAAATTGGAAGTGTATTTACAATAACTGGGATTTCGGAAATAGCAAAACACCCTGTAACTGTACTTTCCACTCGTGTGTAAATAGATTGGTTTGTTGCATTAAATGTGGAAGGCGTTATAATAGGATTGTCATTATTTTGTAAATCGTTCAACGACGTATGAAAACTGATAATTAAATTGGTTGTGCTAGATACAATACTTGGAATTAAAGCATTTAGGTCTATAACTGAAAAAGCATCTTGATCATCGTCGCAAATAGTTATTTCTATTGGGCTATTTACCGTTGGTGCTGGAATTACATTAACATCAAAAGGGATGGTACTAAAACATCCTGTTAAGTCATCACTAACTCTTGCATAAAATGTTTGAGGTGTGGATGTATTTGTATAAAACTGTGGTAATGCACTCGTATTATTATCGGCATTTACTTGAGAAGTAAAATATTGAACAGATACACCAGTGAGGCCATTGTTAACCAAATTATCGAAAGAATTAAGGTCAAGTAATATAAACCCATCATCATCTGTATCACAATAATCAATAGTAGTAATTGGTACTAAATTTATAGGAGGATTTACAATTAAATTGATTTGCGATTGATAGTCGCAATTGTCATTTTCAATTTTAATAAAAATGGTTTTAGGGCTAGCTGAAACAACATAAGGAACATTTTGATCTATAGGATTAACGTTATTGTTCATATCATCTTCGGTTTCGTAAAATACAACAGTCGTATTTGCAAGATTATTAACAATAGTTGCCGCAATACTCAATAAATCGAACGACTCTACACCATCACCACTACTATCATCGCAAGTTGCAAAATCCTGTATCAAGGTTCCTGTGTTTAATAAGTTTGTGTGAATAACAATAGGTACAATTGAAAAACATCCTGTAGTATCATCTTCTATTCTAATATAAATGTTTTGAACATTTGCTGTTACGTTCTCGTAATTTGATGCGTCTGCTATTGAGTTTATACCATTAGTAGCATCAGCGATTGATGTATAAAACGTCACGGTTACACCTGTAAGACCTTGTAGCAAATCTGGAATTACTTGTGTGAGATCGAAAAAAGCAAATCCGTCATCATCATTATCACAAGCATTTAATGGAGGAAGGTTAGTGTTTACAACAGGTCTGTCAAGTATATCAATGTTAATATTTGTGGTCTTTACACATCCTGTATTTGTATTGACAACTCTTACAAAAAGTTGCTCAGACTGCAAGGTGTTTACATAAGGAGAAGGGATGGCATTAATACCGCTATCAGCATCAATTTGCGAAAAATGATAAGTAACACTTAACGCAGGATTGCCTTGGGTTATTTCATTATCTGCTTGCGTTAAATCTATTTGGGTAGAACCATCGGCTACAGCATCATCACATAACACTATTGGTGTTGGGTCAACAATATTAGGTAATGGGTTTACAGCTATGTTGAAGTTGGTATAAGCCATACAGCCACTATTTATATCTTCAATTCTAACAAAAATTGTTTGTGGGTTTGTTGTATTTTGAATTGGTGCCGTAATTGCATTAGCATTATTTTGAGCATCAGCATCACTTAAATGATAAGATATATTATAAGTTCCAGGAGTTACTGAATTAAGGATCTCATTATTTTTTGTAGTTAAATCAAAAATTTCTACTCCATCTTCATTGGCATCATCGCATAACACATAATCAGTAATTGGTCCTGCTGTTTGTTCTGAACTTAAATTGATTTCAACAGTATCTTCAATCACACAATTTGTAGCATTTAGCGGTATGGTAATTTCTACTCTATAACTTCCTGAAGCATTTACTGTAAGAGTGCTAGTTGTTTCGGTTGGTAGCAACACACCATTTTCATACCAAGCATAAGATGCCAAAAGGTTTTGAATATCTCCATTAATTATATAGTCTTCGGCACAAGTTGTAATATCTGGCCCAAGATTTACAGTAGGATTAAAACTATTTCCTTGAATAAAAACAGCCGAATCGTAGTTTTCATCATTTTGATCGGCAATTACCAACTTTATTCTATAAAGCACATTGGGATTTATGTTTGCTGTGGCTGTTAATATGTTCGTTCTACCGTTATAGTTGGTATCTCCCATACTATAACCATCAAAATATTGCTCGTTTTCAGCAGGGCAAAAACCTACTATTTCGTCATGAATTGTATTGGTGTTTACAGGTGTATTTGTGCCAGGGATTAATGCAATGTTTGTATAGGGATTCGTAGTGCCAGCTTCTTTAATTAAAAATGCAAAACCATCGGAATATTCACAAGGGAAGTTTCCAAAGTATTCCTCGGAAGCTAAGATGTAATTAAATTGAATGACATTAGAAATTGATACAAAATCAAATTCAATTGAAGTGGCATTAAGTGTATTCGAAATTCCTAAAGCAGTTTCTAAATCTGGATCGGTTCCCCAAGTAGTTTCACCTTCATTTAATATATTAATATTTGTACTATTACCACCAGAATTAGCATTACCTGTTGAGAGCATAATTCCATTTTCAAAAGGAAAATTGGTATTAGCACGTTCAAAATAACCAAAACTTGAAAACCCATTTACACTTCCATTAATTGAGGATGATATATTTGTTATTTCTACGCAGCCTTCTGCTAGATTATTTTCTATCAGCGTTTGTACTGTTTGTGAATTATCAATTGAGATTCTTTGTGAAAAAACCGAATTGCATAATAGCAAAAATACGAGGGAAATGAAGTAGGTTATTCTCATTTTTTAGGTTTGTACCATGGCTAAAAAAAAAGGCAACTTTTTAAAGCCATTGATATTGATTTGGGTTTAGATGGTGAAAGTAGGTTTAAAATAGATGAAATACAAAAAAATTCGATGAAATACACTTTGTAAGAAGAAAAAGACTACTTTTTCATAAAAAAGCGAATTTATTTACCGTTTTAAGGTAAAATGACTTTTAAAAACACGTCCATCTTGAAGTTTTACATGGAACCAATAATCGTTTGAAGGTAAATCTTGTCCATTAAAAGTACCATCCCAACCCATACTTTGAGGTGATAATTGTTTTAATAGTTTTCCATAGCGATCAAAAATATAAATTACACTTTCAAATTGTGCTGCAACGTTTACACCATAAACTTGCCATGTATCGTTGTAGCCATCACCATTAGGTGTAAAGAATTTTGGGAAGCCAATAACGGAAACTATTTGGTTTACAATGCCACAATTATTTTTATCTCTTACAAAAATGGTATGGAGACCTGGAGGAACGTTTTCAAAAAAGTTACTGTCTTGGTATGGTCCATTAATGTTGTTAATAGCATATTCATAATCGCCTTCACCAGAGGCAATAACTGTTATTGTATTATTTGATGATGCATCAATGACTTCAATATTTTCAATGGTAGCAATGTTTGATGCAATTGCTGTAATAGTCCTTACTTTTTCACAATTATTTGCATTGGTGACAGTTACACTATATGTTCCAGGAGCATTTATTTGTATCTCTTGTGTCGTTTCTCCTGTGGACCATAAATATGTAAAATCGCTAGGTAAATTATTAATGAGTCCAGAATCTAACTTTATGGTTTCTGGAAAAGTATTGAGACAATAAATGGTTTCAAACTCAGTTACAATATCAGGGATTTCATAAACAATTAGTTGTACTTCGGCAATTCCAAAACAGGCATTGTCATTTTCAATCCTTGCATAAATAGTTTGGGAATATGGTATTGTATTGGTAAATGTTGTTCCTAAGTTGTTTACTTCTAAAAGGGAGTCGTCGTAAGTTTCATAGTAACTTAAAGTGACATTACTTGGTAAATTAGTTAAAATTGTTGCATCGGCTAGACTTAAATCGAAGTTATAAAACCCATCTTCAACTCCATCATCATCACAATTAGTAAGTATTGCATTAGTAGCATCAGTAGCTGTAACATCTAGTGTTAATTCAGTAATCCGAAAACAACCAGTATCATCATTTATAACCTGTACATAAATTGTTTGAGTGCTAATCGTGTTACTAAAAGAAGTCCCATCAATTTCGTTAGTATCGTTTTGTGCGTCAGTAGGAGTTAGGAAAAACTTAGTTGATCTATTGGCAATTCCTCCTGTTAAAGCATCATTAGCTTCAGTAAGATTAAATAAGGTAAAACCGTCAGGATTTCCGTCTTCATCACATTGAAACAATGTGGTATTAAAGGCGTCAGGAATAATGTTTACTATTAGATTAAATGAAGTCGTATCAAAACAATCGGGATAAGCAATATTTTCAATTCTAACAAAAATAGTCTCAATATTAGGCGTTGTATTATAATACTGGTTAGGTAAAGGATTGACTCCAGCATCTGCATCTACTTGAGAAATATGATATGTTATAGTATTTTGTAATGGGTTTTGAGTACCTAAAACTGCCGAGTTTAATGTTGTAAGGTCAAAATCACGTTGCCCATTTGTATCACTTCCATCAGTATTATCATCGCAAATTTCCCAATTGTTAATAGGGTTTGCAGTGGGAGAGTCAAAAACTTCAATAAAAAAAGAAGTTGTATCAAAACAGTCTGTAAAGCCATTATTATTTATTCTTACAAATATTTCTTGAGGATTGTTAATGTTTTGGAAAGGCATTACAATCTCATTTGAATTATTATCAGCATCTGTTTGAGATTCAAAGTAATGAACACTAAATGTTGCAGCATCTTGTACACCTAATACTTGAGCATCTATATTAGTTGTAAAATCAAAATTATATAAACCGTTATTATCATCATCACAAATATTAATATTTGTAGGTTGATTGGCAATAGGAGGTGTAAAATAACTTATAATTGCTTTACCTTCTATAGGGCAATCACCATTATTTAAATCAATTAATACTTCATAGATACCTCCTTGAGTAATGTTGAGGTCAAAAACCGTATTTGGTAATGGGTTACCATCTAAAGTCCAGGTATAAGTTGCACCAACAATATCATCAGCCATTAATGTATAAGTTTCGCCGTCACAAAGGGATAAGTTTGTAACGCTAATTCCATTTCTAATAATATCTACCTCAGTATTAAATATAGACTGAATAAAAGGCGGAAATCCTTGCGATGATAAATTTGGAGTAAGGCTAATAGCATTATGTTGGTAGTTGGCAGCAGCACCAATATTATTTGGATTATGTATTATGCCAAGAAAAGGCAACCCTTGCTGATAGGTAGCACTTAAGGCACGATAAATTTTCCCATTTGGACCTAGCTGTAAACCACCTCTATAAAGTTGTCTATTATCTAATTCTATCTCACTTGCTTGTATGTCTACAGCAGCAAGATTAAACTGGGTTAATGATGCTGAATGGTTTATTGGAGGTCCACCTTCATCATTAGAAGAGTGTACATAAAGTACTTGACTATTAGGAGAAAATTCTACACCATAGGGTTTATTGTTTTGAGAATTAATAAAAAGCCGTTGTTGATTACTAACAGAACCAGTGGTTTCATCAAAATCATATAATAATAGTTGATCCATATTATTGGGGTCGCTAAAGTTACCTCTCATATTTGCACAAACCATTTTGGTGCCGTCAGGAGAGAGTTTTAAATAACCACGTTTATCACTCACATTTAAGTTAAAAGTAGATTTTACTGATGTTGCATTTACTCCTGTCATTGAAACTTCAAAGGCATGATATGTATCATAGATTCCTGAATCTCCATTTGGTGATGCAAAAGCAATTACCCAAATAGATTTTGTAACACAATCTTTTAAAACTGCTGTAATTTTTTCAGAGCATGTACTAAGTAAATTTATATTTTTATCTGCTGTAACGTCTCCAAAACCACCATCTAAAGACATATCAACAATAGAATAATTTAAACCATAATCTACAGGTTCATTATTAAATTTTATATCTACAGTAAAAATGTAAAAAATATCTGGATCATCTGGTTTTGGGACTACCAAAGCCGATTGTGTACTCGATGGATCTCCAAACAAACCATTTCCGTTTGGCATGACTTGGTGATTTCTATTCCAAACTGTAATGCCATCTGAATAAAAAAGTAAATTACCATTAGCATCAGATATAGTTGAGCATCCTTCATTAGTGCTTAATTGCCCATCATATAATACAGTAGTATTTCCAGTCGCTTGATTAAATTGCAAACCAGCACCAAAACCAAAATACCAATTGTTAGCTTCCCCTTGAGCAAAAGCCTGTAGTGAACTTATAAGGGTTAGGATTAATAATATCTTTTTCATTTACAAGCAATATAGCTCATAAATATATTACAAATCTCGCTTTTTTAATAACCTGTACGATAAAAACACAAATAAAGCTGTCCAAGCTATCACTATTACAATCTCGTACCAATGAACAGCGTAGTCGTATGCTAAGCTTGCTTTGTCAGGAAATTTAGACATTGCAACACGTTGAAATGGCTGCTTAATAAGATTGTACATTGATTTTAACGGAAAGAAATTTTGGATTTTCTCTGCAATATCTGTATTAGCTTTCCAGGCTATAATCCCAAAAATAATCCATTCCAGAATAAAATCTACAAACAAAAAAGCTAAAGCAAAAGCAGAACGTTTAGCTAACATGCCTAAAAATAAACAGAAAGAGAAAAAACCTACCAGCTTCACAAAGTAGCCTAATAAGTATTCAGTTTCAGATAGTATAATACCAATTTCGTTATAACTGGAATAATAAAGGCCTATAAGTAATGCAATAATGGTTAGTAAAACTGTAGCAACTAAGGAGAAGAATACAATGGTATAAAACTTAGACAGAATAAACTCCTTTTTACTTAAACCATCTATTAAATTTTGCTTAATCGTTTTATTGCTGTATTCGTTACCTATCATGCTTACTACGACTATCGCAAAGAAAAACTTAAATTGTGATGCAAAGAATGTTGTAATATGCCAAATTATTGGAAAATTATAAATACCTAATTCGCCAAGTTCTAATGTAAAAAAACCAAATACATTTATTTTGATTGCTGACAATAAAATAATTGTAAAGGGTAATATAAATGATATAAATATGAGAATTTTACTCGTTTTATTGAGCAATAATTTTTGTAATTCTAGTTGTAATAGACGTACCATGATTTTGATTGATTAGGTGGTTAGTTATTATCAGTTAACTGAAGGAATTGTTCTTCAAGGCTTTCTTTACGTTTCACAAGGTGAGATAAGGTTATGCCTTTTTCGAACATTAACTTATTAAAAGTTGAGGCTTCCATAGGATTATTTAAAAAAGCAGTAATTAATCCATCTTCTACTTTAATTTTACCAAAAGCTTCATCGTTTTCAAGAATGGCAATCAACTCATCGTGTTTCTCTGTTTTTAATTCAAAGAACCCATGACTGGATGTCATTTCATCTACACGACCTGAATATAATTTTACACCCTTGCGCAAAACAACCACATGCGAACATACTTTTTCAACTTCGTCCAATAAATGAGAAGCTAATAGTATGGTTGTACCATCATTGGCAATGTCTTTAATAATTTGTCTAATTTGATGTATTCCTTGAGGGTCAAGACCGTTTGTAGGTTCGTCCAGAATTAAAATTTCAGGGTCATTTAATAAAGCTGAAGCAATTGCTAAACGTTGTTTCATTCCTAAGGAATAGGTTTTAAACTTACTATTTTTGCGGTCGGTTAAACCAACAATTTCCAGTTTCTCATCTATTTTACTTAGATCCACGCCTTTAATTTTACAAACCAACTTCAAATTGTCGTAGCCTGACATGTATGGGTAAAAGTTTGGGTTTTCAATAATGGCACCAACTTTTTTAAGTGCATCATGGGTTGTGATGTCTCCATCAAACCAATGAAAATCTCCGGAAGTTTTATTTACAACGTTTAATACAACGCCAAGGGTTGTGGATTTGCCACTTCCGTTGGGCCCAAGTATGCCATAAACATTGCCTTTATTTATTGTAAATGAAAGATCCTTAACCGCAGTTAGGTAACCAAATTTTTTAGTAAGGTTATTAATTGTTAAAATCGATTCCAAAATGTAATGATTGATTAGTTATAAAGGTAAGACGATAAAAGCCAAAAGTTGTTACAAAGCTTTTGTAAATATAAACACACACACTATGTAAACAAATTAAAAATTTAGTTCCAATTTTCGTTGAAATCTAAATCGTCATAGTCATCAATGTTTAAATCATTTCCAAATGCGTCAAAATCATCTAAATCGTCAGCTTCAAAAGATTTTTCTGGAGCTTCATCTGGTATTTGACCATGAACATACATAAGGTTTGGGTAGTCCACACCTTTAGTAACTTCAACAATTTCAGCCAATTCCACTAAAAATGTCCACATGCTTAGGAAATCGTAAACATAAATTAGTTTTGTTTTACTTTGGCCTACAACATCTTCAAGAAATGTCTCATTCATTAATTTTACAGGGTTTATACTTTCACTCATATCGAACAAGGAAATTTCTTCACCTTGATTCCACTCATCGTCACTTATATAAAATGACGCCATTTCGGTGCCATCAAACCCAAAAGATTGTGTAATGGTATTATGCAAATCTTCTAAGGTATCGGTTTTTCTAATTTCGATATCCCTAAAAATATCATCTTCGGTATCGTTGTCGAGTATGACTCTAAATCTGTAAATCATGAATAATTATTGTTAGCGCAAAGTTATCTAAAATTTGTTATTGAACTGGTTTAAACTTTTTCAATCGGCTAAAAAATTGCCCTTTTTCGTCCATTTTTAGTCTTTTTTTTCCTTCCGTAGCGATACTATGCAACTCAAAAAAGCCCTCAACTGGACAAAAAATCGCTAATTTTCGCCACAATCCAAAAAGGTCAAACCAGTTCATTTGGTAAATCGATGCAGTACAAATGTTGTAGCTGTTAACAAGAAAAAAGCACCTATTTGGTGAGCTACTCCTAACCAAACAGGAACTTGCATTATTATGGTCAATATACCTAATAAAAATTGTATGCCTACTAATAATAAAAGGGCGTTCACTCCGTTTTTTTGATCTTTTGTTAAGTGTTTCTTTCTAGTTTTGTTCCAAATAACTAGAATTAAAACAACTACTATATATGCAAGTATTCGATGTACAAACTGCACACCACTTTTGCCTTCAATAAAGTTTTTAATAATAGGAGATTGTTCTATGTAAACGGTTTCATGCATAAATTTCCCTTCACTCATCATTGGCCAGTGATTGTGTATAAAACCTGCATCTAAACCTGCTACAAATGCTCCATAAATAATTTGAAGTATCAGCACTCCAAGTGTGATTCTTATAAAATTTCTTAACTGTTTTTCAATTGCTTTTTTGTTGGGGTAAATAATATCCAATGCTACCCAAAACGTGTAAGCAAAAGTTATAAACGCTGTTGTTAAGTGTGCTGCCAGCCTATAATGGCTTACATCTGGTCTGTCAACCAAACCACTTTTTACCATATACCATCCTAAAAACCCTTGAAAACCACCAAGAATTAAAAGAACAATTGCTTTTTTTATGGTTGGGTTTGTAAGTTGTTTTTTAATTAAAAAATATAAGAAAGGAATAAAAAATACAACACCTATAAAGCGCCCAATGACACGATGTAACCATTCCCAAAAGTAAATATCTTTAAAATCTTGAAGTGTAAAATGGTTGTTAAGTTTTTGATATTCAGGATATTGCTTGTATATATCGAAGGCTTCCTGCCATTCAGCCTCATTCATTGGTGGGATAGTTCCAGAAATTAGCTTGTAATTTGAAATTGAAAGCCCAGAATGTGTTAACCTTGTAATGCCACCAACAACTACCATGATGAATATTAAAACACAGCCTGTTAACAGCCAGTAGAATACTTTTTTATTGTCTTTTTTCATGTTTTTTCAAACCTAGTTTAGCACCTTCTTTAAGCATTAAATTATAAGCTGCATCAAATTCGTTTGGGATATCACCTTCTAAAATAGCTTCTTTTATGGCTTCTTTTATAATTCCTATTTCTTTTGAGGGTTTTAAATTAAACGTCTTCATGATTTCTTCACCAGAAACAGGTGGTTGAAAATTCCTAATGTGGTCACGCTCTTCAACTTCAATTATTTTTTGCCTAACAATTTTGAAATTGTTGTGGTACTTTTTAAATCGCTTAGGGTTTTTAGTGGTAATATCTGCTTCACAAAGTGTCATTAAATCATCTACATAATCGCTAGCATCGAAAACTAAGCGACGTACTGCCGAATCGGTTACTCCATCTTGTGCCAGCACGATAGGACGAGAACTCATTAACACCATTTTTTGAACAAACTTCATTTTGTCATTTAATGGCATTTTCAATCTTTTAAATAAGTGATAAACCATTTTTGAGCCTTCGAATTCATGTCCATGAAAGGTCCAACCTACTTTTTTACTAAACTTTTTTGTTGGTGCTTTTCCAATATCGTGAAGTAAGGCTGCCCAACGTAACCAAACATCATCTGTATGTTTGGCGATATTGTCAACTACTTCTAAGGTGTGGTAAAAATTATCTTTATGACGTTGCCCTTCAACTTCATCAATGCCTTTTAAAGCTGTTAATTCTGGTAAAATAAGTTCCAGTAATCCTGTTTTATCTAGCAAAATAAATCCAGATGAAGGTTCATTGCTTTCCAATATTTTATGAAATTCGGTTACGATACGTTCTTTACTAATAATAGCAATGCGCTCGTTATTTTTTTTAATAGCGTTAAGTGATGTTTCTTCAATCTTAAAACCTAATTGTGTTGCAAATCGTATAGCACGAAGCATCCGTAAAGGATCATCACTATAAGTTATGTCTGGATTTAAAGGTGTACGAATTATTTTATTATTAAGATCGGAAACACCATTAAAGGGATCCAATAATTCACCATAGGTATCTTTGTTTAAACTGAAAGCAAGAGCGTTAATAGTGAAATCGCGACGGTTTTGGTCGTCTTTTAAAGTGCCATTTTCCACAACAGGGTTTCTGCTATTTTCAGAATAGGATTCTTTCCTGGCACCAACAAATTCAATTTCTAAATCTTCAAACCTGAGCATTGCAGTGCCATAGGTTTTAAATATTTGAACTTTTGGCTCGTTAGGTAGGTTTTTTGACACTTGTTGTGCTAACTCAATACCACTACCAATGGCAACAATATCTATGTCTTTATGAATTCCTCTATTTAAAATATAATCCCTGACAAAACCACCAATGACGTAGCTTTTTACATCTAACTCACTAGCCGATTTTGATATAATTTTAAAAATAGTATGTGTTAATGCCTCTTTATAATTCATTCAATAATGCTGAGTAAAGAAATGATGTAAATAAGGAACCATCACTAACTTTTTATTTTCTAATAATTTTAACCATTCCATTACCATTTAGTTTTATTATTGACGAGGCTTTGGTCGATTTTTTTTCGCGATCCAAATTTACAACATAGTCCACACCTTTTAAAATCTCTGGACTTATTTCTGAATAAGATTTTGGAGATGGTTGGTCACTAATATTTGCTGAAGTTGACACAATGGCACCATTAAACCGTCGCAATAAATTAAAACAAAAATCGTCGTTTGAGATTCTTATGGCAATTGTATTATCCTTAGCAATTAAATTTTTGGCTAAATTTTGGGCGCCGTCATAAATTATGGTGGTTGGTTCGTCTGTAACCTCAATGATATTTAAAGCTACCTTAGGTATTTTTTTTACATATTTTTTCAACATTCTATCATCGGCCACTAAACAAATTAATGCCTTAGAATCTTCACGTTGCTTTAGTTTGTATATTTGGGTAACGGCTTCGTGATTCGTCGCATCGCAACCAATGCCCCAAATGGTATCGGTTGGGTAGAGAATAAGACCGCCTTCTTTTAGCACTCTTAATGCGTTGTTAATTTCGGTATTCATAAAAATTTTAAGAAAGACTTTCTTTTTTCACCAATAAAACTTGATAGGCGTCAATTAAAATTTCCCACTTTTTTTTAAGCATATATTCTATAACAGTTTTTCCTTTGCCGCCTCCTGGTAACCCACAATCATCTATAAGCACTATAGAGTTTTTATGCAATTTATTTTCTATGGTTTTAAACTCTTTTAAATGATGCTCCTGACTTTTTAGTTGAACATCTTTATCAGTTTTTGAATAGTCATAACTATCTAAATATAAAAAATCTACATTTTGGTTAAACGTTTTAAGAAATTCTAATGAGTCGTTTAAATGTATGGTTACAGTATCATTTAACCCTTGTTCATTTACAGCATCCTGAGAACCTTTTACTGATTCTTCACTAATATCAACAGAATGCAGATTAGCGCTATTTTGCTGTGCCCATTTACCAAAAACAATAGTAGCTCCACCATCCCCTTTTGTGTTTTTTAAACCTTCTCTAGAAGTACCTGTTTCTAAAATAGTTTTTGCTTGTCTTTCTTTCAAAAGTTTAAGAGTTTTAGCAAAGGTTACTCGCCTTCTTCTAAAATTATATTTAAAAGGCATAAATGGATACAATGATTTGTGTTTTACAAATTTTATGGTATAGTCTATTAATACTGTTAAGAGTAAAACAGCAATAATTATTTTGATAGCCATAATATTTTTTTTAAAAAGGTTAATGGCAAATTTAGGATTTACTTTTTAAATGGAACAGATTACTTTTTAAATAAAGTTTAATTGATATTTTTACTGAAAATAATTTTTAAAAGTTTATAATGGGTAAGAAGTTAAAGTATTCGTTTTTAAAGTTAAAATCTTCGATGAGAAAAAGGCTTTTAGGTAAATATGCCATGGGAGTAATTTATCAAACCAAAAACGGAAATATTACAGCACCTATTGAGGATCTTGCAGTTGGGAAAAAGCTTGGGCATAAAGGCGAATACGATATGTCTGAAGTGAATACTATTAAAGATATTATTAAGCCTACCGATACGCTTTATGTAGTTGGTGTGCATTGGGGAACGCTTCTCATACCGCTCTCTAAATATTGTAAGAGCGTTGTGGGTTATGAGGCTAATCCTAAAACATTTTATTTTTTAGAAACAAATGTATTAATTAATAAAATAAATAATGTAAAGTTGTTTAATAATGCTGTAGGGGATAGCTCTAGAAAAGTGAAGTTTTATACCAGTACTAATAATTCTGGAGGAAGTAAAATTAAACCTAAAATTGATAAACTCATGTACACATTTGATAACCCAGATGAGATTGAAGTAGATATGGTAAGCGTTGATGAACATGCTATTGCCAATAACTTACCTGAAGCCCAAGGAATAATTATGGATATTGAAGGCGCAGAATTTTATGCTTTAAAAGGGA
This sequence comes from uncultured Flavobacteriaceae bacterium, assembly GCA_963975205.1. Classification (GTDB taxonomy): domain Bacteria; phylum Bacteroidota; class Bacteroidia; order Flavobacteriales; family Flavobacteriaceae; genus Pontimicrobium. The sequence continues at coordinate 37,013 of CAXBFU010000016.1, read as the reverse complement.
TGATAAAAACTTTAAAAGCTAGTAACTTTTTATATATTGAGTATGTGCCACATCATTTAGAAAATGTATCAAACATTAGTAATGAAGTATTTTATGATTTAATTACACCATACTATAATGCGGTAAAGTTTATGAATGATAAATCAAAAACATTCAATATCAAAACGGATAAAGAGAGCTTTATGTCTTATGTCAATTTATTAAAAGAAACAGGTAAATCTGATAACTTACTATTTACCAAATAAGATGCTTTTATAAACTTCAATATATTGTTTCGCCGCTTTATCCCAGTTAAAACTTTTGGCATGTACAATATTCTTTTTTGAAAGATTTACTCTGTCTTTTTCAAAAATATTTAGTCCTTTTTTTAAAACATCTGCCATATAATTTGGTTCGTAATCATTCCAATAAAAAGCGTTTTCACCACCAATTTCAGGAAGTGAGGTGCTATTTGACAAAAATACTGGTTTACCAAATCGCATGGCTTCAATTGGTGGAATACCAAAGCCTTCTCTTAACGAAGGAAAAACAAATGCTGTACAGTTTTTTAAATAATATTGCTTGTCTATATCAGTTATTTTACCAGTTATGATGACTCTTTTTTCAAACCCCATTTTTTTAATAGTTTTTTTAAGGGTATTGTTGGCATATTCAGTTGAATTGTTACCAGATAGAATTAAGTTGTAGTCTGGTAAAAATTCTAACATTTTCACCAAGGAGTTAAAGTTTTTTCGTTCGGTAAATTCGCCAATGCTAAATAGGAATGGTTTTGAAGAGGTTATTATTGGGCTATAATTTTCTGGAATTGTTATTTTCAGAATTGGATTTCCATTATGTATTACATATTCAGGAACATTTGGAACTTTAAAATGAAGATGTGTTGATTTTTTTGCATATTCTGATATATAGGTAATGGCACTGCAACGATTTAACTTTTTTTGAAATCTTATATTAACTTCATGGTTTAAATCGTTTGAAACTTCTTCAATAAAGTTTACATCATGAACCGTTAATACGTATGGAATGTTATAATATGGTTCGATTTTTATGTTTTGATTTAAGCTGTGCCAAATATCAAATTTTTTTCGAATTTGAAACAATGGATATCGACGAATTGAAACGTATTTTTTGTAATTAAAATAATTACCAAATTCTTCTTTGAGAGGTTGAATTTCTTTCGCATGAAGTGTCATTTTAAAATCCGTAATATTTGCATGATGTAGCCCTTTGATTAAATGATAATTAAATTGCCCAAAGCCAAAATGCATATTCTTAATATTATGAGATTCTAAAAAAATATCCTTCATACTTCATTTTTTACAAAGAAAATAAATATATCTATGAAATGCTTTAGATTTTTTAAAAGAAAAAAGTAATTGTAATATTGTGGCATGAAAAAGGTTTTGCAGGTAACATATAAATTATTTGAAAACGAACTGAATAATTTTATTCTAAATTTCGAAGCTCAAGGTGAAGACTTTGGAAACCAAGACAGGAATTCACTTAAATTGTTCAAATTAAATGGTTTACTCATTAACGTGAAGTCGTTTAAGATTCCCAACATTTTTAATCAAATAGCTTACAGGTTTTTTAGAAAAAGTAAAGCTCAACGTTCTTTTGAGTATGCTAACAAACTCATAAATTTAAATATAGGAACACCGCAACCGGTAGCTTATTATGAGCTTGAAACACCATTTTTATTCAAAAAAAGCTATTATATTAGTGAACAGCAAATCTGCGATTTAACTTATAGAGAGCTTACTATAAACTTAAATTATCCTAACCATGAAGCTATACTTAGGGCGTTTACCAGGTTTACTTTTCAACTTCACGAAAAAGGGATTCATTTTTTAGATCACTCACCAGGCAATACATTAATTAAAAACGTTGAAGGGAATTATGAGTTTTTTTTAGTTGATCTTAACCGAATGGAGTTTAAACCTATGGGTTTTGAAACTCGAATTAAAAATTTCGCAAAGTTGACAACGCATAAATTCATGGTAGAAATAATGAGTGAAGAATATGCTAAATGTACAGGTGGAGATTATGAAAAGATTTTTAATTTAATGTGGAAATACACTCAAGATTTTCAAAAACAATACCACAGAAAAAAACGTCTCAAAAACATGATTCTATTTTGGCGTATTGGCAAGTAAATTTTCTAACACTTTATAACGATAGAAGACACCATAAGCGTTTAAAGTACAAATAGTGTAGCCTTCTTTTCCATCTAAAAAACCTAATCTGAAAATATAATTTGTAAGAAATTTATAGGTTGGTTTTATATAAAAATGAAACCAATTTGGACGTTTTCCTTTTTTTAATAATTCTTGTGCTTTTAAAATCCCGTAATGCTCTGTTTTTTGTTTGTAGCTTTCATAATCACTAAACGAATAATGTAACATTTCATGTTTTAAAACCTTGAATTTACCTTTAAAATCGAGTAGTTCGTGTACTAATTTATCTTCTCTGTATTTAGTGATTCCTTTTTTGAACAAGCGAAATACTCGATCGGTTTGCAAACCACTAAAGCGTAATACTTTATTATTAAACAAGAACTTCCTCTGAATTTTGAAAGCGTCAACGCCGTTGTCTTTTTTTACTGTTTCTACAATCTCTTTTTGAGATTCTGGAGCTAAGCGTTCATCAGCATCAATAAAGAAAATCCATTCACAATTGGCTTGATCAATAGCAAAATTGCGTTGATCTGCAAAGTTTAAAAATTTGCGAGATATAACTTTTACATTTTCCATTTCAGATAACTTTTCAAATGTACCATCTGTACTATGAGAATCTATAACTATAATTTCATCAGCAAATCCAATGTCTTTAATAACATTTTCAATATGATTTACTTCATTATAAGTAATCATTAATGCCGATATATTACTTTTAGTAATTTTCAAAGTAAAATTTAGAATGTGTTTACCGCATAAAAATAACTATTTTTGATGCAATGAAGGCTAAAGATGTATCTGTAATTATAAGTACCTACAACCAACCAAAATGGCTGCAAAAAGTGCTTTGGAGTTATGAACAACAGATTTTCAAAGATTTTGAAGTAGTTATAGCAGATGATGGATCTGGCGAAGAAACCAAAGGGCTTATAGATAAAATGAAACTTAATGTAAGCTATCCAATTCAACACATCTGGCATGAAGACAATGGATTTCAAAAAACCATTATTCTAAACAAAGCAACCATAGCAGCGAAAGCAGATTATTTACTTTATACAGATGGTGATTGCGTTGCCAGAAAAGATTTTCTACAAGCTCATGTGGATAATAGGGAGCAAGGTTATTTTTTGTCAGGTGGATATTTTAAGTTGCCAATGAATATCAGTGAAATGATTACTAAAAGTGATATTAAGAACCAGAATTGTTTTGATATTAATTGGTTGGTAAAAAATGGCTTAAAAAAAACTTTCAAAACAAATAAACTAACAGCTAAAGGCTTAAAACAAGTATTACTGAATAAATTTACCCCAACAAAAGCTACTTTTGATGGTATGAATGTTTCTGGCTGTAAAAAAGATATAATTAAAGTAAATGGTTTTGACGAACGTATGCAATATGGTGGAGAAGATAGAGAACTTGGTGAGCGCTTGATGAACTGTGGAATAAAATTTAAACAAATAAGATACAGTGCTATTTGTTTGCATTTAGACCATGAGCGTGGTTATGTAAAATCTGAAATGATTGAAAAAAACAAAAAAATACGGTCAATTACAAAAAAGAACAATATAAAATATACGTCTTTCGGAATTATAAAAAATTGAATCAGAGATTTTTTAAATACTTTTCTAGCTCAGGAATAATAAAATCAGGAAGATACTTTTTATAAAATAAATGCGCTCTATTTTTGGTCTTCTTCAGTAATTTATCATTGTATAATTCTGGTTTTATATCTTTTAAATGTATAGAAACATTATACTTGTCATCCTCAAAGATATTCCATCCTGCTTTATCAATCCAAGGGGAAAAAATTGAAAATGTAGGAATATTTAATGCTTTAGCCATATTTATTGCACCTCCTTCATTACCTATTAACGCATTACAATGTTTTGTGATTGCTAAAAACTCACGTAAACTTTTCCCAAATACATCAAAATGAATATGTTCTTTTGTTTCAGTTTTACAAAAACCAAATACTGTTTTAGCCTCGTTAGTTTGCTTTGGAATGTAATTAAATAGAATTTGACCCTTAGTGTCATCAGCAATTTTATCAATAATTTTAGCCATATATGAAAGCGGATAGGTTTTGTTTTTAGAGCTTCCTAACACGCTTATCATAAACAATGGTTTAGATAAATCGATATTTTTTTGCTTTAATAATAGCTTTGAGTCTTTTATTTCTTCTTTGGTTAAATAAATTTTAGGTTTTATACTTTTAATATTAATTTCTAATGGCTTTAAAAGACTCAATCTGTTTGTGATTTCTAATCCGTTTGAATTATTATAGTCCTTTTCTCGTTTTATATTTTCAGTATAAATGAAGGTTCTAAACTTTTTTTGATAAGATATTTTAGTTTTTGCTTTTGAAAATAAAGTTATAAGATTACTTGATAATTTTGAATACACATCTATTACAATATCATATTTCTTTTTTCTAATTGATTTTGCAAAATTTAATAGATTGGATTTACTTCTTTCTATTTCAGGAGTAAAGAAAATATATTCGTCTATAAATGGGTTATTTTCTACTACAGGGAAGGTATGTGAGTTAATTAAATAATGTAACTCAGCATTAGGATATTTTTCTTTTAAAGCTTCAAACAAGATTGAAGATGTTAAAACATCGCCAATCATTTTTTGCTGTATAATTAATATTTTCATTTAATAGTAGCATTTCTAAAAATAAACAAATTACTGTTTATTTAGCATAATTTGGAGCTCTTTTACTCATCCAAGTTTTTTTAATAAAAACATTAAAGTAATATTTAATTAGATTTTTAAATATTAATACATTGACATAAAGTTTTGGTACAAAAAAGAAAATAATTCCAACAATTGCTAAAAAGAGCTTAGATAAAAAAGTAAAAATAAATAGAATAAATTGAGCGAGATATTTTGAATAATTTCTAAAATGATTATCTATATAGGTGTGTTTCGAAATAATTACTTCAGCTTTTGTTAATGCTGAGGTTTTAACATTTATTCGAGATGCTCCACCATGGTTATGAATAATTTGCGTAGCTCTTGTTAATGCTATTTTTCCACCAACTTCTGTAATTCTTTTGCAAAAATCTACGTCTTCAAGATATAGCCAATAATCTTCGCACCATCCATTAATTTTTTGAAACCAGTTTCTACTTGTAAAAATTATGGAGCCAGAAACCCAATCTGGAAATACGATTTCTTTTGAAGAATTGTATTTTTCTTCAATATTTTTTTTATTTATTATTTTATGAATTGCTCTAAAAGCACCGAGTAATGTACTTAGTTTAGGGAAAAGTCGAATTTCTTTTTCAGCTTTTCCTTCTAAATTTACTTTAGTACAAGACACAATGCCGAAATTTAAATTTTCTTTTGAGATATAAAGCATTGATAAAAGTGCATCTTTACTAACTATTGTGTCTGGGTTTAAGAATAGCAAATATTCTCCTTTAGCTCTATTTACCCCTAAATTACACCCATTAGAGAAACCATAGTTGCCTACATTAGTTAAAAATTTATAATTTGGAAACTTCTCAATAAACACATTCAATTTGTCGTCATTTGACTGGTTATCAACAACAATAATTTCAAATGTAAATTCATCTTGAACAATTTCTTCTAAGCTTTTTAAGCAATTTTGAAGATGTTTCCAACTTTTGTAATTAACTATAATTACAGAGATATCTATAAAATCATCATTATTTGACTTATTCTTCAATATTTCTTTTTTAACTTTAGTAATATTAAACTAATTATACAGCTACACTATGCTCACGAAGCGCATCGTTGAGCGAGGTTTTTTTGTTGGTACTTTCTTTACGTTTTCCAATAATTAAAGCACAAGGAACATTATAATTTCCCGAAGGGAATGTTTTAGTATAACTACCAGGAATAACAACAGATCGAGCTGGGACCACACCTTTTCTTTCCACAGGTTTGTCACCAGTAACATCAATTATTTTGGTACTCATAGTCAATACTACGTTAGCGCCTAAAACGGCTTCAGTTTCAATGCGAACACCTTCAACAACAATACAGCGAGAACCAATAAATGCACCATCTTCAATAATAACAGGAGCAGCCTGCAAAGGTTCTAAAACGCCTCCAATACCAACACCACCAGACAAATGCACATTTTTGCCAATTTGAGCACAACTACCTACGGTTGCCCAAGTATCTACCATCGTACCTGCATCTACATAAGCACCAATGTTTACATAACTTGGCATCATAATAACACCCTTAGATATGTAGGCACCATGTCTCGCAATAGCGTGAGGGACAACTCTTATCCCTTTTTTAGCATAACCAGTTTTTAGTGGGATTTTATCGTGAAACTCTAATGGACCAGCTTCAATGGTTTCCATTTTTTGAATTGGAAAATATAATACAACCGCTTTTTTTACCCACTCGTTGACTTGCCATCCTCCTTTAATCGGTTCAGCTACTCGTAGTTTACCTGAATCTAACAAGCTAATCACTTCTCTAATGGTAGTAATAGTTTTTTCTTCTTTTAGAAGTTCGCGATCCTCCCAAGCAGCTTCAATAACCTTTTTTATCTGTTCCATTGTATATTTTAATTTCGACTACAAATATATAGCTATATATCTATTAAGACCAATAGGTAAATATTATGAACATAAAATTGTGACTTTGTTAAATAGTTCGTGTCTTATAAACAGTATTGCAAAAATCATTAACCTTAAACTAATTAATTGCATACGATGTTTTGGTTGATATTTCTAGATTTTTTGTCAATTGGAAATTTAGAAAGCCCTGAATATTTTAAAAACTCCCTTAATTTTTAGGGAGTTTTTTATTTACCTTTGCTTGAGGAATTATTATGGGAAGAATTTTAGCTTTAGATTTTGGACAAAAGCGCACAGGAGTTGCCATTACCGATGAATTACAAATCATTGCATCTGGCCTTACAACTATTGCAACAGTTGAGCTAATATCGTTTTTGAAAGAATATGTTTCAAAAGAAAGCATTGAGCTCTTTCTTGTTGGCGAACCTAAGCAAATGAATTATAAAGCATCTGATAGTGAAGCAATTATTAAACCCTTTTTAAAAAAACTAGAAAAAGAGTTTCCCAATATTCAAATTAAAAGAGTAGATGAACGATTTACTTCTAAAATGGCTTTTCAAACCATGATAGATAGTGGGCTAAAAAAAGGCAAGCGAAAAAATAAAGCTTTGGTAGATGAAATAAGCGCTACCATAATTTTACAAAGTTATTTATACAATCGGTAATTTTTTTCTCTTAATTGATTAAACAAAAACATATTTTTTGTGCGAATTTTATAGTATATTTACTACTAATTATTTTCCATTAAATGAAACAGAAATATTTCTTAATTTTATTAATTACAGTCTTTAGTTTTAATAAAATAAATGCTCAATCATGCCCCGAAATTTCTTTTGTTGTTCCACTACCTACCGAAGAAGTGATTTTTGTGTTTGATAGTCCAGGACCCACTTGCGCCAGTAGGCCAGTTGCCATTGTAATTGATGGTAGTGCTTATGTAATTGGTAATTGTGACACGTATTCTTCTAGATATGTACTCTCATCTGGCAGTGGTGTTATAGACCCAGATAATTACACAGTTACTTATGGTAGCTCATCATGCCAATATAACAATGGCACACTGTTGGGAGCCGACGACGATTCTTTTATAAATAAGGCTTTAAAGCTTTATCCAAATCCTGTTGTAAACACAAATAAATTAACCGTAAGCCTTACATTTAATGCTTCTGCGCATATTTCAATATTTACTCTTACCGGAAAAAGGGTTATAGAAGATAGGTTTGTTCAAGAAAAATCTAAGAAAATTGACATTTCAACTTTAGCCAATGGTATATATATCATACAAATGAAGATTGAAAACATTTCAATTGCCAAAAAATTTGTGGTGAGTAATTAAGTTGCTCGATAATCTATTCTAGAGCCTGTTTAAAAAGTAATTAGTGCCATATTTAGCCTTTTGGCTGTCGCACAAAATAGGCTAAAGTCTAATTACTCAACATACTTATGTTTAAGAGCAATCAACTTACCATGTAAGCTACTTTTGTTCATTTAATAAATTCCTGCAAAGGCAGGAATCTATAAGGTTTAATTCCCTTACTCTTGAGTCGCTATATACTATGTTTGCTAAGCAAACTCAAATTAATACCTCGCATGCTTGCGTCGAGGTAATTTATTTCTATTTATACTTAGGAAAACAAATTGTAGTTCTTACTACTTTTTTAGACAGCCTCTTTGTTTTATAACCAATAAGTATTGTATTTTTGCAAAAATTTTATAAAAGAAACATGATTTTACCAATTATAGCATATGGCGATCCAGTACTAAGAAAAAAAGCAAAGGTTGTCTCAAAAGAACACCCTAAGTTAGAAGTGCTTATTTCAAATATGTATGAAACCATGTATCAGGCTTCTGGTGTTGGTTTAGCAGCTCCTCAAGTAGGTTTGTCTATTCGTGTTTTTTTAGTAGATGCATCACCTTTTGCTGATGATGAAGACCTTACTGAAGACGAGCGATTACAATTAAAAATTTTTAAGCAAACATTTATTAATGCAAAAATTATTGAAGAAGAAGGAGACGATTGGGCATTTAACGAAGGCTGTTTAAGTATTCCACACATTAGAGAAGATGTGTTTAGAAAACCTAAAATTAAAATTCAATTTCAGGATGAAAACTTTAAGACCCATATAAAAGAATTTGATGGGATTTTGGCAAGAGTAATTCAGCATGAGTACGACCATATTGAAGGTCTTTTGTTTACCGATAAGATCTCAGCTTTTAAAAAACGATTAATAAAAGGGAAGCTTTCAAATATCTCAAAAGGCAAAATTAGCATTGATTATAAAATGCGTTTTCCCGATATGAAAAAGAAACGATAATATTTTGATTAAAATTTTAAAGAGAAGATATTTGCCGACTTAAAAAAACAAAAACTATGAGCTTAGAAAAAATTTTATCAATTGCACAAAAACCAGGACTCTTTAAACTAGTGGCACAAACAAGAGGAGGTTTTATTGCCGAATCTTTAATTGATGGTAAAAGAATATCGTCAAACCTTAGAAGTAATGTAAGCTTGCTAAGCGAGATTGCAGTATATACCCTAACTGAAGAAGTGCCATTAAGAGAAGTGTTTAAAAAGATAAAAGAAAAGGAAAATGGTGTTCAAACCAGTGTATCTCATAAAGACAGTAAAGATGCTTTAGAAGAGTATTTTTTCGAGGTTTTACCAGAATATGATGAAGATAGAGTCTATGTAAGTGATATTAAAAAAATTATTAAATGGTATAATTTACTTCAAAAAAACGACTTATTAAATAATTTGGAGGAAGCAATTTCTGATGAAGAAGAATAAAAAAAGGGAAATAAGTAATTTCCCTTTTTTGTTGAAACCTTTTAACGTAAGTATTAAAAATCCCTCTAAAATATATAGCTAAAAGTTTCCCAACTATTTAATATACTATATACAAAATAGCTAATTGAAACGTAAATTTAATAGAATTTACTTACATAACGTTAAAAAATCCATATTTTTTTATTAACAATTCCCATAATTAATACTTTTAAACTCAATAAGATAATCCAAATTCAAAAGTTAACTTTGTCCTCATAAAACCAACTAAGTGCTATCAATTTATACAAAGGAGTTTAAATACAATTTAAAACTGGCAACTCCAGTAATGCTAGGTATGTTAGGGCATACTTTTGTAAGTTTGGTGGACAATATTATGGTTGGTCAATTGGGCTCTGCCGAACTTGCTGCTGTATCACTTGGTAACAGTTTTATATTTATAGCCATGTCTTTAGGGATAGGGTTTTCTACCGCAATTACACCCTTGGTTGCCGAAGCAGATTCTGAAAAAAACTTCAAAAAAGGAAAATCGTCCTTCAAACATGGCCTTTTTTTATGTACCGTTTTAAGTTTAGCCTTATTTGCATTAATGCTTTTAGCGAAACCATTAATGCATTTAATGAAACAGCCAGAAGAAGTAGTTGTTTTAGCAATGCCATATTTAGATTTGGTAGCCATTTCATTAATACCCTTAATAATTTTTCAAGGTTTTAAGCAATTTAGCGACGGTTTGTCGTTAACCAAATATCCAATGTATGCTACAATTTTGGCTAATGTTATAAACGTTGTTTTAAATTACGTATTAATTTTTGGAAAACTAGGATTTCCACAATTAGGAATAGTAGGAGCTGCCATTGGCACCTTGATTTCAAGAGTTATTATGTTATTATTTTTATGGTATTTACTTAGGCATAAAAAAAAGTCGAAGCCTTATGTTTCTAGCATAAAACTATTATCACTTAATAATAAAATGATAAAAAAAATATTGAATCTTGGATTTCCAAGTGCCATGCAAATGTTTTTTGAAGTGGCCATTTTTACTGCAGCTATCTGGTTAAGTGGTCTGTTGGGCAAGAATCCTCAAGCTGCCAACCAGATTGCACTTAATTTGTCATCGATGACCTTTATGGTCGCCATTGGGTTAAGTGTAGCAGCTATGGTAAGGGTAGGGAACCAAAAAGGGTTAAGAGATTTTAAAGAACTTCGAAGAATAGCATTCTCCATATTTTTATTAGGACTTGGTTTGGCTTTTATTTTTGCCATTCTATTTCTAACATTTCATAATATGCTACCTAAAATATATGTAGATTTAAATGATGCCACTAATTTTATTGATAATACCGAAGTAGTAACTATTGCTGCTAAACTCCTTGTAGCAGCTGCAATTTTTCAATTAAGCGATAGTGCTCAAGTTATTATTCTGGGAGCTTTAAGAGGTTTGCAAGATGTTAAAATACCTACCCTCATAACATTTGTGGCGTATTGGGTGATTGGTTTTCCAATTAGTTATTTTCTAGGAAAAGAAGAAGCCTATGGAAGTTTTGGGATTTGGCTTGGGCTTTTAGTAGGATTAACTTCTGCGGCAATTTTATTGTATCTTAGGTTTAATTATCTAACAAAACGTTTAATTTCGCAAGAAGAAAACAATATGTAATATATGGAACTTCCTAAATTTATTCTTGGAGATAATACCGACTTACCAAATGCCATTTTTGTGGTTCATACTGAATTCCCTCGTTTTATTATAAATCTTGAAAATGACGAGGTTGAGTGGTTTGAAGATTTCGACCAACATGACGAAAAAGAATTGTTAAGTGAAATGGAAACATTAATTGAAGAAGCCTCACAGTTTTACGACAGGGAAGTAAGTAGATATGATGATTAATTAGATGATAGAACAGTTGTTACAATACGATACCGAACTTTTCTTGTTCCTTAATAATTTAGGAAATACCACTTGGGATGGTTTTTGGCTGGTCGTGACCAATAAACTTACATTTATTCCGCTGTATGCTATCTTACTATTTTTAATTTATAAACATTTAGGTTGGAAAACCTTATTGTTATTGGTTTTTGTTATAGCAGCAATGATTACTTTTACCGACCAAGTTACCAATTTATTTAAAGATGGTTTTCAGCGTCCAAGACCATGTAGGGTGAATGATCTTGAAGGACTAATTCGCTATGTGGCTCCCAGATGTGGTAAATATGGATTCTTTTCTGGGCATTCGTCAAATTCCATGGCAGCAGCAGTTTTTGCTGGATTGTTATTGCGGCCTTATTACAAAAACTTAATTTTTATATTACTGTTTTGGAGCGCAATTGTTGCTTACAGCCGGATTTACGTTGGTGTTCATTATCCTTTAGATATTGTTAGTGGTCTGGCTTTTGGAGCTTTTGCTGGCTTTATATTTTATAAACTGCAAATCTATCTTAGAAATCGTTTTATTTCCTAGTAAATAGATACAGGTGGCTCATTAGTCTTTTTTTATGGCCTCTTTCGCCATCAGCTTTTCTGTTAAGGTCATAGACTTCTTTTGTGTCGATAACAAAAGATTCCTTTAAGAAAGCCAATTCTTCGTTTGTCAATGCCTTTGATAAAACAGCAAACTTAGTTTCCTTGGGGAAATTATATGTAGTATCAGTTTTTATTTGTGGAATTTTTGCGCCGAATTGCCAAATCATTTCTGGAGCAACTCCGTTAAGTGAGTAAATAGGTATGTTTTCTTTATTTAATTCCGACTTTAAATTAGATATTGGATTGTAACCAGCTTGATTTTGAATGGCAGACAAAGGCAACACCGAAATTAAAGCAGCAGCCATAAAGGCAGCGCTTAAATAAAAAACCTGCTTTATTTGCTTTCTTTTTAAGTTAATAATTATGAGTATGCCTATGCTCATTAAAAGTACTGAAGCCAATAAAAACCACCATAATATTTTTCCTGCTAAAAATGGTCCAATACCAAACCCAATAATTGGAAATAAAATACCAATGCATGCAATCAATCCAAAATTAAAATACACAGGAATGGTTTCTTTTATATCTTTTATGTTTTTAAATCTTCTTATTAAATATTCAATGTAAAATCCTGTATTTATTGCCATTGGTATTAATACAGGCATGAGATATCTTGACTTTTTTTCAGGAATAACAGATAGTAAAATTACTGCAAAAATCGTCCAATAAAAGCTAAATCTATAAGCTTTTAAATTACTAACGCGCGATTTCATATAAGGATATAGCAACGCAATAAACGCTGGAACTGTCCATAGACCACTTTGAGTAAAGAAACTCCAATAGTAGTAAAAAGGACGCACATTATAGCTTCCCCAATTTCCTGTTTCTTTCGAGGTGATTGCCGTGAAAGTAATTGGGTCTTCCAATCTTACATATAAATACCACCAACCACCAATAGCTATTGCTACGATAATAAAAGAAAACATTGAAAAGGCTTTTGTTTTAAAATGTTTGAATTTATAACTAAATCCATATGCCAATAAAAAAGGGAGCAATAAAGCGTACAATGAAATGGGCCCTTTACTTAAAATGGACAAACCAAAAAAGACACCAGCTATAAGCGTATGTTTCCAATAATTTGTGTTCTTTTCGAATAATTGAAACAAATGTAAAATAGCAACAAGCATAAAACCATGTGTAAAAATATCCCAAGGCGCTTCAATTACAATTCCAATTACGTAAAACGAGGTAATGGTTATAAAAGCATTGATTAAAGCATGTGCTTTATTGTTTAATAGTTTTAAGCTTAATAAGTAGGAAGCTATTCCAGTAACTGCAACCATCAATATTCCCGGAAGCCTTAAAGCAAAAACATTTTTCAGCCCAAAAATTAAAGCCGAAATAGCTGTTAACCAACTTGGGAGTGGTGGTTTTTGGTAGCGTGGTTCACCATTCATGGTAGTTAATAGCCAATTACCATCATCAATCATTTCTCTTGCAGTAATAAAATTACGAGCTTCCATGATAGTTACATCAATGGCATCGATGTTTATAGATAGCATTAATAATACAATTACAATAATTGAAATAATTGGATGTTGTTCAATTTTTTTCAGCATCTTGTTTATGTAAAAGGATTAAATTTCTAATATAAATAACCGAGCCCAATAAATGTCCAACAAATAACACAGGGTCTTTTCGTATAATAGCATAAGTTAAAATTAATATAGAGCCAACCAAACTTAATAACCAAAAGCCTAAAGGCAATGAAGATGACTTTTTATATTCGGAATATAACCATTGATACACAAAGCGTAACGTAAATACTACTTGCGAAATAATCCCTAACCAAAGTAACCATATTGGAATGGCTTCGTTTTTAAAAAGCACGTCTCTGTCTATCACATTGTTATTAAAATAATAAATAGCCACCAGTGTTGGAACACTATAAAGTATGAACCTTAAAGACCAATGAAATTTTTGCCATTCTTTTTGTAATTGCAAGTTTCGTATGTAAATAAAATAGGTTAAGGTTTGACCCAGCATAATGGCAAAGTCATCCCTTAAATAACCGTAGATAAATAATAAGAAAGAGGCTATTAAACTTAAAGTCCAAAATAGCGTAGGTGTGATTACTTTTCGTTGTTTTTCCGACGTAATCCATTGTACAACCAACCTTGATGAAAACAGGATTTGCGCTACAAAACCAATAGTGTATATTAGCCAATTACTCATTAACCTTGTTTGCTAACATCATAATTAATGTACTTTCGTTTCATCCATAAATAAGCAAAACAATCGCTTAATGGTCCTAATAATCTGTTCCATAACCCAAATTTTGCTTGTCCAGCAATACGAGGAAAATGTTGAACCGGAATTTGAATTACTTTACCATTTTGCAACAAGATCATAGCAGGTAAAAAACGATGTAAACCTTTAAACATTGGTATGCGTTTGGCATACCTAGTTTTAATAACTTTTAGCGGACAGCCTGTATCGTCCATACCATCATGCGTAAAAGCTCGTCTAATACCATTGGCAATTTTGGACGACATGTTTTTCACAAACGAATCTTTTCGGTTGGCTCTAACACCAGTTACTAAATCGTATGTGCCAATATGTTCTAGCAAAAGATTAAAATCTTCGGGAGCCGTCTGCAAATCAGAATCGATATAACCTACCAATTCTGTTTTAGTATAATCGAAACCAGCTTTAATGGCAGCACTCAAACCTCTATTTTCTTTAAATGAAATGTAATTGAAATTGGAGTGTTTTTGGCAAATGGCTTCGATTAATTCTTGGCTTCTATCCTTTGAGCCATCATTTACAAACAAAATGCACGTAAGCACTGAGGCATTCTTTGAGTATTCCAGTAGTTCACTTTCTACACGTTCCAGATTATCTTCTTCATTATAAACGGGAACAACGATAGTAAATTGGTAATCCATTAAAATTAGTTTTGTGTTACAAAAGTATTCTTTTTTATAATAAATATCTTGCTTGGTGGTTTAAATATAAAAAGATAGTAAATTGCATATTTAAAAATGTATTTAATGAAGATTCTTGTTACTGGAGCTGCTGGTTTTATTGGTTCTCATACTGCCGAAAGGTTATGTGAATTAGGCCACGAAGTGGTTGGTATAGATAATTTTAATGATTATTACGATATTGATTTGAAACAGATGAATGCCAAATCTAACAAGGAAAAAGGTGTTGAAATAATCAATCTAGATTTAAGAGATAAAAACCATTTTGATGCTTTGCCTTTGGATGTTGATTATATTTTCCATTTTGCGGCACAACCTGGAATTTCAAGCACTTCTACTTTCGAAGATTATTTTACCAACAATATACTTGCTACCAAGAATCTTATAGATTATGCGCAACAGTGTACAGATTTGAAAATGCTTGTAAATATTGGCACTTCTTCAATTTATGGTTTAGAAGCAACTTTTGCTGAAGATGTGGCACCAAAACCAGCATCTTTTTACGGTGTTACAAAATTAGCTGCCGAACAGTTAGTACTCCAAAAGAGTAGAGAAGGGATTTTTAAAGCGTGTTCATTAAGGTTATATTCGGTAATTGGCCCAAGAGAGCGACCAGAAAAAATGTACACTAAGTTGATAGCTTGTGGAATTAATGATGAACCATTTACTTTATATGAAGGTAGCGATAAGCATTTACGTAGCTTTACCTATATTGGTGATATTGTTGATGGTGTTGTTAGTGTGATTGATAAGGAAGAAGTGGTTGATGGTGAGGTAATTAATTTAGGGACAGAAGTAGAACACACTACACAAGAAGGCATTGAAGCTGTAGAAAAAGTACTTGGAAAAACTATTGAAATTAAAGTAGTCGAAAAAAGAGCAGGAGATCAATCTAGGACTAAAGCAAATATCGATAAAGCTAGAAAGCTACTAAGCTATAATCCACAAACAACTTTACTGGAGAGTGTAACACACCAAGTTAATTGGTATAGAGCTAATTTTTAAGACTCATTATTTTTTAAACTTAAAGACAGAAGTCCTTTTGCTAGAATCTATACGTATCATTTTTTGTTGATATATTTCAGGCACATCTTTTATTCTTCTGTGTCTAATTAACATAATGAATTTATCATGCGTATTATAAATAGAGTCTAGCGATACTTCATCTATATTCTTAATTTGCCCATTAGAATAAAACTGACTTGAATAGGATTTAACCTTCCAATAATACCGAGGCGTGTTAGGTTCGGTTTCATTTAGCTTTTCAATCACAAATTTATCTGTATTTAGATCTTTAATCAATTTGCTATTTCCAAACGATACAACTACAGTCGCAATTACTACTAAAAAAGGAAAAATTGAGCCTAGAATGAGCAATAACTTTTTCTTTTTAAACTCTTGCCAATAATGCACCATTAATAACGCAATTGGTATGGTAACTGGTAATGTATAAGTGTGCAATATGTTTTTTGAAACTGTGAAAAATAAAGGCGTCCATAGTAACCATAAAACCAAAAAAGAAACCCATTTGTTTTTGAGGATGTTTTTTCGTTCTCCCCATAATTTTATAAGTACAAACTGTATCCATGGAAATGAAAAAATTAATAAGAATACCCAAATCATTCCCATTGGTTGATTGTGACCACTCCCATACAAATCGCCTTTCCAACCAGATACTAAAAACCGTTTAAAATGTTCGCCAACAATAAAATAATCTAAAAACCCTGGCGACCTATTTTCAGCAAGTAAGTACCAAGGTAAAGCAATAGCGATTGTAATTAAAACACCAGTTAACCAAGGTATTTTGTTCCAAACTTCTTTAAAAGATACTCGTTGAATGATTAGCCAAATAAATAAAGGTGGTGCTGTTAAAACTAAAACTATAGGACCTTTAGAAAGTAATCCCAAGGCTATGGCAATAAAGAATAAATAATTCCAAAACGTGCGTTTTTCATTTTCAAAGGTCTTCCAAAACGAAATCATAATTAAGGTGATGGAAAAGCACAAAGCAGCATCGGTAGAAACCACGCCTGCGTGTAACAAAAATTCTGGAGTTGTTAGCAATATAAAAGCTAAAAGGTAAAAACGCTCTTTTACTTGTTTTACATACTTCCCTAGAACTAGTATTATAACCAAACTAATAATAAAATAAGGTAAGCGTGCAGCAATTTCGTTGACACCAAAAAGTTCGTAACTAGTCGCAGACATCCATGTAGATAATGGCGGTTTTGCCCAAAATGGAACACCATAATCTATTTGCAGCACCACCCAATCTTGGGTTTTGTACATCAATCGTGCAATTTCGGCATATCGAGATTCGGTTTTATCCATTAATGGAATAAGACCAGTCAAAATAAACCGTAAAATAATAATAACGATTATTAAATAGAAAATATAGGCTGATTGTTGTTTTGTGTTATTGAGCATTTTTTATTTTCTTGAAGCTTTACATACGTTTTTAATCTTATAAAGGTCTATCCAAAGTTTAAAAAAATAAGTAAACTTTACCTTTGAGTCTCCTTGGTCTATCCATTTTTTTAAGGGCACTTCTAGCATGTGGTTTGTAGATTGCTCAACCCCAAAATGCACCATTAGTCTATTAAATATTTCAACATCAAACAACCATTTTGAAATGAAAGGGTTTTTAAATGCAATTTCTGAAAGCTCTTTGGTAAACAATTTACAGCCACATTGCGTATCGTAAACTTTAAGTTGTAATATTTTTGAAATGGCAGTAGCAATAATTCTACCAATTAAAAAACGTGATTGACTTCTTTTAATGGTCGAACCAACTATCATGATTCTGGAACCAAACACAAATTGAATGGATTCGTTAAAATAAGAAGTTAACGACATACACTCTTCTAGTGAGGTCGCTAAATCGGCGTCCAGATACGCTATATAAGTAAAATTATAATCATTGTTACATTCAATAACAGCTGTTCTAATTGCTTCGGCTTTTCCAACATTTCTATCACAGTTTATGACTGTAACATTACTTGGATATGTTTCTTGAAAATTAGCTAGAATATTAGCTGTATTATCTGTAGATCCATCATTTACAAAGCAAAGCAACACATTTGGATGATGTCTTATAAAATTAAAGTAAGCTTCTTTGTTTAGCCCTTTTTCTTCATTATAACATGGGATTACAATACAGAGATCAAATAAAATATCAGCCAAATTGCTCATAAGAAATAGCAAAAATTTAAAGCCGCAAGGTAATCAAAAAAAGGTTAGATTAATTTCAATAAAACTTCTGCTGCCGCAAACGGTGTTGTTTTATTATCCTCTATTAATTTTAACTGTTTTTGCAGTTCTTTTTTTATGGTTTTATTGTTATAAAAATCAAATTTTAAACGCTCTTCAATGGTTTGAAGCAGCCAAAACTTGCTTTGACCTTGTCGCTTTTTGGTAAAGAAACTATTGTTTGTGGTTGTTTCAATATATTTTGTTATCATGTTCCAAACATCTTCAATGCCTACGTTATTTATAGCACTACATAGGGACACTTTAGGAGACCATGACGATTCTTTTTTGGGATATAGGTGTAATGCTCTTGCAAATTCAATTTTTGCAAGTTTTGCACGTTTTATATTGTCACCATCTGCTTTATTGATAACAATGCCATCAGCCATTTCAATAATACCACGCTTAATGCCTTGTAGTTCGTCGCCAGCACCTGCAAGTTTTAAAAGCAAAAAGAAATCTACCATGCTATGCACAGTCGTTTCGCTTTGTCCAACACCAACAGTTTCAATGATAATGGTGTCAAAACCAGCGGCTTCACATAGTATAATTGTTTCTCTTGTTTTTCTTGCAACTCCACCAAGAGAGTTACCTGAAGCCGAAGGTCTAATATATGCGTTAGGCTCTTTAACAAGATCAGCCATTCGAGTTTTATCACCTAAAATGCTTCCTTTGGTTATAGTACTACTTGGGTCAACAGCTAGTACGGCAATTTTTTTATCTAATTTAACAAGATGTTTTCCCAAAGCTTCAATAAATGTGCTTTTGCCAACTCCTGGAACTCCAGTAATACCAATTCTTAGGGAGTTATTTGCATAATGCAAACATCTTTTAACAATGGTAGTTGCTTTTTCTAGATGCTTGGGGTTTTTACTTTCTACCAATGTAATGGCTCTACTTAAGGCTGTGATATTGCCATCTAGGATGCCTTGTATTAACTCATTAACACTTGGTTGTTTTTTGCGTTTTGAAATGACTTTGGAAATGACACGATTATTAGTTATTTCTGGAGTAGGAATACCTTGTTTTTCTTCTAAAGCAGATATATGTTTTTGTTTCTTTTGCAAACTATTGTTTTAAGGGAACAGCAATTTTTACATTGTCCCAAGCCATAGTTAAAGATAGGTTATCTGTAGAATTATCAAAAGCAATTGTAAATTGTTCTACCGTATTAGGTATTTTTTGTACTGGAACTTCAATTTTAATGGCATCAAATTTAGGATCACGCATAGGTTGCATAGCATCATTAACTCCCCAAGGATATTGTTTGGAGTTAAAAATGACTAGCCAACTTTTTTCACCAGGAATCGTCCAAAGCGTATATTTTCCTGCAGTTAAATAATCATTTCCAATTTTTAATGGTTCATTGGTTTCAAAAGTGGTTGCTTCATTAGCACCTGTACGCCATACTTTATTGTATGCGACTAATCCTCCAAAAATGTCACGATCTCTTTTTGAAGGCCTGTTGTAAAACACCTCAAGTTCTAAATCGTTAAGTTTAAATTCAACCGTATCTTTAGGGCTTAAAGGTTTTCTAAAAATATCGCCATAAATGTATGAGAATAAAAATATGCATGCAGCCACCAAAAGCAATAAAAAAATGAGACCCTTTAAAAACTTATTCATTTTGAAATAAAAATTTTGAAATTAATTAGAAGTAGCTTTAACTTGAACGCTAAGATATTACACTTTGTTTTAATTTCTAAAAAAATAATAGGCTTTTTGCAACAACTAAAAATTTATGTCGTCTTTAAGTTGAATTCAATATTGATTAATCAATAAATAATACCTTTAAAAGGATTATGATAAGAACTAACCAAAGCATCAATTAGTGAGTACATTAACAATAGATATTGTTGAAAAATGTAAACAAAACGACCGTAAGGCGCAGTTAAAACTGTATAATCAGTATTGCGATGGTATGTATATTGTGGCCAAAAGATTTGTAAAAGACTCTTTTGAAGCAGAAGACGTAGTGCAAGAAGCCTTTATTAAAGCGTTCACAAAATTGCATCAATACAAAGCGGAAGTAACATTTGGTGCTTGGTTAAAACGAATCGTTATTAACAAGAGTATCGACTTAATAAAATCTAATAAACAACACATGTTGGAATTGGACGAGGTGCACCTAAAGGTAATCGACTCAAGTTATGAAAACGAATGGTTAGTAGATGATGCCATTACTTTAGACGAAGTAAAAGAAGCAATTAACCAATTACCAGATAAGTATAAATATGTTGTGATGCTATTTTTAATTGAAGGTTACGACCATCAGGAAATAGCCGAAATTTTAAATATTACAGAGATAGCGTCACGAACACAATTATCAAGAGGTAAAGTAAAATTAAGGGAACTATTAAAATTAACTCAAAATGGCACAAGACATTAGAAAATTGTTCGAAAACGAACAAAAAGTGAGTAACGATAAAATGCCAAAAGGCCACGAAGTTAGGTTTTTAGAAAGATTAGATAATCAACTTCCTAAGCAACCAAAACAAAGTTTGTTTACAATTTTAAATATTGCGGCAAGTGTGGTGATTTTAATAGGATTGAGTTTTGGAGCAT
This sequence comes from uncultured Flavobacteriaceae bacterium, assembly GCA_963975205.1. Classification (GTDB taxonomy): domain Bacteria; phylum Bacteroidota; class Bacteroidia; order Flavobacteriales; family Flavobacteriaceae; genus Pontimicrobium. Next base: position 16,224 of record CAXBFU010000016.1, on the reverse strand, counting down.
ATAAATTTATAAATACTCCAGGAGTAACAGTTGAACCAGAAGAAGTAGCAGTAGAATCTCCTTTAGGCAAGTTATCGCCTCAATTAAAAAAAGTTGAGGACTATTATTTGGCAAACATCAATTTAGAATTATCAAAAATTGAAGTGACACCAGAAACTCAAGAGCTGTTTAATGGTTATTTAGAACGACTGGAAGAACTAAATAATGAATACGCTAAACTAGCCGATGAGTTAACCGAATCTGGTCCAACTGAGCGAACCGTTAATGCGTTAATTGATAATTTAAAACTTCGGTTAAACCTATTGTATCGTCTAAAAGAAAAATTAAACGAATTGAACAACGACACCAATCAGCTTGAACAAATTCAAGCTTAATTAATAAAACATATCAAAAAATGAAATCGACTGTATTAAAGTGATTTTTAAAATTAGTTGTTAAAATCGATTTGATGCACCAAGATTACATTTGACAGATAAAACAATTAAAAAACGAACAAATGAAACAGTATAAATTTATAGTGCTAGCACTGGTTTTTTTAAGTGCGCTTAACTTAAATGCACAACAAAAACTTGAAAAATTATCTAAAACCATAAAAGCGAATAAAGACGTTATTTTGCGTTTGGACACAAATCAAACCAATATCGAAATAGATACTTGGAACAAGAACGAAATTCAAGTAGAAGCTTTTATAGAAAGTAGTGAATTATCAAAAAAAGATTTAAAAGAGGTACTAGACTCTTGGGATGTTGAAGTAGATGGATCTGGAGCAAATGTGTCCATCGAATCTAAAGGCGGTTTTGGAGCTAGTTTAAATTTTAATTTTGATTTTAGCGGTTTAGAAGCGCTTGATGTTTTAAAGGATATTGACATAAATATTCCTGAGATACCAGAAATGCCAGAAATGCCAGAGATGCCAGAAATAAATTTTGAAATACCCGAAATGCCTGAGATTCCAGAACTACCTGAATTACCAGATGATGTACATAATGTGCAATTTGATGTTGAAAAATATAAAAAAGAAGGCGAACCATATCTAGAAAAATGGAGTCAAGAGTTTGAAAACAAGTATGGCAAAGGTTATAAAGAGAAAATGAAAAAATGGGCCAGAGATTTTTCAAAAGTAGATTGGGATTCCTATTCAGTTCGTATGGAAAAATGGGGAGAAGAGTTTGGTGAAAAATTTGGTGACAAGTTTGGAAAAGACATGGAGAAATGGGGAGAAGAGTTCAGTAAGAAATTTGATGGAAAATGGGCAAAAGACATGGAAAAATGGGGAGAGGAATTTGGTGAAAAATTCGGTAAAGAATGGGAAGAAAAAGGAAAGGTCATCGAAGAGCGCATGAAAGAATTTGAAGAAGAATGGGAAGGAAAAGAAGAAGAAATGGAAAAGCGTTTTGAAGCTTTGGAAAAAAAGAATAATAAAGTTAAGAAAACCATAAGGATAAAAATGCCTAAGGACACGAAGCTAAAGGTAAATGTACGTCATGGAGAGCTAAAATTTGCCTCAGTCATTCATAACCTCAAAGCAGATTTATCCCACTCAAGTTTATTAGCTAATCGCATTGATGGAAGCAGCACTTCCATCAATGCGTCTTATTCGCCAATATTGGTTGATAATTGGGATGATGGAGAATTAACACTTAAATACGTTGATGATGCATTGTTAAAAAACGTAAAGACCTTAGTGTTGTACTCTAACTCATCCAATATAAATATCGATTATTTAGCAGGAAATTCCATTATTGATGGCAGTTTTGGAGACTTGACCATTCATAACATCCTAGATTCTTTTAACAATTTAAATGTGGTTTTAGAAAACAGCGATGCACATATTAAGTTGCCAAAAGCTGATTACGATTTGGTGTTCAAAGGAGATCGCTCTAAGTTTAATGGCGAACGTATCGATAAAAAAGTTATTAAAAATTACCCAAATAATACAACTTCTAACAAAACTATTCTTGTAAATGCCAAGTATAGTAATGTTGTAATGCAATAAAATATCATAAAACACTATGACTTCAAGGTTTTTGTGGGTTTTGGCATTCTTGCCATTTTTTTGTTTATAAAATGTTCTAAATACAAATTTTCAGAAGCTTAAAAAACTGAAATACTTCAATTAGTCAAACTATCCATAGATGAAGTTGTTTTGCCAAAACAAAATAAAGATATCAACCTTTATATGAAAAACATACCTAAAGACCTTTTGATTTATAATTAAATGCTAAAGCTATTACCATAAAACTGTAGCGTGAATATGTTTTACGCAATTGGTCGATTATTGATAAAACTTTGTGCATTGAAGTAAAAATTGATAGCATTGATTTTATCTCAAAAGACAGTATCTATGTCTATACATCACAACGTTGGGAGCGAATTATGTTTCAACGTGATGGATTTGCTACCGACACCGTATTGAACACTTAAAAACACAAAGATACCTGAAAACCAACTTCTCCAGCATGACATAGTTATACTGTTGAATAATTAGGTGGTCAAGTTTTTGTAATGGAGAAGCGTTTAACTAATGAAAGAGCCTAACTTTGTACATAACAAAAAACCAGAGAGGATAATTTCTCCGGTTTAATTTAATTTTTTTAAGTACTGTCAACCTATTTTAGGACGACTCAATAAGTAGTAGAGGAACTACTTGGCAATTTCTACCAACTCAAGAAGAAATATAATATCTTCGTTTGGTTTTACTGGTGGTCTACCATTTTCCCCCCAAGCTAAATGCGAAGGAATATATAAATACATTTTATCACCAACATTCATATTTGCTAAACCCTCATTAAATCCAGCAATCATTTGAGCATTTGGGCTAATTTCTACTGGCATTGGTGTATAGCCTTGTTGCTGTTCTCTTTGCTTATTGTATTGTCCAAATTTTTCGGCAACTTCTTTTTTGTTAGTATCTAGTAGGTTTCCATTTGTGAAATAACCTTCATACCACACTTTTACTTTAGTTCCTTGTTTTGGTTTTTCACCATTTCCTTTTTTAATCAAATACATCATTAAGCCAGATGGTAGTTTTTTTGCTTTACTTTTAAATTCATCAAAAGTTGGCAGTAATTGTTTTGCGGCTGCTATGGCTTTTTCTTCAGCTTTTCGTTGTTCTTCTCCAGCTTTTTTTAGTTCTGCAATCTTTTTTTCTTTTGCTCGTTCTTCTAAGAGAGGCAATTCGGTTTCCCAAGTTTTAACTGCGTCAAATCTACGTGCATCAAACCCTTGCTTAATAATATTTAACTCTTCTATTACGACATCTTCAACTGGTTTATTTCTCGTAGCTACTTTTACATTACTAATGGTGTCCAGCACATCAAATCCGAGTAGTAATTCACCAAATACAGAATGCATGTTATCTAACCAAGGAGTTGGTTTTTCAGTAATAAAAAACTGACTCCCATTTGCTCCAGGCCCACTATTGGCCATCGATAAAATACCAGGCTTATCGTGTTTTAATGTGTCGTCAAATTCATCTCCAAAACGATATCCTGGACTCCCAGTACCTGTTCCTAAAGGATCTCCACCCTGAATCATAAAATCATTCATGACACGATGGAATGTTAACCCATTGTAATATTTCTTTCCTTTATAAGTGCTATCAACCATTGGATGATTCCCTTCAGTTAGTGCGACAAAATTCGCAACTGTTACAGGTGTTTTATCATAATGTAGTTTGGCTACCATTGTGCCTTTGTTAGTCACAATTTCAGCAAATAGACCATCTCCTAAATCTGGATATTTTTCATTACAAGACCATAATGATGCAAATAGTACAAAGGCAAAAATTTTCATAGATTGTTTAAAACTCTTCATTTTTAATTATTTTCTTTTTGGGTTATTGTATTTATTGTTACGTTACATATTAAAGGAATGCTTGTTCCTATTTTGTTTGTGTCACCATAGTATCCATAGGCTTTTTGGGATGGAAATAAAAAGGTAACTGTCTCACCAGCTTTCATAAGTTTTAATCCTTCTCTTAGTCCAGAAAACAATTCTTCTTTATCCATGGCATAATCTCTGGTCTTTAATTCTTCTTCGCTATAGATTGTGTTTCCGTTTAAATCGGACACATCATAATTGAAGTTAACGATATCGCCAAATTCTGGAGTAATGCTATCTTCTTCAATTTTTGTGTTATAGCGATACCAAAATCCATTTTCAGATGCTATGTATTCTGCATTTTCATCTTTTTGGATAAGCTCCAATATTTTGTTTCTTTCGGTCTCGTTAAGTTTTTTGTTACGTTCAACTGACGCATCAATAAATGAGCCTGTTTTTATAGAAACTGGACGCCTTGCTTCGGGCGATTTACACCCATAAAAAAAAGTGAATGCTAGGGATAAAATTAGTAGTCTTTTCATGATTTGAGGTCATTTGTATAGGTTGGCAAGATACTAATAAATTTTTCAACGGTTTTTTCAAGGGATAATTCACTTCGTCCGCCAGCAGCATTTATGTGTCCTCCACCATTAAAATGTTCTCTAGCAAACCTATTTACATCAAAATCTCCCTTAGATCGTAAAGATATTTTTATAATGCCTTCGCTTTGATTTTCAATAAAAATAACAGCAAACTTAACACCTTTTAAAGACAGTGCGTAATTCACAATACCTTCGGTGTCACCTTTTTTATAATCATGGGTATTTAATTCCTTTTGAGATAAAGTTATGTGGGCAGTATTTAAATTGGAGATTAACTTTAGATTATTTAGCGCACATCCTAATAACTGTAACTTATTATAGCTATTCGTGTCATAGACATTGTTGTGTATTTGTGCATTGTTTGCCCCATTATCTATGAGATTTGCAATTACTCTGTGTGTGGTACTTGTTGTAGATCTAAACCTAAATGAGCCAGTATCTGTCATTATTCCAGTATATAAGCAAGTACTTACATTTGCATTTATCGCTTTAATATCTCCCAACATATCTATAAAATGATAAATCATTTGAGATGTTGAACACATCGATACATCCGAATAAATATACTTAGCATAGTTGTCGGGTTGCTGGTGGTGATCGATTAAAATTTTTATAGCTTCGGTGTTTGTTAAAACGCCTTCCATGTCGCCAGTTCTATTGAGCGCATTAAAATCTAATGTAAAAATAATATCTGCACTTAAAATTAACTTGTCTGCCTTAATTTTATTTGAATCGTACTTTAAAACCGACTCATCTCCTGGGAGCCATTTTAAAAATTCGGGATAATCATTGGGTGCAATTACTATAGCATTATGATTAAACATTGTTAAATAATGATATAGCCCAAGTGTAGAACCCATAGCATCGCCATCTGGATTTTTATGAGGTACAATCACCACTTTTTTAGGCGATTTTAATAAGGTTTTTATTTCTGAAATCTCTCTTTTAGTCATAAGTTGCGAAGATACAATTTAATAATAAACCCTTTAATTGGAATAAACTACTTTTGTAAAAATTTAACCTTTTTTAGATTTGACTATGAAGACTATTTTTAAATGTGTATTACTTGCATTACTCATAATTTCTTGTAAAAACAAGAGTGCCGAACCTAAAGAGATAATACAACTGAATGAAAGTGATCTTATAGTTGCTTTTGGATCTTGTAATAGGCAATCTTTTGAGAATAAACTCTGGAAACCCGTTTTGGAAAATAATCCAATACTTTGGATTTGGGGAGGCGATATTATTTATTCTGATACTGATGATATGGAATTAATGGCACAACATTACCAACAACAGCGTGAACAGGAAGGATATGATGATATAGTTAAAAATATGAGAGTTTTAGGTACTTGGGATGATCATGATTATGGATTGAATGATGGAGGTGTTGAGTATGTTGCAAAAGCAGAAAGCCAGCAATTGTTTTTAGATTTCTTAGGTGTCTCTAAAGATGACCCTAGAAGATTAAGAGAAGGTGTTTATCATTCTGAGTTGTTGAAAACAGAAGGTGGAAGTGTTAATATTATAGTTTTGGATACGCGTTATTTTAGAACTGCCTTAACACCATCTGTAAATCCTGAGCATAGGTATCAACCTAGTTTAGATAATAATGGAACAATATTAGGAGATTTGCAATGGCAATGGCTTGAAAATACTTTAAATAATTCTGAAGCCGATTTTAATATAATAGTCAGCAGTATTCAGTTTCTTTCGGCAGAGCATGGCTACGAAACTTGGGGAAATATGCCTCACGAAGTAGATAAACTTAAATCATTAATTGGTACTTCTAAAGCCAAAGGGGTTATTATATTGTCTGGCGATAGACACATCTCGGAATTTTCCAAAACAGCAATAGAAGGAGTAGATTATCCTTTAATCGATTTTACATCCAGTGGGATGACACATTCTTATAGTAATTTTAGTGGAGAACAAAACCAATACAGAACTGGTAAGGTTGTTTCCGATTTAAGTTTTGGATTGCTTAAAATTAATTTTGAAGCAAAAAAAGTGATCATGCAAATGCGTGGTGAGAATAATGTTTTGCAACAAGAATTAATACAAACTTATTAACACTTGCAGTTTTATATAAAAGCTGTATTTTTGCCGAAATTTAAAATTTAGAAATGGCAACAAATAGAACATTTACAATGCTAAAACCTGATTCGGTTGAAAAAGGGAATATTGGCGCAATATTAGAAAAAATCACAGCTTCAGGATTTAGAATTGTAGCAATGAAGCTAACTCAAATGACAAAAGCTAATGCCGAGGCATTTTATGCAGTGCATAATGAGCGTCCATTTTTTGGAGAGTTAGTTGAATATATGACTCGTGGACCAATTGTAGCTGCTATTTTAGAAAAAGAAAATGCAGTTGAAGATTTTAGAACTTTAATTGGAGCAACAAATCCAGCAGAAGCTGCCGAAGGCACTATACGCAAATTGTATGCTGCATCTATTGGAGAAAATGCTATACATGGTAGTGATAGTGACGAAAATGCTGCTATTGAAGGTGCTTTCCATTTTTCAGGAAGAGAAATGTTTTAGACTAAAACGATATTTAATTAAAAAAACTGCAACCTAAAATTGCAGTTTTTTTATGCTTCATATTTACATAATATCATCTAAGTAGATAAAAAAAACAGTTAATTGATTTTAGGGAAGACTTTAATAATATTCATTACACATGCTATAAAAACAGGGTATATTAAATGTAATTAAATGCATATAAGCACCTATTTTTTAATGAACGTTGAAATTTGTTTTAAAAAAATCTCTTTTGGTAAATAAGTCATGTAATAGGGTAACAGTTTGAAATATTAAGTAAATACTTACTCCCCAAAAAACACCAAGATACCATGGAGATAAGATTAGAGCCAAAAAGATGCCTAAGATAATTGCAATAAGTGGGTTTAAAAAACGATGGTATAGTATAAATGAAAACACGATCATTCCCCAACCACCAATAATAATTAGAGTAGTGTTGGAATAAATATTACCAACCAAAAATAAACAAAGTGCTATTAAGTTAAAAAAGCTTTTAATACAGAAAATTTTAAGGTCTTTGCTCATGAGGGAATAATTTAAAAAAAGAAACCAAAGCCTTAAAAATAAGCTGATTCAATTCTAACAACAAATAGTTATAATTGTAATAACCAAAAAAATGACACAATCTATTTCTTCTTAAGCTATGTGGCATAGAAATAGAAACAATGGTTGCTGAATGAGAAAATGGTTTCATTGTTATACTTTAAAGCTATAATTTGTATAAGTTTTGCTTATACGATTATTATAGAGGGATAGAATAAATGTAATGGTTTTTTTATAACATTACAATACGTAGAACTATGTACTTATAAGAATTAACAATTATTTAAGAACTAAGTTTTTAATTAGCTCTTTTCCTAATGCTTCATTAAGCATTGCAATAATTTTCTCTTTTCCATAGCTCAATTCTTCACGAAGTACAGAAGAACTAAGTTGTACATACAAAGTGTCCCTTTTTAGTTGTACCGAAGTAGTATAGCTGTTAACACCTTTACCCATTAGGTTTTTCCAAGCATCTTTAATTTCAACCTTGTCTAAACCTTCTTGAAGTTTATTAGTAGAAACAAATTCTTTAAGTACATCACTTAAAGACATATTATCATTATGGCGTTTTTTGCTTGTCAATATTAATGCTTTTGTAAGGTTTGTAAATATAGCTAAAGCCTTGCGAATTTGCTATAATAAGTTCTTTTTTGGTAGCTTTAATAATGGTTTCTTTAGTAATAATATCGTTGTGGTTGTAATAAATATTCAACGAATCGTTTTCAACTTTTAAAGTTAAAGGTGCTTTATCTTGATTTACATTGAAAGTGCCATTTAACGTTGGAGAAACTTTCTTTCTAAAACCAGTTAAATCATTGTTCACTTTAAAATAATCAACCATAGGGCTTGTGCTGTATTCTTTAATAAGTTTATGGTCTTTTTTTACTTCTTTTATTTCCCAATAGCCTTCAATAAATTTAATAGTATCTTCAGGATTAGAATTACAGCTACTAAAAGTAAGAGTAATTATCATGATATAAAAAACGGTTCTAAAAGTCATTTTTTTGTTATTGTAAGTTAAAAATTTGATAGGTTTGATGTACTTGTTTTATAACATTTTCAGTGCGCTCAGGATGTGTGTCTGTAATAAATATTTGTCCAAAGTTTTCATCATCAACCAAGGTAATAATTTGTGATACACGGTTTTCATCCAGTTTATCAAAAATATCATCTAAGAGTAAAATAGGTGTCACACCATTTTGTGCTTTAATAAAATCGAATTGTGCTAATTTTAGAGCTATTAAAAACGATTTTTGTTGGCCTTGACTCCCAAATTTCTTTATAGGATAGTTTTCAATTTCAAATTTTAAATCATCTTTATGAACTCCAACGCTTGTATATTGCAAGGCTTTATCTTTATTTAAATTTTTGTTTAAAAGTGCTAAAAGTGTGTCTTCGAATAAATCACTTTTATATAAAAGGTTTACAGTTTCGTTGTCATTACTAATAGCTTTATAACGTTCTTTAAATATTGGTACAAACAAATCTAAAAACTTAGTACGTTTTTCATGAATGGATTGTCCTAACTCATTTAATTGTGCATTATAAATATCTAAAGTATCTCTGTTAAACGTATTGTTTACAGCAAAGTATTTTAACAAAGCATTACGTTGTGCTAACACCTTATTATATGCAATAAGTTGCTGTAAATAGCTCTTGTCACTTTGCGAGATAACACCATCCATAAATTTACGCCTTGTATCGCTACCTTCTATAATTAAATCTCTATCTGCAGGTGAAATAATAACCAAAGGTAGAAAGCCAATGTGATCACTAAATTTATCGTAAATCTTTCCGTTACGCTTAATGATTTTTTTTTGCCCTTTTTTTAGCGAGACTATTATTTTTTCTTGCCTTTTCAATTTAGAGTAAACACCCTCTACTACAAAAAAATCTTCATCGTGTTTAATGTTTTGAGATGCTATTGGGTTGAAATAACTTTTTCCAAACGAAAGATGATAAATAGCATCTAAAATGTTTGTTTTACCAATACCATTTGCTCCCACAAAACAGTTTATTTTTACGTCAAATTCAAAGGTTTTTGAATCAAAGTTTTTATAATTAAGTACAGATAATGTTTTTAAAACCATTAAAAAGTAAGTTACAAATCTAAAAAGAAGGTGTATTTCTTTAAAAAGAAGCTGCAAATTATTGAAAAATAACAAATAAATTACCTTTTTTATACCAATAAAAATTTTATTTTTGCGGCGCATTAATATAGAATATATGGCGACTTATAAGAAAAGAGGTTATAAACCAAAAACAAAGGCAGATAAAGCTAGCGCAATAGAAGAGCAATCGGCAACGGCTGAGGTGTTTAATACCTTGGACCAAGGTGCTTCTAGAACTGAAGCATGGGTTGCAAAAAATCAAAAATATATTTTTATTATTGTTGGTTTAGCAGCAGTAATTGTTTTAGGATACTTAGGATATAGTAAATTTATTCAAGAGCCTAAAGAGAGTGAAGCTATGAACGATATGTTTCAAGCGCAACAATATTTTGACGAAGCTATAGCAACAGGAACAGAAAAAGATTCTTTATTTAACCTAGCCTTAAATGGAGGCGAAGGTAAGTTTGGAATGTTGGATATTATCTCAGAATATAAAGGCACTAACGCTGGTAATTTAGCTAATTATTATGCTGGAATGTCTTATTTAAACATTAAGGACTATCCTAAAGCTGTCGAGTATTTAAGTAATTTTAAATCAGATGATATGATTTTAGGACCAATTGCCCAAGGAGGCATTGGAGATGCATTTATGCAACTAGGACAAAAAGAAGATGCACTGGATTATTATGCAAAAGCAGCAAGTATGTCAACTAATGCTTTTACAACATCAATGTATTTGTTTAAAGCTGGTAATGTGGCTTTAGATTTAGGTGAGAATGCTAAGGCATTGCAATATTTCAATAGAATTAAAGACGAATTTGCTTCAAGTACCGAAGCTGTAAATATAGATGCATTTATAGGTAAAGCTGAAGCTGCTAGTAATTAAAACATGGCAACGGTAAATAAAAATTTATCACATTACGATAAGGCAACAATCCCAAACGCGAAAGATTTTCGGTTTGGGATTGTTGTTTCTCAATGGAATGATACTATTACAGAAGGACTCTACAAAGGAGCCTATGAAGCATTAATAGATTGTGGTGTTAATAATGATAATATCATCCGTTGGAATGTTCCAGGAAGTTTTGAGCTTATTTACGGAAGCAAAAAAATGCAACAACAAAATGTAGATGCTGTTATCGCCATAGGAAGTGTTATACAAGGCGAAACCAAGCATTTCGATTTTGTTTGTGAAGGTGTTTCTCAAGGCATTAAAGACCTTAATGTGTTACATGAAACACCTGTGATTTTTTGTGTATTAACCGATAATACTATGCAACAAGCCATTGAGCGCTCAGGAGGTATTCATGGTAATAAAGGTACTGAAGCGGCTATTGCTGCTATAAAAATGGCAACCCTTAAAAGCCAGTAGATAAATATTTTTTCTATTTTGTATTTGGCATCCTTTTTGTTGATAATTTTAAGGAATCTTTAAGCAATATTTCCTAGTATTTTAAGTACATTTAGAGCAGCGATTTAATTTAGTTAACAGTCATGTTTAATCAGCGAAAACCAAAACGTTTTAATTATAAAAGAAAGATTTCAGATTCAAAAAAATCGCAGTCTCATGAAAATTTAAAAGCTAAATGGGATGAGATTAGAGGAAATACACAACGAAAAAAAAGTTTTATTACTTCAATGCCAATGCTTATAATTTTTTTAGTTTTTGCTTTTATTTTAATCTATGTCCTTAATGGGTACATAAAATAATAATACTATGGGGCCAATAAAGTTTAAGTTATTTAAGGGATTACCAAAAAATAAAAGATTTAATTATACGCCTAGATATTATAAGGGCAAAAAAGATACAGATGAATTATCTTACCCTACAAGATTTGATGCTTATGCAGAAACGTTAAATGAAAATGATTTTTCTGGCCATTGGAAAGAGAGTAGGATAAGTAGCAGAAATAGAAATAATTCAGAGTTCAATAAAACTATTTATATAATAGTTATAATTTTAGTGTTTATATCTTTATATATTTTGGACTTTGATTTATCCATTTTCTTTTCATAAAAATTAATGGCAGATATTATACAGTTATTACCAAACCATGTTGCTAACCAAATTGCTGCAGGCGAAGTTGTGCAACGTCCAGCTTCGGTGGTAAAGGAATTGCTCGAAAATGCCATAGATGCTGGTGCTACTTCAATAAAACTTATTGTAAAAGATGCTGGTAAAACATTAGTACAAGTTATCGATAATGGTAAGGGCATGAGTGTCACTGATGCACGTTTGAGCTTTGAGCGCCATGCAACGTCTAAAATTACTACAGCCAACGATTTATTTAACTTGACCACCAAAGGGTTTCGTGGAGAAGCTTTGGCAAGCATTGCAGCCATATCCCATGTGGAGCTTAAAACCAAACGTGATATTGACGATGTTGGCACACATATAAAAATTGAAGGAAGTGAAGTTGTTTCACAAGAAGTTATAGCAACACCAACTGGAACTTCCATAGCTGTAAAAAACCTATTTTTTAATATTCCTGCAAGACGAAATTTTTTAAAATCAAATACAGTCGAATCCAGACATATTATAGACGAATTTAATCGTGTAACGCTAGCGCACCCAAATATCAATTTTGTAATGTATCATAATGGTAGTGAGATGTTTAACTTACCAATTACCAATAAAAGGCAACGTTTGGTAAATGTATTTGGAGGAAAAACCAACGAAAAATTGGTACCTGTTGAAGAAGCGACCCAGGTTTTAAAAATATCGGGATTTGTTGGCAAACCTCAATTCGCTAGAAAAACGAGAGGCGAACAGTTTTTCTTTGTAAATAATAGATTTATTAAAAGTGCTTATTTAAATCATGCAGTAAATGCAGCATTTGAAGGATTGCTTCGTGATGGGACTCATGCTAGTTATTTTTTATATTTAGAAGTCGATCCAAAATCCATCGATATAAACATACATCCAACAAAAACCGAGATTAAGTTTGATGATGAACATACATTATATGCCTTATTACGCTCTTCGGTAAAGCATAGTTTGGGGCAATTTAATATTGCGCCAGTTCTAGATTTCGAGCACAATAGTAACATGGATACGCCTTATAATTATAAAAACAAAGAGGCTAGTAATCCTGTTGTTGAAGTAGATAGGAGTTTTAACCCGTTTAAAGATGAAAAATCACAAGGCAAGAATTTGACACCTACTTTTAAGAAAGATTCTGGAAGCGGTTGGGAAAGTTTATATGTAGGTTTAGAATCGAAAGGAAATAACAAAGAAGAAGCATTTAGCCAATTTCAAGTTGAAAACGACCAAGAAATGCCTTCGATGTTTGATAATGCCAGTAAAGAAAAAACGCAAAAAACCTTTCAAATTCATGGTAAATATATTGTAAATACAATTAAATCTGGAATGTTGGTCATAGACCAACATCGTGCACATAAGCGTGTGTTGTACGAACAGTTTTTACAACATATTACAGTTAAAGAGGCAGTGAGCCAACAATTATTGTTTCCTTTAAGTATGAAGTTTTCAAACATGGAGATAGCCATTTTGGCAGGCTTAAAAGAACAATTGGAACAAACTGGTTTCGTGTTCTCTAAGTTAGAAGGCGATACAGTTGAAATATCTGGCGTACCAATAAGCCTTGAAGCTTCAAGTGTGGCCAAAGTATTTGATGACCTTATCAATGCCATTGAGAATGAAGTACCAGATAATCATTTTAGCCAAACCGATTTAATTGCAAAGAGCTTAGCAAAAAGTTTAGCAATTAAAAGAGGACAATACTTAACATTACAAGAACAAGAACATTTGGTTAATAGCTTATTTGCTTGTAAAGAACCTTTAATTTCACCAACTAATAGAGCTACTTTTATTACCATGCAAGTTGACGAAATTGATAAAAAATTTAATTAGAAAAGAGAAATGAGAGGGATGACAAATGCAGTTAAGCACTTGCTTATCATAAACGTGATAATGTTTATTGGTACCATGGTGGTTGGTGGAGGCAATGGCGAGCTATTTTACAAATGGTTTGCACTATATTTTCCAAAAAATGAATTGTTTCAACCATGGCAAATAATTACACACATGTTTATGCATGGAGGTTTTGCTCATATTTTGTTTAATATGTTTGCACTCTGGATGTTTGGAACTGCTGTAGAATTGCAATTAGGAAGTAAAAATTTCTTATTTATATATTTCTCAGCAGGACTTGGAGCTGTGTTGTTTCAGTTAGGCTATTATTATTTTAATTATATACCAATTCATGCAGAATTAATTGGCTCTGGTTTAACAAGCGATCAAATAACCCAAATGCTTACATCTAATCAAGCTATAAATGGAATTAACGAGGCTCAATTTTTAAATCTAAAAAAACTGTTTCCAATATTTAATGCTTCAATGGTAGGAGCCTCAGGTTGTATTATGGGAATTTTAGCAGCATTTGGAATGATGAACCCTGATGCAAAATTGATGCTCATCTTTTTACCTATTCCTATAAAAGCAAAATACTTTATTCCAGGTATCATCATTCTCGATATTATTTCAGCCTTAATAGGACAATCATTCTTTAGTCCAAGTAATACAGCATATATGGCTCACGTAGGTGGAGCTTTAACAGGATTTTTTATTATGTGGTATTGGAAAAAAAATCAATTTAACCAAAATCGTTGGTATTAAATGACCTCTTTAACTTACGACATTCAAGATAAGCTTAAACGATTGACTGCATTCGAAAAAATTATTGCAGCCAATGTTGTTATTTACATAGTTGGATGGATAATTGCCAATTTTTCTAGCGTATCCAGAGGTCAAAGTCTTTTTTGGTTAGTGTTACCAAAAGAATTTTCGGAGTTTATATTCAAGCCTTGGTCTATCATTACCTATGGCTTTGCACATATAGATTTTTGGCACTTGTTTTTTAATATGCTAGTACTTTATTTTATTGGTCGTTCATTTTCTAATTTATTCAATATAAAACTATCGCTTAATGTATATTTTTTAGGGATTATAACAGGTGCCGTGGCTTATATGCTAGCGTATGCCATATTTCCAGGCGGTATTTTAAAGTTCACTGGCCCATTGCTAGGTGCTTCTGCTGGTGTGCGAGCTGCATTACTATTTTTATGTGCTTATATGCCCAACTATGAAGTGAGATTAATTACGTTTAATATTAAATTATTGTACATAGGTTTGGTATTGGTGGCCTTAGATGTTCTTGGGCTATTTAGTGGAAATGCTGGTGGAAATATTGCACATTTAGGAGGTGATATTTTAGGCTTTTTATATGCTACGCAATTAAAAAAAGGGATAGATATAGGTAAAGGTTTCGAGCGAATCATGGATAGTGTTTCGAGCTTATTTTCTAAAAAATCAAGGTTGAAAACGGTTCATAGGTCCAAAAGTAAAGGAAAGACTTTTGCAGGACATACTAAAGATGAGTTTGGAGAGTTTAATAAGCAAAAGCAAATTGACGTTATATTAGACAAGATAAGCAAGAGTGGTTACGAAAGTTTAAGCAAGGAGGAAAAGGAATTTTTGTTCAGATCTGGAAAATAGAGAATGTTATGAAGCATTTAAAAGGCACAGATAAAATTATCTTCTTCATCAATTCTCTGGTGGCTGCCATACTGTTATTATCTTATTTTTTACCTTATGTAGCACCTAAAAATTTTGCATTTCTTTCGGTATTGAGTTTAGCGGTTCCATTACTCATTATTTTAAACGCACTGTTCATGCTGTATTGGCTGTTAAAAGCCAAAAAACAGTTGCTTTTATCTGGCCTTGTGCTGTTGTTGGGCTACAGTTATGTGGCGTCGCTGTATAAGTTTTCTTCATCCAAAAATGTAGAAAACGATAACAATATCTCCATAATGACTTATAATGTAAGATTGTTTAATTTATATAATTGGATTGAT
Source organism: uncultured Flavobacteriaceae bacterium (assembly GCA_963975205.1). Classification (GTDB taxonomy): domain Bacteria; phylum Bacteroidota; class Bacteroidia; order Flavobacteriales; family Flavobacteriaceae; genus Pontimicrobium. The sequence continues at coordinate 723 of CAXBFU010000016.1, read as the reverse complement.
AGCGATAGTGTTGAGCAGGATATTATAAGTTTAATTAAAAAAGAAAATCCAGATGTAATTTGCTTTCAGGAATACCATCCTCATGAACGAATAGATTTATCGTCTTACAAGTATAAATATGAAAAACTCTCAGGAAATAGAGTGCGGAATGGACAAGCCATTTTCTCTAAATATCCAATGGCTAATTCTGGTTCTGTAGAATTTCCAAACACAGCAAACAACGCTATTTTTGCTGATATAATTAAAAACAATGACACTGTTAGGGTTTACAATGTGCATTTACAATCTTTACGCATTGATGCCAATGTTGAAAATTTAAAAACGGAAGATTCTGAAAGACTTATAAAAAAGGCAGGCGAAACGTTTAAAATGCAGCAAGAACAAGCTGAATTAGTTGTAAAGCATAAGGAACAATCTCCATATAAAATGATAATCTGTGGCGATTTTAATAATACAGCTTACTCTTATGTGTATAATGAAATAAAAGGTAATTTAAAAGATAGTTTTGAAGAAGCTGGTAATGGCTTTGGAAGAACGTTCGATTTTAAATATTTTCCCGTGCGTATTGATTTTATTTTAGTTGATGAAGATTTTGAGGTGAATAGCTTTAGGGTCTTTGAAGAGAAATTGTCCGATCATTACCCAATACGAGCAAAAATAAGTTTACATAAATAACGTGAGTTCGATATAAAAGTCATTGACTATAAGCTGATTGAAATAAAA
>CAXBFU010000015.1:0-79975 GCA_963975205.1 uncultured Flavobacteriaceae bacterium | reverse complement strand
TTACAACAAAACCCTCGTATTTACAAGGGTTTTGCAATATTATGAATGCGCCTATAAAATTCAATCCTACAAAATCCAAATTAAATGTTAGGTTTTTTATTTTTCTTCTTCTTTATTAGAATTATTTATTAGTCCAATTAAAACAAATATTACAATTAAAGAAAGTATAAGATACAGGCTTGTATTACGAGAATCTATAATGTCATATATTATTTTAAAAATATTTGCACTTGCCAGAAAGAGTAACAATTTACTTTTAAAATCAATTTTTCTAACCACAAATACTAAGGCCAAATACATCACTAAAATGCAACCAATAAAGTTTAACCATAAATAGCTTACAATAGGTTTTAGACCTAGTTCTTCTAATTTAAATATACCAAAATAGTATAATGCAAATAATAAAATTTGAGTTATGATAGCTGCAGAAAACACTGAACGACTAGTTACCTTTTTATAAAAGAAAGCAAGTAGAAAAATTCCTAAAACATTTCCGTAGAATAGCGAACCAATAGTATTTACTAGCTGAATAAGATTATCGAATAAATTAGCAACACAAGCAATTAGAATCGCTAAAATTCCCCAAGCTAATGTAAACAGCTTGCTTATTGTTACCATACGCTCATCGCTTATACTAACTTTAGAGTTGCGCCTATATAAATCCATAGAGGTTGTTGAGGCTAAGGCATTAAGCTCGCTTGCAGTACTAGACATTGCTGCGCTCAAAATTACCGCAAGTAATAACCCAATAAGTCCTTTAGGTAAGTTGTTTAATATAAAATGAATAAAAACATAATCTTTGTCATTGGTTTCAATTTTTTCATCTTTTTCATTAGCAACCCTCTCTATTAAATTTCTTGTGTCTTGTCTTATTTTTGTTTCCGTTTCATTAGCTACAGCAATTTGATTAGTGTACTTTTTATCATTAGTTTCAAGGTATTTATTAATGATTGTTTTTTTGTTATTAAATAGTTTTTCCTGTTGTTTCTCAAGAGCCTTATATTCTTCCACATAAGCAGAATTTTCAAGTGCTTCAATTGCAATAGGATTAAAATTAACAGGAGATGCATTGAATTGGTAAAACACAAATACCATAATTCCCACCAACAAAATAAAGAACTGCATTGGTACTTTTAACAAGCCATTAAAAATCATCCCTAAACGCATTTCTTTTATAGACTTCCCAGATAGATAGCGTTGTACTTGACTTTGATCTGTTCCAAAATAGGAGAGTGCCAAAAAACTTCCTCCAATAATACCACTCCAAAAAGTATATCTATTATCTAAATCAAAAGAAAAGTCTAGAACATCCATTTTACCACTCGCTCCAGCTATATCTAAAGCTTTAGTAAATGTAATGCCGTCTGGTAAATAGCTTATTATTAAAAAGAAAGCAATAAACATACCTGTAAATATTACTGCCATTTGATGCTTTTGAGTCACACTTACTGCCTTGGTGCCTCCAGAAACAGTATAAATAATTACAAGTGTTCCAATTATAATGTTAAGCATTGTTAGATTCCAGCCTAAAATAGCTGACAAAATAATTGCTGGTGCAAAAATTGTAATACCTGCAGCCAAACCACGTTGAATTAAAAAAAGAATAGCAGTTAAACTACGTGTTTTTAAGTCGAATCTACTTTCTAAATATTCATAAGCTGTATAAACATTTAAACGATGATACAACGGAATAAATACCATACAAATAACGACCATTGCTATAGGCACACCAAAATAAAATTGCACAAATCCCATTCCTGAATGGAATGCTTGTCCAGGTGTGGAAAGAAAAGTAATAGCACTTGCTTGTGTTGCCATTACCGACAAGCCAATAGTCCACCATTTTGATTGATTTCCTCCTTTCAAGTAATCTTGAACATTCTTGTTTTTTCTTGTTTTCCAAGTGCCATAAAGCACAATGGTTAATAAGGTTACGATAAGTACAGTCCAATCTAACCAAGCTAATTTTTCAAATGGATTCATATTAAGAAAATGAATTCGTTATAAAATAGAATAGAACAATGTAAATAGCATTTGCAACCAATACTAAAGTATATATTGGTTGCCATTTTTCTCTTGGTTGTAGTTGTTCTTCCATATTAATCGGTTAGTTTTTTGTTTAAATTAATAGTGTCTTTTCCTATAGAAAGCATATTAGCAAATAACCTGTATGCTCCAGGTACTCCTGCTGGAAACTCCCTAAAAAAGCTCAATCCTGTATAGATATAATAACCTTTACCATACTTGGCAACGAGCAAACTGCCTTGTTTTGGAGTTTCGCCTGTGTCATTCATAGATAGAATAGGTGTGTACTCGTTAGACCATTCGTTAGGGAAATACAAACCGCGTTCTTGTACCCAACCTTCAAAGTCCTTTTGAGTAATCTTATTTGGATAATTTAATATAGAATGCTCTTTGGCTAAAAATTGTACTTTGGCGTTTTCTTCGGTGACTCTATCAGATGAAACTTTAAGGTTAAAAGGTGCTTGAGGATTTGCACCACCTCTTCTTACGGTTTTATTGTATTGTACTATGAGATTGCCACCTTTTTCAACAAAATTTAATAAATCTTTTTGTTTGAATTTTAATTGAGGTACAGTTTTATAAGCCCTAACCCCAACTACAACCGCATCAAAACGTGAAAGCGATTCGGGAGTAATATCTTCTGGTTTAATCTTTACAACATTGTAACCAATTTGCTGCAAACTTTCAGGAACTGCATCGCCAGCACCTTCAATATAGGCAATGTTTTCACCTCTTTTTTGAATATCTAGACGTACAATTTTGCTTTCGCTAGGTAATAAAATTGTTTGAAAAGGAATATGGCTATAATCAATCTCTACAATTTCTTTTGAATAGGTTTTTCCATTTACTGTTACTTTAGGTACTAGCGTTCCCTCGCTTTGAAATTTAGGTGGTATTACCGTAAATACCAAAGTTTGGGTTTCACCTTTATTATTAATTGTTACTTTTTGATTTGCAGGATACACATTCCAATCTTTTGGATGATCTAAACCAATCGAGCCATCAATATTATCTCTTCCAGCCTTTACAACTACTTCAATGTCTTTTTGCTTGTCGTTTTCAAAAATGATTACTTTATTGCTTATGCTTGCAGAGACTTCAGGAATGATTTCGAAGGGTCTGTACAACTCGCCTTTATCTAGTTTAGAATAACGATACACCACATTTTTGGTTATGGTTATTGGCGAATTGTTTATTTGTAAATTAAAGTTGACTGTTAAACCTCTTGGTGTTTCAGGATTTCCTATTAAGGTTTGATTATTTACCTTGTACATTCCTAATGTACCTTTGTTTTGTAACCAATAAGGTGTTGTGGTCTCTATGTTTTGAGGTAGTGTAATATGTTGTTTAAAAGTGTTCTTTTTATTGAATGCCAATGGTTGATTTTTTTCGACAGAATTATCTTCTGAAGATATGTTATAGGATACTAATGTAATGTTGGAATTACTTCTATTGAGTGTTTCAAAATTTAGTATAATATCACTTGCTTTACTAGTTGTTGGTGTATTGGCTGAAACTTCCAGGTACAATCCTGCACAAGCTTCAATAATGCTTTTTAACTCTTTGGTTTTTATACTTTTCCAGTGTTTGTCTTTAATGTTTTGTAGAAGCTTGTAAGCATTCAATAAATCGTTTAAATGAACAGAAGGGTCTCTAAAGTTGAAGTTTTTTTCAACGTTATTTAAAATGTCTCCAACTGCTTTTCCGCCTTTAACACGACTCCAAGATGTATCGATTCCAGAAAAAATGTTACTTGTGTCTTCTGGGAAATCACCTTTTAAAAATTCTATATATTCTTGCTCGGAGCCTCGAGTGCTTAAACGCCCAAACCCTTGGCTTAAATGTTGACTGCTGGCCACCGATGCAATTTCGTTGTTGGACATTCCTTTAAGCTTAAAGTACACACCTACATCAATGCTTAACATGCCTTTTTTATCGACTTTCTCAAAATTTTCTTGGCTACCATAACGCCACCAAGATGTGTTATAGAATAAGCGTTTAGGTTGCCAAGTATTAACATATTTTAGTTGGGTTGAAAATTTGGATTTATCATTAACTAAATCAAAAGCTTCCATACTCAATAGTGCAGAACTTGTGTGATGACCATGAGTTTCTCCAGCTCTTCTGTGGTCAAATCGGTTTATTATTACGTCTGGCTTAAATTTTCGAATTGCCCAGACTACATCACTTAATACTTCATCTTTGTTCCAAATAGCTAAAGTTTCATCAGGGTGTTTTGAGTAACCAAAATCATTAGCTCTTGTAAATAGTTGTTCGCCACCATCCACACGTCTTGCAGCTAATAATTCTTGCGTCCTTATTACTCCTAAAAGTTCTCTTATTTCAGGACCAATAAGGTTTTGTCCTCCATCACCACGCGTTAATGATAAGTACGCTGTTCTAGCCTTTACATGATTTGCCATGTATGATATGAGTCGAGTATTTTCATCGTCGGGATGTGCCGCTACATATAAAACCGAGCCAAGAAAATTTAACTTTTGTACAGATTCATAAATTTCAGAAGCGTTTAATTTTTCTGGTTGTTGTGAATGAGAATATAAAATAAAAGTGACTGCAAAAAGCGTGGCTAGTAAGGTCTTTTTCATTGTTTGGCTGTTTGTTGGTAACCAAATATATAAAAGAATGGTAGTGTAAAGGTTGGTTTTAGTGTTTCTTTAACTAATGTGAGGTAGCTACAGCCATTTTTTTCGTTTAAAGTAGAATAACATCCCAATAAATAGTATAAGCATAATTCCCCAAAGGATGAAATAACTGTATTTATATTGTAGCTCAGGCATATTATTGAAATTCATACCATAAATTCCAGCAATGAAGGTTAGTGGAATAAAAATAGTAGCGATAATTGTAAGTACTTTCATCACTTCATTCATTTTGTTACTAATGGTGGTCATGTACATATCCATGAGTCCCCAAATCATTTCCCTGTAAATATCAATATTTTCGGATACTTGAACAATATGGTCGTAAATATCTCTAAAGAAATGAATGGTTTTTTTATGAATGAGTTTATGCTCAATTTTTTCAATACGATTGATGATTTCCCTTAAAGGGAAAATGGCTTTTCTTACTCTTAGCACTTCGCGTTTAAGTGATTGTATTTCGGCGGTGATTTCTTCTTTTGGGTTGCCGCCAAAGAGATGGTCTTCCAGCTCTTCAATTTTATTTCCCATTGTTTCAATAATTTCATAGTAATGATCTACTACAGAATCTATGAGTGCATAGAGTAGGTAATCGGGTCCTAAATTACGGATTCGCCCTTTTTTGGCACGAATTCTATCTCTAACCGAGTCGAAAACATCGCCATCGGCTTCTTGAAATGACAATACATAATTGGAACCAAGAACAAAGCTTACTTGTTCAGACACAATAAGGTCATCTTTATCGTAATACAGCATTTTTACAACTATAAATAAGTAGCCTTCATATTCGTCTATTTTTGGTCGCTGTGAGGTGTTTACAATGTCTTCGAGTATCAATGGGTGTAACCCATAGTGATCACCAATCTTTTCAATTTCATTAATATTGTTAAGCCCATTTATATTGATCCAAGAAACCGAATCGGTTAATTTATAATGAGCGACATCTTCAATATGTTTAATCTCTTTTTCTTCAACATAGTTTGTATTATAATCAAAAGATTCAATAAATAATTTTGATGTTTTATCACCTGTGTAAACTAAAGTACCAGGAATTTGACCAACGTGTTTTTTGTATTTTGTGGTTCTTTTTTTTGTCATAAGGTTAAAGCACTAATGTTATAAATATACTATTTAAACAGCATCGCTACCATCGTCTATGGCATCTTTTTCAACCAAAGTCACTGCTTTTTGTAAAATTAAGTTATTTGGATAAGTTACTAAATCGCCATTGTCCAATCTTAAATGTAATTGAAAAGCGCGAATATCTTCAATAATTGCTTCTATTGGGAAATCTTTATCGTGTATTTTAATTTTATCCCCTACCTTATATGGAAATGAAAAAAACATAATAACCCCTGAAGTGATGTTGCTTAAAATAGACCAAATGGCAAACAAAGCGATACCAATTACGGCAAATACTGAAGAAAACACTAATGATAAATCCTTTGGTTGAGCCCCAAAAATAAATGCCTCAATAAGTAGGGCGACAAGAAAAAGAGTAACAGTTACATACCTACTAATAAGTTTAATTCTAGCTTCATTAATTCCACTTCTTTTTCCTATTTTATTTATAGCGGTTTTAATAATGAACCGTAAGGAAAACAATATTGATAATACAATTAGCGTATTAATCAACTCAATTTTATAGGTTGTTAAGAAATTGGTCATTTTTATAATGTTTATACAAAGATAAAAAAGCTGCTAATCAAAAAAACTATTTAAGTCTAAGGGTTTTTCGCAAAACACTATCCTTGCTACTTTTTTTATTCCAATAAGGTGATTTAATAGTGACTAATTTTGTTGCTGTTGTTGTTAGTATTTCAGTGCCGCTTTTAAACGATTCTGTCCAGTCTAATATCTCAAAAGGCGCATTTTCGTTAAAATTAATGGTTAGTTTTCGGTTTAATTCAGGGTAATTAATTATGTACGAGTTTACATTTAGAGTAAGGTTTGCTAGATAAGGTTTTAGCTCTATATGCTTTAAGCTCACAAATTCGAGAGAAGGGATTATTTGCAAATCTCCTGTTGGCAAACTCTTTGGGTCTAAACGAAGTTGTGTCCAAAGCTCGTTTTCCAGAACGGTTTTTTCTAAGCGGTAGTTTTGATCTGCTTCACCTTCAAAGTATGAGTGTGAGGTAATTTCAAAATCACTTTTATTATTTAGTTGTGTATATGTTTGTCCGCACCATTCTTGTATAGAACTTGTTATTTTAAGGGCATGTTGCTCTTTAGAAATAGGGTAAAAGGTACTTTGCATGATGGAGTATGGGTAAATTCCTGTATTGAACTTTTTAGTGGCATTTAGTTTTAAAACAGATATGTTTTCAGGATTTTGATTGTTAGCTTTTACCTGAATATTTGGTAAAAAATCTTCGGTAACATAAATTAAAGCGGCATGACCATTTCTAATTTCACCATAACGCGCTTGCTCCAGTTTATAAGAGGTTATTTCGGCTTCTCCAGCATACCAATAATCTTTAAACTCTTGGCTTACAACCCTGTTTTTAGTGTCGTTAGTAGTTAATTCTTTTACCTGTGTTTTGTCTTTGTTTGTTTCATTGTTTTTACAGGAAACACTCAACAATAGGAGGGTTGTGGTAATGGAAACGGCAATACTTTTTTTAATATAATTTTTCATGATGTTTTTTGTTTTTGACAATTTCACTAAGTGTTTGATAAACCAAATGCACAGGCAAACCCATAACATTAAAATAGGAGCCTTCTAAATGAGTGACTCCAATTTGCCCAATCCATTCTTGTATGCCATAAGCACCAGCTTTGTCCATTGGCGGAAACTTATTTATGTAATACCAAATCTCGTCATCGGTCAATTCTTTAAAAGTCACCTTTGTAATATTGTGTATTGTTTTTTGGGACGACATTGTTTTAAAACAGACCGAAGTAATTACCTCATGAGTTTTATTGCTCAAAGATTTAAGCATGTTAAACGCTTCTTGTTTTGATCTAGGTTTCCCAAGAGCTTCTTCATTATGCCACACTATGGTATCGCTTGTGATAAGGATGTCGTTTGGTTTTAGTTCTTTTTCAAAAGGCAACGATTTTAACTGTGCTAAATAATTACTTATTTCAAAATGGCGTAAGCGGTTTGGGAACTCTTCCTTTATGGGTTTTAAAATAATATCAAATTCCAAACCTAGATTTTTGAAGAACTCCTGACGCCTAGGCGAACCTGATGCCAAAATAATTCGATATTCTTTTAGTTTTTCGTTTAGCATTAATTAATTACAAATGGATATAATAACAAAGATAACACACCAAACAACATAATCACTTTTAATACATTAGATAAATGCTGATATTCTTTTTTTTGTTCGGCTGAAAATATCTTGACTATAAAATATATCATTGGTCCAACAACAAACAATAAAAAATAAATTACTGCTAGCATAATATTGTACAATTGCGTAGCGATATAATTTACAACTGCAAGTAAAGGAACAAAAGATAGCGCAAAGGCAAGCATTGTCGCTCTATCTCTTCCAATAAGTATTGGTAGTGTTTTCATTTGGGTTTTATAGTCGCCATTAATATCTTCAATATCTTTAATTATTTCTCGAAGTAGGTTTACCATAAAAGCAAAAGCAGCATAATTAAGTGCTATATTAAAAATACTTAAGTACAACTCTCTATTTGTAGGTGTTATAGTTGGTAATAAATCAAAAAAAGGTACTATTAGAATACTAAGAGCTACCAATATTGAAACAATAACATTTCCAATGAGTAATGTTTGTTTTAAATATGAAGCATACATGTATAGTAAAGCTGAAATAATTACAAAAACAACCGAAAAACCACTTCTGCCAATAGTATTAGATAAGTAGAACCCTAAGCCTACACCAATTACATTTAAACTAATAAATAGATTTAACGCCGTTTTTTCTGAAATGGTTTTCCCTACAATAACTTTATCTGGTCTATTCACCAAATCGGTCTCAATATCGTAAATATCGTTAATAATATTTCCAGCTGCTGCAATAAAAAGGGTAGTTATAACAAGCAATGAAAATTGAAATGAGTTTAAAGAAAGTTGAATGTTAAAAGACTCAAAAAGCGCATATTTAATTAAAATTTGCACAAATGCAATTAGCAACAGGTTTTTCCAACGGATAAGGTTTAAGATGTTACTCATTAAGTATTTTCAAGTTAAACGTATTGCATGAACATTGAAAGCTGCGACTGGATACTAATCATATTTCGCATCAAAATTTGGATCCCATTTACCTTGAACTTTTAGTACTTGTTCAATCACATCACGAACAGCTCCTTTTCCGCCATTTTTATGAGATATATAACTACAAATCTCTTTAATTTCTGGTGCAGCATCTTGTGGGCAACATGGTAATCCTGCTAACTTCATGGTTGGGTAATCTGGTATGTCGTCTCCCATATAAAGCACATTCTCTAGCTTTATGTTGTAGTTATGTAAAAACTCGTTCATTTGGTCAATTTTATTATGTGCACCCAAGTAAATATTAGTAACACCTAAGCCTTGTAAACGTAAGCGAACACCTTCGTTAGAGCCACCAGAAATCACACACATATTATAACCTTGGTCAACTGCAGTTTTAATAGCATAACCATCTTTAATATTCATTCTTCTAAGCATTTCACCTTTTGTGGTTATGGTTACTGTACCATCAGTTAGTACACCATCTACATCAAAAATAAAGGTGGTAATATGTTGTAAATATTCTTTATAGCTTTTTTCCATGGGTTATTTTAATTGATTTTGTTAGCAACTCATAAATGTCTTTATGTATGTCTTTATCTAGCGCTTTTAAATGTTTCTTAATCGTTTTTTTGTCATCTCTTTTTGCTGGTCCAGTTTGTGCCATATAAGGAGATACCAATTCTATTTTATTAGCAGTTTCTTTAATTAATGGTTTTAAAATATTAAAATCGACGCTTTTAGATTCGGTAATTTCATGAGCAATTCTATATAATTGATTGGTAAAATTATTCACAAAAACAGCTGCTAAATGCAAAGCAGCACGTTGGTCGGAATTGACTCTATAATGCTTACAACCTAAAGCTCCTGAAAGGTCTTTTAAGGTTTTTAAATCTTCCTTATTTTCAATTTCAATACAAATAGGGACTTCAGTAAAATCAATATCAACATTTTTTGTAAATGTTTGCAGTGGGTAAAACACACCACGTCTATGCTTTTTGTCTAAATCATGTAAACTTACACTCCCAGAAGTATGAACCACTAATTTATTTTTAAAGGGTAATTGAGTTGATAAAGCTTTAATAGCGTCATCGTTCACAGCGATAATATATATATCAGCTTTTTTTAAATCTTCAATATTATTAGTGATATTAACGTCGTTTTTAAATGGTGAAATAGTCTTAAAATTTCTATTGTACCATTGCAAAACAGATACGTCTTTAGCTTTTTGTAAAGCTTTATATAAATGTGTGGCAACATTTCCTGCGCCAATTAATACTACTGATAACATACTGCTAAAATAGATAAGTAAAATATGATTTGAAAGTTTGATGAACTATCTTTGTAAACAATGGAAAAGAAAGATATTAAAACTCGCAACGATATTTATAAACTAGTCTCTACATTTTATGCTAAAGTGAGGGTAGATGATACTTTAGCCTTTTTTTTTGACCGCATAGAAGATTGGGATGAACACTTAGATAGATTAACCACATTTTGGGAATCCAGTTTGTTTTTAAAAACAAAATATTATGGCGATCCTTTAAAAGCACATGCAAAAGCAGATAAGGAACATGGCTATAAAATCTCTGAATTACATTTTGGCATTTGGTTAAACTTATGGTATGAGACCATTGAAGAACTTTTTGAAGGCGAAATTGCCGAAAACGCTAAACGTCGCGCTAGAAAAATGGGAACTTTCCTGTATTTAAAAATATTTGAGGCAAGGCAAGGTAGCTAGTATTAGTAACATGTTAAAAGATGACTTATCTCATACTTTGTCAATAGAAAAACACTAAATTTGCCCCACTCTTAAAAGTTAATTTTCCGTTATGTTAAAAAAACTATCAAACATTCTTTTTTCTACAAGACTTACAGCTGTTTTATTTATCGTGTTTGCTTTGGCAATGGCAATAGGAACTTTTATGGATGCAGGGCAGGAAACATCTCCAACACCATATTCCAGAACGCTTATTTATAATGCATGGTGGTTTGAGGCCATAATGGTTTTATTTACTATAAATTTTATTGGTAACATTTTTAGATACCGCCTTTTAAGAAAAGAAAAATGGGCCACTTTAACCTTACACTTAGCCTTTATCTTTATTTTTATAGGTGCATTTATTACCAGATATGTAAGCTTTGAAGGCATAATGGCCATTCGTGAAGGTGCTACCGAAAACACTTTCTTATCGCAAAAAACATACCTAACCGTATATATTGATGGTGATTATGAAATCAATGGTCAAAAACAACGTCGTGTAGAAGAATATGAAACAGATTTTTCACATAGACTAAATAATAAATTTTATGCCAAAACCGATTATAATAAACAACCTGTAACCATTAAGCTCGAAGAGTTTATCCTTGGAGCAGAAGAAGATATTATACCCGACGACTCCGGAGAAAACTACTTAAAAATGGTAGAAGCTGGCCTTGGAGGATCACACAATCACTTTTTAAAAGAAGGTCAGGTACAAAGCATACATAACGTATTATATGCTTTAAATAAACCTACAGATGGAGCTGTTAATATTACATATACAGACAGCACGTTAACCATTCAATCTCCTTATGAAGGCGACTACTTAACCATGGCAACACAAGCACAAGGTAAGCTTGTTAAAGATAGTATCCAACCATTGGTGTTACGTTCTAGGTATATTATAGGCAATCAAACATTGGTATTTCCAAAACCAGTAGTAAAAGGTGTTTTCGATGTTGTTAAAAAATCAGAATTGCTAAAAAATGATGAAGATGGCATCGTATTAAAAGTCACTGCTAACGACGAAACCCAAACCGTAAAACTTATAGGAGGTAAAGGTACCAACAATGCATTTAAACAAGTAACTATTGGAGGTTTAGATTTTGCAATTAAATATGGTTCTAAAGTTATAGAATTACCTTTTAGTATAAAACTTAACGACTTTATAGCAAAGCGTTATCCAGGAACAGATAATAGTTATTCTGCATTTGAGAGCAAAGTCACTGTTTTAGACGAACAGGAAGGCGATTTCGATTTTCATATTTATATGAACAATATCCTTAACCATAAGGGCTTTCGTTTTTTTCAAGCCTCGTTTGATGGCGATGAAAAAGGAACGATACTTTCTGTAAACCATGATTTTTGGGGAACCAACATTACTTATTTAGGCTATTTTTTACTGTATTTTGGCTTGTTGGCTATATTATTTGCTAAGCATACACGTTTTGATGATTTAAGAAAAAACCTTAGAAAAATTAAGGCAAAAAAAGCAGCAACATTTGTTATTTTATTTTTTGCTACTACTATTGGTTTAAATGCACAAGACACACAAGCAGTGGAAGATGGTCATAATAACCATCCAACAATGCCAACCAAATTTCAAGTAGATTCCATTTTAAGAGTCAATATTACATCAAAAAATGAAGCCGATAAATTTGGACGTTTAGTAATTCAGGATTTTGACGGACGAATGAAACCTATAAACACCTATGCTTCCGAGTTGTTGCGTAAATTAAGCAAACACGACACCTACGAGGAGTTTGATGCGAATCAGGTGTTTTTATCAATTCAAGAAAGCCCATATTTATGGTATAATGTGCCAATTATTTATTTAAAGGCTAAAAAAGCCGATACCATTAGGTCGATTATTGGCTTAGATACTTCTAAGAAGTACGCCACTTTTGCACATTTTTTTACAGAAAAAGGCGAGTACAAACTTGATCCTTATATGGTTGAGGCTACAAGAAATCAAGTTCCTACTGCCATTCAAAAAGAGTTTATTGAAGCTAATCAACGCGTTAGTTTATTGTACTCTACGCTTAGTGGTAACTCATTAAAAATTTATCCAATCCCTGAGGATGATAATAATACATGGATATCATCACAAGACTATAGAGATCAAAAAATTCAACTTGAGGATTCTCTTTACGGTAACTTTATAAATACGGGTTTTAAAGCCTATTTGTATATGTTGAATGAAGGGAAAAAATCAGGCGATTTTTCCGAAAGCAGCAAGTTACTAGACGCCATTAAAAAAACACAACAAAAATATGGCGCTGAGGTCATGATAAGTGATAAAAAAATAAATGCTGAGATTACTTATAACAAATACGATATTTTTAAAAAACTGTTTAGTTGGTATATGTACGCAGGTACACTTATGTTTATCCTTCTAATCTTTCAAATATTTAAAGATAAAAGTAAAGGCATTAATCTCGCAGTTACCATTTTTAAATACATCATTGTTGCATTATTTATTCTACACACAGCAGGACTCATAGTGAGATGGTATATTTCTGGTCATGCACCTTGGAGTGATGCCTACGAATCTATGATTTATGTGGCTTGGGCTACCATGTTATTTGGTCTTATTTTTGGAAAGAAAAGTGATATTACCATGGCTTCAACAGCATTTGTAACTTCCATGATACTTATGATTGCACATTGGAACTGGATGGATCCTTCTATTGCTAATTTACAACCTGTTTTAGACAGCTATTGGCTTATGATTCATGTTGCTGTTATTGTTGGTAGTTATGGACCATTTGCCTTAGGAATGATTTTAGGGGCCGTATCATTATTATTAATGATTCTTACCAATGAAGGCAATAAAATAAAAATGGGTTTAAATATTAAAGAACTTACCATAGTTAATGAAATGGCATTAACAGTAGGTTTAGTAATGTTAGCCATTGGGAACTTCCTTGGAGGTATGTGGGCAAACGAAAGTTGGGGACGATATTGGGGTTGGGATCCCAAAGAAACTTGGGCACTTATTAGCATTATGATTTATGCCTTTGTGTTGCATGTACGATTGGTACCTGGACTTCGTGGTCGCTTTACATTTAACGTACTTTCCATTTATGCTTTCGCTAGTATTTTAATGACCTATTTTGGCGTAAATTTCTATTTGGCAGGATTACATAGTTATGCCAAAGACGACCAAGAAATAAGTGTTTATTTTATTTCAGGATCTTTTTTAGCAGTAGCAGCACTCGCAGCTTTAGCTTATAGAAAGTATGTTAAGTACTATAAAAAATAATGGTTTAATCTAAATAATTTCTTAATAGCTCTACTTGCTGAATGTAAGATTTTAAGATTTTTTTTTGTTCACGACAATTTTGATGGCTAAATTTTAGTAACTTAGAAAACAATACTAACATGTAAACTTTATTTTATAAAAGTATTTTCTTGAGATACTATTTATAAGGTTATTATTGAATTTTATAATTTATCATCATGATAAAATTGATAAAGATTAATTTTCTGCTATTTATTTGTTTGACATTTTTTGGGTGTAAAAAGCAAAACCTTAATGACGTTAAAATAAACACTTCACAAGGTATGTCTTTGTTAAACACGCCGTTAATTAGACGACAGGTAAATGTAACACAAGACTCCCTTCAAATTGTAAAATATCTGGATGCCTTAAAAGAGTATGAAAATAATGATAAATGGGCAGATAACATTATTTGGTTAGGGAGAAGGATTGCCTATTTAGGCGATTATAAAAGGGCTATTGAAATTTACACCGAAGGAATTAATAAATTCCCTGAAGACGCACGATTTTTAAGGCACAGAGGCCATAGGTATATTAGTACGCGCCAAATCGATAATGCCATTGCCGATTTTAAAAAAGCGACAACCCTTATTAAGAATACCGAAGATGTTATAGAACCTGATGGCAATCCAAATAAGCTCAATCAACCTATATCTAGTTTGCATACAAACATTTATTACCATTTAGGATTGGCATATTACTTAAAAAATGATCTTAAAAATGCGTTAAAAGCCTTTACAAACTCTTTAGAAGCTTCAAAAAATGATGATGTGCAAGTCGCCACAAGGCATTGGTTATATATGATTTTGCAACGAATGAACTTAAAAGATGAAGCAACGTCAATTTTAAACCCTGTGACCAAGGACATGAACATTATAGAAAATACCGCCTATCATGATTTACTGTTATTTTATAAAGGAGAGCGCACAGAAAGTGACCTGTTAAAACTAGAAAACGGTTTAGTAGGCGCAAGCGAATCGACACAATATGGTATTGCCAATTGGCATTTTTATAATGGTAATGAGGATCGCGCTATTAATATGTTTAAAAATATAATTAAGAATGGAAATTGGTCTGGATTTGGTTATATAGCAGCTGAGGCAGATTTGAGTAGAATGCAGTAACATTTGCTTCATCCAAAATAAATTTTAATATTTGCTGCATTATGATTGATTAAATTACCTTCCTGTTTGTCGAATTCTTTTCGACCCTTAATTGCGAAATGCTTTTAGTATCTCGTTATATCTTTATTTAATCATTTTAGTATGTCATCCAATTACATTTCAATAAAACAATTTTTTAAATATTTCAAAATAGCTATTTCTGGTAAAGAAGAAAGTTTTACAACAGGCAGTATTCGTCGTGCCATATTTATGCTCTCTGTTCCAATGATTTTAGAGATGCTCATGGAATCTATTTTTGCAATCGTCGATATTTTCTATGTCTCACAAGTAAGTGTCAATGCGGTCGCTACTATTGGCTTAACCGAATCTGTGATTACGTTGGTATATGCCATTGCCATAGGATTGAGTATGGCAGCCACAACAGTTGTAGCAAGGCGAGTTGGTGAAAACGATTTAATAGGAGCTTCACAAGCTGCTGTACAGGTTATTTTTCTTGGAACTGCAGTTGCTATTGCTATAAGTATTTTTGGAATTATGTATCCAAAAGAAATACTAAGTATTATGGGAGCTGAAACCGACCTTATCGAAGAAGGATATGGTTATACGCAAGTGCTTTTAGGTGGCAACATAACCATCATGTTGCTCTTTCTAATCAATGCTGTTTTTAGAGGTGCAGGAAATGCATCCATTGCCATGTGGACACTTATTTTATCCAATGGTTTAAATATAATACTCGATCCCATATTCATCTTTGGTTTTGGGCCAATTAAAGCCTATGGTGTTGAAGGTGCTGCTATTGCTACCACCATTGGTCGTGGTAGTGCAGTAGTGTTTCAATTAGGTATCATGTTTTTTGGTTATAGTAAAATTAAGATTGCAATTAAAGATTTAGTGCTACAAGTTGCCGTTATGTGGAATTTGATAAAAGTATCGCTTGGTGGTATTGGTCAGTTTCTAATTGGTACTTCAAGTTGGGTGTTTTTAATGCGCATTATGAGTGAGTTTGGTAGCGAAGTACTTGCAGGCTATACCATTGCTATTCGTGTAATGATGTTTACCTTGATGCCAGCTTGGGGTATGAGTAATGCAGCAGCCACATTGGTTGGGCAAAACTTAGGGGCAAAACAACCAAAACGAGCAGAGACCTCAGTTTGGGTAACTGGAAAATACAGTGCTATTTTTATGTTGTTGGTATCTATTGTATATTTAATTTTTTCAGCACAAATTATTTCTCTGTTTACTACAGAAAATCTAGTAATTGAGTATGGAAGCCTCTGCTTACAAGTAATTGCAGCTGGCTATGTGTTTTATGGTTATGGTATGGTTATTATTAATGCTTTTAATGGTGCAGGAGACACCAAAACACCAACGTATATTAATTTTGTTTGCTTTTGGTTAATTCAACTACCGTTTGCATATCTTATGGCTATCACCTTGGGTTATGGTCCAATAGGTGTATTTGCAGCTATCACTTTAGCAGAAATACTTATAGCTGTATTTGGTATTGTTTGGTTTAAAAAAGGCAAGTGGAAATTGGTGCAGGTATAAGAGATTATTTGTATTTTAGAAACGACTTAAATAACTAAAAAACATGTCAAAAAAAAATCTAGGAGAAAACACCATTTGCACACATACTGGCGAAGTTAAGGACGAGCAATTTAAAGGCGCAGTATCGCCAATATATATGTCGTCGTCATACCAGTTTATGGATGTTGCTGTTAAGCGCTATCCAAGGTATTTTAACACTCCAAACCAAGAATATTTAGCAAAAAAAATTGCTGCTTTAGAGCATGCCGAAACGGCCTTGATTTTTAGCTCGGGAATGGCAGCTGTAAGTACTACCTTGTTGGCTTTTTTAAATGCAGGCGATCATATTGTATTGCAAAATGATATTTATGGCGGCACACGCAATTTAGTAGAAGAACATTTTAAGAGATACAATATTGAATATACCTTTACAAAGAGTTTGAATGTTACTGCTTTCGAAAAATGTATTCAGCCCAATACAAAGTTAATTTATATTGAAACACCATCAAACCCTTTACTAAAACTCGTCGATATTGAAGCTATTGCTAAATTGGCAAAAGCTAAAGGATTGTTATCTGTAATAGACAACACCTTTGCAACGCCAATTATTCAAAAACCTATTGATTTTGGTATTGATATTGTGTTGCATAGTGCTACCAAATATTTTGGAGGACATAGCGATATTTGTGCAGGAGCTGTAGCTACAAAGCAAGAACATATAGACTGCATTTGGAACTTAGCTAAAAACCTTGGAGGTAATTTAAGCGATTTTATGGTGTGGATGCTAGAGCGTAGTCTAAAAACATTGTCTGTTCGTGTGAAGGTCCAACAAAGTACCGCCAAGAAGATTGCCAAAAAACTCAATAAGAATAAATTTATAAGTCAGGTTTATTATCCTGGTTTAAAAATTCATCCAGATTATAAACTAGCAAAAAAACAAATGAAAGGTTTTGGAGCCATGTTATCGTTTGATTTAGCCGAAGGTATAAATGCCGAACAATTTTTAAAATCTTTACAACTTATTAAACCCTCAATGAGTTTAGCAGGTGTGGAAAGTACTATGTTATTACCAGCATTAGCTTCTCATGCGTTGTTGACTCCTGAAGATAGAAAAGCACAAGGTATTAACGATGGATTGATTCGTTTTTCGGTTGGATTGGAAGATGTTGACGATTTGATGATTGATATTGAAAATGCATTATCTAAAGCCAAGAATAATCAATTAACAGCTTCAAACACTTAAACCTTGCACAAAAACAATAAACACAAAAAAAGTTACGATTTTAACAAATTAATTGAGACTATTCCTGAGTTAAAACAATTTGTGTTTACAAATAAATATAATTCTATAACTATAGATTTTGCAAATCCAGAAGCTGTAAAATTACTTAATAAAGCACTTTTAATTACGTATTATTCCGTTGATTATTGGGAGTTTCCAGATGAGCATTTATGTCCGCCAATTCCTGGACGCATAGATTATATTCATCATTTGACCGACTTGTTAAAACCTTATAACTTAAATAATTCAGTTAAGGTATTAGATGTAGGAACTGGAGCTACTTGTATTTATCCTTTGCTAGGTTTTGCCGAATATAAGTGGCACTTTGTAGCTACAGATATAGATATTGTAGCATTGAAAAATGCACAGATGATTATTGATAATAATGATTTATCTTCTACTATAGAATTACGTTTACAGCAAGACAAATCTCATATTTTAAAAGGGATTATAAAACCTAGTGATGCATTTACTTTTAGTGTGTGTAATCCACCTTTTTACAAAAGCGAACAAGAAGCTATAGATGCAACAGCAAAAAAACTAAAAGGATTAAAAAAAGCGATGGAAACTCCAGTTAGAAATTTTAGTGGTACTGCTAACGAACTCTGGTTTCAAGGAGGAGAAAAGGCATTTTTGCACACCTATTTATATGAAAGTTCATTGTTTAAAACCAATTGCTTTTGGTACACGAGTTTAGTCTCTAATAAGGATTTGGTGAAGTCTATCCAGAAGTCTTTAAAAAAGCTAGGTGCTACTCAAGTGAAAGTAATTAACATGCAACAAGGTCATAAAATAAGTAGAGTAGTAGCTTGGACTTTTTTAACAATAGAACAGCAAAAAGATTGGCAGTCTTAGGTCTTTTAGATTACATGATAATTCGTAATTTGCAGTTCATAATTTATAATTAATTATATGAAGTTAGATATACTAGCTATAGGCGCACATCCAGACGATGTCGAATTAGGTTGTGGTGCAACCATTGCCAAAGAAATAGCTAATGGTAAAAAAGTTGGCATTATAGACCTAACAAGAGGTGAGTTGGGTACACGAGGGACTGCAGAAACTAGAGACGAGGAATCTATTAAAGCGGCTAAAATTTTAGGCATAGTTACTAGAACCAACATGGAATTTGCAGATGGATTTTTTATAAACGATAAGTTACATCAACTAGAGTTAATAAAAATGATACGTAAATATAGACCAGAAATTATATTGTGTAATGCTATTGATGATAGGCATATAGACCATGCTAAAGGTAGTAACTTAGTAAGTGATGCCTCTTTTTTAAGTGGTTTGTTAAAGATAGACACCAAAAACCCTGACGAAGATGATTGGCAAGAACCTTGGCGACCAAAACATGTGTATCATTACATTCAATGGAAAAACATCGAGCCAGATTTTGTAGTGGATGTTACTGGATTTATGGACAAAAAAATGGAAGCCGTATTAGCATATAAAACCCAGTTTTTTGACCCTAAAAGTAAAGAACCAGAAACACCAATTTCAAGTAGTAATTTTACCGATAGTATTGCTTACAGAGCCAGAGATTTAGGACGATTAATAAATGTAGAACATGCTGAAGGTTTTACAGTGGAGCGCTATGTAGCCGTCGATAGCTTATATGATTTAAAATAATTACATAAAACTCTTTGTAAAAAAATTGAAATAATTTACATTTGCACACGCCTTTAAAAGGCACTATTAACATGGTGGTTGTAGCTCAGTTGGTTAGAGCATTGGTTTGTGGTACCAAGGGTCGCGGGTTCGAATCCCGTCTTCCACCCAAAAGACAAAGTCTCTCAGAAATGAGGGACTTTTTTTGTAGATATATTTTTAATTTGATTTTTTAAAGTATTAAATAGCGTGAGTTCGAAATAAAGTCATTGACTATAAGCTGATTGAAATAAAACACCCCTAATGAGCTTCGCTCGGTATCTTCAACAAAAGCTGTCGCCTTTATCTCGATAATCCTCAAGGGGACAATGTCATCTTTGGGAATTCCTCCCTTGAGGGAGGAGCAAGGAGGGTGTTTACAATAAATAAACACATATTGCACTAACAATCAAGTGATTATTTTGATTATATACTTTTAGTTATATCGAACTCACGTTAAATAGACTTTCTCATTTAAGCTTAAATCTACCAAATCAAATGTACCGACTTACTAATGAATAATGGGATTATACAAAAAAGCCTCCCAAAAGGAAGGCTTCTTATTATAACTTAAAAAATGTTTTATTCTTCAGTAGCTTTATCTACAACAATACGTTCTGCACGATTAGCTAATTCCCATGCTGTATGGAACACCAAACGTGATCTATTTTCTAACAGGTCATAGTTAATTTTGTCTGGTGTATCTGATGCTCTGTGGTAGTCATCATGTGTGCCATTAAAATAGAATATGATTGGAATGTTATTTTTTGCAAAGTTATAATGGTCCGAACGATAGTAAAAACGGTTTGGATCGTTTTCATCATTATAGGTATAATCCAACTCGATGTTAGTAAACGTTTTGTTTACTTCTTCCGAGATGTTGTGCAAATCGGTACTTAACTTATCACTTCCAATTAGGTAAATGTAATTTCGGTCACCTTCACGTTTTGGATCGATACGACCAACCATATCAATATTTAAGTTAGCTACAGTATTTGCTAAAGGAACTAAGGGTTCATAATCGGTATAATATCTAGACCCTAAAAGTCCTTTTTCTTCACCAGTTACGTGTAAAAAGATAACAGAACGCTTTGGGCCATGCCCTTTGTTGGCAGCTTCTTTAAATGCTTCGGCAACTTCCAATAAGGCTACAGTACCAGAGCCATCATCATCGGCACCATTAAAAATTTCGCCTTTTGCATTCACACCAACGTGATCTAAGTGAGAAGAAATAACAACATATTCCTCTGGTTTTTCAGAACCAGTAATTATAGCCGCAACATTTTCAGATGGATGAGGCACAGTAATACTTTCGTAGTTCATATCTAGTTTAGTTGTTACTGTAGCAGTTTCAGTAGTTTCGTTAATATTAGCTACTATGGCCATACCCATTTTTTCGCTAATTAAGAAATTGTAAATTTCTGGTTCATCACCTTCTTTTACTGGTAATGATAAACGTTTGCTCCCACCATTTGCTTCACGTTCTTTAAAAAATGTTGAATAACGGTTAAATAATTCGCTGTCCATTAAAAACAGTGCTTTGGCACCATTTTTTTTCGCAGCAGTCCTTTTAGATGAAAGTGCTTGACGACCATTAGACCATTTGGACGCTTCTTTTCCGCCACTAAGTAGATTGTTCCCAGCTTTATCTTTTGGCTCTCCACCTTTGGCTATAATTATCTTACCTTTTACATCAAGATCTTTGTAATCACTATACTTTTCATCATCAATTCCAAAACCTACATATACTACTTCGGATGTAGATACTGTTCCTGTAGCTGCTGCTGTTAGTGAAATAAAATCATCGAAATAGTTAAAAGATTCTCCATTTACAGAAATATTTACTTTAGGTGTTTTTACAAAGTTTAAAGGAACATTTTGAAAATAATTACCTTCAATAACTGGAGGAATACCTATGGCTTCATATTCTTTTTTAAGATACTCGACAGCTTTTTTTTGTCCAGGTTCTCCTGTGTCACGTCCTTCAAATTCATCTGAAGCATAAATGTATAAATGGTCTTTTAACTCCTCTTGTGTTATGGTGCTTGCATAATCTACAATATTTTCTTGTGTTGCCTCTTTTTTACAAGAAAATATTACTAGCATAGCACTTAATAGTAATAGTGTTTTTTTCATCTTAATAAGTTGTTATGTTTTAGTGAATTGCGATATTACAAAAAAAGAACGGTTATGATGTTTTGTATAGCGTACCTTTTAACACTTTTTAACACATTATTTATCAACAATTATGCGATTTTCTTGATTGGCTAGTTGCCATGCAGTTGCAAAAATGAGTTTTGTGCGTTTTTCTAGAACGTTATAATCAATTTTATCGGCTGTGTCACTAGTTTGGTGGTAGTCTTCATGCTCTCCGTTAAAATAGAAAATTACAGGAATATTATGTTTTGCAAAGTTATAATGGTCTGATCTGTAATAATAACGATTGCGTTCATCTTCAGCGTTGTACTTGTAGTTAAGGTCAAGATTGCTAAATGTATTATTTACGGTTTCAGAGATATAATGCAATTCGGTACTTAATCTATTGGAACCAATTAGGTACACATAATTTGGTGTTTCTGTATGGTATTTGTCCACTCGTCCAATCATGTCTATATTTAAGTTTGCGACAGTATTCTCTAAAGGAAAAACAGGATTTTCGGTATAATATCGAGACCCTTGGAGACCAGCTTCTTCTGCAGTAAGGTGTAAAAAGAGTATGCTGCGTTTTGGGCCATAGCCATCTTCTTTAGCTTTTTTAAAGGCATCAGCCATTTCCATAAGTGCTACTGTACCTGAACCATCGTCGTCTGCGCCATTATAAATATTACCATCTTTATCTACACCTTCGTGGTCGTGATGTGCCGAAACCACAATGACTTCATTTGGTTTTTCTTTTCCTTTTATAAAGGCCAAAACATTTTCGGAATCACCATAGTCATTACCTAAATATGCTTTTGGTATGGTTTGAAAATAACTAGAATCTGGATAAGGTGATGGAATATTTTTTGACATATAGTAATCTCTTAAAAAATTAACTCCTTTTTTTTGCCCTGGGCTACCAGTTTTTCGTCCTCGAAACTCATCTGAAGAAAAAGAGTATAAATTTGCTTTTAACTCATTGGAAGTTATAGTTTCAGAGTATTTTTTTATTAGATCTGGTTGTGAGATTTCAATATTGTCGGCAATGGCTTGTATTTTTTCTTTATTGCTTAAAGTTGCACAAGACCCTACCAGTATGAAAGCCGAAGCATATACTAAAATTTTCATTTACAAACCATTGTTATATGCTAATTACCAGACGCAGTTCGCTATAAAAGGGTTATTGTCTATAAATAACCATTCTAGTTGAATTATGAATTTGATGAATTAAGCAATTAATTATTAGGCAAATAAAGTAAAAATATGTTTAATCTTCAATTTCTAAGCCTTCTAATTCTTGAATGGCATCTTCTTTGGATTGTTTTTCTTTTTCAATGGTTTCTATATCGTTTTCGACAACATTGGTTTCAAAGACCGATCTGTATATAGATAATACCAATGCGATAATTGTTATTAAAAAAACAATTTTGATAAGTTTGGTGTTAGCTCTATTTTTTTGAGCCATTTTAAACGCAATAAATCCTAAAATAAAAGCAATTACTATTGGTATAAGGGCTATTGGGCCAAAAGGTAATATAGATAGAATCAGCCCTAAAATTGCTGCTATTATTGCTAATGTAGTAACTAATATTCTCATTTTTTAATTTTTTAAACCGGTTGCACTTTGTATTCTTAATTCTCCATTACCAACAGGTACCTTAAACTTGGCATATACTGGAATTTTATTATCGTCTGCTGTAAGCCAAAGTAGATTGTCGTTGTTACCTTTTAAAAGATTGTTATTGTTCATTGCAATGGCTAATTTATAACATTCTTTTCTCCCAATAGTTGTATTTATAGTTTCTTTATCTAGCAAGGTAAGTGTTATTTTAAATTCTTCATTGTCCATTAAAACCGTAAAAGTATCAGAGTTCCCGATAGTTGCTTTATCAATGTCCAAATTTCTTATATGGTAAAGTGTTGCAATTATATCTTTAGTATTGGACGAGATGTTCAGGCTTTTGTTTTCTTCCCAAAATGTGCCATCACCTCGTCTTTTACGCTTTAAACTTTTTACAGTATTAGTTTTATGATTGTAATTATACTGCATGAATTTGTAATAACCACCTTCATTAATATCTCTTTTATATAAATAAGGCTTTAATGAGTTTGGGTGTACATAACTTTCGTACAAATCGTTTATTTTAAAAAAACCATCCCATTTGGTATAGGTTCTAGCTTTTCCTTTTAAGTGTAGTAAGGTGCTATTTGAAGTTTTAACTTCGCTGGTTTCCATGGTTACTTGGGCTAAATCTGTTAATAAACCAGACATGTTATACGATGCGGTAAACACAAGTTTTTCGTTTGAGCCAATAGCATTATTTTGACTTTGTATAAAAATTGATGAAAGACATAGAAGCAAAAGAACAAATGATTTCATAAAAAAGTAGTTTGTAGTTTATAACGCAAATATTATCATTTATTATACCAAAATACAATGCTTATGTTAAACAAGCTAATTAAATTTATTCTATGATACGAATTAACTGACTTTTGTCATAGTTTTTAGGTTAAGTCTATAATATTTTTATCGTGCTTAAAAATATATAACATTGAAATCAATTTTATTGCCTACAGATTTTTCAAAGAACTCCATTAATGCAATTAATTATGCGGCAGAGTTATTTAAAAATGAAGCATGCGAATTTTATGTAATAAATATCCAAAAGGCATCGTCGTTTGTTTCTGATGATTTGATGACCATGACTTCTTCGGCTACTATTTATCATACATTAATCGATATTGCCAAGAAATCGATTAAAAATGTAATAAATGAGGTTAAGGAAACGTATAATAACAACTCGCATGAGTTTTATTCGATAGTCGATTACGATAATTTTGTAGATGGTATAAACCAAGTATGTGAAACACGTCACATAGATTTAATTGTTATGGGTACTAAAGGAGCATCGGGAGCCGAGAAAGTTATTTTTGGAAGTAACACAGCGAGAGTTATACAACGTTGTAGTACACCTGTATTCGCAATTCCCGATGGATGTAAATTTAATGGGCTGGATAAAATAGCTTTTACGTCAAACTATTTAACAAAATACAACAAAAGCGACCTAAGTTCTTTGCTCTATATATCTAATTTGTATAAATCTACTGTTGATATTTTACATTTAACCAATAAAGACGATTTAACATCTAAGCAAGAAAATAACAAAGCATTTTTAGATGCCTATTTTAGTAATATAAACCATGAATTTATAAATCTGGAGAAAAAAGATATTTTTAAAACAGTACAGCAATATGTTAGTGATAACGATATTAAGGTTTTAGCAATGACAAGTCGCCATCATTCTTTTTTGGAACGACTTTTCACTAAGCATTTGGTTGAAACTTTTGTATTTAAAATAGACATACCATTTTTGGTTATGGAAAACTCTAATCAGTAAACAGATATAACAAATATTATTTTTCGAGAGTAGAAACCCCATTTGTAACCTAAGTTATTTTTGGGGTTTTCATGGTTTTATATATGTAAATATTAATGTCCTAAAAAAGAATCAAGACCGCTTCGCTATTAGAAAAAAGAACAAAGACTTAATTGTAACTAACTGATAAGCAATAATTTTTAAATTTACATGATTCCGAAAAATAAAATTTTTCGGTTGTTATAAAAAGAATGAAATTAAATTTTCAAGCCTGAAAACTCTCTACTCACAAAGGTTTTCTTTAAATGAACTATTTTTCAGCTCCCATATAAATGGAATTAAATATTAGTTTATAAGTACCTCTTGGTTGTCCTCTAAATTGCGGTCTAAAACCAAATAAAACAACATCACCACTTCCATGAGGAATATGCATCATAGCACTTTTATTTTTTAAATAACGTTCTTCACCCATTGCCCAACCACTCATTAACAAATCATTATCTGCATAACTGGCAACTTCAATCACATTGGCTTTTGGAGCATCAGCAATATCTTCTGCACCACCTTCACCAGATTTACGCTGCTTAATGGTTTGAAAGGCTCGACTTCGGCTAAAAGAGGCAGCAACTTCATCCATCATTCCATAAGCTAAAGGATTGTTAGTATCTACTTTCATTCTAATTAATGATCCAGGAATAAAAAAGTTACTTGATGATAAATTAGAAATAACATTACGTACTGGAAGCCCTAATTGTTGAATAGCTAAATCGCTTGCAGAATCGAAGAACACAACGGTTCCGCCAGATTTTGCATAGTGATCTATTTTTGCCATTCCATCTAAGCCGATGCCTCCTGTAAACTTTTTAGGCATACTATTTTCACGATGGCCATGTAAGATACCATTTGGGCTTTGCGAGGGAAATATAATAGCACTGTACTGTGATAGTTTTCCGTTTTTTATGTCTTTGTTGTGCAAGGTATCAATATCAAATTCGAATTGTTCGAGCATCCATCTGGTCCAACCTTCATCCATATTTGCTTGCCAAGATTTGTACAAGCCTACTTTTATTTTGTTTAATACTTTAACCTTAGAATTATCAATAGAGTTAACACCTTTAAAATCAATGCCTAATTCTTTACTTAATTTTGAAAGATTATTTTTTAAGTTTCTTTTACCTTTTACTACAAAAGAGCCAATTGAAAAATCATGATAATCTGTTTTTAATATTCCAACAGTATAACCAGCTTTTTGAAGCCTGTTTACTGCTAAAGCACTTAAATTATCCTTGTTGGAAAACATAAAACTGCCATTTCCTTCAACAATTCCTTCTTTATGGTTTAGTTTAGATGTAATTGCTTCTATGTTGGTGTTAAAAGTGTCGTCAATTCTATCTACAGTAACACCCATTTGCATTGGTAAGGTCCAGCCAGCCAAATCGTAAGGCGGTTGTGGTGGACCTCCTGGATATAAAAATTGATCAGGGTAATCTTGCTTTTCCATTAAATCTATAAGATAAGGTCTAAAGGCTTGTGCCCCAAAAAAGATCACCGAACCAGCTTGATAAGTTTTATCGCCAATACTAAAAGAAGAAGTAGCTTTGTGAGCCTCAAGACCGCCTTGCATTAAGATATTTGTAAGATTGATAGCTTCGCTAGGATTCCATTGTTTTTTTGGGATAATATAAGCGAATGCTTGTTCGTTATTTTCGATGGCGTCTTTACCCATATCATAGATGTTGTACAAAAACTCATCTTTTTTATCGGCTGCTAGGTCTAAAATTCCCATAGAAGCAGTGAGCATATAGTCAACAGCATCTCTAAAATGCGATTCGCCACCTTCCCATGGATACGGATAAAATATTTCGGTACCATTTGATGGTTTTCTCCCAACATTTTTTGGTTTCTTTTTTGGGTCGTAATAACGAGGTGTAGGAGTTGCATGAGCTACTTCGGTTAAAATACCTATTTGGTTGTGGTAGTATGGTGTGGTTCTCATGCCTCCATTCCAAAACATACTAAAGGATGTTCCCGAGATAACTCCAGGCATTTTTTTCATTGCAAATCTATTTGCCATAGCTGTTCCAACAAGATTAACACCTGTGGTTATTCCTGGATGAATGTTTGGATTTACAGGACTTCTAAAAGGTGGTAAAAATATTCGTGCCCAAGAAGGCGATGTTTGATGATGATTGTGGACAATTTGAGGATACCATTGGTTGTATAAAACGGTTGTAACTGCTTTGGTTTCTGGCATATTATTCATAAACCAATCCCTATTGTTGTCGTGACCTACATATTTTTGATAGAGAATAGGAGGCCCAGTTGTTTCATAAGGTGTTCCTAGATTTTTTTTGTACCAATCTACTACAATATCTACACCATCTGGATTTATTACTGGAACCACTAGTGTAATAATATTGTCTCTTATTTTTTTCATTTCGACAGACTCTTCTGAAGCTATTCGCCACATAAGTTCGGATGTCATTTGTGCATGAGCACGTTCGGTTGCATGCATGCCTCCATCAAACCAAACAATGGCTTTTCCTTCATAGGATAGTTTTTTTGCTTCTTGAGGCGATATTCTTGCTCGAGATAATTTTTCACTTATAGTTCGCCACTTTTCGAGGGATTTCATGTTTTCTTCACTTGAAATGAAGAGTAATTTCATTGGACGTCCCATAACAGATTTTCCAATGTCAATCATTTGAACGCGGTTGGTTGATGCTGCTAGTTTTTCATAATAGTCAAGCATTTGATCGTAATCGGCTAGTTTATAATCGGCTCCAACTTCAAATCCAAACACATCGGATGGTTTTGGGATTTGTGAATTAACAGATAGGCTTGCCAAAAAGAAAAGGCAAAACAAAAAGCGAAATAAATTCTTCATAAGGTTGGTTTAAATGGTTATGCTTTGTGTAAAGTATAAATTTAGAAATTATTTGTTATTAACCAGCTCTTTTTAACAGGATTGTTTTTATACAACCAGAGCTTGAGACACACAATTAAAGCCTTGTAAATTTATAGTTTACAAGGCTTTTATCTGACAAGTAGGCAATAAGGTTACTGAATTTTTATCGATGTTTTATTAAACGATTTATGTTAAATAACGTGAGTTCGATATAAAAGTTATTGACTATAAGCTGATTGAAATAAAAACACCCCTAATGAGCTTCGCTCGGTATCTTCAACAAAAGCTGTCGCTTTTATCTCGATAATCCTCAAGGGGACAATGTCATCTTTGGGAATTCCTCCCTTGAGGGAGGAGCAAGGAGGGTGTTTACAATAAATAAACACATATTACACTAACAATCAAGTAATTATATTTCGACTATATACTTTTAGTTATATCGAACTCACGTTGAATATTATGTTTTATCTATCAAACGTTTTTGTTTTTCTTCCTTTTTAATGGTTTTTATTAAACCAAAAAGTGAAGTTTTTAATACTCTGTATTCTTTTACAAAGTCATTAATTTCAACAATTAAGCGACGATGTTCATTTTTATAATCGGCTTCTTCTTTTAGTTGATTTATACCATCGACCATAATCTTTAAATCGTTTCTATGATTTTTTACATATTTTACAAGTAAATTGGTTTTTTTTTGAAGCTTACTTAATGTATCAGTTATAACTTTACTTTTTTTGAAGTGTTTTGAATCTATTAATTGTAATGTAAACGACTTTATTAGGTCATCAAAAAATAATTGTTCATCTTTCATGAATTCTAAGTCTGACAACCAATTAATTGAGTTTTTATGCATAGTTTCGGCACTTAACCACTCAACATATTTTGTGCTTGTTTGCGTTGTTTTCATGATATTTGTTTTTAAAAAAAGAAGGAAGCAATTCTATGAATTGCTTCCCTCTTTTTAAATATTAGGCAATTTTCACCACTTTTTTTGTAGATATTTTTCTGGCTTCAGGCTTCTTTTCTAAATTTATTTTTAGAATACCATCTTTGTAAGTTGCTTTTACGTCTTGATTAAAATCAATTGATTCAGGTAAAGTTGAAGATCTTTTAAAAGATTTGTAACTAAACTCTTTGCAAGTATAGTTTTCTTCTTTCTCTTCTTTTTCATCACTTTTTTTTCCTTCAACATTAAGTACATTACCGTCTATGGTAACTTCAAAGTCTTTTTTGTTAAAACCTGGTGCTGCAAGTTCAATTTCAAAATCATTTTTATGTTCTTTCACATTCATTGATGGCATAAGGCTATCTTCTTCCATATAATCACCATTAAAAATATCATCGAATTTAAAGAAGTTTTGAAATTCATTTAGGCTTGATGGAAATAATCTATCTTCCCAAGGAGACATTAATCTGCTTCTAAATGGAGATAATTGTCTGTTTCTGTTTCTACGTTTTGCTAGTGTTGTCATGATATATTTTTTTTAGATTAAACGTTAAATTGTAATGCTAATTTAATACCGAAAGCATTTTTTTAAAATGATATATATCAATTTGTTAAGTGAGTTATTAACTTTTGGATGACTGTTTTAGGCATTTTATAATTAATGAGTCTTTTTACCAGCTCAATTTGTTTTAAAAAAACTGCCAAAAAAAATAATATTTTGACAGTTTTTAAACTAACTAACTAATAAATGGACTAACATTTATTGAGACTTAAAGAAGTCTCTAACCCAAGCTTTCACTTGGTTTTCTGTCATGCTATCTGCTTTTTTTACACCTTTTATTTTGGTGCTTAAAGGCTTATGGTTTTTATGTAATTCTTTACTAAATTTCTCATTAGTGTCTGCAGGACCAAAAATTACTAAAGCATCGGTATCTTTAATTTTTGAAGCCAAAGATTTATAATACTGTTTTAGTTGTTGTTTTTCACGATCCAAGTATTTACTGTCCTGTACAACATCTTGTGGCCCACCCTTAAATCGAGTTCCAGAACCACCATGTGGGCGATAATGTTCTACGTAAGACATAACAGTATTTAATGTCTCTTTATCATTTTCTAGGGTGACAATAAGTGCTTTGTCCTTATCTAACCAAATGCCTGTTTTTTTCATTTTCTAATGTTTTTAATTTCTTAAATCGTGCATTACTAAAATTGGTACTTTAGAGTGAAATGAGATGCCTTTAACCATTGGGTTTGTTAATATGCTACCAAAAAACTTGTGTTTTTTATTTATAAAGGCAACCATATCACTATCTCTGCTTTCTACAAAAATATTTACTGCAGATTCTACAGAGTAATGTGATAAATAATGGAATGTGTACTTAACATCTTCAAAAATATCTTTAAGCATTTGTTTATGCTCTTTTTGGTTTTCATCTAATCCATTCTCTTTGGAAATGTGAAGTATCGCTATGGTTGCATCACATTTTTTTGCAATGTTGGTTAAGTAACTTAATTCACGTCTTTTGTAGTGTGTTTTATAACTTGTTGGGAATACAATTTCTTTAGGTAAAGCATGTTTGGAACTTTCTGGTACAACAATCACTGGACAATTTCTTACCTTTTCCATTACATAAACCGCAACACTGCCAAATACAGTTCCTTTGTTATTTGTTTTGCCTTTAGTACCCATAATAATCATTTCAATATCTTTTTGCTCAACAATATTTTTTATGGCCTCAATAGGATCATTAAATACAGAAATGGTTTTAAAGTTATGTTTTGGGTCGCCATGTTCGTTTATAATAAGTTTATCTAATATTTTGGATAAATTTTCTTCGGATTTTTCTTTTGCCTCTTTATAAAAATCTCCTCCAGATTCCATATTTATAATATTTTTTATAAGATTATTTGTTCCAGAGAAAGCATTAAGTAAGTAAAAATCGCAAGCTTCATCTTTAAATAGTTGCATGCCATAGTTAATAGCTAACCATGAGTTATTTGAAAAATCAGTAGGAAGGAGAATTTTACGTTTCATTTCTTTACTTTGTTTAGATAAAAATAAACTGTAACTAGCAGAATCTAAATGATATAAATCAGTTTAAGATCTATTTCCCAGAAGGAATTACCAAAAAAGGAATATTTAAATGGAACCCAATTTGCTTAATGGTGGATTTAAAAAACAAGTTTTCGAAAAATGAATGTTTATTATTTATCATTACCAATAAATTGATGCGTGCCTTTAATTGAAAATTAGTAATGGCCTCAGGGACATTTTGATTCTTGATATCATGAAAAAGGTGTGCTACATTTTTTATACTGGTTTCTAGTATCGATTTATTTATTTGTTGAGCCTCTGTTAAATCGTTACTAGTATAAACATGCATAATGTTGACCCTTGAAATGTGGTTTTGTGCAATTTCAATAATGGGTTTTAAATGTTTTGCTTGATATTCGATTTCATAATCTGTTGGAAATAGTATTTCGTGAGGTGTTTCAAAAGAAAAATCACTCGGTATTGCCATTACTGGGCATTTGGCATTTTTAATCACATGTATCGTGTTAGAGCCAAATAGGACACCAGTGACACCACTTGCGCCTTTGGTTCCCATAACAATAATATCCATGATGTTATTTGTGTAAAGGTCATCAATCTCTGTTGTAAGACTGTTAAAGGATGATATTTTTGTAAATACATGTTTTGGATTGTTGAATTCGCTTAGGATATTTTCTTGCAACTCATCCAGTCCTTTTTGAGAGGACTCTTTTAGGGTGTCAACAGGCCCAAATTGAGCAGCACTTGACTGCAAATATTCAAATTGATAAATTATTGGTGTATAGGTGTTTAATAATACAAAGTTGCATTCTTGATCTTTGAATAATTGAAGAGCATATTTTATGGCGTTCCAAGAATTATCAGAAAAATCGGTTGGTAACAATATTTTTTTCATAGTAGTTAAGTGTTAAGTTATGCAGCTACTCGTCTTATATTTTGTAATGCCAAAAATGGAATATCTAAATGTAAACTCATTTTGTCTATGGTAGATTTAAACAAGATGCTTTCTAACAATGAATGTCTTGTATTTACCATTACTAACATATCAGTCTTATTCTCTTTAATGTATGTGTATATGGCATTGGTTATATTTTTATTGTAAACCGTTTTAAAGTTTATGCTGTTTTTGCATAAATTTTCGTTTATAAATATTCTATTGTCTTCTTGTCTTAATGAAAGTTTGTCGCTTTTCGAAATGTATAGCATATCTATTACAGCTCTATATGGCGAAGCCATTTCGCATAATAATTTAAGTTCTCTTCGTTTATAAGGAATCATATAATCGGTAGGAAATAAAATATGCTTTGGTTGTGTGTATTTATAATTAGCAGGAATTGCCAAAACAGGACATTGCACATATTTTAAAACTTGTAATGTATGACTGCCAAAAGTTAATTTTCTATCATCTGTTTCGCCACGTGTTCCCATTACGATAATGTCTATATTTTCTTCATCTACAATTTTAGCCGCTTCGTCCATAAGCATACTGTTTGAGGATATTATATTAAACGTATGCCTCGGGTTTGGTGAAATTATTTTTATTTTTTTTAATGTGTTTTCTAATTGTTTTTGAGATTTGTCACCAATAATTTGTGTCACTTTTTCAAGTGTTTCTTGGCTTAATAGAGAAGTATCAGCATAAATTTCGTCTTGATAGGCGTGCATTATAAAAAAATCACTTCGTTCATATTTAAATAATTCCAAAGCATATTGTATAGCATTCATTGCATTATCTGAAAAATCTGTTGGCACTAATATTTTTCTCATGGCTATAATGTTTATTAGTATCTAAAAGTATAATATGCAATAGACGTGAACAATGATATTTATCACATTGAATTTGTTATCTAATACCTTATTTATGATAGATCTTCTTTATAGCTTGTATTGCATTATTAGAAAGCCCGTTCATATTACAAAAGGGAGTGTTTGCTCCTATTCTATAGTTTTTTCAATTCAAATTTATTTAATAAATCTTTTTTAATACTGATATATATCATTTGGTAACTTATTGGTAGTCACCAACTTTATAGCTCACTAATAAATATATTGTCATGGCACTTAATTTTAATCAATTTGCAGCAGAAGCAAATACTTTTTTAAAGGAATACTCAAAAGAAATGAATCTAGCTACCGATAGAGAGAAAGCTGGACGTATTTTATCGGCAATTTTACATGCTTTACGAGATGTGATTTCTGTAGAAGAATCCATACAGCTTATTGCGCAGTTCCCAATGTTTTTAAAAGCAGTCTATGTAAATGGATGGACAACCCATAAAAAGGAAAAGGTAAAAAACATGACGGAGTTTATTGATTTGTGCAGAAAATATAGTGGTTTAACCTCGGTTCACGATTTTGAATCTGATGAATTAGCTGAAAATTACATAGACACAACATTTATATTATTACGTAGATACATCTCTTTAGGTGAACTTGAAGATATAAGATCCGAGCTTCCCAAGGATTTAAAATCTATGGTGTACCATAATATTATGTTTTAAGACCTAGAGGAGTTGAATATCAGGGTTATATAATTTATGGGTTTGGTGATGCTGGAAATATGTCTTTTGGATTAAACTATAATCAAATAGTTGTAAAAAAAAAGCAGGAAGTCGAAACTCCCTGCTTTCTTGAAAAGTTCAATTATATTATTCCTCTTATAGCACTTCCAATAACTCTTTATTACTAAAAAAACCATTAGAACTATAAGCCAAACTATAGGCTTTGAACTTTCAATAATAAGCTTTAGCATTTTACAATGAAAAAACTTATATGCTTTAAAGAAACAGGAAGCCGAAACTTCCTGTTTCATCTAAAGAATTCAATTTTATTGTTCAACTTTCAGTGACCATTGACCATACTTTATTGCTAAAGGAACAATCAAAGAGAACTTATGGGTGAACCATAATTTCAAACCCTTTATAACAGACCAAACATTTTTCAATGTTCAACCTGTATGCTTTATAAGAAACAGGAAGCCGGAACTTCCTGTTTCATCTAAAGAATTCAATTTTATTGTTCAACTTTCAGTGACCATTGACCATACTTTATTGCTAAAGGAACAATCAAAGAGAACTTATGGGTGAACCATAATTTCAAACCCTTTATAGCAGACCGAGCATTTTTCAATGAGCGGCCTGTATGCTTTATAAGAAACAGGAAGCCGGAACTTCCTGTTTCCTTTAAAGAGCTTAATTTCATTATCAAATGAATCAATATCCAAAACAACTTTATTGCTAAAGGCATCTTAAAATCAATATCACCAAAAAATAATTTTAAACTCAATATATAGTCTATAAGGTCTTACGATTTATAGACTTTTATTTTAAAATTCAGCAGTAAATCAATGAACGTTTTTAATTATGGTACTAATATAAAGGATATTGTTTCTTTTTAAAATGATATATATCAGTTTTGGAAAATAAATTGAAAAAAATGTGTTTTTTATGCCAAAACTAATTTGCTTTCAGCTTTATTAATATTTTCTATGCCTTGTAGTAAGGCGTCTGGGTTAAATGATATGCTGTGAATTCCTTTTTTTACCAAGAAAGGAGCAAATCTTGGTATTTATTTAAATATCTTAATGAAGTGAGTTTATTATAATTTTTAAATATTAATTTTTAGTACATGACAAAAATTGTTTCGAACATTAATCAATCCATAGTTTTTAAGGTTAATCAAACCTCACAGGTCTTTAAAACCTGTGAGGTCTTTAAAATGAATATATGGTAAAAATGAATATATGGTAACGTATTAAAAAACAACACCTTATGCTATTGTAAATTTTTTACCATGTATCAAAATATCATTTATAGGATGCTACATTAACATAAGTACCTTTATTGAGTCGAGCCTTTCGACTTTCGTTCAAGACATATTAAAATTGAGATTCAATAAAGTTCTTCATTTTTTTAAGATTTAATAGGGTAATACATTATAAACTGCATTTAAAAGAAATAACCCAATTAAAAAAAGTAATATATATATGACCTGTACCAGTTTTACATTAATAAATTTTAACCACAAAACGGTTTGCTTAGGAAATATGAATAATGAAAGTCCTATAAAAAGAGAGCTCCATCCTATTAAAGTAATTATAAGCTTATAGTTTGGCTCCCATATATTGTGAAATAAAATATTTAATAAGCCCACAATAATGGCAACAAAAGATGAGATTATTAAAAATTTTTCATCTTTTAAATCTTCAAATATTTGTTTTATCCGTTTAGGGTTGAAACTTAATATAAAAAAGAAAATAATAAGATACCATCCCCAGAATTTTGCTAAAAAAATTGAATTTTCCATGATTTAATTTTGTTGTTCGTGTAATACTAAAAATGGCACATCGGTATGGTAACTTATTTCTTTTACAGTTGGTGAGAATAAAATTCTTTGAAAATAGTTTAAGTTTTTTGCTACCATAGCGATCATATCTATGTCTCTGCTTTGCACAAAACATTGTACAGCATCTTCTATATTGTCATTGGTTAAAAAATGAAAGCTATAATTGTTGTTAAAAAAATAGTCTTCCAATAACTCTTTATACTTTACTTGGTCTGTGTTTAAATCTTTTTCCTTTTTAATTATGTGGAGAATTCTTAAAAAAGAGGGGAACGTTTCTAAAATCTCAGAAATAGGTTGTAATGTTTGTATGTGATACAAGATAGATAAATCGGTTGGGAAAGCTATCTCTTTTATACTTTTAAACTTAGCATTTTCTGGAACTACAAGCGTCGTGCAAGGGACTTTGGTTATAATATCACCAGTATTGCTGCCTACGATAAACTTTTTTAATCCAGAAGCACCTTTGGTCCCTATAACAATCATGTCTATATTCTTTTCTTGAACATGATTTCTAATGGATTCAATAAAAAAATTATAGTCTGTAATGGTATAAAATTTATGTTTTTTATTATGCGGCAATTCTTTTGAAATTCGCTTTAAAAGTTCCCGTAGTTTTTTCTTTGCGAGTTTAGTCTGTACGTCTTCTATTGTTTCTGGAGTGGTTATATAAGATGTATCTACAGATGCTATATTGCCTAATCTATTAACGTGCAATATAAAAAAGTGGCATGTGGAATTTTCGAAAAAACTAAGAGCATATTGTATGGCATTCCAAGAGTTTTCTGAAAAATCTGTTGGTAATAATATTGATTTCATTTTTAATCCCTCTTAATATTACAAATTTAATTGTAAGAGGTATTACACAAAATGATATTCGTCATGTTGATTTTTAAAGTAAAAAGATATTAGTAGATATCTTTAAGTTTTTGAAGTTCTAAAATTTTAATATTTCTACCTTCAATAGCAATGAGACCTTGTTTTTTAAAATGTGACATGGTCCTAATTAAGGTCTCGGTAGCTATACCTGCTACACTTGCCAAATCGCTACGAGAAATTTTTATGGGATCTTCGGGTTTTCGGTTTAATTTTTCGGCAAATTTTAAAATTGTAGTAGCGGTTTTTTTGTTTACCGAACTATAAGCCATTTGCAATAATTGGTCTTTTATTCCAGTAAGATCGTTGGTTAACAGTTGTATAAGCTCTAAAGCAATTTTATGGTTGGTGTCCAGTATATTTTTAAGATCATTTTTTAAAATACCTACCATTTCCAGGTCCTTAATGGCTGTTGCTGTTTCTTGATAAGGTATGTTTTTGGTAAAAGACAAATAGCCAAATATATCGTCTTCTTTGTATAATCCTGTGGTGAGTTCTTTGCCAAGTTCGTCGAGCTTATAGCATTTTACCACACCTTTGCTTATTAAATAAATATAATTGGAGTGATCTCCTTCATTATAAATTATTTCATCTTTTTGATACTTAAATACCTCGCCATTATCATAGATATAATTTTTAAAGTCGTTTAATGTTTTAATTTCATTTTCATCAGTCTCTGGATTATTTTGGCTTCTATCCCGTTCGTCTTTTAATATAGCAGTCTTTGCCAAACGGCTCTCAATAGCACTAATTAGGTCATCTTCGCTAAAGGGCTTTGTAATATAGTCGTCGGCACCTAAATTCATGCCTTTTCTAATATCTTGGCGCTCGGTTTTTGCAGATAGAAAAATAAATGGAATGTATTTTGTGTTGCTGTTTTTAGATAGTGCTTCCAGCACAGCGTAGCCATCTAATTTTGGCATCATGATATCGCATATAATAACATCTGGTAAAGCATGTTTTGCTTTTTCGATACCTAATTTTCCATTGGAAGCTGTAATGACATTATAATTTGAAAGCTCTAATAACTCGGCAGTGTTCTCTCTTAAAACGGTATCGTCTTCAATTAATAATATGGTTATCATTATTCTGCTTTATTTGGTATTTCTATAGTGAAAATTGATCCTTTGTGCTCTGTACTTTCAAAATAAATTTCACCTTTTAAATTCATAATATGGTCTTTAGCAATATTCAAACCAATACCTGTACCTTCTGTCAATAATGCATTTTCTGCTCTAAAATAGCGATTGAATATGTTTTTTTGATCTTTTAAAGGAATGCCAATACCATTGTCTTTTACTTTAAAAATCGTAGATTCTTTTGTTTGGGCAATATCAATTTCTATAACAGAATTTTCTTCGGAATACTTTATGGCATTATGCACTAAATTGGATAATGCCAGTTCAATGATTTTTTCGTCTTGATGTAGCGAATACTCATCAATATTATCTGGGTAATTAATATGTTGTCCTTCTTTCAATAACATGTTTGCATTGTATATTACTTCGTTAACAACCTTACTTACTTTAAATGTATTGAATTTATAATTATACTTTCCTTTATCCAATTTTTCAACAGATAAAAAATCGGTTAATATATTGTTTAAATAAGTTACTTCATTGGTAATGGTTTTAATGTGTTTGTCTCTCTTGTCTTGTTGTTTTTCCGACGTATATTTACTTAGTAGCATGGTTGATGTTAATATGCCGCTTAAAGGTGTTTTAAATTCGTGCGACACCAAAGACAAGAACTTTGTTTTTAACTCATTGAGTTCTTTTTCGGCTGCTAGTGCCATTTTTAATTCTTCGGTGCGCTTTGCTACGGTTTCTTCTAGTTTTTCAGTATAGTTTTTTTGTTCGGTAATATCTAAAGCAATGACAACATAAACGTCTTTGTCTCCCAATTTTGAGCGTTGAAGATGAATGTTTGTTGGATAAGTAGTTCCAGATTTTCGTTGGTGTACGGTTTCAAATTCTATTTTGCCTACATTGTCTTTATCCAACATTTCTAACTCTTTTCTAAACTGGGACTCTGTGAATTCTGGATTGATATCTATAAGTGTCATGTTTTTTAAGGCTTTTAAAGAATATCCAATATTTTGTTGGGCACCATAATTAGCATTGATGAACTTTAAGGTTTTTGCATCAAACACATATATTTCGTTTAACGATTCATCAAAAATTGTCGCTAGATGATTTTTTTCCTCTTGTGTAATTTTCTTATCTGTAATGTCGTTTAAAATCCCAATGTAATTCGTTACAATTCCTTTATTGTTGGTTATAGGTGTTATGTGTAATTCATTCCAAAAAAGAGTGCCATCTTTTTTATAATTTCTAAGGGTTGCTCGACAACCCTTTCCTTTGTTAATAGCATCTTTAAGTTTGTTTATGGCTTCCTGTTGCCTATCGTCTCCTTGTAAAAATCTACAATTTTTATGTAATATTTCCTCTTTGGTATAACCAGTTAGCTTTTTAAAAGCTGGGTTAAAATATACAATTGGGTTGTCGGGCTTTAAAGCATCGGTTATAACAATGCCATTGCTAGCAGATTTTAGTGCTTTATTTTTTAACATGAGCTTTTTCTTGATCTCCTTTTTTTCGGTAAGATCATTCATTATAGCCATTATATATTGTTTGTTATATAAAGTAAAAGGGTTTAGCTCGATTTTTATAGGGAAAATGTCCCCATTTTTTTTTACACCAAAAATGTCCATGGTATCGTCTGTCATTTTTCGACGTTTACCTATCTTTATAAAACCATTAAAATGCGACGCATGATTTGCATGATACTCTTTTGGGATAAGAATATTTATAGACTGGCCCAATAAGTCTTTATTAAGGTGCCCAAACATTTTCTCAGCCGATTTATTGATCTCCATAATCACTTGGTGACTGTCAACAATAATGACACCTTGAGAAATCGTTTCTAAAAGAATATTAAAAATCTCCTGATCTTGTTTGAACATTTATTTAGAAAAAGGATTAATTAAAACATAAAGATACTAAAGTTATGTGCATCAATACTATTTGAAAGGCTAAGTTTTTTAATTATTTAAGGAACTGATTTATATCATAATATTATTAAAGGCAAGTATTTATTTTTATAAAGTTTAAATTTTTGAATAATGAAAACCAATAAAGAGCTAACTCACAAATTTTATCAAAACTTGGGTAAATTGTTTTACGCTATTGCTGCTATAGACAATAATGTAAGAGTTGAGGAGCTTGATAAATTAAAAGACATTGTAAAAAAAGAATGGCTAACAACGCATCTTATTGAAGATGATTTTAAAATGAATGCTGAACATTCTATTATAAATACCTTTAAATGGCTGCATAACGATAACGAGTATAATGCCAAAACGTGCTACAATAGCTTTTTAACATTTAAAAAAGAACATGAATCGTTGTTTACGGACCAAATAAACACACTTATTTTAAAAACAGCTAGAGCCATAGCAGCGTCTTTTTCTAAAGTAAATAAATCAGAATTAATGTTACTGGCTAAGCTTAATATTGAATTAAAAAATATTAGATTATGAATTATTATTATAACACTATTGTAAACGGCTCTTTTAAAGACATAGAGGACAAAGTTGTGGAGCTATTAAAAAAGGAAGGTTTTGGAGTGCTTACACAAATAGATATGCAACAAACCTTAAAAGAAAAACTTAATGTTGATTTTAAAAAATACAAAATTTTGGGTGCCTGTAACCCACCTTTTGCATATAAAGCATTACAAGCCGAAGATAAAATAGGCACTATGTTACCTTGTAATATTATTATTCAAGAACTTTCACCAAGCAACATCGAAGTTTCAGCTATTAACCCTTTAATATCAATGGAAGCAGTAAGTAATGAAACATTAAAAATTATAGCTCAAGAGCTTACCGCTAAACTTGAAAATGTTATAAACAGTATAACTCATGAAAAGTAATTTTAATAAGATAATCAATTCAAAAACACCAGTATTGATAGATTTTCATGCCCATTGGTGTGGCCCATGTAAAATGTTGGCACCAATATTAAAAGAAGTAAAAAAAGAGTTAGGCACAGCAGTAAAGATTATTAAAATTGATGTCGATAAAAACCAGCCATTAGCAGAAAAATATCAGGTGCGTGGTGTGCCAACCATGTTACTGTTTAAAAAAGGAAAACAAGTTTGGCGACAATCTGGAGTACTTCAAAAAAACGAGATTATTAATGTTATAAAATCACATTAACACAAACATTATGAGTACACATATAGAAGCAAAAAAAGGAGATATAGCCGAAACAGTATTGCTTCCGGGAGATCCAATGCGAGCCAAATGGATTGCGGAAACATTTTTAGAAGACCATATATGCTATAATGATATAAGAGGCATGCTTGGTTTTACGGGCTTTTATAAAGGCAAGCGTGTTTCTGTGCAAGGCACCGGAATGGGAATCCCATCAGCGCTTATTTACTGTCATGAACTCATTAATGATTATGGTGTTAAAAATCTTATTCGTGTTGGTTCTACAGGGTCGTATCAAAAAGATATTAAAATACGAGACATCGTTATTGCTATGGCAGCTTCTTCAACATCAGGTATTAATAACTCACGCTTTATTAATGCCGATTATTCGCCAACAGCAAATTTTGAATTGTTCATGAAAGCTGCATTGTATGCCAACGAAAACAATATTCCCATAAAAGCAGGAAATGTATTATCTGCAGACGAATTTTATGAAGACGATTTCGATGCATACAAAAAATGGGCAGAATTTGGTGTGCTATGTGTAGAAATGGAAACCGCTGGATTATACACAATTGCCGCCAAGTTTAATGTTAAGGCTCTTGCTATTTTAACGGTTTCGGATTCCTTAGTTACCAAAGAAAGAACAACAGCCGATGAGCGCGAAAGCACTTTTGTTAAAATGATCGAAATTGCATTAAACACTTTATAATAGGCAGTGAAATAGACATACTTTTTCCATTGATACTTTGTTTGTTCTTTTTTTATTCCATGATGAATATCATTTTATAACAGAGCAATCAACCCTATTTTTGATGTATAATTTTAAACTAAGCGTCATGAAAAAAACAATAATTCTACTAATAGCAGTAGTTTTAATTCCATTTTTTGGTGTTACACAAACTATTGAAAACCTAGACTATATTTCATCATTTAATGATGGTGTTGCAGCTATTAAAAAAAACAACCAATGGGCTTTTATAGATAAAGATGGTGATATTGTTGTAAATTTTAGAAAGGATTTAGTTACTACTAAATCTAAAGATGGCAATTATCCTATCTTTAAAGATGGAAGATGTTTAATTGTAAACAAAAAAAATGGCATTTCATATTTTGGTTACATTAACACCTCTGGGAAAACAGTTATTGAACCTCGTTTTTTAAACGCTACAAATTTTGATAATAATGTAGCAACAGTATTGGAATTAACTAAAGAGGAAACAGGTAAAAATCCAGCATTGGGCAAAAATGTAGTGTTTTATAAATATTTTGAAGTAACCATCGATACTAGTGGTAGTATAAAAAACTACCTAACTGTAAAGGGTGTCAATGTCGTTTTAGATAAAGATTTTCTCCGTCAACCTCCTAAGTTTACTTCAAAGCAAATTTCAGACAATCTAGTTGCTGTTAAGAATGAAAAAGGTAAATGGACCATAAAAAAAATTATTGAATAGAACCATTTATAATGAAAGCAAGCTTAAACTTGGGGAGCATTTCCGGGATAAAAATAATAGTTCACTGGACATTTTACTTTTTAATCCTTTGGGTGGTTTTTGATGAACTGAAACGAGGAGGTACAACCCAAAGTATTTTGTTTAATGTTGCTTTTGTTTTGGCTGTTTTTATGTGTGTTGTATTACACGAACTTGGACACGCCTTAATGGCAAAACGTTTTGGAGTTAATACAAAAAAAATAACCTTGCTTCCCATTGGTGGTATAGCGAGTTTAGATAAAATCCCTGAGTTACCAAAACAAGAACTTTTGGTGGTAATAGCTGGACCTTTGGTAAATGTGGTCATTGCAGTTTTAATTTACTTTGTGCTGCCCATTAAAGAATTGGCAAATATCAATTTAACCGAAAATTTAGAAACGTTTAGCGAGCTTACATTACAAAACTTTCTACTTTACTTGTTTGTTGTTAATATTGGACTTGTAATATTTAACATTATTCCAGCATTCCCTATGGATGGAGGCCGTATTTTAAGAGCCTTATTGGCCATGAAAATAAACCGCGTAAAAGCCACACAAATAGCATCTAGTATTGGTCAAATTATTGCGATAATTTTTTTGTTTATTGGATTGTTATTTAATCCATTTCTTATATTTATAGCACTTTTTATTTTTTTGGGAGCTTATGGCGAAAATCAAATGGTGTTACATTTATCCTTGCTTAATGGACATACTGTTGAAGATGCCATGATGATAAACATAACAGTATTTAAGCCAGAAGACCCAATGGATATTGTTGTTGACAAAATAATCTATGGAACAGAGAATAACTTTGTGATTGTAAAAGATTCAACCATTGTTGGGTTGTTGTACCACAAAGATATTATTGAAAATTCAAATAAAAATATAATGGTCAAGGATGTTATGGATACCAACTTTAAAGTACTCGATGTTAACGACCATCTTAAAGAGGTTTACAGCTTAATACAAAGTAAAAAGACACCGTTTTTTCCTGTTGTAGAAAATAAAAAACTTGTTGGAGCCATAGATAACATTAATTTAAACGAATATATACTGTTACAATCCAAGTTAGCTTATTAAACATGAAATTAGCTCGTATTTTTATTATCTCATTAATTACACTATCCTGTTCTAAAGAGCAGGATAAAATTCTTCCAACCGAAACAACTTTAACCGAATCGGTCTATTCGTCTGTGATCATTCAGCCAGATAGTCTATACCAAGTTTATGCCATTGTTGCAGGTATATTAGACGCTAATTTAGTAAATGAAGGAGCCTTGGTTTCAAAGGGACAAACACTTATACAAATAATAAATAGTACACCTAAACTTAATTCACAAAATGCAAAGTTTGCTTTGGATTTAGCAAAAGAAAATTATAATGGCAGTGCAGCCATTTTAAGCAGTATTAAAGAAGAAATCACCGCTGCTATACTAAAATTTAAGAATGATTCCATTAATTATTTCAGGCAAAAAAACCTCTGGGACAAAAACATTGGCTCCAAAGCAGAGTTTGATGCAAAAAGACTAAGTTACGATTTGGCATCAAACAACTTGAAGCTATTGCAAAATAAGTACAACAGGACAAAAAATGAGTTGCTAACTGCTGTGAAACAAGCCCAAAATAACTATCAAACCTCATTGATTGCTACAAAGGATTTTACCGTTAAAAGTAAAATCAATGGCAAAGTCTATGCCT
Organism: uncultured Flavobacteriaceae bacterium; assembly: GCA_963975205.1. Classification (GTDB taxonomy): domain Bacteria; phylum Bacteroidota; class Bacteroidia; order Flavobacteriales; family Flavobacteriaceae; genus Pontimicrobium. The sequence continues at coordinate 36,442 of CAXBFU010000015.1, read as the reverse complement.
TGTACAAAGAACCAGGAGAAATTGTTACAACCTTGGAACCATTGGCAGCAATTGGAAGTGCTACCAATTTTATTATCGAGATGTTGGTTGACGAAGTCGATATTGTACAAATTAGCAAAGAGCAAGATGTGTTAATCAATTTGGATGCTTATTCAAGCAAAGTTTTTAAAGGAAAAGTATCTAAAATATATCCTCAAAAAGACGAACGTAACCAAACCTTTAAGGTTGAAGCTGTTTTTAATAGCCCTCCAAAAGTTTTGTATCCTGGACTTTCAGGTGAGGCCAATATAATAATTGCTACAAAAAACAAAGTATTGACCATTCCAAAGGCCTACATAATTGATGGAGATAAAGTTAAAACAGATGAAGGATTGGTCACCATAACAACAGGTTTGCAAAACATGGAACTCATTGAGGTGCTCTCAGGAATTACCAAAGACACATATATTTATAACCCAGAATAATGATAAACTGGAGGGTCATACTAACTATTGCCAAAACCCATTTGTTGACAAAAATAAAGCAAACATCTACAGCAGCTTTGGGTGTTACTTTTGGTATTGGTGCTTACATTACCTTAGTATGTTTTATGACAGGGTTAAATGGCATGTTGGACGATTTAATATTAAACCAAACACCGCATGTTCATATTTATAATGAAATTGAACCCTCAAAAAAACAACCTATTTCCATATATGATAATGTAAAGGAAAGCTTTAATGTGGTGCATTCAATTAAACCTAAACTAAGTCAGAAAAAAATACACAATGCTTTGCCAATTATAAAGTATTTGGAAGAAAACCCAAATGTACGAGGTGCGCTTCCACAAATAAAAACACAAATATTTTATATAGCTGGTTCTATAGAGTTGGGTGGTAACCTCACAGGCATCAATGCCATTGATGAAGCAAGACTTTTTAATATGGAAGATTATATTATAGAAGGGTCGGCCGAAGCCTTGCAAAACACAGATAATGGCATTTTATTAGGTATTGGCATTGCAAAAAAAATGTCTTTAAAAATTGGCGACCGTGTTCAAGTAAGCCCTATAAATGGTGGTATTTTTCCATTGAAAATAGTTGGCTTTTACCAAAGTGGTATTGCCGATTTGGATGCTATTCAAAGTTTTACAAATATAAAAACAGTACAGCGTATTTTAGGTGAAGCCAATAACTATATTACCGATATTAATGTGAAGTTGTATGATATTGAACAAGCAATCCCAATGTCAAAAAAAATAGAGCAACAGTTCAACCTTACAGCGATGGACATTAAAACAGCAAATGCCCAATTTGAAACAGGAACAACTATTAGAAACCTTATTACGTACGCAGTTTCAATAACACTTCTAATAGTAGCTGGGTTTGGTATTTACAACATACTAAATATGCTTATTTATGAAAAAATGAATGATATTGCCATACTGAAAGCAACTGGTTTTTCAGGTAAAGATGTGCAACTTATCTTTATGAGCCAAGCAATGATTATTGGTTTTGTAGGTGGTGTTTTAGGCCTGCTCATTGGCTATGGTTTGGTAAAATTTATTGATACCATTCCGTTTCAAACTGAAGCCTTACCTACAGTAGAAACCTACCCAATAAACCTAGACCCCTTGTTTTTTGTTATTGGTTTTTCGTTTGCAATGCTCTCAACCTTTTTGGCTGGATATTTACCATCAAAAAAAGCTAAAAAAATAGATCCAGTAAAAATTATTAGAGGACAGTAAGATGAGTAGTGTATTAGAAGCGAAGCATATAAATAAATACTTTAAAAAACCTGTGTTGTTTCATGTTTTAAAAGACATAAATTTCCAGGTCAATAAGGGCGAGTTTGCCTCTATTATGGGAAAGTCTGGTTGCGGTAAATCAACATTACTCTATATACTCTCTACCATGGATACAGATTACAAAGGAGAACTTTTTCTAAATAACCAACTTGTTACTGGACAAGATAGGCAGCATTTATCGTATTTGCGCAACAAGCATATTGGTTTTGTATTTCAGTTTCATTATTTGTTATCTGAATTTTCGGTATTGGAAAATGTAATGCTGCCTGCCAAAAAATTAGCCGAAAAATCACATGCCCAAATAGAGCATGATGCTATAGAGAAATTGAAAATGCTCAACATAGGCCATTTAGCAAAAAAACGTGCATCACGAATTTCTGGAGGCGAAAAACAACGTGTTGCCATTGCAAGGGCACTTATTAACAACCCATCAATTATAATGGGAGATGAGCCTACAGGGAATTTGGATAGTCATAACGCCGAAAATGTATTCAACATTTTTGAGCAATTAAGTAATGAGCAAGGGCTTTCGCTTTTGGTTGTAACACATGATGAGGATTTTGCCAAAAAAACCGATAGAATCATACAGATGGAAGATGGTAAAATTATTACATAACTTTCCTGTTCATGATATTGGTCATTTCCAATCCACTCATTTAAAATTATCTTTAATCTATAATTATACAAGACAAATGTTGTGAACAATTATAGAAGCAGACCCAAAGGAAACTACATCCAAGAAGCCACTTGGCAAGAATTGTATATGCTAACAGAAAATTGGAAAAACGATTTAGAGTTTTATTTACTCGACATTGAATTTTTAGAACGTTTGGTTGATACTTACTTCGTAAAGCTTCTTGCCAATCAAAATTTTGACGAACTAAGGGAATTACAAGGAGAATTGCTTGAAAGAAAAAAACAATGTAAAAAATTATTAAATTGTATTCAAATTCATTTTTCACATATTGTTGATTTAATAGACAATCCTATTGTATATGATGCTTTGGTTTTTAGAGCTGAACAAGAATTGATGGAAGAGGAGATTTCAGAATTTAAAATAATGCTAAAAGCAGTTAGATATACCGTTTTTAATATGACCAAAGATGTTTTGGAAAGCGAAAAACCAAAGTACATCTGGAAATATAATTAAACATATTATATGAAAACCCTTCAAGATATTCAAACTCAAATAATAAAAATCACAACTAATATTGAGACCAATTATCCTGAATTATATGCAATGTTAGATGAAAACCCTATAACCATTCCATCGGCAATTCATCCTAAAATGAGTATAAACGTTATGGAAGATTATTTGGAAAGCCTCAAACAAATACTTGCACAATACATAAAAACCCATAGAAAAGCATAATGGCATATATAGATTATTATAAAATATTGGGAATCCCTAAAAACGCCACTGAGAAAGACATAAAAAAGGCGTATCGAAAATTGGCACGTAAATACCATCCAGACCTAAACCCTAACGACAAAGTAGCTGAAAAGAAATTCAAGGAAATTAACGAGGCCAATGAAGTATTGAGCAATCCTGAAAACAGAAAAAAGTACGACCAATATGGCGAACATTGGCAACATGCTGAAGACTACGAAAAAGCGAAGCAGCAACAATACGCTCACCAACAAAGTTCTCAAGGTAGCTTTAGAGGACGCTCCGAAGAAGATTTTTCAGACTTTTTCGAGTCTATGTTTGGTGGCAAATCATCAAGAAGACATGGGAAGCAAGCTAGATTTAGAGGGCAGGATTTTAATGCCCAATTGCAGCTCGACCTTAAAGATGTTTACACGACCCATAAACGTACCTTAACAGTAAACAACAAAAACATACGCATTACCATTCCAGCTGGAGTAGAGAATGGTCAAGTCATAAAAATAAAAGGTCATGGAGGTAAAGGCATTAATGGAGGTCCAAATGGCGATTTGTACATTCAGTTTTCAATTGTTAACCGAACACCATTTAAAAGAGATAAAGATAACTTATACACTTCAGTAGATTTAGATTTGTATATAGCTTTGTTGGGTGGAGAGATAATGGTAAATACCTTTGATGGAAAAGTTAAGTTGACTGTAAAACCAGAAACCCAAAACGGAACAAAAGTAAAGCTAAAAGGAAAAGGCTTTCCTAAGTATAAAAAACAAGGACAATTTGGTGATTTGTATGTTACTTATAACCTAAAAACGCCAACAAACCTTTCGGTTAAAGAAAAAGAACTCTTTTCAGAATTAGCAAAATTGAGATAATATGGAAGCAAAAAATCTAATTTCAATACAACAAGTTTGTAAACAGTATAGTGTTCCCATGGCTTTCATCAATGCATTAAACGATTATGAATTAGTTGAAATAATAGTCACTAAAAACGAAAATTATTTAAAAATCACACAACTCCAGGAGGTTGAAAAGATGATGCGGCTGCATTACGATCTCGATATAAATCTTGAAGGTATTGATGCTATTTATAACCTGTTAAATCAAGTGGAAATTTTACAAGAAGAAATAAAACACCTTAATAACAAATTAAGGTTTTATGAAGATTTATAAATTTTTCCATAATCACGTTTTAATTTTTTCGCCTGCTTTTTACTGGAGTTCTAGTTCTCGAATGGTATTCTCTAATATCATTACCATAATAATTTTCAACCCTAACTTGTTTTGTTCGTCTTAGATTAATACCGTTAAATCTTGATGGTAATACATTTACTGTTATCCAAGCACCATTGTCAAGATAAATATACTTACGCAAAGTTAAATCGTAATAAATAGTATAATCCGGAAAGTAAACATATCTAATATTTACAACTCTATTTGGATAAAACCAAGGTGGTGTTGGGTGGCTTGGCCTTGATGAAATAATAACTGGACCACAACTCTCTAGGCTTAAAAAAGCACCTAGTAAAATGACGATACTTATAAATTTTGCACTTTTCATGGGTTGTTAATTTTTTATACCTCAAAATTATTTCATGCGCTTAGGTACAGCAATGATATATATCAGTCTATTTGTTTAATTATTAATAATATAAATTCAATACAAATGGATTCTCTTAGCAAATTAATTTATCGATTGTTAGGTAACATTGGTTACATAACCACGTAACATTGGTTACCGACACAGGCTCTTTAAAAACTTAATTTCGCATCAAACTAAAAACATAATGAAACGCAATACATATATATTGACCCTCATGCTTTTACTAATGACATTGGTGGTAAAGGCTCAAAAAACTGTTCCAATTTCAAAAGCAGATGTTTTAAATAGGGTTTCTAAGGAAAACCTATCAATTAAAATTTCGGAACAGGAATTTGTTCAAGCACGAGCCGACTATAGGCAAACCAATGCTGTTTTTTTACCAAACATTACAGCATCACATACTGGAATTGCAACCACAAACCCATTAATGGCTTTTGGGTCTAAATTAAATCAAGAAATCCTAACTCAAAACGATTTCAATCCTAACTTGTTAAATAACCCTTCTCAAATTGAGAATTATGCAACCAAGATCGAGATTCAGCAACCATTAATTAATGTAGATGGTATTTATCAGCGTAAAGCTGCTAGATCCAAAATGGAAGCGATGTCTTTGCAAACTCAAAGAACTACAGATTATTTAATGTTTGAAGTAGATAAAGCGTATATGCAGTTACAACTAGCCTATAAAGGTGTCGAGGTGTTGGAACTTGCATTAAAAACAGCTAATGAAAATAAAAAAATAGCCGATAACAGCTTTAAGCAAGGTTACTTGCAACGAGCCGATGTTTTGTCTGTTGAAGTTAGGCTTACCGAAATTAAAAATCAGTTACAAACGGCAAAAAGTAATATAGAAAATGCATCAAATTATTTGTCTTTTTTAATGAATACAAATTCAGATGTTATATTACAACCAATAGATAGTTTAACAGTTTCTAATGTTAATTTATACGCTAATAAAAGCATTACCGAAAATCGTTCCGATATCAAAGCGATGCATCTTGCTCTAGATGCTTATGAGTCTATGAACAAAGCCGATAAAATGGCTTTTCTTCCACGATTAAATGCTTTTGGAAGCTATGAGCTTTACGATGATCAAATTTTTCAAGGCGATGCAAATGGATACTTGTTTGGAGCTCAATTAAGCTGGAACATTTTTGAAGGTTCCAAACGCTTCGGAAAAGCACAAAAGAGCAAAGCCGAATTTGATAAATCCAAACTAGAGTATGATCAATATGTATCGCAAAGTAATTTAGAATTACACAAGGCCAAGCGAATGCTAACTGATACCGAAAATAAATTGAACTTAACACAATTAGCACTTAAACAATCTAAAGAATCATTAAGGATTAGAACCAATAGGTTTAAAGAAGGATTAGAAAAAACCTCAGATTTATTAATAGCTGAAACACAGTATGCTCAAAAACAATTGGAGTATTATCAAACCATTTTTGAATACAATTACGCACAAGCCTATTTAAACTTTTTAACTAAAGAATAAAAAAGTTGACAGTAAGCAGTTGCATTACTCAGTTTAGGTAATAAGTAACATAAAAGCACAATAAACTCCTTCCTTGAGGAAGGTGTCCGCAGGACGGAAGGTGTTAAAAAATAAAGATTAAAAAAATATTTTAAGATGAAAAAATACACATACACATTAGCCATTTTCACATTGTCATTATTCATGATAAGTTGTGGAAGCAAGGACAAAAAAACAGTTGAAGATAATTCACCACCAATCATGGTAAAAGTCAACAATGTATCGGCAAATAATAATAATCCATTTTTAGCTGTTAGCGGTAAAATTCAATCGGTTAATAGTGCCGATTTAAGTACACGCATTTTGGGTTTTGTTTCCAAGGTCTATGTAAATGTTGGTGATAAAGTAAAAAAGGGTCAGTTATTAATATCTATAAATAATGCCGATTTACAAGCCAAACGCGCTCAAGCCTCAGCAAGTATTACAGAAGCAACAGCAGCTTATAATAATGCGCAAAAAGACTACAACCGTTTTAAGAATCTGTTTAAAAACAATAGTGCATCACAAAAAGAGATGGACGATATAACAGCACGATATGAAATGGCTAAAGCACGATTGGAAGCTGCCAAACAGATGAAAAACGAAGTAAATGCACAATTTGCATATTCAAATATTACGGCTCCTTTTTCTGGAGTAGTTACATCTAAAACAGTTAAACAAGGAGACATGGCAAACCCTGGACAACCATTACTATCAGTTGAGTCGCCTGGAAAATTTGAAGTTGTAGCCATGGTACCAGAAACTGAAATTTCAAAAATAAAAAATGATGTTACAGTTGATGTTATAGTTAAATCAATTAATAAAACAATAAAAGGCAAAGTTTCCGAAGTAAGTACTTCAGCAAAAAACACAGGAGGACAGTATTTAGTAAAAATAGAGTTAGATAAAACTAACGCCAATGTTTTGGCAGGCATGTTTGTAACCGTTCAGTTTCCTATTGAGAAAAAATCAACTAGTGAGTTAGTTTTAATTCCTACCAAGGCTATCATAACCAATGGTCAGTTGTCAGGAGTTTTTACTGTAAGTCAAAGCAATACAGCATTATTGCGTTGGTTACGATTAGGTAGAACCTATGGTGATAGAGTAGAAGTATTATCTGGTTTATCTACAGGTGAATCATACATCCTTTCAGCTGAGGGAAAATTGTTTAATGGAGCAAAAATAAGTATTCAGTAATCAGTCATGGTTTTCAGTATATAAGAATTAGATATTAGAATTTAAAAAAATTATTAACTAAAATACACCCATAAAAATTCCCTTTCAAAAGGAAAGGGCTAGGGATAGAATATGAAAGAAGGTTTAGCAGGTAAAATAGCCAAAAGCTTTATAGGCTCAAAGCTTACAGTGCTTTTAATGATCGTGTTTATGGTTGTTGGAGTGTACAGCTCGTTTTTAATTCCACGAGAAGAAGAACCACAAATAGACGTACCAATTGCAGATATTTTTGTGGGTTATCCAGGAGCTAGTCCAACAGAAGTGGAGTCTCGTGTTATAAAGCCACTAGAAAAACTCATTTCCAATATTAAAGGTGTGGAGTATGTCTATTCTACATCCATGAAAGAACAAGGAATGGTCATTGTTCAGTTTTATGTAGGTGAAGATATAGAACGTTCGTTTGTGAAACTCTATAACGAAATCAATAAACACATGGATCAGATGCCGCAAGGAGTTACCTTTCCATTGGTAAAAACACGTGCGATTGACGATGTGCCAATGCTAGGATTAACACTTTGGAGTGAAAATTATGACGATTTTCAACTCAGCCAAATAGCACAAGAACTAACTAGTGAAATTGAAAAGATTAATGATGTAGCTGTAACTCAAAAAATTGGAGGTAGAGACCGTCAATTACGTGTGGTATTAGATAAAGACAAATTAGCAGCAAGTGGCTTGGATTTTCTATCTGTTTCAGAAATGATAAAAGCCAACAACCAGCAATTAAGTTCTGGAAAATTCAATAAAAACGATACTGAATTTTTAGTGACCACAGGAAAGTTTTTAGAAACAGTTACAGATGTTGAGAATTTAGTGGTTGGTGTACAACAAGACCAGCCAATTTATTTAAAACAAATTGCCACAATTGTAGATGGTCCAGAAATCCCTAACAAATACGTGTCTTTAGGGTTTGGTAAAGCAAGCAAAAAAGCTGAAACTTATAAATCGGAATATCCAGCAGTAACCATTTCTGTTGCCAAACGCAAAGGAGCTGATGCTATGAAAATTTCTGATGTGATTCTTGATAAAGTCGAGCATTTAAAAAAGACGCTTATTCCTGATGATGTCCATGTTGAAGTGACCCGAAATTATGGCGAAACAGCATCGCAAAAAGTATCAGAACTGCTAATGCACCTTATTGGAGCCATTATTGCCGTAACGCTTGTAGTGATGCTCGCTATGGGTTGGCGAGGAGGCTTGGTGGTATTTTTATCGGTACCAATTACGTTTGCCTTAACGCTTTTAAGCTACTATATGCTTGATTATACGCTTAACCGTATTACTCTTTTCGCATTGGTATTCGTTACAGGTATTGTCGTCGATGACTCGATTATTATTGCCGAGAACATGCATCGTCATTTTAAAATGAAACGTTTGCCCTTTAAACAAGCTGCATTGTATGCTATTAATGAAGTTGGTAACCCAACCATTTTAGCAACCTTTACCGTTATCGCTTCGGTATTGCCAATGGCATTTGTATCTGGTTTAATGGGACCCTATATGAGCCCAATGCCAATAGGAGCATCCATAGCTATGTTATTATCCTTATTTGTGGCATTGACTATAACGCCCTATTTAGGCTATATTTTCCTTCGTGGTAAAAATAAAAAGAAGCAGACCAAAAAGGTTGAAAAACCAATGGAGGAGACTTTCATTTTCAAAGTTTATTCAAAATTTGAAACTCCTTTAATTGAAAACAAAACCAAGCGTTGGTTGTTTTTAGGAATTACATTCTTATTGTTAATGGGTTCGGTAAGCTTATTTTTCACTAAGTCGGTTGCAGTAAAAATGTTGCCTTTCGATAATAAAAACGAATTTCAAGTAGTCATAGACATGCCAGAAGGAACAACCCTTGAAAGAACTGGTGTTGTAACCAAAGAAATAGCGCAATACTTATCTACCAGACCAGAAGTGGTTAATTACCAGAGTTATGTTGGGACGTCGGCTCCAATAACTTTTAATGGACTAGTTAGACATTACGATTTACGTGGTGGAAGTAATATGGCAGATATTCAAGTGAACCTAACCGACAAAAACGATAGAAGTACGCAAAGTCACGACATTGCAAAATCGATGCGTGATGATATTCAGGCAATTGGAAAAAAGTTTGAAGCCAATGTAAAAATGATAGAAGTACCACCTGGACCTCCAGTTTTGTCAACTATTGTGGCTGAGGTATATGGACCAGATTATGATAAACAGATTGAGGTAGCAAACGCCGTTAAAAATATTTTAAGGAACACAACAGATGTTGTGGATATAGATTGGATGGTTGAAGATGACCAAGTAGAATATGAGTTTGTGATAGATAAAGAAAAAGCCATGTTATATGGCGTAGCACCAAAGCAAATTGCCTATACCATGAATATGGCACTGTCTAATAAAGCTATTACAACTTTATATGATGAAGATGCTGCCAATCAAGTAGGTTTGATTTTAGCTTTAGATGAAAAAGAGAAATCGACCATTTTAGATATTTCACAACTAAATGTGAAATCGCAACATGGGAACATGATTCCTATTGCAGATTTGGTGGATATTCAAAAAAACACTAGCGCCAAAAGCATTTATAGAAAAAACCAGAAACGTGTGGTATATGTAATGGCAGATATGGCTGGTGAACTGGAAAGTCCTGTATATGCCATATTAGGAATGGAAGATAAGTTAAAAGCTATTGACCTTCCTGAGGGTTATAACATGAATGAATTGTATTTGAATCAGCCAGAATTTGAACACGATTATACAATTAAATGGGATGGTGAATGGCAAATTACCCTTGAAGTCTTTAGAGACTTAGGGATTGCCTTTTTGGGAGTTATCATCATCATTTACATATTAATTGTTGGTTGGTTCCAAAACTTTAAAGCACCTATAGTGATGATGGTTGCAATACCATTATCATTAGTTGGTATTGTACTTGGACATTGGGTTATGGGCGCTTTTTTTACAGCAACATCTTTTATTGGTATGATCGCTTTAGCAGGAATTATGGTACGAAATTCGGTCTTGCTTATTGACTTTGTCAATTTGCGTTTAGATGAAGGTGTTCCTTTAAAACAAGCCGTTATTGAAGCTGGAGCAGTTAGAACCACACCAATCTTGTTAACAGCAGGAACCGTTGTAATTGGAGCATTTGTGATTTTGTTTGATCCTATTTTCCAAGGCTTGGCAATTTCGCTAATGGGAGGAACCATTGTAAGTACAGTTCTTACGTTATTGGTTGTGCCATTAGTGTATTATATGATAGAACGAAAAAATTATAAGTAAACTGTCTGGTCGAGCGCAGTCGAGACCTCTTTGAGATGTGTAGTTAAAAATAGTTCTTGATTGCACTCGGACAGATAATAAAAAACTAAAAAACATGAAACTAGTAATAGTAACAGCAGTTGAAGAATTTCAAAATGATGTTTTGAAGTTGTTCAAAAAAGCAAATATCGAGAGTTTTAGTAGTTTGGGTATCGATGGTTATAAAAACATACCTTCTGTGTTAAAAACATCAAGTTGGTTCCCTAGTAAAAAAGGAGGGAACGAATCGCGTATGTTTTTTTCTTTTACAGATGATGAGCACATTGATACTTTATTCGATTTATTAAAAGTATTTAATAAACAATTAGAAACTAATAATCCAATAAAAGCTATTGTGGTTCCTGTAGAAAAATTTATATAAACTTAAAAATTAATTAAAATGTTACATACATATTTTAGAGTAATCGTAGGTATAATGGTGTTATTGAGTGTTGTCCTTTCGGTTTATGTAAACCCAAATTGGATGTGGTTTACAGTATTTATTGGTCTAAACTTAATGCAATCAGCATTTACTAAATGGTGCTTATTGGAAACTATACTAGTAAAATTTGGTGCTAGAAAAAGTGGAGATAGTTGCGAATTACATTGAACTCATCTTAGCTTTTTCTATTTCCTAAAAAATGGCTAAAATTCGCCCATATTTCGTTACTTTTTTTATGCGTAGCGATGCTATGCCTTTCAAAAAGCGTCTTATCTGGACAAATTTTATCTCATTTTCGGTTAAACACAAAAAGTCAAGATAAGTTCATTAAAAAAGAGTAAAGCTTTTTACTGACATTTCTCATATTAAGTACACGATGTTTCATGTATTTTTATACAAACTAACAATAGATGCTCACATTCAAAAACTTTAATATTGCCGATTGGTTTTCGTTTTATAGAGTTGTAGCTGCGCCTTTTCTTGTGTTGCTATTATGGCTAGACGAAAGGCACTTTTTTGCATGGCTTTTATTGATTAGTTATTTAACTGATGCTATCGATGGCTATTTGGCTAGAAAACTTAAAATAACAAGTCCTAGAGGCTCACAGTTGGATTCTTTTGGTGACCAAATAACACTTGTTGTTGGATTAATTGGTTTACTTGTTTTTGAAAACGAATTTATCAGAAAAAACATCCTATTAATTGGTGTTGCATTCGTGCCTTACATTATACAAATGAGTATTGCATATTATAAATATGGTAAGGCTACAGCGTTTCATACATATTTGGCCAAATTATCAGCAATCATACAAAGTATTTTTATTTTATATTCTTTGTTTTTTGTACCAAATTACGCTTTGTTTTATATCATGATTGGATTTGGGCTCTTAGAAACTTTTGAGGAAATTACACTAATTTATATGTATGATACTTGGGCTTCGGACGTAAAAGGTATTTATTGGGCATTTAGAGATAAACGTCGTCTTAAAAACACACAAAAACCTTAATAATAATCTAATGCGAAGCTATTCACTATTTACCATTTTACTCTTGTGTTTGGCAATATTAGTAGTAGATATTTTTGCTTTTTATTGGTTGCAATCCATTACCAAACTTATTACTTCTATAGTTTTAAAAAATGCCATACATATTACTTTTTGGGTTTTTACAATTGGACTTATTATATCCATATTAATGTTAAAAGTTAGACTGGATGATATAGACCCAAGGAGAAAACAATTATTGGTGTCTTCATTATATGGTTTGACTATATCCTCGTTTATCCCTAAAATAATTTTTGTAATTGTTATCTCTGTTTTGTTCTTTACAAATTTTGTGTTTTCAGATAAAGAATCTCTTCTGGTTATTCCCCTTATAGGCTTGTTTTCTGGGTTTTTACCTTTTTTTGTAATTGCTTATGGCATTTTTAAATCGATTTATAATTTTAAGGTTTACCATATTAAAATTAAATTCAACCACTTGCCTAAAGCGTTTAATGGTTTAAGAATTGTGCATATTTCAGATCTACATTTAGGAAGTTTTAATTATCGTTTTCATATATTAAATCGAGCTGTAAGTAAGATTAACCATTTAAAGCCAGATGTTATTTTCTTTACTGGAGACTTGGTAAACAATTACGCATGGGAATTACGTGGGTGGACTAGAGTGTTCAGGAAATTATCGGCAACAATGGGTAAATATGCCGTTTTGGGTAATCATGATTATGGCGACTATAGCGAATGGGAAACCAAAAAAGAGAAGCAAGAAAACTTCAACGGCATTAAGACTTTTTATAAGGACAACGGTTTTAACTTATTACTTAATCAGTCAGATGTTATTGAAAAAAACACTGATAAAATCGCCATTATAGGTGTCGAAAATTGGGGAAATCCGCCTTTTAAACAATATGGCGATTTACAAAAAGCTATTGCTAATGTAGAAACGATTCCTTTTAAAATATTATTATCCCACGATCCCTCACATTGGAGTGAAGAAGTTATACACGATACAAATATCGCATTAACATTATCTGGACATACACATGGGATGCAGGCAGCATTTCAGCTAAAAAACAAGCAATGGAGTCCAATTAAATATAAATACAAACATTGGGCTGGTTTATACAATAACAAGGTTCAATACTTGCACGTTAATCGAGGCTTGGGTTGGTTAGGGTTTCCTGGAAGATTAGGCATGCGACCAGAGATTACACTTATAGAAATTAAAACAGGAGACTGATTAATATCATAGACTAAAATGTAAATATTGAATAACTTACCTATCTAACTATTGCAGTACATACCAAATAATCCAAAAAAAAAGATGATAACAAGCTTAGACCAGAAAGAATGCAATTTTATCCTTGAAAACAATTACATAGGACACCTCTCGTACATATATAAAAACAAACCTTATGTGGTGCCAATTACCTATTATTACGACCAAGTGAACAAAGCTATTATTTGTTACTCGGGTGAGGGTCATAAAATAGCAGCCATGAGAAAAAACAATGCAATATCACTTCAAGTTGCCGAAATCTCTACGGTAAACAATTGGAAATCGGTATTGGTTCATGGTAAGTTCGAACAACACTTTGGTAGCGACGCCAAGGCGTATCTTCATGCGTTTTCATTAGGTGTTAAGGATGTTATTATGGAAAAAGAACAAACGAAGCTAGATTTTATCAGCGAGTTTTCAAGTAAAATCTACAAAGGCGATGTTCCTATCGTGTATTTAATTAAGATAGAAGAAATTACAGGTAAAAAGAGGGTTCATTAATAAAGCAGAAAGTAATAACCTTTACTGACCAATATCATTTTACAAATAATCTTTAATTTTTACATTAGTATCTATAACCTATAATGTGCTATTATGAAAATTTATCTTAAACTACTGGTTACGGTTTTAATTCTAGTTCTGTTAACCGTTTTGTGTTGCTAACTTATTATTGCTCGTAGAACTCATCCAAAATAAGCAGGAATAAATTTAGATACAATCAAAAACACAAATATAAATATTCTTGCAACCAATACTATTAATTATGAAAGGTGTAATATTTTTTGCAAGCAAGTATGGTAGTACTAAACAGTACTCAAATTGGATAGCTCAAGCTACTGGATTACCTGTATTTAATATTAATGATGCTAAAACAGATTTATCAAATTATGATTTTTTGGTTTTAGGAAGCCCAATAATTTACTATAAGTTGCTAAATCGAAAATGGCTAAGGAGAAATTGGTCAACCATAGTAAATAAACCAATCATTCTGTTTACGGTTTCTGGTGCGCCAGCTGGTAAGAAACTTGATGGTTGGATTGCCAATAGTAATTTACCAAAAGGTTTCATATCTAAAGTTAAACATATTGCTTTACGAGGCAGGCAAAATCCTAAAGAGCTTACTCTGTACGACAGACTAATGTTAATAATAGGTGCTATAAAAAACCCTGATCCTGTTGCTAGGAAAGAAGAACTCCATGGATTTGATTATATGGATAAATCCAGTATTGAGCCTATTATAAAACTGGTTAAGCAATTTCAAGAAAAGAAATAAAATCATAATTCCTGCTGTCTAGCCTTAAACCAATGCAAATATAAATTTTATTTTTTGCCATATTTATGTCTTCTTCCATAATTAAAAATAGTGTAATTTATACTTATTAACATTTTGTTATTTTTTTTTAAGATGATGAATATCATTGTGTTACCTTAAAAAGTTGCTTTCTTTTGTACAAAACTTGGGTAATGCTTTTAAATATAATCTTGATTCTGGTTTTTCTATTCATCTTGTATCTATTGCTCATGCCTATTGTTATGGTAATAGACACTAGGGGAAATCAATATTGTATTCATTTAAAAGGTTTGGCAAAAGCCAATGTTGTTGCCGATGAAAAGGAAACTTTCAAAATAAAGTTGAAGGTGCTTTTTTTTAATTTCAATTTTTATCCATTAAATAAAAAGACTAAAGTTTTGTACAACAATGAAAAAAAGAAAAAGCCAAAAAAAAGATATAGTAAACAAGTAAGTTTTAAAACAGGGTTAAGAGTGTTAAAATCCTTTAAGATAAAACAGTTTGATATGAATTTAGATACAGGAGATTGTATTTATAATGCAAAACTATATCCAATATTTGCATTTCTAAATCATTACAGAGGAGGATTTCATATCAACTTTCAAGGAAGAAATCATTTGATATTGGTTTTAGAAAACAGGCCAATACGCATAATTAAATCATTTATTAACATTTAAAAATTGAAGCAATGGAACTACACTTAGAAGAATTATTAGGAAAAATAACAGATTTTATGAAAACTGAAGCAAACACAGAAACTGTTGTTGGCAAAGAGTTTGATTTAGGAGAATTTAAATGCGTACCAGTAATTAAAGTAGGTATGGGATTTGGCTCTGGTGGAGGCGAAGGCACAGAATCTAAAGGTAAAAAAGGTGAAGGCATGGGAGCAGGAGCTGGTATAGGAATTGAACCTATTGGTTTTTTGGTAACTCGCGCTAATGAAATTTCGTTTCTACAAGCTGGGAAAACACGCGGACTTGCAGCTGTATTTGAAAAAGTACCAGACTTAATAGAGAAAATAGCTGCCAATAAAGCTAAAGAACCTGTAGCATCTTAATGATATTGTATTTAAAAATTGAAACTGGGTAAGCAGAGTTATTATGCTTATCCAGTTTTTAAATAGATAACAACAAAAAAGAGTAGATGAAAGCTATTTTTAGTTTTATAGTCATTATTCACGCACTTACCCATTTAATGGGCTTTCTAAAAGCATTTCAATTAGTGAAGATTGATCAATTAACTCAAAGCATTTCAAAACCAATAGGAATGCTTTGGTTGATTACTGCACTATTATTTGTGGTTACTTTAATACTATTTCTATTAAAAAAAGAATGGTGGTTTATAATAGCTATTGTAGCAGTAATCGTATCTCAAATCCTAATTATTTTGTATTGGCAAGATGCTAAATTCGGCACTTTTGCGAATGTCATTATTCTTATGGTTAGTATTTCTGCTTATGGAAATTATCAATTCAATAAAATGGTTCAAACTGAATCAAAACAAATACTGCAAAACATCCAAGTTGAAAATCTTCCTAAAATTTCCAAAGAAGATATTAATCATCTGCCAGAAATTGTTCAAAAATGGTTGCAAAATTCAGGAGTCGTTGGCAAAGAAAGAATTATTTCGGTTCGGTTAAAACAAAAAGGCGAAATAAAAACCAAACCCAAAGGTAAATGGATGCCTTTTACGGCAACACAATATTTTAATGTAGAAAACCCTGCGTTTATCTGGACAACCAAAGTTGATGCAATGCCAATAATAAAAATGGTTGGTAGAGATAAGCTCTATAATGGAAAAGGCGAAATGCTTATCAAATTGGCATCGCTGATTCCAGTTGCAAATGAAGGCAATAACGAAAAAATAAAAGCAAGTACCATGGTTAGATACATGGCGGAAATGGTATGGTTTCCATCAACAGCTTTAAACGATTATATAAAATGGGAACCTATCGATGCGAATTCCGTTCAAGCTACTTTTATTTTGAATGAAAAATCGGTTTTGGGGATTTTTAAGTTTTCCGATAATGGCGATTTTAAATCCTTTGAAGCCGAACGCCAATTTGGAACGGGAAAGGATGCCACTTTGGAAACTTGGTTGGTAAAAGCAAAAACTTACAAGAACTTTAACGATTTCAAGATTCCGAATAAATGTAGTGTTACATGGAAACTAAAAGAAGGCGATTTCAATTGGCTTAATTTAGAAATTATAGATTTAGAATTTAATAGTTTAAAAGCATACAATAAATGAAAAACAGACAACTACTAGTTATAAAAAGCATTCATACTATTATTTGGTTGTTTTTTAATGTGGTTATATTTTATTTGTTGTATGCGGTTATCATCAATAAAATTGATAAATGGGTTTGGATATGTGTGGGATTGGTTTTGTTGGAAGGTCTTGTATTATTAATATTTAAATGGTTTTGTCCGCTTACCGTTATTGCACGAAAATATTCGAATTCGACCAAAGATAATTTTGATATTTTTTTACCCAATTGGTTAGCAAAGCATAATAAGTTAATCTATACGAGTATTTTTATTAGTTCCCTCGTTATTTTGCTTTATCGCGTTTTAAGTAATTAATTGTTTAATTATTTTCTTTTTCAACTTTTTTAGCCTCTCTTTTCTCTTGCCTTTCCAGCTTTCTAAAATAACCTCTTGTTAAAAAATTGTGTTTTAAAGCTTCCATGTTTTGGTTAAACTTATCGGTGCCTTCATTTATATTTTTAAGTGTGGACTTTAGACTATTTACAAGAGATGTGTCTTTTAAAATATAGTTATAAGCACCATCGTCGCTTGAATTGAAATCATCAACAGCAGTATTGATATTTGCCAAAACATTTTCAACCTCAGCACTAGATGTTTCAAGATGCCCAATAATGTCTTTTAACTTTTTTCCTGAGAGCGTATCGTTAATTAGCATACCCAAAACAGTTTCGTTGTTTGTTTTAAGTGATGAAATAATGGTGTTTAGTTCGTTTATGGTATTTGTGGCACTTCTACTTGCAAATTTAAGATTGGTAACCGATTGTTTTAAATCTTTTGCCATAATCGTATCATTCAAAAGCAAACCAACTGTACCCTTCCCTTTAATCATGGCTGTTGTGATTTTTAGTAAATCGGAGGTTAGGATGGCTGCATTTTCCGAACTCACGCTTAAAGTGCTTAAAATGTCATCGGCACCAATTTTACTGTAAGATTCTATGGTGTCTCCATTGCTAATAATATTGGCTTGGCCATTTCCAGGGACAATATTCAAAATCATGTTTCCAACTAGGCCATCAGAGCCAATAGTGGCAATAGCATCTTTTTTTATATGAATAATCATTTTTTCGTCAATAGTCATGTCCACTTTTATGGTAGAGTCGTTAACCATGGTAATATCTTTTACTGTCCCTATGTCAATGCCTGAATAACGAACATTGTTGCCATTTTGTAACCCATTTACATTTTGAAAAAAGGCACTTATGGTAAAGGTTTTTTTAAACATATTTTCACGTTGTCCTATAAGGTAAACTCCAATAATGAACAGGACAGTGCCTGTGACTACAAAGAGTCCTAAGCGTAATTTTTGTGAGTTTGTATTTTTCATTGAATCTATTTTTTATTCATTCCCTTAACGAAGGGAATATTTAATGTTTAAAAAAAGCTTTAATTTTTGGGTCTTTCGAAACCGATAGTTCGGCATAGGTCCCAACGGCATAATCAATACCGTCTATGAGTAATATCATCCTGTCTGAAATAGCTCGTGCACAATCTACATCGTGTGTTATTATTAGTGATGAGGTACCATATTTTTTTTGAATATCCTGCATTAAAATAATTATTTCTTTAGCAGTTATTGGGTCTAACCCACTTGTTGGTTCATCATATAAAATAATTTTTGGTTGCAAAATAAGTGTGCGAGCTAGTGCAACACGACGTTTCATCCCTCCCGATAATTCCGAAGGCATCAAATCTATGGCACTTGCCAACCCAACATTTTCTAGTGCTTCAACCACCAACGTTTCGGTATCGATGTGCTCGCCAAATTTTTTGGTATGGCGACGTAAGGGAAATTCCAAATTTTCCCTTACGGTCATCGAGTCGTACAATGCGCTACCTTGAAATAAAAATCCAATATCTGCACGCAATATGTCCAATGCTTCTTGATCTAATTTAGTTATATCGTTATGCATCACTGTGATTGTGCCGCTATCGGCTTCCATCAATCCTACCAAACATTTAATCATCACCGATTTGCCAGAACCGGATTTTCCCATAATCACCAGATTCTCACCTTTAAATAGCTGCATGTTAAATCCATTTAGCACATTATTTTTGCCAAAATGTTTGTGTAAATTTTTTAGTTCAAGAACAATTTCACGGTTAGATATGTTATTGTGCTCTATCATAAGTCATAAAAAATATCTGTTACAAAAACGGCTATAAAATCTATAATAAAAAGTAGTAAAGATGTAAATACAACTGCTGAATTTGCCGCTTTACCAACACCTTCGGTCCCTTTTTCACAATAAAAGCCTTTAAAACAACCTACAATACCAATAGCCAATCCAAAAAAGAACGATTTAATGGTTGCAGGTATTACATCGCCAAATTCCAAAGCATCAAACACCTGGCTAAAATAAAGCATAAATGATACATTGCCTTTAATGTTCTCAACCAGAAAAGAACCAAAAATTGCTATAGCATCACCAATAATCACCAACAATGGGAGCATTAATGTCACTGCCAAAACTCGTGTGACGACCAAATATTTAAATGGGTTGGTTCCAGAGACTTCCATGGCATCAATTTGCTCGGTAACACGCATAGAGCCCAATTCGGCTCCAATGCCAGAACCAATTCTGCCAGCACAGACCAAAGCCGTAATAATAGGCCCTATTTCTCTAACTATAGAAATACTTACCATAGATGGCATCCACGATACTGCTCCAAATTCCATTAATGTTGGTCTGGTTTGCAATGTTAACACTAGTCCAATTATAAAACCTGTTATAACAACCAATAATAAGGAACGATTTCCCATATTATAGCATTGACGCAATAATTCCTTAAACTCAAAAGGCCTTTTAAATGCTTCTCTAAAATAGCGTCCTGTGAATAATGACAGTTCTCCAATTTCTGTTAAGAAAGATTTTAATTGTGTTTTTATACTATGTAATGCTGACATACTAAAATTGTAACATGCTATACCAAATGTATAAGAAAAGGTTGATGAACAAAATGATAAAAGTCATATCACAGGGTTAATAAGTATTATTTAAAAAGAAGGAAAGAACTATAATTTTAAGGTTGTGATTAATGAAATATAAACTGATAATTATCATTGTCTGTTTTCGGTTTTATTTAGACATTTAGTAGCATCATAAATATAATAATCATGAAAAATAAAGAGGACGTTCAATTTGTAGATAAAGTGATTGGAGCACTTAGAAAAACAGCCACTGAGATAGAAGAATTTCGAGTTCAAACCGCTTTGGGAAAAGCTGAGGCTCAAGATAAATTTGAAGAGGTTAAAAAGAAATTTAACCTATTTGTGCACGATAGTGAATATAAAATAAAAGGAGTTAAAGAAAAAATTGATGAACTTAATGCTAAGTTTGATGAACTACGCGTACAACTGGCTTTAGGAAAAGCAGAGACCAAAGAGATTTTTAAAAAGCAAAAAAAGCAACTATTGTTAACCTTACACGATATTGAAGTGAAAATTAAAACCAACGAAACTTTAAATAGAATGTATGCCTTAACTTTAATTGAAATTGAGCAGTTTAAAATTCAACTAGAGATTTTGGAGCAAAAGTTCAATAAAGAAAAAGTTGAAGCCAAGGATACTTTTGAAAAAGGAAAAAAAGACTTCAATGCCTTTGTTGAGAAGCTTAAAGGGAAATACGCTAAGAAAAAAGAAGAAGAAACAAAACTAGAGCATTTTCAAAGTGAAATTTCTGAGGCTTTCACTCATTTTAAAAACGCATTTTCTAAACCATAATAATTTAGATTAAATCCTAATAGAAGTGGCTGCCTAAAAAGTGTCATTCTGAATGAAAATGAAGAATCTATTAAAAATTAAAATGTTGATTTATAGATTATTGAGATTTTTCGACTAAGCTCAAAAATGACAACAAAAGCACTTTTTAGACAGCCTCTTTTTACTTAAAAGATGTTATATCATAAAAAATTAGTAATCATAATCGCCTTTTCTTATGTTACTTATCATACCAAAACCTAAAATCACTGCTAAGGCGAAACTTGCCATACCTAGTACAGAAATGCCGTTCCAAAGCGGATTGATTTGAAAAACGATAAACAAAGAAGCTCCAATTATAAGTGCTACCATAATAAAAGCAGCAATTATTTGTTTCGTTATTCTTTGTAATGTATGCACCATTGGGTCTATGCCTTTATGTGTTAAATCGACCTTAACTTGACCAGAATTAATTTTCCGGATGGCATTTTTTAAATCTGATGGGAATTCTTCCATATAATCTGTAATTTCAACAATGGAATTCACAACCTTTTTACCCATTTTTAAAGGATTGTATTTTCTTGCTACACTAGTTCTTAAGTAAGGTTTTACAATTTCGAATTGTTCTAGTTTTGGATCCAGTTTAGCAATAACGCCTTCAAGAGTTACTAATGACCTTGCAAAAAGAAAGAAATAGGTTGGTACTTTTAAACCATGAGCAATAATAATATCTTTTAAGTCCAGTAAAATAGTACTCATTTCATTTTCATGAACCTCTCTTACATAGTATTTCTCTACAAATTCATTAATATCAAACTCTAACTCTCTCATGTTTGCAATAGGTACGTTATTTGATAGTTGCTGTAAGGTTTTAATTATGTTTTTTATATCCTTACTAGAAATAGCAATAAATAGTTTGCTGAAAATTGAAATGTCTCTTGGCAACATACTTCCCATCATACCAAAATCTAAGTAGCAAATATGGTTGTTGGGAAGGACCAATAAATTACCAGGATGTGGATCGGCATGGAAGAAACCATATTCAAAAATTTGTTTAAAATAGCTAACTGCTAGTCTTCTAGCAATAACTTTGGTGTCTATATTTTTAGATATTAACTCGTTAACTTGATTTATTTTAATTCCTGAAATAAATTCCATAGCTAATACCTTTGTGGTTGTAAGCGATGGATACACCTTTGGAGCATCAGCAAATTGATCTAAGGAGGTGTCGTTTTCAAGATTGTTATAGAACCTTTGTATATTAACGGATTCGTTAATAAAATCAATTTCTTTTAAGATAGAATCTTCAAAGTTTTTAACAAGTCCAACTGGATCAAAGCTTTTTAAAGAAGGCATTCTTCTTTCTAAGATTTCGGCAATTTTATACATTGCCTTGATGTCTTCGGAAATAATATCTTGAATTCCAGATCGTTGAATTTTTAATGCAACACGTTTGCCAGAGTGTAAGGTCACTCTATGCACCTGTGCTATAGAAGCAGATGCGAACGGTGTTGGCTCGAACCATGCAAATAAGTTTTCTACTGTATCGTTTAATTCTGTTTCTACAATGTTTTTGGCAATATCTTCTGGCATTGGTGGTACATTGTCGTGAAGTTTTTCCAATTCAAAGGTTAATTCTAAAGGAATTAAATCGGGTCTATTGCTTAATATTTGTCCAAACTTTACAAATGTAGGCCCTAACTCTTCACAAACCAATCTCATTTTTGCCCACTTACTGTATTGCGTTGCTTGTTTTCTGGATTTTTTTGGAATTAGTTTTTGTAAAAAAGTATATTCTTTGTTCTCTTCTAGATAATCTACCAAATCTTCAAAACCATATTTTATTAGGACCTTGATTATTTGGTTGTACCTAGAGATGGATCTAAAATTTTTTCCAATTCCTGCTATAATCCCCATTGTTTTATGCTTCCAGTTTATTTAATCGTGCTTCCAATAGAGCTACGGTTGCGTCTAATTTTTCAAGCTTTTCATTTAAGGCTTTAATTTCATCTAAATGAGCCACATTTATTTTTTTGTAGAATTTAGCAACCAATTCTTCAATTTTTTCGTCGAGCTCTTCTTTTAGCTTATGTGTTTTTAAAATTATTTTGTCCACAAACTCCAGTTCATTTCCATTTTCGTCCAATTGAGATTCAGATACTATTTTATTGATATTATCCTTTCCTTTTTCCGAAAGCTCACTTATTTTATCCAAAAATTGAGAATCTCTTGCCAGATAATAAAGACTGGAGCTTAGTGTAAGTAGCTCTAAAATGGTTTTAGTTTTCATAATAGATACATTTAATTTAAACTAGAATTAAAAGTATTAATAAACACCTTGTTTTAATATGATATTAGTCATATATATAAATTAAATAATGCCTTAATTTTAAGCATATTTTAGATTAAAACACTACTAGGATGAAAACAGATTCAATTATTGAAGTAATGACCAAGAACGTGGTTTGTGTTACACCTGAGCAATACCTCTTGGATGTGAAGCATATTTATGAAAAAGAGAACTTTCACCATCATATACCTGTTGAAGAAAACGGAAAATTAGTCGGTATGGTTAGTTTAATAGATTTTATGTATCATATTTCTGGCGCAGGGATTAGCGATGACAATAAAGTGTATAAGGAACTTAAAGTTAAAGATATAATGACACAAAAGCCATTTTATTTAACAACTAATTCAACCATTAATGATGTATCCAAAGTATTGGCTGAAGGAAATTACCATGCGGTTCCTGTTTTAGAGAACGATAACATAGTTGGTATTGTATCGACTACCGATATTATTAAACATTTTCTAAAAATAGCACTATGATATATGAGTAATTTAATAATATCTAGGTTTAGAATTGAAAATAAAATGCCTTAATTTAAAGCTGATAAACTCATTAGATAAAGATAAAGTATTAGAGAAAATTCTTAATAAACTAAACTCCTTACTAAATGAATAGACTAATACTGTTCATATTTGCTTTTGTAATGTTACTGTTGGTAGTATCTGTTAATTCAAGATCAGAGAGTAGAAATACATTAGTGTTAACTAAAAAAACGATAGATTTAAATCAATTTTACCATCACGATTCAATAGTAAACGTTGTATTAATCAATAAAGGAATAACTATTGAAAATTATTTTCAATTTATAGATTCTCTAGTAAAAAAATACGATTCCTTTACGCCTTATAAATTAACTGAACACTTGATTGTGAGAACTAATTCGTGGATTATAGATACGCTTAAAAACACCGATTATTATAGGATGATGGCTAGAGATTCATTTGTCTATAATCAAAAAAAGATGATTGTATTGCCCAAAGGCGCAACGTTGATTATTCCTGACTCTATATTAGCTGAAAAGATTCAGAATTCATTCAATAACACATTAATAGATGTTAATATCCCTGAATTTAAACTTCGTATTTATGAAGCATCCAACAAACTTTATGAATTTTTGGTTAGAGTAGGTAGAGATGAGAAAGTTTATCTAGAAATGTCGGGAAGGATAGAAGATTTAAAAACCAAAACTGGTGAAGGCCGCATTGTAAATCATGTCCTTAATCCACGATATGTTAATCCCATAAATAATCATGAATATTTTGTAACAAAGAGAGACGATGATAGGCTTACAAAATTACCTCAAATACCTTTTATAGAAACCGAAATAAACGGCATTAGAAATGGGCAGTTAATTCATCCAACTACAAACGCTATTACATTGGGTAAAGCCTATTCCAACGGTTGTATTGGCACTAACGAAGCAGATGCTTGGGTTATTTATTATTATGCACCTCTAGAAACCAAAATAAAAATTAGGTATGATTTAAATGTGGTTAATAAAGAGGGCGAAAGTATTGTTTTAAAAGATATTTATAATAAACAAATGAAGTAATTATATGGTTTGGAGTTATCCATATTATCATCTGGTAACTGGAAAAGTAGTTTGTTTATAAAATTATATTGAGTAGCTCCGAAAAATGAGTTATGTAATATTTGGGTTGTTGAATTCTAGTAATTTTAATGTTTTGACTGTGTATGTTTCTTCCATCATCTTTAATGCATATAGTTTTCCACCCCAAGGTGTTTGGTGCTATAAAATCTTTTTTTACATTATCTCCAATGTAGTAGTAGTTCATATCTGGAAACAAGTTTTGAAAATAGGTGTAATTTGCCAAATGAGGTTTCTCAAAACCAAATTCATCAGATATAACAATATGCTCGATGTATTTATCTAATCCTAGCGCATTTATTTTATT
The DNA here is from genome assembly GCA_963975205.1 of uncultured Flavobacteriaceae bacterium. Lineage (GTDB taxonomy): Bacteria > Bacteroidota > Bacteroidia > Flavobacteriales > Flavobacteriaceae > Pontimicrobium. Next base: position 11,389 of record CAXBFU010000015.1, on the reverse strand, counting down.
TCTTTGCTGTTCACTCCTTCCGTCAGTAATCATACCAAAGCGAATGCCATTGGAGTGAAATTCGTTTAGTACTTCTTTTATCTCTTTAGATAAGGTAATATTAGGTTTATGGGTCCTGTAGATTTCAATTAAGTCTTTAACTGCATATCTAAGGGGATTGTACTTAGTTAAAATACTTTGAAATACATTTTCTTTGTTATAATAAAGATGAAGCATGTCATCAATTATTTCATTATAACTTGTGCCTGAGTCATTAGAAATAATTAAGGCAATTTCTTTAAAAGCAGAATTTAAGAAATCAATCTCTTTGTAAAGAGTATCATCTAAATCAAACACGACGACTTTATCCATTTATAAAATTTCTAGCAATTACTTCTTGATCGTACCTAAGCATTAATAAATTATCTTCCCAACCACTATAAAAGGTTATTTCTTTTCCAAGGAGGTATTCATTCAATATCCATAATGGATAATTTGCTCCAGCATGGTAAGATAAAGGAAATCCACCACCAAATCTTGGATTTATTTCAATACAAACAATTTTGCTAGTTGAAGTATGTTTAAACAATTGAATATTTATACATCCTCTGGCTCCAGGTAAAAACGAAAAATGTTTGTAAATAAAATCAAGTATTTCGTTTTTCTTAGTTAATGCTTTACTAACTTCTCCTGCTCTAACCTCTAGACGTTTTCTTGGAACAGCACATTTTAAATGGTGTGTTTTAGAGTAATATAGATCACAGGTATATTCTTTAAATTCATTAGGGTTTAGGTATTCCAAAAACAGGTATTCATCATTTACAAAATGTTTTTTTAAAAAATCATTCTCGCTAGTTATAACAAAATTATCTTTACTATTACTACCCAAGTTTGGTTTAATATAAATAGGCAATTTATATTCTTTTTTTGAATACTCTTTTGGAAAAGGAATATTTAAACTTTTAAAAAACCTATGGGTATTTGATTTATTGATTGTTTTGTTAATAAAATCAGTTGAACTAATGACAATTGTTATACCATTTTTTTTGAACAACTCTTCATTTTGAGATAGTGCTAATAATTCCCTATCAAAAGTAGGGATTAAAAGAGCTATCTTATTTTCAATACATATATTTAGAAGCTCATTTATATAATGTGGACTAGATAAATCGGGAACTTTAAAAAAACCATCGGCCAAGTGAGCTGCCGAAGAAAGCAATGGATGGCTATCGGTTATATAAACTAACCCTTCAGGATAAATCTTTTTTAACTCTGTTTGAAAGAATTTTAATAAAGAAACTCTTCTTCCACCACACGTTATTAATATATTTTTATTTTTCATTTTATTATTTTTAATTACCTCAAAGCAGTTCAACTTGATACACCATTAAATTAAACTCAAGAATGTTATGGTCTTCGATACTACCAGTCTTCATGGTTTTTCAATATTACTTTATCAAAATTGTATTCAAAAGCAATTAACAGTTCGCTTCTTTTACCCTAGCCATATCAACAAAAGAATAGTTTAAGGAAATGGTAATATTTCTTTACAATATTTTAAGCGATATTCTTTAACTTTTAAGTAATGAATATGTTTTAATAATAAACCATGAGTAGTCTTAGATGACTTAATTATTTAAGCACACTTAATAAATGTGTGTAAAGGATTAAATATGACGTAGTTGACGCCTTAATATAAAATAAACCTGCTCTACACAATTATAAAAGTGGTCAATAAATAAATTGAAGATCTTATTATATACATGCAACTAAAACCATACAATTTTTAATTGAATGACAGTTGATAGTTTAATAAGACTTTTAGGAATGCCTTGGAGGCTGAAAAACATTAGGTTTTTCGAATGTAGAATGCATTTCTTTATAAAAGAAATTTACAGATAGTTCTGATAAGTTATTATTGTCTATAATAATACTTGAATTATTAATTACATATACTATTGGTATATTTTCACTGGTCTTGGTCTCTTTTTTAAAAGGTAAATTCTCATGCTCATCATTATGCTCATGTTCGTTACTGTGCAAAATCTTGTTTGAACCATAATGGATAGAAACAAAATCCATAACACTTTCGTTAAAATTTTCTTGATGAAAATCTAGGTGCTCAACCATGATTTTAAACTTGGAAAAGTCTTGAAAATTCATGCTGAAACCTTGAAAAAAAATCAAGCCTGAAAGTAATATTGAAAATATTTTAACCATATAACGATGTAATTTAACTTTTTTTTATTTTAAAAAAAAATTTATCCTATAAACGCCCAGTTTAATCTATAATGAGTATTGTTTTACCGACAATCGTCATCTTTATTATTGTCTAGTACATTCATTAAAGCTACTTTCATTTAACTTTCTTATTTATAATGAGAGGATCTTCAAAAAAAAGTTAACCTCATAACTATCAAGACAATATAGTACCAACGATTTAAGGGTCAATATATGTTTCATTGTATAGATCAGGTTTCTATAAGAGGAAAATGAAAGATTAAAAAATGCTCATAAGGGAAGCTTAAACGTTTAAAACCTATATTTTTTAAAAACCCTTAAGTGTGGTAAAAAGGTCAGTGAAAGTATTGTTGTTCTTATTATTTGATAGGACAACCAATCTGCAAGTCTGTTAACGATATTTGCTCTTTTTTCAAAACTGCTCTTGGTAACTTCCCTGCACTCGTTTATTACCCTATTAAAGTCCAAACGCAAGGCTTCAGCAAAACCAGATGAATGTATTTCAACGTTCATTTCTATGCTGCCATAACAGCTAAGGCTGTTCAAATTAAAGGAACCTATGGTTGACCACTGGTTATCTACAATAGCAGCTTTTCCGTGCAAGACCGACTTGTTCCACTCATATATTTTAATGTGATTGTGTAAAAAGGTGGTATATAAATGTTGGGTTGCCCTTCTTACCAAAGGCACATCACTAATACCAGCTAAAATCACGGTTATCTTCACACCTTTTTTACTAGCTTTTTTAAATGCTTTAGACATCTTTTTACCAGGCAAAAAATAGGAGCCTAATATAACTATGTCGTTTTTTGCACGAAGTATCGCATTGGTATATGCATCACAAACCTCTGTCTTACTTTTTAACCAGTCGTTTTGTATAATTCCAACAAGAGCATTACCAGCCGAATGCAATACTGGTTTTATTTTTTTTGAGCTTCCTTTTTTAAAAAAATAATCCCTGCACAATTTTTGCAAATCCTCGGCTGCTGGACAATCCAACTGTACGGCAAAATCAAGCCAAGGTTCAGGTTCCTGAAATCCACGGTATTTATTTGCGATATTAATTCCCCCAATCACTGCCATTTTTCCATCAACGACCAGTACTTTGTGATGCATACGCCTTCCCAGATAAAAATTGTTCAAGGAAAATAAAGGTGAAAAGAAACGAATTGATATGCCGTGATGTATAAAATCCTGTACAAAACTATCTGGAAGTGCCGCACTGCCATAAGCATCTAATAAAACATAAACCTTTACTTTTCTTTGGGCAGCTCTTTTTAGGCAATCGGCTATATCGCTTCCTGTTTCGTCGTCTTCAAAAATATAGGTTTGCAGATGTATTTCCTTTTGTGCATCTTCAATTAGTTTTTTTAACTGAAGAAAATACGCTTCACCTGAATGTAGCAATTGTATATATCCATTATCATCATTACTATCATGAAAGTGCATTTTTTGTTTTTCTGTTGCTGATTTATGAATCATAGCAATACTTATTATTTTACATCTTTTAAAATTATACCAAGCCTATCATTAAATTACCCAAATAAAACGTGCATTTTTCACTCCAAAATGTTTCATTGTCTTTGCCATTTTATTAGAGGTATAACAAGTCCTATTGAAACTAAAACAATCAATCCAGCCATTATAAAAGGATAATAAAAACCACCCGAAATTAGCCAAACACCTAAAATTGGTCCTAAAATTTGGCCTATACTATTGGTAGAACTTTGTATGGAAATGTTTCTGCCAGTATGTTCCTTTGAAATCAAGGATACTGCCGAAAGCAAATTTGGCGTCACAAAAGCACCACCTATAGCAAAAATAACAATCATCACATAAACGTAAAACTCACTATTTAAAAAAGGAAATGCGATAAGCGATAAACTGGTTAACAACAGCCCTAAAGCTATTTGCTGTTTTGAAGTTATAAATCTTTCTCCATAAGTTGCAAAAACAGGTTGTAAAACTGCCATTACCAATCCGCAAAGCATAAAACCAATCCCAACTTGATTACTGGTAAAAGACAATTCATCTTTTCCGTAAATAGAAAACACAGTTTCAAATAAAGTGACTACAAACTGTAATATAAAAGATAGCAATAACAGGATAAGAAAATATTTGTTAATGAAAAAATCGATGGTTTTGCTCTTTGATATAACCCTTTTTACTATTTGCGTGTTTTGCAGCCATATAATAATTGAGAGCAACACAACAAAGCCCAATAGTGCTGCTAAAAAAAATGGAACGGTAAACCGATCGAGATGAAATTGACCAAATGAATAATTCCAGTGAACATCGGTTTGCGATAATAAACCACCCAATACAGGTCCGAAAATGATGCCTGAACTATAAGCCATACCAGACCAAGCCATAATTTTTGTACGCTGCGTTTCAGAAGTGATATCGCTTAAATAAGCATTGCTTACAGGAATTATTGATGAGGTCAAGATACCACCAATAATTCGTGCCACATAAAGCATTGCTATACTTGTAGCTAACCCTGTAAGTATCTGCATTATAATAAAACCAATTAGCCCTATAATGATGATGGGTTTACGTCCATACCTATCTGATAGTTTGCCCCAAAAAATGACAAAAAGAAGCTGAAATAAAGGATAGATACTTGTTAGTAATCCTATATGGAAATTTATTAAGTCAGCATCTAAATTGTTTTTTAGAGCCAACCGTTCGGTATAGTAGGGCAGTATGGGCAATAAAATGCCATAGCCCAACATGACAATAAACAAACTTAACAGGATTAACACTATCCTGTTAAGTTTTTCATTTTTCATCATTATTTTTTGCCGATTTTTCGCTTTAATAACTGTGCATTAATAGCCACAATAATCGTACTCAAACTCATAAACACGGCAGCTACTGCAGGCCCTAACACAAAACCTGAAGCATAGAATACACCAGCTGCCAATGGAATGGCAACAATGTTATAACCCGTTGCCCAAATGAGGTTTTGTATCATTTTGCCATAGGTGGCTTTGCCAAACAAAATTAAATTGGCAATATCTTTTGGATTACTATTTACCAAAATAATATCGGCTGTTTCGGCAGCAATATCTGAACCCGAACCTACGGCAACACCAACATTTGCCTGTGCTAATGCAGGAGCGTCGTTAACACCATCGCCTGTCATGGCAACAAATTCACCTTTGCCCTGTAATTCTTGTACGATTTCTACCTTTTGATGTGGCAATACTTCGGCATAATAACCATCCAGTCCAAGTTTATCGCTAACAGCTTTGGCTGTTTTTTCATTATCACCAGTTGCCATATATACTTTAATATTGTTCTTTTTAAAAGTTTGTATCGCACTAGCGGATTCTGGTCTAATTTCATCTGAAAGGGCAATGTATCCAGCTAATTTTCCATCAATTAAAACGAATACTACGGTTTCTGCGGCATCGCTGTAAGCGTCTTTTGGAATGGCAATTTTTTCATCACGTAAATAGCCTGGGCTTACCACCTTTATTTGTTTGCCTTCCACATCGGCCTCAACTCCTTTTCCTGTAATGGCATTGAATTTTTCAGGTTTTGGGATGGATACATTATCTGCTTTTACTTTTTTTATAATCCCAACAGCAATTGGGTGTTCCGAACTTTGTTCCAGAGCACTTGACAATCGAAGGATTTCGGCTGTTGAATAATTATCGCTAACAGATTCTATTCGGGTAACACCAAAATCACCTTTGGTCAATGTTCCTGTTTTATCAAATAGCAGAGCTGAAATTTTTCTTGATTCTTCAAAAGCAGTCCTGTTACGTATCAATAATCCATTTTGTGCAGATACAGCAGTAGAAATCGCAACAACAAGTGGAATGGCAAGTCCTAAAGCATGCGGACAGGCAATAATCATAACTGTCACCATACGTTCCAAAGCATATACAAACGGAAAGCCTAAGGATAACCAAACAGCTAGGGTTCCAAAGCCAATAATTAATGCAATATAAGTAAGCCATTTGGCTGCTCTATCCGAAAGGTTCTGCATTTTCGATTTGGTACGCTGTGCTTCATCGACCATTTTAATGACCTTGTTGAGATAACTGTCCTTTCCTGTATGTTCAACCTTGACTTTTAAGGTGCTGTTACCGTTGATGGATCCACCAATTACTTTATCATCCAATCCCTTTTTTACAGGTTTAGATTCGCCTGTGAGCATCGATTCGTTAAGGTAACTGGAACCTTCGGTAATAATACCGTCTGCTGGAATTTTTTCACCAGGCTTAATCAAGATTATATCATCTTTCATAAGATCGTCCAGTTTTACGTCTTCAATTTTATCACCAACAACTTTGTGCGCTTCAGAAGGGAGCATACTTACCAGTAGTTGCAGGGCTTTTGAGGCACCCAAAACCGATTTCATTTCTAGCCAATGTCCCAATAACATAATATCGATAAGGGTGGTCAATTCCCAGAAAAAGTCTTCGCCTTTCAAACCAAATACAGTTGCCGTACTATAAAAATAGGCAACACTGATGGCCATTGAAATCAAGGTCATCATTCCTGGGCCTTTGGCTTTTATTTCTTTTACAAAACCTTTTAAAAAAGGCCATGCGCCCCAGAAATACACAAAGGATGACAGGATAAACAGGACATACTGATTACCAGGCAGTAAGTAGTCATAGCCAAAAAATTCCTGTATCATTGGCGAAAAGAACAGGATTGGAATGGTAATGATTGTTGATATCCAGAATCGCTTCCTGAAATCGACAACCATCATTTTATGGTGGTCGTGTCCTTCCATTCCCATGGGTACGTTGCCGTCATGATCGGAATGGTCCATTTTCGAGTGGTCTTCTTTTTTGTGGTTCATTTTTGAATGGTCCATTTCTTCGTGGTTGTGTTGTTCGTGATTTTCCATTGTATTCTATTTTTTTAGGTGTTAGGATATGTTAATTTATGTTTTTTAAGGTGTTCTGTCACAATTTTTGCAACGCTATAATTACGGTACCACCGTTTATCTGCCGGCACAATATGCCAAGATGGGTCATCACAGTTGTTTATTGCCATATTGTATGCATTTTGGTAGGCACCCCACTGGTTGGCCGCCTTTTCATCCTCGGCGCTGTATTTCCAGCGTTTATGGGGCTTGATAAGCCTTTCGTTAATCCGTTCCTGCTGTTGTTCCTTTGAGATGTGCAGAAAAAATTTTAGCACATGGATGTTGTTTTGCCTTAAATGTTGTTCCAAGTATTTTAACAACTTGCATCGGTGAGCAAGGATTTCTTCCGATACGGAGTTCAAAACCTTGGGAACAAGGATGTCTTCATAATATGATCGATTAAATACTTGTATCATTCCTTTTTCCGGAATGTGCGGATAAACCCGCCACAAAAAATCGTGTTTTAGTTCTTCCTCCGTAGGTTTTTTAAATGATTTCACCCTCACTCCTTGTGGGTTCATGCCGCTAAGAGCATGGCGTATGGTGCCGTCTTTCCCTGAAGTATCCATACCCTGTAAAATGATGAGCAAACTAAAACGGCTGTCTGCATAAAATTTATTCTGTAGTTCAAAAAGTTCGTTGCGATATTGCACCAAACCTTTATTGATCTCTTTTTTTGAGGTTCCCGATGGTGGTACGGTAGAGATTGTTTTTAGATCTATCATTCTTTATTATGTTATCGTAATTTTTTTCTCATTGCTTCCGAAATGTTTTCGGCATAGACGCCATAGGCATCTACCAAAAGTCCTTTAATCCCATTTTTTGATGAAATAGCATAAAGCACACTGTTATCGTCCGTACTGCTCATACCTTCAAAACGATAGGTTTTATCCACTTCAAAATCTTCTGGGTGTATTTCAATTTTTAGTGAGGCACACTCCAAACATTCTGGTTTTAGGTTAAAATTGTATGTATAGCCATTGGCTTGTAATTCGTTTATTGCTTCTGAAAGTGTCTCGTAATTGTTCATTTTCGTTCTATTTATAAGTCATTGTAAAATAGCTGCCATCCTCTTCGGTAAATTTTTGAAAGGACAATAGGTTTTTATTGTTGAGTTTTTCAACAACTTTATATTCAAACTGCTTAATTCTAATACCAAGCGCATAGGCTTTTGCCGTTAATTTAGAACGTATTGTTTTTGTTGTATCGCTTATCACGAGGTTTCTATTATAAATTTTTATTTTGCTTTTGGAACCAAAAAAATTCAACAAGCCCGAATCAAAGTTTATTTCCAATTCTATATCTTCAAGATTGTTCAGGTCATATAACTCCTTAAAACTTTTTGAAGTGGTATTAATTTCAGTTGCCATTTTTTTTGGGTTATAAAATGGAAAAACCATGACGATAGTACTTGATTCTTCAGGTTTACAGCGGTAGGAGGTTGTGTATTTGTCTGTGGACTTCCCACTTTCGTCAAAGAGCTCGGTAACTACCTCTATTTCATAATATTTTTCAGTTTCTGTTACATTTCCTATTTGGAACGTTTGATTGTTTATCAGTTTTCCGTTTTTATCATAATTTTCCCGAACAACTGTTCTTTCTGAAAGTTGTCGGATAAGCATCTCGTTTTGAGATATCAAAATTGAAGGAATAAATAATAAAAAATACTTAAGATTTATAAATCTTTGTTTAAATTTTGAAATATTTATTCTATTCATACTTGGTTATGATATTTAATTCTGTAATTGATATCAAATATAATGCAATTTTGGTACTAGTAATATGAGGGTTTTTTATTTGTTTCAATTTATTTGACAATATCATGAGCTTATTATTTGTTATACTACTGGGTTAAACTCTTTTGCTTCCCATCTTGACATATCCTCATAGGTTTTCCATCGAAGGTTAATGAGTTCTTGTGCTACTTTAAGTAATTTTTCTGCTTCTTCTGGATCTGTTCGCTTTAAAATAGTGTATCTCAGTTCGTTATACGCATAGTCCTCAAATTTTATACTAGGTCTGGGCGAATCTAGCACAAAAGGGTTTTTATCAACTTTTCTTAAAGTTGGGTTGTACCGCATTAAGGGCCAGTAGCCACTTTGAACGGCTAAATTTTGCTGTTCCATACCCTTTTGCATATTAATTCCATGTGCTATACATTGACTATAAGCCAAAATTATAGATGGTCCAGGATAAGCTTCGGCCTCGCGTATTGCCAAAAGCGTTTGCTGCGGATTAGCACCCATGGCAACTTGTGCCACATAAACATTACCATAAGAAATGGCTTGAAGGGCAAGATCTTTTTTACCCACCTTTTTTCCTCCAGAGGCAAACTTTGCGGTGGCTGCCGTAGGTGTGGCTTTAGACATTTGCCCACCAGTATTAGAATATACTTCGGTGTCTAAAACTAAAACATTAACATTTTTACCAGTGGAAAGTACATGATCCAGTCCTCCAGAACCTATGTCATAGGCCCAACCATCTCCACCGACTAACCACACACTTCTTCTAACCAGATGATCTGCTACCGACAATATTTTTTCAGCTTCATTTTTATCTATTTGAGCCAATTTTTTCTTCAATTGCTTTACCGCATCCCTCTGTTCCTTTATTTCAGATTCATATAGTTGTTCTGTATTTAACAGTTTTTCGGTTAATTTCTCACCAATTTCATGGCGTGAATAGTGTATTAGCTTTTTAGCCATTAGCAATTGGTTGTCGGCAGCTATGCGCATGCCCAATCCAAATTCTGCGTTGTCCTCAAAAAGTGAGTTAGACCAAGCTGGGCCTCTACCTTCTTGATTAACAGCCCAAGGCGTTGTTGGTTGGTTACCTCCATAAATAGAAGAACAGCCTGTAGCATTGGCAACAATAAGTCGATCGCCAAACAATTGAGTAAGTACTTTTATATAAGGTGTTTCGCCACAACCTGCACAAGCTCCTGAAAACTCAAATAATGGTTCAAGAAATTGTGCACCACGTACCGATGAGAAATCTACTTCTGTACGATCGTTCATTGGCAGGCTTTCGAAAAATTGAATATTTTTCTTTTCTTTTTCCAAAATGGGAACTCTTGGTCTTAAGTTTATTGCCTTGTTGTTTTTATCTTCTGCACTGGTGACAGGACATACTTCCACACATAAGTTGCATCCTGTACAATCTTCTATATATACTTGTAATGTATAATATGTTTCAGGAAATCCACGAGCATTTATTGGGGCAGACTTAAACGTATCTGGAGCCATTTCTAAATGGGACTCGTTATAGAATTTGGATCGTATTACACTATGTGGACATACAAAGCTGCAATTACCACATTGAATACAAATATCCTTATCCCATTGGGCTACCATGTCTGATATATTACGTTTTTCCCAACGGGTAGTGGCACTGGGGTAAGTACCATCAACCGGCAATTTACTTACAGGCAGTTCATCGCCATCACCACGCATCATCATAGCAGTAATTTCTTGCACAAATTTGGGTGCTTCAATAGATACCGTGGGAGGAATAGGAATATGACTTGTTACTTTTGAAGGCACCTTAACTTTAAACAAATTTTTTAAGGCGGCATCAACTACACGAAAATTCATCTCTACAACTGCTTTCCCTTTTTTGAGATAACTTTTTTCTATGGATAATTTTATTCTTTCGATAGCTTCGTCTTTAGGCAATACTTCGGAAAGTGCAAAAAAGCAAGTTTGCATAATAGTGTTGATTCTTTCCCCAAGGCCTGCAGACCTCGCAACACCAGAAGCGTCTATGATATAAAATTTCAGTTCTTTTTCTATAATTGTCTTTTGTATCTGAAACGGGAGTTGATTCCAAATGTCATCTGCTCCGTAAGGGCTATTCAATAAAAAGGTAGCACCTTTTTTTGCTAAACGCAACATTTGTACTTTCCCTATAAAACTGAACTTGTGGCAAGCAATAAAACCTGCCTCTTGAATAAGGTAAGGTGCATTAATTGGTTTCTTACCAAAGCGTAGATGAGAAACTGTTTGGGCTCCGGACTTTTTAGAGTCATATACAAAATAACCCTGCGCAAATAAATTTGTTCCTTCCCCTATAATCTTTATACTGTTCTTATTGGCACCAACAGTTCCATCTGAACCCAAGCCAAAGAAAACAGCACTTATGGTTCCTTTAGGAATGATATCGAAAACAGGGTCGTATGCTATACTGCTATGGGAAACATCGTCATTGATACCTATTGTAAATCCGTTTTTGGGCGATGCTTTTTTTAATTCTTCAAAAACACCTTTAACCATGCCA